>NZ_VRTT01000009.1 GCF_008017805.1 Paenibacillus sp. N3.4 | reverse complement strand
ATTCACGAGTTCCGCAGGATCGACTGTGAAGGTAGGTACGACCACGCAAGTGAGCGGAACGACGGCGAACGACCTTACTTCGCCGGTGACGTACACCGTCACCGCGCAGGATGGAACGACGAAGAGTTACACCGTAACGGTAACAGTAACAGCAAGCAGCGCGAAAGACTTGACGACGTTCAGCTTCGAAGGATTATCCCCAGCCGTGGTAGGTACGATTAGTAGCACGAATATCGCATTAACCGTACCTCATGGAACGGCGGTAACTTCATTAGTTGCGACGTTCTTGAGTTCCGCAGGATCGACAGTAAAGGTAGGTACAACCGCGCAAGTGAGCGGAACGACGTCGAACGATTTCACTTCGCCGGTAACGTACATCGTTACCGCGCAGGATGGAACAACGAAGAGTTACACCGTAACCGTAACAATAACGGCGAGCAGCTCAAAGGATCTGACTGCGTTCAGCTTCGAAGGCTTAAAGCCAGTAGTGGTCGGAACGATAAATGGCTCGAGTATCTCACTAACCGTGCCTCATGGAACATCGGTAACGTCGCTAGTTGCGACATTCACGAGTTCCGCAGGATCGACTGTGAAGGTAGGTACGACCACGCAAGTGAGCGGAACGACGGCGAACGACCTTACTTCGCCGGTGACGTACACCGTTACCGCGCAGGATGGAACGACGAAGAGTTACACCGTAACGGTAACAGTAACAGCTAGCAGCTCGAAAGACTTAACTGCGTTCAGCTTTGAAGGGTTTTCGCCAGCCGTAGTGGGAACGATTAATGGCACAAATATCGCATTAACCGTGCCTCATGGAACATCGGTAACGTCGCTAGTTGCGACATTCACGAGTTCCGCAGGATCGACGGTGAAGGTAGGCTCGACCGCACAAGTGAGTGGTACGACGTCCAACGACTTCACTTCGCCGGTGACGTACACCGTCACTGCGCAGGATGGAACAACGAAGAGTTACACCGTAACCGTAACAATAACGGCGAGCAGCGCAAAGGATCTGACTGCGTTCAGCTTCGAAGGCTTACAGCCAGCCGTGACAGGCACGATTAATGGCACGAATATCGCATTAACGGTGCCTCATGGAACATTCGTAACGGCACTAGTTGCGACATTCACGAGTTCCGCAGGATCGACAGTGAAGGTAGGTACGACCACGCAAGTGAGCGGAACGACGGCGAACGACTTTACTTCGCCGGTGACGTACACCGTTACCGCGCAGGATGGAACGACAAAGAGCTACACGGTGACGGTAACTGTGGCGGCGAACAGCGCAAAGGATTTGTCTACGTTCAGCTTCGAAGGATTATCCCCAGCCGTAGTGGGAACGATTAATGGTACGAATATCGCATTAACCGTTCCTCCTGGAACATCTGTAACCTCGCTAGTTGCAACATTTACGAGTTCAGCAGGATCGACGGTGAAGGTAGGCACCACCACGCAAGTGAGCGGAACGACGCCGAACGACTTCACTACACCAGTGACATACACCGTCACCGCTTCGGATGGAACGATAGCAACCTATCTAGTGGTTGTAACACGCTCTAATGTTGTAGGGGGCAACCCAAGTTTAAGCGGGTTGACGCTGTCGAGTGGGGGACTAACATTCATTGCCGATTCTGTAACGGGAACAACGTATCATTTTAATGTGACTAACCAAGTATCAAGTATTAGTGTCACAGCTAGCGTGTATGATAGAAATTTCAGTATAATAGGGAGCTTCTACAACAGTGACAATGTGCTCGTGTTTGGTCCGTCTAACTTAACCAGTGGCGTGGCAACTAATTCGATACCGATCGATGTAGGCCGTAACCGAATGGAATTGGTTGTAACGGATCAAAACGGTTCCAGTCAAACCTACCTTGTATACGTGAATAGAACATCTGCAGCATATAGTAATGCTCAGTTACAATCCCTACAAATAAGCGATGCTGGTTTTGAGTATAACAGGATGATTTTGGACTACACCATGTCTGTGAGTAATCGTGTTGATGTCCTAACTGTGACGGCTTTTCCCGAGGAAACTCATGCCAGTGTCAAAATAAACGCTGAAATGACAACGTCGAAAAAAATCCAATTACCTGCTGGCAATACGCTCGTTACAATAGAAGTTACAGCACAAGACGGCATAACGAAAAAGACATATAACGTGACGATCAAAAGAGCACTTGCCATCACCGCTGTTACTGACACATCCATTCAGATAACAAATGATCCAGCAACTATAACTGTTCCATCAGGCGTGACGAATGCTAATATTGCAGTCACTCCGATTATTGTCGGATCGAACAAAGAGGCCATCCTTCCATTAATCGAAGTCATAGCGCAAACGTCCCAGGGCGAAATGCTGGTGGTAATTCCGGAAGGTACGAAAGTTATGGCTCCCACAGCTTGGAATGGCGCCATCATGCTGCCAGAAGTAAAAAGCAACAGCAGCGTATCTATCAGCAATAGCAATGTCAGTGGAGTCATTGAACTAGGCTCGCCGGATGTTACATTAACTTTCGACAAAGCCCTGCGTTTGTTCTTTCCGAAACAGGGCAATAAATTAGCAGGTTACTTAAGAAATGGTGTTGTCATTCCGATTACGGGTTCAGTCACGTCAGATACCCAAGCAGCGGCAGATCGCGAAATTGCCTCAGGTGGAGATGCCAAAATCACGGTTGGGGAAGATCTTGTCGTGTGGACAAAGCACTTTACCACATATGTTTTCTATTTGCCAATTACCCCACCTGTGATCAGCGGTGGTGGAGGTGGCGGCGGTCCAATTAACTTCGGAACCATTTTGGCAGCTGGAGGGACACTTACTGTGAATGGAGTCCAAATTGATGCGCCAATTGGTGCAGTAGACAGCGACGTTCAGGTTACCATAGATAAAATAAGCGAAACATCTATACTACCTAGTGGCAAATCAATGGGCTTAGCAAGTGAAATTTACGAAATTAAGAAGGGGATGGCCGGGGATTTCAAGAAGGCAGTTGTCATTACATTACCTTTTGACAAATCTAAGATTAATTTTGGGAAATCAACTCTAGGCCTGTATGGGTTGGACGAAAAGAACCATAAGTGGGTGCAGTTAGAGGACCAGAAAGTTGATCAGACGAATGGAACGGTGTCGGGATCTGTTCGTCATTTCGGGAAATTTGCTGTACTAATGTCAGATAAAGAAGGGATCACCAATCCTTCAACGGAAGTCGTAGATTTTGGTGATATCAAGGGGCATTGGGCCGAAACGAGCATCAGAGATTTGGTTCAACTAGGCGTGATTAATGGCTATTTGGACCATGCGTTTAAGCCGAATAACAGTATCACAAGAGCGGAATTTGTTACTGCTATCGTAAAAGCTTTTCATCTCCAAGCACAAACAAATAAAGCTTTTGACGATACTGAAGCGCACTGGGCCCGAAGCGCAATTGAGATTGCCGCCACGCTTGGCGTTGTTACCGGATATAGTTCGAGCACCTTCGGTCCTGACGACTTGATTACCCGTGAGCAAATGGCAGTGATTGTCATTCGTGCCGCACAGATCGATTCAACGGTTATGAAAGACAGCTTTACAGATAACGCTGATATATCTGACTGGGCTCGCAACGCGCTAGCTACCGCAACCGCTAAAGCTTTAATTAATGGTTACGAGGACGGTACTGTGAAGCCGAGAGCGAACACAACACGTGCTGAAGCGGTAACTGTTATTTTAAGAGCGCTGCAGCTAAAGAAGTAATCAAAGATCTTAAGCGATCATCTCCGAATTTTTTGTCGTGAAGAATGTACACGAGATATCTGAGTATATGGGAAACAAGCTACTGCACCTACATAGTGCGTAGCTTGTTTTTCTTTTACATCGTTTATTAAAATATTTCAGCTGCGCTGGATCGGAGCCGTGCTTTGCCTTGGATCCAGATTGGTTTGCCGAATTTCCAGCGCTCATCGACGCTATTGCGGCTGGCAAGCTTAAAGTGAACTCAGTACCTTTCCCGCTTTCCAAAGTGGAGGAAGTTTGGATGCTCCTATTGACCTCGGGCAACGGGTTGTGTTCATCCCAACGATTTAGGTGAAAAATGAGCAAGTCTTCCATGGCTTCGCTAGATGATCATCACCTGCGAGGCCATTTTCCTATGCCTCAACGATCCCTTAAAGCATGCTCCTTTGCTAATCACCCCCCTTTCTAATATGATACAATCATAAGTCATGCGTCATTTCAAAAAATATTAAATTAGGATGATAATCCATTGAACATTTTATTGGTGGAAGATGATAAGACCATTGCGTCTGGACTCGAATATTCTTTGCAGCAAGACCAGTTTTCCACGGTTCTGTGCCATGACGTTGCATCTGCGAAAAAGGTGATAGCCGAGCAATTGGATCAGTTTGCTTTATGTCTGTTCGATTTAACACTGCCGGATGGAAGCGGGTATGAATTGTGTAAAATGGTGAAGGGGCAAAGCGACATTCCTGTTATTTTCCTTACGGCCGTGGATGATGAAGTCAATGTCGTGATGGGACTTGACATGGGAGCGGACGACTATATTACCAAGCCTTTTCGTATTCGCGAGCTGCTCTCACGAATTAAGACTGTTTTGCGAAGATATCAGAAGCAGCCGCAAGCCAAAGCAATCATCGAATTAGATCATATTCGAATTAATACTTTGGAAGGCAAGGTATATAAACATGGGGATGAAATCCCAGTGACTGCATTGGAATACCGCTTGTTGCTGATTTTCGTTAACCACATCGGGCAGATCCTCTCCAGAAACCAGCTTTTAGAACAAATTTGGGATGTTGCCGGGGATTTCGTCAATGACAATACGTTAACGGTTTACATCAAAAGGTTGAGGGAAAAGCTAGAGGATGACCCCAAAGATCCAACGTTTATTAAAACCGTACGCGGTTTAGGCTATAAGGTGGGTGAGTAGCATGCTGCGTAATCATGAGATCCGCCTCGTACTCTTGTTGATGTCTACGATAAGTCTGGTTATGCTGATAGCCGCGGCTTTTTTGTCCCTAGCTGCCGTGGTCCTCGTTCTAATCACTTCCATTTTGCTCCTTGGATGCAGCCTTCTATTTACGAGATCGAGATATCAGGAGATTGAGAAGTTGTCCGGCTATTTGCGGCAAATTAGCAGCGGTGACTATTCCCTTGATGTCCGCGATAATCGTGAAGGCGAAATCAGTATTTTGAAAAATACGATTTATAAAGTAACCGTCATGCTGTCGGAGCAAAGCGCCCTTTTGCATAAAGACAAAATCCATCTCACAGACGCCATTTCGGACATCTCTCATCAGCTCAAAGCGCCTCTAACCTCTATGATGGTCATGGCGGACCTGTTAGACGACCCCCAACTGCCAGAAGCCAAAAGATCGGAGTTCACGCGCAATATTCGTATCCAACTCGAACGGCTGGATTGGCTTGTTTCTTCCTTGTTAAAGCTTTCGAAGATCGATGCAGGCACCGTGCAGTTCAAGAAAGATCAAGTCATGGTGGCCAAGCTTATTGAAAAAGCGTTGCAACCCGTTCTAATTCCGATAGACATCAAGGAACAAACGATTTCCATAAAAGGCGAAGACAACGTCTCTTTTCTAGGCGATCTCAATTGGACAACGGAAGCTATCATCAATGTTTTAAAAAACGGTGTGGAACATACGCAAGTTGGTGGAACCATCGCGATTTCTTTTTCAGAAAACCCGCTATTTACAGAGATTAGTATCCAAGATAATGGTAAAGGCATCTCCAAGGAGGAAATACCTTCGATTTTTAAGCGTTTTTATAAAGGCAAGGGTGCTGGTGAGGGCAGCAGCGGTATTGGTCTCTCGATGGCTCACAGCATTATTACCAAGCAAAATGGCGATATAGACGTTCAGAGTGAAGTCGATAAGGGATCACAATTTCGGATCCGATTCTATAAGCGAATCGTCTAACAGGGTTAAGTGACTAGACTGTCACTTTCAAGTCACTGTAAAGTCACTTCAGGCAGATATACTACATCCATTGACAAACTTATGGAGGTTTCAACATGGAAATTCTGAGAATTGAACATCTGTTTAAAGTGTATGGCAAAGGTGACACGGCGGTAAAAGCGCTTGACGATATATCCTTTTCAGTGGAAAAGGGGGAGTTCGTCGCCATCATCGGCCCGTCGGGTTCGGGGAAATCAACGCTTTTGCATATGCTAGGCGGTGTAGATAGACCAACAAGCGGCAAAGTGTTTGTGGATAGGACGGACATGTATAGCTTGAATGAGACGCAGTTGGCCATTTTTAGACGGAGACAAATCGGTTTGATTTATCAGTTCTACAATCTTCTGCCGATCTTAACGGTTGAAGAAAATATACAGCTGCCGCTCTTGCTCGATGAGCATAAGGTGGATCAAAAGCAATTTGAGCATATTGTGAGGATGCTAAATTTACAAGATCGGTTGAATCATTTGCCTAACCAGCTTTCCGGCGGCCAACAGCAGCGGGTTTCAATTGGAAGAGCATTGATGAATCAACCCGCTATCCTACTGGCAGACGAACCCACAGGTAATTTGGACAGTAAAAATGGCGGCGAAATCATTGACTTATTGAAGATGTTCAACAAAGGCTTTCATCAGACGCTGATTATGATTACGCATGATGAACGCATTGCTCTGCAAGCTGACCGAATTATCGCCATTGAAGATGGCAAGATTGCCAAAGATGAGGTCATTCGACCATGAACATCATCCATAAGCTTACGGGTAAAACGGTGAAAACATCGAAGCTGATCCAACTTGTATTCGGCATTGAAGCCGAGTTTGGCTTGAAAAATTTAAAAAGAAACAAGCGCAGGTATTACGCCACTGTCTTTTCACTTGTCATTAGCATTGTGTTGTATCTATCCGTGTCTTTCTTCACTTCCAACCTGCAGAGATCGCTTGATCTTTCACAAAAAGGCTACAATTATGATGTCGGGGTTCACAAGGAGGGCGAAGAGTCAACGATTGACGAGCGTTTGTTGACCTCTATTGTTTCGTTGGAGGGCATTACGGAGTACAGCCTGATCAAACAATCGTCTGCTGCCTTCACCTGGGTGAAAGAGGGAGTCATTCCCAAAAGCGTGCAAATCTATTTGCCTCATCATAATGGTCTGTATAAATACAATATAGGCGTAAATGCCTTAAGTGAAGAGAAGCTGAAAGACTATGCCAAAAAAGTTGGTATCGATTATACGAAGCTAACGAATCTCGATCGCCCAGCCGCCATATTGATTGATGTCATGACATATAAAGATGAAAAGGGCAAGTTTATCGAAACGAAAGGGATCAATGGCCGAGCAGGGGAAATGCTGGATCTTGTCTCCACAGATCTCGATGAGAAGGAAACGAGCAACAAGCTGGAGGTAGCCGCGGTAACAGATCAATTCCCAATGGGGATTATTCGAAGCACCTTTCAAGTGAATCTGGTTGTTTCCGAACCGGTCTTCGATCAGTTAATGAAAAGAAGCAAGGATGCCAAAGCGTATTCAGGACTCTATTTGAATAGTAAAGATCCTTTGAAAACACAACAGGATATCGAAGAAATGAAGAATAATCTGTCTGTAATGAACTTATTTCAAGATAGACGGCGCTCGGAACAAAAGATTCTATTATTATCCGTATTTATTTATGGTTTTGTAGCATTGATTACGGCGGTTTCGATGGCGAATATTCTCAATACGATTACGACGAGTATTGCCCTTCGCAAACGAGAGTTCGCAATGCTCAGATCGGTGGGGATGACGCCCAAAAGCTTTAACAAAATGATGAACTATGAAAGTATATTTTATGGAATCAAGGCCCTAGCCTACGGGCTTCCAATCAGCGGAGTGATCATGGTGCTGATCTACCAATCCTTCATGCATAGTTTCTCGTACGGTTTCATAGTGTCTTGGACTAGCATTCTGTATGTGATTGCTGCTGTATTTGTTATCGTAAGCTTATCCATGTTATACGCGAGCGCCAAAGTGAAAAAAGCAAATATTATTGATGCTTTGAAACAGGAGAATCTATAGATTCTCCCTACGAGATGAAAGGAATGCAAAATGAAAACCATATTGTTCAAGTATTTGACTAAATTTACATCACTTAACGAAGAAGAACAACAGGCGATTATTGACGATATACGGATTGAGGAATATAAAAAAGGAACAGTCCTCCTTGCACAAGGAGATGTTCCCACTAAATGTTATTTTGTATTGAAGGGATGTGTCAGGCAGTATTCGGTAGATGAAACGGGAAAAGAGGTCACATCGAATTTTTACACAGAAGAGCAAGCAGCTTCGATTTTCAATTATCATAAACAAGATAAGTCATCCCCGTACTCATTAACTTGTCTAGAAGACTGTATATTGGTTGTTGGCGATCTTGATGCCGAAAAGGACATGTTTAGCAAATACTTACAATTGGAAACGATGACACGCAAGATGGTAGAGGAAAATCTGGGTGAGGCACAAGATGAATGGGCTTCATTTATCGGTTCTACACCTGAAGAACGCTATAAAGCGCTATTACGAAAAAGACCTCATCTAGTCAATCGTGTACCTCAACATCAATTGGCGAGTTATCTTGGTATGACTCCAGAGTCATTAAGTAGAATCAAGAAGCGGATTAATACTAGTAATTTATAGGAAAATTGTCATGTACTTTTAGGCGGTTTTCCTCCTCTGAGCAGTAGCCATATCCCAAAGCCTAGTTCTCCTGCAATCATTGGTATCATAAATACAAGATTAAGTACTGATATTAATCCATCATATTGTGAAAGAAATGTTTTGCTTAGGTTAATGACCATATAGCCTATTGAAGCAAGCAACAATAAAATGCTGATAACTTTAGGAATGCGGTCTGATTTTAAAGTCACATAACCCACAATCAACAGATGCAGTATGGCAATTCCTAATATAGTCGAATAGGTAAGACGGAGCCATGCACCGAGCAAGGAAAGACTTTTATGAATGGGCTCCAGGAAGATGTAGAAAGCCCAGGCGACCACGATGTCACAGATCAGGATGATGAGCCAACCTAAGATTTCAGCTTTGAATAGGTTATTGGATGACACGATGTTGTTAAATGTGGCGATGGGATTGCCCTGTACCACAAGACTTTCATGGACAAAGCCATAGGAAAAAAATGAGGCAATTGCCATGATGACAAGCGAAGTGCCAGCAACTAATGCAGATTTTCGCTGATCCGATATTTCTTTTATTAAGATTGCCATAAGATAATCCCCTTTATCACGTTGTTGATTTTCATTATATAAAGAGGCTGATGACGGGTCATTGACTTAAGTCAAGAGAGCAATGAATGGGGGAAATTAAAACTCTGCCAAAAAAAGTGCAAATTCCGTATGTGCAAATAGCCCCAGCTTCTCAAAGAAGCTGGGGCTATATCGATCATGATGGAAAAAGGATTACGCTACAGCGGATTTGCGTTCTGCGACATAGCAAGCAATCCCCACAATAAGAGCCAGTCCTACGAGCACGGCACCGACCCAAGGGAGGGCTGTTATAGCCAGATGAGTAATGACCCATCCTCCAATGAAAGCACCAGCTGCATTTCCTAGATTACCAGCTGAATGGCTGGAGGTAGAAGCAAGTGCTGGCGCCGCTTGTGCGAGGCTCATGATTCGCACTTGCAGCCCCGGAAACACAGCGAAGGAAGCGGCTCCCCATAGAAATATAGTCAATACGGCAGCTGTTGGACTATAAATGGTAAAGGTGAATAGGGTAAGGAGGACACATATTGCAAAGTAAAGTCCCAGTACAGAAGGCATTAGCTTCCAGTCCGCAAGCTTCCCTCCGACGATATTGCCCATGGTTACGCCACAGCCGAAAAGGACTAGAATCCAAGTTACGCTATGTTCGGCAAAGCCGGTGATTTCCGTGAGCAGTGGCGTAATATAGGTAAATACGGTGAATAAGCCGGCGTTGCCTAGTGCTCCAATCAACAGGAATAAAAGGAGCTTTGGCTTGATAAGAGCGCTAATTTGCCGAACGATACTCGCTGGTTTGTCTTGCTGGATTTGCGGTATGAAGATAAGTATGCCTACTAATGCTATGACTCCCATGATCGCAATGGCACCAAACGAGGAGCGCCACCCCATATGTTGACCGATAAACGTGCCCAGAGGAACACCGATAATATTGGCAATGGTCAGACCAGCCATCATAATAGATACGGCCCCGGCTCGTTTGTCCGGGCGAACAAGATTAGAAGCGATAACAGCCCCAACACCAAAAAATGTCCCATGTGTCAATGCCGTTATTATGCGGGCACCCATCATGACGGCATAGTTTGGAGCGAAAACAGAGATTCCGTTACCGAGAATAAATAAAAGCATTAGCAGAAGTAATAGTTTCTTTTGCGGAATTCGGTGCGTGAGGACAGTCAGTATAGGAGCACCTACTGCTACCCCAAGGGCATACATAGTAATGAGCTGCCCTGCGGATGAGATGCTGACTTGCAAATCCGCTGCGACATTCGGAAGCAGACCCATAATGACAAATTCGGTCATTCCAATCGCGAAGGCGCCAACGGTAAGAGAAAGTATAGAGATGGGAAACGGTTCTTTGATTGCTTGTTTCTTGGTCATACGTTGAGATAACGCCATGATGTCAATATCAACCTTTCTGCGGTGTGTATGAAAGCTTGTCGTACAGGTCAATAAGACCTGTTTCATATTATTAAGTTTTCTGAGCATATAATCAAGATATTTCGTTTAAAGAATAAGTAAAAAAGGTGGTCCTTTACATATAGTGCACTGGGGAGAGCGCGAAATGCTTAAACAGAAGTATTTTCTCGATATAATCAAACGCTAATCCTCAAAGTGAATTCCAAACAAGGTATCCCTAGTACAATCTCTAATCTATCTTTAAGGTTTCTCCTTTATACTGAGGTACTAGAACTATTTTGCAAACCGTGATGCCGTGTTACTTGGGAGGGTTAATGTGAGGATTTTGGTTGTTGAGGACGATTTTTATTTGTTGAAAACGATTACTACCCTATTTGAAGAGGAAGGGTACCAGGTCGATAGAGCGCAAGCGGGGGACGACGGGTGTTACTTGGCAGAACAAGGAATTTATGATGTGCTCGTTCTCGACATTATGCTGCCGGAAATGGATGGACTGGAGATTGTTCGCCAGCTTCGTGCTAAGCAGTTTGTGACGCCTGTGTTATTTTTGACTGCCAAAGACAACGTTGAGGATCTAGTGAAAGGCCTTGATTCGGGAGCAGATGATTACTTGACGAAACCTTTTGAAGTGCCAGAGCTTCTGGCCCGCGTGCGCGCCTTGCTGCGAAGGAACGGAACGATCGGAAGCGAGGGGGAGTTAATCTACAAGAGGCTTTCGTTAAGTATGAGAAACCGCGAAGCCAATATCGACGGCCAACCGTTCGAATTGACGCAAAAAGAATACGAGCTGCTTGAATTTTTATTAAGAAATCGAGAGCAAATTCTGACTCGTGAACAAATCTGCTCCCGGGTGTGGGGGCTCGATTCGGAAATAGGATTAGGCGTTGTCGATGTGTATATTTTTTATTTGCGTAAAAAGCTGAAAGCCTATCAGTATGACCATGTCGTGCAAACGGTCCGGAACGTTGGTTATATGCTAAAGGAGAATGTGGCATGTTCAACAAAACGCGAATCCGTCTGACAACGCTGAATGCGATCGTATTTTTCATCATACTTACATGCTTTAGCCTGATCATTTACACGCAGCTGCGACATCAGTTGTTCGCCAAAATAGATGTCTCTCTCGCAGAACGGATTGAGGGGTTAAATAAGCTGCCAGAGCAAAACAGGACTTTATTCTATACAACACAAGGATCGCCGATGTTGCCAGGCGATCCAGACTTGAAAACATCAACGAAAACGATGATTCGGTACCAAGTGATGGATCCCAGGATTTTCTTGATATTGTGGGATGATCAAGGAGGCGCCGTCCCTCTATTGCCGATTACGGATGGAGGAAAGGATACGATGGCTCGTTTCGGTGACTTCAAGTCCGCTCAAACCCCGCAAACGGTTAAAATCAACGGTCACGTTTACCGAACTTCTGCTGTCACCTTTAGTCAGCCGATGGATGTCAGCTCGCTGAATGTAATCGGAATGCAAGCAGTAACAACGCAGATTGACAGCAAAAGTCCGACTCGGGTTGTAAGCGTCCAAGCGATCGGAAATGTCGATTCTGAGGAAAATATGTTATCCAATTTACTTAGGCTGATTGCGTTCGGTGTCATCCTGGGCGGAGCGGCAACCGTCATGGCGGGTTTTTATTTGGCCAATAAAGCGCTGCTGCCGATACATAAGGCATGGGATAAACAGCGGCAATTCGTAGATGATGCATCACATGAGCTGCGAACTCCGCTTTCAATCATTCACGCCAATGCAGAACTGGTATTCCGTCATCCTGATCGTACCATCTTGGAGATGAGCGAACCGATTGCGATGGTGCTGCACGAGTCGAAGCGAATGGCCAAACTGACGGATCAACTGCTCACTTTGGCGCGGACGGATTCCAATCAGGAAGAACTTTTTATCAAAGCAGTACCTCTGGAACCGTTGATACGCGAAGTGATCCAAAAGCTTGGGCCACTTGCGGAGACCAAACAAATTCGGCTGGAAGCCAATGCATCAATGGATCTGGTGGTTCGCGGCGACCCTGAACGGCTTCATCAATTGTTGATTATTTTGTTGGATAACAGTTTGAAGAACACCCCGGAGAACGGCTCCATTCAAGTTAGTTCGAGCAAAACAGGCAGTCACGTCACGATCGTCGTGAAAGATACCGGTTCAGGGATATCAGCGGAAGACTTACCGCTTATTTTTGATCGCTTTTATCGCGGAGACAAAGCGCGAAACCGCAGGGACAACAGCACAGGACTAGGCCTAGCGATTGCCCGATGGATCGTGGATAAGCATAGCGGTACGATCTCTGTCCAAAGTCGTTTGGGTGAAGGAACTACGATGACGGTCCAACTGCTCGCAGAGCGATAGCCATAACATCATGCCACTATTGTCCGCCGAAAGGCGGGCTTTTTTTGTTCAGCCATGCTCTAATCCATTTCTAATTTTTCAATGCGAGAATGATTGTAGGTGAGGTTACTCTTGGGATGAAAGTTCCTCCTGCAATGGCCAGCATAGGAGCTAGGAGCCGATACTTTGAAAGGAGGACTGAGGATACTGAAATACTTGCGATACAAGGAGGGCGCCACGGCTGCACTATTTCTGCTGCCGAGCTTGGCAGGGGTTTCCTTGTTCTTCCTGATTCCCTTCGTTATGGGGATTTATTACTCCTTGATGGATAGTCCTATACAAGGGTCGTTCGTGGGCCTTGCCAATTATCGCGAGCTGCTCGGCAATGCCGTGTTTCAGCAGGCAGCGACGAACACACTGCTGTTTACTATAATCAGCGTGCCTCTTAATATGATTTTGTCGTTGGGGCTAGCCATGCTGCTGGGTGGGAACATCCCCTTCCGCAACTGGTTCCGCATTGCTTGCTTGGTCCCGCTCGTCGTGCCGGTGGCGTCCGTGGTACTCATTTGGAAAGCCGTATTCGATCTGCATGGGACGCTGAACGAAGGACTCGCTCACTGGGGAATCGGACCGACGGACTGGATGGAAAGTCGGTCGGCGATGCTGGTCGTGATTGTCGTCTATTTGTGGAAAAACGTCGGGTACAATATGGTGCTGTTTCTCGCTGGGCTGCAAAATATCCCAACTGAATATTACGAAGCAGCTGCCATGGATGGGGCAGGTAAATTTAGAAAATGGACGACGATTACGCTCGTTTATCTGACGCCAACAACTTTCTTTGTGTTTATTATGTCGATCGTCAACTCTTTCAAAGTTTTCAGAGAAACGTATCTGATCGCCGGCGACTACCCGAATTCAAGCATCTATATGCTCCAGCACTACATGAACAATATGTTCAAATCGTTGGATTATCAGAAGTTGACCTCGGCCGCTTTTATCATGGCTTTGATCATTGTGGTTCTGGTACTGGTCTTGTTCTGGGTGGAGCGGCGCATTGCAAAGTCGCTCGCTTAACTCAATTACTGCCAATTTTGAACGGAAGCGAGGTGCATGATGGAAACTAGCAGGCCTGTAAGACCATCAGGACTGATAGGAACGAAGAAATCAGCCTCCGCGAGGAGGCGAAATGCTCGGATTGGCAGACAAACGGCGCTAATCGCGGTATTGTCAGTGCTGGCTGCAGCATTTATTTTTCCACTGGTGATGACGTTTACGAATTCATTTATGTCCGAAACAGAGATATCTGCTAATTATGCAGCGATCTCCGGCAGTATATCTGATCAGAGCGATGGTGGCGGGAGCCAATTCGTCAAACTGAAGTGGATTCCGGATCTTGCGACACTGTCTCAATACTATACTGTATTGATCAAGAAACCGCAGTTTTTGTTCTTATTCTGGAACTCAGTGTTAATGACATTGCCCATCATCGTCGGTGGAATCGTTGTCGCTTCTCTCGCGGCATACGCATTTTCCCAGCTGCGCTTCCGTTTACGCGAGCCGCTCTTTTTTATGTACATTGTCACGATGCTGATGCCTTATCAAGTAACTCTCGTGCCGAATTTTATCGTAGCAGATCGACTCGGGTTGATCGATTCTTATTTTTCTATCATTTTCCCGGCATTTTTGGTGCATTCGGTGTCTTCTTGCTACGGCAGTTTATGATGGCAATTCCTTATAGTTATATCGAGGCAGCAAGGGTAGATGGAGCAGGCCATCTGTATATTTTTGGAAGGATTGTTCTACCTATGTGCACAACGGGAATTGCCGCGCTTTCCATCCTTATTTTCATCGATAACTGGAATATGGTGGAGCAGCCGCTCATCTTTCTAAACGACGCCAACAAGCAGCCGCTATCCGTCTATTTAGCGCTTATCAGCGAAGGTGAACGTGGTATTGCCTTTGCTGCTTCGGCTCTGTACATGCTTCCGCTTATTTTGATAGCGCTGTACGCGGAGCGTTATTTGGTCGAAGGCATTCAGCTGTCCGGAATCAAAGGGTAAAGAGCAGGAGGTACATGCATCATGGAAATTATACAAGCTTCTTCAGACAATGAACGAGTCAGGAAGAAAACGATTCGGCGGGCAATCGTTGGATTCGTCTTTGTCATGGTTGTATTCACATTTTTTTCTAAAACATTGCTCCATCTATCGCTGCCGCAGGTAACGATTGAAAAACCGGCTCCCGGTGCGCTTTCGCACGAAGTCACAGGTTCGGGCACGGTAGAGGCGGCAGAGACGATAGACCTGTATATCAATGTGAACTGGGCTGTGAGAGAAGTGGCCGTTCAAGTCGGCGACGAGGTGAAGCCTGGACAAGAGCTTGTCTCGTTTCAGACACAGGATGCGGAAAATTCGCTGAAGGACAATCAGGCAAGGTATCAGCAGAAACAATTAAGCTTGGAAAAGCTGCAGGAGAGTTTCTTGGCAGCGGCCCGAAACGGTGACGAAAGCCAAATGCGCGGCATTTCCCGGGATATCGAAAGCGCGAAGCTTGACCAGCAGATCCAAGAGCGGGCGATTGCCAATTTGCAGCGCCAACTCGAGGACTTCACAAGGCTTACATCGCAGATCGCCGGTATCGTTACGGAAGTGAATGCAGTGAAAGGCGCCCCCGTGCAGAATGGAAAAGCGGCCGTTGGCATTGCTGATTTGTCCAAAGGTCATCTCCTCAAGGCACTTGTTAGCAACGCCAAAGCTCAGTATGTGAACGTGGGAGACGTAACGGAACTCACTTTTGCAACACTGAAAAACACTCGTATAAAAGGAAAAGTAACCGATATCCGAGACGCTGCTGCAAGCCAAGGGAGCGCAGTCACACAAGCGGGACAAAACGGAAATTTGCGCGATCAGAAAAAAATTTCCTTCGCCTTGCAGGATGAACGATTGAAGGGAGGTGAAACCGGCGAATTCGATATCGTCAAAAAAGTGCCTCCTACTTCACTCTTGCTTTCGAACGATGCGATCCGAGAAGACGACAACGGAAAGTATGTGCTTGTGATGAAAGAAAAGAAAGGGCCATTGGGCAGTGAATACTTTTTACAGCGGGCTTCGGTACAAGTGGGGGATGCAGACGATCAGAAAACGGCCATTATCAACGGCGTCACTTCGATGGACAAAGTGGTTGCATCCAGCAACAAACCGGTAGCGGACGGTGACCGGATCATCGAAACCCGATAGTCCTTTGGCATTTGTACATACATATTCGTTCCAAGAGCAGCATTCGAATTCGCATAAAAAGGAGTAACAGAACATGCTGGGTGCCAAACTCGCTTCATGGATGGTATTTGCCGGCGTGCTGTTGATGGTTGCCAGCGCAGGACTGCTATCATCCGTCATTACGGACTGGGAGCAAACGAATGGATCTCATCAATTGAATAAGCTGGCTGCTAACGTCGATACATCCGTTGCGGCAACAAGTACAACGGGTCTAACTTTACAGGATGCAGAAAAGCTGGCGAAAGTGTGGAACACGCAGATTACATATAGCGCGGGGGAGCGGGGGAATGCGAAGGCCGGTATAAACAAGGCGAACTGCCATATCATCGGCGTCAATGAGTACTACCGTGATTTTACTCACATGAGGATGATTGCTGGCACCACGATTACATTAACCTCAGTGGGCGAACATAGCAGAGTTGCGGTAATTAGCGCAAAAGTTTCCGATCAGCTTTATCATTCGGTCCAAGTGGTTGGCAAAACGATTGAATTGTGGGGTGTCCCCTTTACAGTCATCGGTGTTTTTTACGATCATGACTCGCTTATTAAACAAATGGCCGGTGACGGCATTCCAGATGTGCTCATCCCTGTCACAACCATGCTGGATATCCGCCCTGAGTTGAAAATCATCAACATCGAGCTGGCGGCTAAATCGGATGCTGCTTTGGGCGGGCGCACCGATGTTCAACATGCGCTGACGGCTATCGGCCAAAATCCGACGCAATTCCGAATCGACAACAACATCAGCGATCATACTTGGATCGCACAGCAAAAATCACTGCTGCTATTCATTTACGGAATAATTGCCGTCTATTTATGTCTTCGGTTTGTACCCAGTCAAATGTCCATCGTGTATGCTCGACTGAAGAGTAGGCTAGTCATGGAAAACTGGCAAGACGCTCTGAATATCGAGAGAACAATGCTAGTAAAGCACGGTCTGGTCGTCATCTGTCTGATTGCGGTCGCTGCCATACTATGGAAATGGATCGCCTTTCAACTCTACATTCCGCCGGACTGGATACCCGAAGAGATCATCGACTTGCCTTTTTATATGGATAAGCTGCGAAATTTGTGGCAGCAGAACATTCTGCTGGCGGGCTATCTTCCTTCGTCTCAGGAAGCACTTACGGCCGCAGCCGGGAAACTTACGGGATGGCTGTTGATTACAGGTGTTGTGATGGGACTGCCGTTATTTCTGCTCGGGGTCCGGATGTGGGCGATCACTAGAATACCATTATTAAAGCAACTGGTGATCCTTTTGTTCTTTGTTCCGGCTGCCACAGCCATCACTTTTGCTGCAGCTCGCTGGGCGGGTATGGACTACCTGATCGACCTAAGAGACATCACGGTTTCAGGCGTGTTGTTTACCGTGACTGCCGTGTACTTTCAAAATCAAAAAACCATAAAGGGAGTGTTGATGAATAATGAAGAAAACCATGATTAACAAATCGGTCATCGCTTGTACCCTAATTTCTATGCTTTCCTTAACCGCATGCCAGGACAAAAACGCAGCGCCCGCTGCTTCAGGAACGAAGACGGTTACCTTTTCCGTCATGACTTCGGATCGTTTTCTCGAGCTTGCCAAGCAAAAGTTCGAAGAGAAGCACCCAGATATCAAAATCGAAATCAAGGAGAGCATTGCCGCTCCGCAAATGCAGCAGAATGCACAAACGCAGCAAAAAGGCGTGATGCTTATGACTGGCAAGCCCGATCCCAAAAATGTCGAGAAATACGTCAGTTCGGTCAACACGGAGCTGATGAGCGGCAAAGCATCTGATATTATCGTCATGGATAATTTGCCTTTCAAAAAATATGCAGACAAAAAATTACTGGAAAATATTGGCGACCTGATGAGCAAAGATGCGTCATTTCCATGAAAGATTATTATACGAACATCTTCGATGCGATGAAATATAATGAGAAATTGTATGAGGTTCCAATCAAGGTGGGATTGAACATGATGCTTGGCAATCAGGCTGTTGTTGGCGGCGAGAAGATCGACGACAGTAAATGGACCTGGGGAGACTTTACAACCATGAGCAGAAAACTGATGAAGGACCAAAACCATGTGTATCCGCTCAATCGCATTGAGCCTGACGAGTTAATGACCATGCTCTTAAACAGCAGTTTCAGTCGTTTCATAGATGCAGGTGGGAAAAAGGCGAAATTCGACTCACAGGAATTTATCAGCCTACTGAAATCAGCCAAATCAATGTACGATGACAACATCATCCCTCCGCAAAAAGTGGATGCGAACAGCACTATTTTCCAGAATAAAGGAGGCATACGCACATATATGGATATGGTGACGATGCCGCAGATGTTCTATGACGGAAAAGCAGAGTATTACAACCTGCCATCCGAAAACGATGTAAGGGGCACTTCTTTCACGCCTGGCATACCGCTTGCGATCAACAGTAAATCGACCAATAAGAAAGAGGCGTGGGAATTCGTCAAATTCCTATTATCCGGAGAGATGCAGTCAACGATGGAACTTGGGGGAATCGCCGTCAACAAAAATGGGGCGAAAGCGCAACTAGACTTCTTGAAGACGTTGGGACAAGGGCAGGACGGATCGGTCAAAAAAATGAAAATATTGGTCGACGGCAAGGAGTTTTCACCGAAGGCAGCGGAGGAGAAGGGTATTGCCCGCATTGAGAAAATTGTGAACGGCATTAAAAACTATGCTGAAAGTGAACCGAAAATTACGAAGATTGTCACGGAAGAGAGCATGCCGTTCTTCCAGGGAAATCGATCCGTCGAAGAAACAGCCAAAGTCATTCAAAATAAAGTTAGCACGTATCTACAGGAATAAGGGTTTGGAAGAGGAGAATAGGCTTTGTCTACTTTAACATACAAACGTCTTGCTACTATCGCGCTAGTTGTAGCAATTACCCTGGGTTGTTTCAGCACCACTTTCGCTGCAGGAGCATTTTCTACAGATCCTTCAGCAGCTCTAGGCAGCGTTAAAATTACAGGAAGCAGCTATGCCGAGCTGAAGCAGATCGATTTACTGCCTGATCAGAGCGGCAAGCTGGCTGTTTTTACGATAATTTTACATAACGAAGGCAACAATGAGCTGATGATTATGGATTACTGGGCCCGACTTAAGAGTAAATCAGGCAATCAATTTACTGCCCGTATGCTTCCTCAGGATAAAGATAAGGATCGGGTTGCCCCAGGATCAAGCACGGACATCACTTTCTACGCGAAGGTGAACGAAAGCACGAATTTGCAAGATTTAGTCATCCAGCTTATTAAAGGGGATTTCAGTCAAGCGAATTTCGAACGAGTTCTTGGGGAGATTGCTATCCCAGATGCTTATTCGAACACGACCGCAGTTGGGGATTCCCATCGTATTTCCGTAAGCGGAACAGATATTAAAGTAACTGTTAGTAAACTTGTCAGCAACAAAAACGAGAAATATCATGTGCCTACCGTTTATTTGACATTTGAAAATTCAGGCACTCAATCTGTTCTTATTCCGACTTATTTGTTCTCAATCCGCACGGCGGAAGGACTGCTCTATCCGCTTGAAGCTAAGGGGCTGCAGGATCGCTCCATCCGTCCTAAGGAGAGTAAAGAGGTGCAGCTTTCCGGAAGTATTCCGATTTCTGTATCTATTGAGGATTGGCAGCTAGTCATCACGGAGAAGGCAGCAGATATCAAATTTAATCTACCAATCGGCGTTTTTCAGCTTCCTGCCGTTTCTCGACAGGATGATAGCTATATGGGCAAGGAATATTCATTTGCTGACAAATCGGGTGTTTATTCAACGCAGTTGAATGCTCTTTATCGTCTTCCATGGGAAGATCAAGATATTTTAACTGCGGACCTTGTCCTATTGAATAAGGGCCCCGAGTCTCTGCCTATTCCAGCGTTATTCGGCTATTTTCTTCTTGATGAAGCGGTAAAAATAGATGCTAAGGTTGTTCAAACAGAGAAAGTGATTGGACTTGGGGTTGGTGATAAAGTCGGATTTCAGCTTGTAGGAAAAATTCCTTATACGCTTAGGTTTTCTAAAATCAAGCTTGTCCTACAGGAGAAACAAGATGTTTCCGATGCGCCCCTAACAGATTTATTGGAATTTACCAGTCAATCTGAGCTGCAACCAGTAGCATTCTTTAACAAATATGAATCATACACGTTGAATGATACAGGTCGTAAAACGGAATTTAAGGTGATTAGCGTTGGCACTTATAAAGGTCAAACGGGAGACTTATTCACAGCGCAAATAGAGGCAACCAACAAAGAAAAGCGTTATACGAATCTGCCAAAGTTAGTTGCTCATTTCAGGGCAGACGACGGAACCGTCTTTCCTGCCTCTATTGAAGAAATAAAAAATAAGATTGGGCCAAGCGGCAAAGCGCTTCTTCATGTATACGCTACTCTGCCAGCTAGCTACTCGAAAGAGAACATGCAGCTATTAATTGGGGAAGCTGTTACGGAAGGACTGATGACAGAAGGCGATAAGAAGGCAGATTCTTATGTGAAGCCAGCAGCTTTCCGGCTGCCTGAAGAGAAAGAGGAAGTCAAAGACAAATTAACTGGCGTGAAATTGCATCCATATACCATTACAATTAACCGGATTGGTACTACCATTGAAAATAGTAAACTTACGCTTAAGTTTGATTACGAGATTACTAAAGATTTGTTGATCGAAGGGAATAGGGAAGGACATAAATTGGTCATTGTGTTCGAAGATAGCAAGGGAAGGAAGTCCTTTGAGAGGGCTTTCGAAACCAAAGATATTGAAGCAGTGGATACAGTGTCGGATGTTTCTACAGATACTTCCAAATTGAAGCTTGGTAAGCATGAAAATTCGCATATTTCTGTTACCGATGCAGAATTGATTTATAAGCAAGAATTCCTTAAGCAGTACAGTCTTAGTCTTTATGATGAATTTCAAAACCAGAGGAAGCTGTTGGCTACACAAAAAGCCGATTGGTTTATTTATACGGATTAAATGCGATAGTGAAAAAGTAACATTTTTTTAAGAATAGCGTGTTATGCTATAGTGAAGATTAGAAAAAACAATGAATATCAAAGGAGAATTGGAATGACAATGATACAGGGGACCAAAGAAAATCCATGGAAATTAAAAACGCCTCCTCAATCATCCGATTATGAAATGTATAAGGACGAAAAGGATGGAGTAGCTATTATAGTATGCACAGTAGGTAAAACGGTCCTACACTATGATTATCGTTGTCTGGATGACTTACATGCTATGCTCAAACAACATGGTGATTGGATCGAGCTGGGCAGCGCTGATGAGCAAAAACCTGCTAAAGAAGGCACGGTTGAAGCTTGGGGGCGTTCACCTGAAAATCCAGTAGGTGGTTGGTACGGTTTGAAAAAAGGCTTGCGGGGTCGATTTGGCATGTACATCCCTCCTCTAATGGAAGAATTAGGTCTTGCGGAAGTAGAACACAATGCAAGGAATAATCGCATGAGGGCCATCTAATAACTAAACAACTAAGTACATGAAATCAATAAAAAAGCTGCCATTGTGGCAGCTTTTTGTGTTTCCGGGCGGTTATGCTTTAAGGTACTACAGTAACTTAGTACTATTTCTTTTGTTATTTTCAGATAAACTGATGTCATAGTAATAAAAATGTGCAAAATAGGGTGGGGGGATATTATGAAAGAGAATGATTTTTTTAAAGCCAATTATCCATTTGATTTTATCATGTTTTCAACATCTCACGTGGTCTGCATCATTATTTTATTCATAGCGGCATTTGCCATGTACATGTTTAGAGATAAAATATATGCCAATAAACGGTTGAAACGGAGTATTCGATACACGTTAATTATCTGTTTAATTCTACCTGAGGCCTGCCTGGATATATGGTATATAGGGGAGAAAACGTGGGATATCAGAACTACTTTGCCGTTAGAATTATGTAGTATAACCCTCATCTTATCGATAATCATGCTGTACACGAGAAGCTATTTACTGTATCAAATTCTTTTTTTCGCAGGAATAAGTGGGGCTCTTCAAGCGATAATGACACCGAATCTATCCTATCCATTCCCGCATTTTCGTTTTTTTCATTTCTTTATTGTACATATGGCGATTATTCTGGCGCCTTTGTACATGACTTGGGTAGAAAAATATAAACCAACCTGGAAATCGATAGGATTAGCTATGATTTTCTTAAACATACTTTTAGTTTTTGTTGGAATGATTGATTTTATTGTTCATGCTAACTATATGTTTCTCATGAATAAACCTAACACTGCCTCATTATTAGATTTCCTTGGGCCATACCCGTATTACTTACTATCGGAGGAAGTCATTGCTTTTGTTTTTTTTATCATCATGTTTGTGCCATTTATGATTAGGAAGAAAAAAATGTCTGCATATAAACCTTCGACATCTTGAAGGTTTATATGCAGAGGCAGAGCCAGAGGGAATAATCTGAAGTTTTTAAGCAAAGATCGTACCGTAAAGCAGGTACACATTTAAAACAGCGATAATGATAGCGATCACCCAAGACATCCTGGACAGCCATTTAGGAGCAACAAATTCGCCCATTTTCCTTTTGTCGGAGGTGAATATCACCAGTGGAATGACAGCAAATGACAACTGCAGGGAAAGAATAACTTGACTTAGAATTAAGAGATCGCCGGTTCCTTTTTCACCGTATAGCCCAATTACGATAACTGCCGGCACGATGGCGATCAGTCGGGTAATCAATCGCCGTATCCAAGGTTTCAGTCGGATGTTCAAGAAACCCTCCATGACGATTTGACCGGCCAAAGTTCCTGTTAAGGTAGAGTTTTGCCCTGAGGCTAGTAAGGCGACCGCAAATAGTACACTAGCCATGCTAGTTCCCAGCAAAGGAGTCAGCAGTTGATATGCATCTTCGATTTCCGCTACTTCCGTATGGCCAGAAGTATGAAAGGCGGCAGCAGCCAGAATTAATATAGCTGCATTCACGAATAGAGCCAACATTAATGCGACGGTTGAATCGATCGTCGCAAATTTAATTGCGGAACGTTTTCCTTCGGACGTTTCCTCGTACTTTCTTGTTTGAACAATAGCAGAGTGCAGGTATAGGTTATGCGGCATGACAGTTGCCCCCAGAATCCCTAGAGCAATGTAAAGCATTGCCGGATTTTTAATGATTTCAGCACTTGGCACAAATCCACCCATAATACCAACAATATCCGGCTTGGAGAGAAACATTTCAATACCAAAACAGACAAAGATCGTAACGATTAAGGAAATCACTATGGCTTCGATATAGCGGAAGCCTTTATTTTGCAGCATGAGAACGAGGATAACATCGAACGAAGTAATCAATACGCCATATAACAGGGGAAGCCCGAATAATAAGTTTAAGGCAATGGCAGAGCCAATCACCTCAGCCAGGTCACACGCGGCTATGGCCAGTTCGCATAAAACCCAGAGTCCGAAATTCACAGGTTTACTATAATGATCACGGCATGCCTGCGCAAGATCTCTGCCTGTTGCGATGCCTAATCGAGCCGTTAAGGATTGAAGTACAATAGCCATCAGGTTTGAAATTAGGATGACGGACAATAATTGATAATTGTATACGGACCCTCCAGCTATACTGGTTGCCCAGTTCCCAGGATCCATATAACCCACGGCAACCAGATAGCCGGGACCGGCGAAGGCTAGGAGCTTCCGGAAGAAGCTTCCCTTTGTTGGGATAGGGAGGGTTTTGTAAACTTCCGGGAGACTGTTTGAAACTCTTTTTCGCCTCCATCCTGCCTCTGGGGATGACAGAGGTTTTGATTCTTGAACAACAGGTTCCATTGGACAACCTTCTTTCCTTTACACAATAGTTTTGTCTTAGGGCAACATTAAGGGCGGAAAAATATGTATTTCTTGATATCTACAATATTATCCTACACCAAAAAAATTGCCTGTACAACAAAAAGTTTCACTAGGGAAAGAAAATGCGCTTTATTTTTCCGACTAATTAGATTATAATCATTATTATAAAGTTGGTTATAGGCAAAAAAATTGAATGAAGTAAAAACGAGAATCATTCTCGTTCAACGTGCTGCTCCTTAAAGGAGCAGCATGTGCTGTTTTAAGGGAGTTAATAATGGATTTCATTCTCAATGAGGAGGAGTGATGGTGATGAGACAGGTTTTTCAAACGGCAGATGGCTGCGCCAAACAACAGGATGTTAAACTTTCCAAAACAAAGGATAAAGAAGGAAGAGAATGGTTTAATCGTTATGGGGAAGGTCTGGCAGCTTTAACAAGTGGGATATTCATTGCTATTGCATGGGGGATAGGAAGCAGTTCCCAATTATGGTCAATTGTTTTCTATTTGATCGCTTTTGGTGTGGGGGGATTTGTGAAGGCCAAGGAAGGCTTGCACACCCTTATTGCGGAACGTGACCTGGACGTCAACTTGCTGATGCTCATTGCGGCAGCTGGCGCAGCAGTATCGGTTACTGGACAGAAGGTGCGGTACTTATCTTTATTTTCTCGTTCAGCGGAGCTTTGGAAACCTACACCATGGATCGGAGCAGCAGAGACATTTCTTCGTTAATGGATTTGAAGCCGGAGACTGCTGTCTTGTTTAAGGATGGAATAGAGACGATTGTTGCTATTGAAGCTTTGACGGTTGGGGATATCGTTTTGGTCAAACCCGGAGAACGTATTCCATCTGATGGTGTTGTGCTTGATGGGGCATCTGCTGTTAATCAATCCTCTATTACGGGCGAATCGGTTCCGGTGGACAAAGGGGAAGGGGATGAAGTGTTTGCCGGAACGCTGAATGGCCAAGGGGCTTTATTCATTGAAGTAAGTCAATTAAGCGAGTCTACCTTGTTCGCCAAAATCATTCGTCTTGTGCAGGAAGCACAAAGCGAAAAGCCAGCTTCTCAACTGTTTATGGAGAGGTTTGAACGCATCTATGCGAAGTTGATCATTTTGATTTGCTTGCTTTTGATCGTTGTTCCTCCTCTGTTATTCCACTTGGCATGGGATCAAACCTTTTACAAAACGATGGTGTTTCTGGTTGTAGCGTCACCTTGTGCGCTGGTCGCTTCCATTATGCCTGCTATGCTGTCGGCCATATCCAATGGAGCGAGAAAGGGGCTTCTTTTTAAGGGAGGCGCGCATCTTGAAAATCTTGCAACCATCAAGGCTATTGCATTTGATAAGACTGGAACATTGACATCAGGAAAGCCCGTAGTTACGGATATCCTTTCATTCCATCAATTAGATGAGGCAGAAGTGCTGAGCATTGCCGCATCGTTGGAAAGCTTGTCCGAGCACCCGTTAGCCAAAGCTATCGTACTTGAAGCTCAGGCACAAGGGGTGGTTCTTGATCGCCCATCTGATTTCCGTACGCTTACGGGTTGGGGAGTTCAAGCACAATGGAAAGGGGATTTGTGGAAAATAGGGAAACCTGCCTTTCTGGATGATGCATTTAGGACGGAAGAATTGAAGTCAGTCATTGACAGGCTGGAACGTGAGGGGAAGACCGTAACGGTGATGCACAATTCGCAGGGAGTTGCCGGTGTAATCGCCTTACGAGACAAAATTCGATCTGAGGCTAAACAGGCAGTCGCCATGCTCAGAGATTTAGGTGTTCAAGTTGCTATGTTAACAGGCGATCAGAAACAAACTGCTGATGCAATTGGCAAAGAACTTGGGATTGAACTGGTTTATGCCGATTTATTGCCGGAAGATAAAGTGAGCCGAATCAAGGAGCTGAAGCAAACCTTCGGCAGCATTGCGATGGTCGGTGACGGCGTCAATGACGCTCCTGCCCTGGCAACGGCTACTGTAGGAGTTGCTATGGGAGTAGCCGGAAGCGACGCGGCGCTTGAAACAGCAGATTTGGTGTTAATGAATGATGATATAGGGAAAATTGCTGGAGCCATTGTACTTGGCAAACGAACAAAAGTTATCATCAAACAAAATATTATTTTTGCTATGACCATTATCATCACGTTAATCACAGCCAATTTTATCCAAGGCATTGCGCTACCTTTAGGGGTAGTTGGGCATGAGGGAAGCACGATCCTAGTCATCCTTAACGGATTGAGATTATTGCGTCATCGAGAAATTATCCAAACCAAACGAGTAGGCAAATCATCATTAAAAGTCTAAGGATAAATGAGAATGTGGCCACTTTTTCGTGTCCATGACCATGCGTTTCCGGAATGCAACCACGTTGCCCAAGCTTTCAACCTGACTGGCATAGCTGACTCCAATGGATGAACCTTCAGGAAGATTGTGCAGCGACATGGACATGATGAGCAGGAAGGACTTGGCATCCAATCGTCCGCCTGTTTTCGAATGGTTGATATGAACATGAGGAAGGTATTGTTCCAATACACCCAACGTTAAAACGCCTAATAGTACGCCGCAGCATAGTACGAACAGATTGGATAGCTTTAATGCGGTAGGTATTAAGCCATAAACGGAAGCAGCAACCATGATGCCCGCTGTCAAGGCCAGTAGATGATCAATCAAATCTATTTCGTATAGGTATATGTACAACCTGTGAAAATAGAATGAACGACCATGATGTGCGGTTCTCATGAAAAAAAGATGCGGGTGCACTTATCGTGCGACCCTGCATCTTAATAGGGGGTCATTTTTGTTTCATGATTACAATACCAATCACAATAACACCTAAACCGACCCAGGTTTTCCAATTGGGTATCTCTTTCAGAAATAAGTACCCCATGATTAATGAGATCAAGATCTCCAAACACTTCGCAGCTACAAGAACATAGCTTAAATTTTCGGTTGATTTATAGCCAAACCTGACACCATAGCCAATGCACATATTTGCAATTAAAAATAGAGGCAACATCAGCAGTTGAAACTTTAAAGTTGACCAAAAATGCACATCAATATGCTTGTTTTGATAAGAAAAAATAAAGTTGATAACGGATAAGCCTCCGAATAGGAGTGTGAAACTGTACAAGTAGAACATTGGAACCTCCAATCTTGGCATTGCTCCGATTCATGTTTTTATTACGCGAAGATTGGTGATTCAGAATGGCATTCATTCGTTATTAATGTTTCCTGAAGCCAACTTTTTTATCCTCGTACAGGATTTCGTGAATATTTGGAATGAACGGATTGAATATTCGTGGAAATCGGATATAATGATGATAATGATTATCGTTATTATATCCGGTGAGGAGTTTTGAAAATGGATGTTCTGTTTCCGTTAACTACAATCGTCTTGGTTGTTCTTGGAGCATTTTGTATATTTATTTCCATCGATAACAATAGAAGAACCCTGCCTAAAAGAACGGACCACATGGACAATAAACCGCACATTTATTCCATGACTTCGACTAAAAAAATTGAGGGTTAGAACATAATAAGATTCGTGAGTTCAATAAAAAGCTGCCATAGTGGCAGCTTTTTGTGTTATAGATAGTTATGCATGTACCTGATTTTAAGAAATCGGCTTAAATGTAGTTAATAGCAGTTCTATATTTTTCTTAGCGTAATAGACATGCTTGTTGTCTCTGGTAAGTCGGCTTGCCATGATGCCACCTTCAACTGAAGAGAAAATGAAGGATGCGACCGATTCCGTGTCCATATCAGGTCGGAATTCTTTCTCTGAGATTCCCTGCTGGAGTATGCCCTGTATGAATGAAAGCATATGCAGATAGGCGTCCATGGCACGGTCTCGAAGGACAGGGAAGGAATGATCGCTTTCAACGGCTGTATTGAGAAAAGGACATCCACCTTTGATAGGAGGATTGTGAACGGTGTCGCTGTACACATCGCACATGGCAATAATCTTGTCTGTTGCTGTAGTAGCGACTTCCATGGCCGCTGCGAAGTACCCCCATAAGACTTGACCAGCATAGGCAAAAGCCTCTAATGCAATTTCATCTTTATTGGCGAAACTCCGATAAATCCCACCTTTGGT
Organism: Paenibacillus sp. N3.4; assembly: GCF_008017805.1. Taxonomy (GTDB): domain Bacteria; phylum Bacillota; class Bacilli; order Paenibacillales; family NBRC-103111; genus Paenibacillus_E. The sequence goes on along the minus strand of NZ_VRTT01000009.1, from coordinate 100,788 downwards.
CAAGCCGGTTACGTCCATAATATCCTGTATGGTTGAACCCGCGTATCCCTTTTCGTTGAACAGCACCGCGGATTTCATAATAATTTGCATTCGTGTTTGTTCACCTTTACGCATGTGCAGTTTCCTTTCACCAAAGACGTTAACACTCTCATAAGATTGTAACATTTATTTAGTGAATCATAACATAGATCAGTGTATAATAAAAAAGACCGGACGGTTCGGTCTCGAAACGAAAGAGGGGATGGTTAATCTTTTTTTCTTGATAAGGGAGCTTAGAAATGGCTATTAGGATCGAAATCAATACACCACATTTGTTAATAAAGGATGAGCTGTTTATGGAAAAAAAGAAAGGCAATTTATATGTATGGATGTTGACGGCATCGATTATTTACATCATTTACGCCACGTTGACGAATTTATACTTTGACGCGCAAGCGAGCGCTTTTTTGAGTCAAAAGATCAACCTTGCTCGGCCCCTTTATCTACCTGTTTGGTTGACAGTCATGCATGTTCATGTCGTTGTCGCTTGCTTGGCGATGCTGACAGGAGCTATTAATTTCTCAACGGCCATTTTACAAAAATACCGAAAATATCATAGAGTAAATGGTTACTTATACGTTCTCTTCGTCTTTTTAGTATGTGTAACATCGGGCTATATGGCGCCGTATTCAACAGGTGGAAGGATCAATAGTATGGCCTTCAATTTCTTGAATATCATCTGGTTTGCTATCACGGTTACAGCAATTGTAAAAATCAAACGAAAGAAAATAAGCCAACACCGAAAATGGATGGTTCGAAGCTTTGTATTTTGTTTCACGAACCTGTTTATTCATCTTTTCACGAATGTCTTGCAAAGTGGTTTTGGAATGAAGTATGAGCTAAGCTATACCATCGGCATATATGGAACGATATTTTTTAATTTCATTCTGGCGGAAATCGTTATTTATTATGTGTATGGGAAGAAGCGTATTGAGAATGTTTAGCTTTTGTTGAAAGGCTTTTCGGATTTGAAGGGAGAATTTCTATGCATATTCAAATCGTTTTGTTTGATGGTTTTGATCTTTTGGACGCATTAGCTCCTTATGAAGTGTTTTGTGCGGCAGAGATGTATGCAGGCGGTGCATGGAGTGTTGAACTGGTAACCACCGAAGGGGCGCGATTAGTTGCCAGCGGAATGAATGGTCCTCAGGTTTCTGCCAGTGGAAGATTGAGTTCGGAACGATCCGGAATCATTCTTGTGCCCGGCGCATCGGGGGAAGTGAGCGGAGACGGGCCGAATGCTATACCTTCCATACTTAGGAGAGCGATGGAAAGTGAGATCACCAGTCTGATTAAAGAGGCGTTCGGCAAGCCTGATGTGATCATTGCGACGGTTTGTGGAGGATCTCTCGTACTTGCAATGGGAGGTTTATTGGAGGGGCGCCATACCGTAACGAATCATCTAGGCATGGAAGTTCTCGGTGCAACTGGTGCTATTCCCGTGACTGCACGAGTTGTTGACGATGGAAATTTGGTTACGGGCGGCGGCGTGACATCAGGGCTTGATGTAGCGCTATACTTGGTTGAGCGCGAGTTAGGACCTCGCATTGCGCACGCCGTGGAGAAATTGTTTGAGTATGAACGGCGCGGAACTGTTTGGAAAAAACAAGGGCTTGCTCCCCTTGCAGACGATTCCCATTTCATTACTAACGAGGAATCGACTACCTCTAAACCCTCTGATGAATGGTTTCAAAAGGCAACCGATCCTTCAATTAGCTCGATTTTCGACGGAACATGGCATGCCATTATCTCTACACCGATCGGTAAATTACCCGTCATGCTGCATATTTCGACTGCGAATGGTCAAGTAAGTGGGGTATCCAAGCAAGGTGACGAGCTTGTAGCGTTTGTCGATCCGATTATCGAAGGAAATCGACTATCTTGGTCCCAACGCGTTACGAAACCTATGCGTCTGAATTTGAGGTTCGAAGTGAACCTCAACGGCAACAAATTGACTGGGATCGCTAAGGCCGGCTTGCTTCCGGCATCCAAAGTCGCAGCCGAGCGTGTGGCAGAAGCTAGCATATAATTCAGTGTTATGGAGGGAAGCAAATCCCTTTCCGTAGGAGCTTGCCTTCATGGCAGCTCTTTTTTGATAAATTGACTGCACGGTTAGTGACACCATAGAGGAAGCGGGACATTTATCGCAGATGCCGGGTCAATGCCCAAAATAAAAGAGCCAGAGCACTGACAGTGGCACCCAAAAGACATACGCCATACCAGCCAAAGTAGGCGTAGATATGGGTTGATGCGATCGACCCTGTGCTGCTACCGATGGAATAAAAGATCATGTAGCTAGCCGTTAGTCGACTGCGAGCCTCAGGGCGCAACGTATAGATCATACTCATGTTGGTGACATGAACGGCTTGTACCGCCATATCAAGAAGGACAACACCAATGATTAATGCAATCAGGGTTTGACTTAGATAACTGATTGGCAACCAGGATACGAGCAGCAGGATTAGCGCAATTCCTGTGGTCCTCTGTCCTAAACCGCGATCAGCAAGGCGTCCTGCACGGGATGCGGCTAAGGCTCCGGCTGCACCTGCTAGACCAAACGCGCCAATCGCCGTATGCGACAGAGACAGCGGGGGCGCACTGAGCGGCAGCACAAGGGATGTCCATAATATGCTGAATGCGGTGAAAATTAACAAGGCCAGTACAGCCCGTATACGCAGAATTCGTTCTTGAACGAATAATAGCAAGACCGAGCGGAGTAACTGTGGATAAGATAGGGACGTAGTTTTTTCTCGTTCATAGTGTGGGAGTGCACGGAACAATGCGGCAGCCATTACAAGCGTCAATGCTGCGGAGACGAGATAGACTGAACGCCAACCTGCCAAGTCGGTCAATATGCCAGCGAAAGTTCGGGCAAGTAAAATCCCCATCACGACCCCGCTTGTTACCGCTCCAACAACACGACCCCGTTCAGCTGGCGCAGCTAGAACTGCCGCGAATGCTACGAGTATCTGCGTGACTACGGCAAGTAAACCAACCACAGCCATACCCATGAACAGCACGGTGCTAGTTGGAGCGATACTAACTACAATGAGCGCCGCAACGGATACTAACATTTGAGCAGGAATCAGCCTGCGTCGATTCAAAGATCGCCAAAGGGTACCAATAAAAACAAGCCTAGTGCATAACAAATCTGAGTGATAGTGATGACAATGCCAATGGAGGAATTGGACATGCCAAACTCGCTAGCCAGAGAGTCAAGCAATGGCTGCGTGTAATAGATGTTGGCAACAGCCAACCCACATGCCGTTGCAAATAAAAGTGTCATATAGCGAGACATTGAGGTCCTGCTAAATGACTCGGTTGCGTTTAATTCTCCTTGTGCTGTTATCGTTTCAATTTCGGAACAAGCTTCAGTCCGTACGCCAAGCTGTTCGTTTGTTTTATCCATGTTCGTCCACCACATTTCATGAATTTTCAACAAAAGTAAGACTTTATAATATACCTATCGGTACAAAATGATAGTTGTAATATAACTTAGCTTGATGAATGTTGTCAATGTTCTATTTCCTTTTATAAACTTGCATTTTTTGGGGAAAGGGAGTTTATTATTTAATAAGGCATCGGTTAAAAAGATAAGAAATTTGACGTTAAATTATTTGTATAGTATTATATCTGTACTGATCGATATGAAATGGTGGTGATATCATGGTAAGGCGACGTGAATTTAATGAAGCATTGGCCTTAGACGGAGCCATGCAAATATTTTGGGAGAAGGGTTATGAGGCTACTTCTTTAACCGATTTGACGGACAGAATGGGGATTCAACGACCAAGCCTATACGCAGCCTTCGGGGACAAAAAAGAATTATTCGAAGCTGCGCTTCGTAGATATACGCAAAACCATAGCGCTAATATCCGTACGAAACTTCAAAGTTATACATCTATAAAAGAGGGATTTCGCAACTATTTTGAAGGTTTAGTGGCAGAGGAATATACAAAGACTCCTAACCGAGGCTGCTTTTGCATTAATACGATGGTGGAACTTGCCCCTCATGATGAAAAATTTGAGATCCTCACTAGGGAACATCAAATGTATCTTGCGGTCATATTTCAAGAAGCGATTGAGCGGGGGAAACAATCAGGTGAGCTTAAAACGATCACGAACACCAAAGCTTTAGCGCAGACGCTGGTCGTGGCGTTAATTGGACTTACCGTGATGATGAAATCGCGTCCAGATCGATCGTTTGTTGATCATGCTGTAGCTGTCATCCTTACGTTGCTTCAGTAATTTCAGCAAGTACATGTAAGTTAAGGCATGGGGACAGGTTAATAATATAGAAGGGCTGCCGTATGGCAGCCCCTTTCCGTGAACGGACATCCTCTTTTAAGTAAAGTTTCAAATGATTGCATTCACGAGGAAACTTCCGTTCATAAATAGTGCTTATTTTTTCTAGAATCTCGCGACCTGATCGGCGAACCTTAGTTCCGTTATTTGGTCTTTCACAAGATAGACGCCCGATAGTTCTTCATTTCGACCAATAGCTGCTTCGTAAAGAAGCGATGCTCCTTTGCCTGGGGAAGAATAGCTTAATAATCGGTTTCAAATAGAAGGGCAGCCCTTGTCGATTTATTTAGATCAGTGATTTCCTGCCAAGCTGGCCTCAAACATATCAATGATATGCAGGAATCTTTCTGCTTCGCGAAACACGTGGTCAGCGAGTAAGGGATGAATAATGCTTTTAATGCGACAAGCCTCGATCAGTTCTTTGGCGGTCTTTTTAAAATCCCTTAAGGAAACAACAGAAACCCTATTTTGGTCAAGAAATTGGCCGAGAAGCGGCTGTGTTTGTGATTGAGGGCGCATGCCGCTTAGATCAATAGCTTGAAATAGTAATTGGTCAAAATCATGACTAAAGTTGCGTGCTTGCTCCACTAACTGACGTTCTGAAGGGTCGAGAAGATGTCCGATAAACTTGGCATGGTCAGCCATTATTCGCAAAAAGAATACATTTTCATCAATAATAGCATCAGGTAATGGTTCTAATCTTCCTGTGTTTAATTCCTCTAATCGATTTCTGAAATAATTGGCCTCTCTACTAATATGATCAACTAATAAGGGGAAATTGTTTCCGCCTGGGAGTTGGCATTGTATGATAAGTCCCAAAACTTTTCTTTTAAAAGCCCAAATGTGCGTTGCAGCTGAATACACTTCCATATTAAATCGTTTGATTTGTTCAGGGTCCGTGAGTTCGGTAAACGAATGAGATTTGTCCTCAATGTGCTCGAAAATACGATAAAATTGATTTGCTTCTTGAATTAGCTGTGTATCTTCACACCTAAATCCCAGTTTTAAGAATAAGGAGTGTTCTTTCATAATACGTGACCAGAATCGTATTTCATCCAATGAACGCATAACAAATTGATTTGACAAATTGTACACTCTCCTCATCAATTGTTCTACTACCACATATATAATGAGTGGATGAAACGTATATGCCTAATGCCGACATAAGGAAGCCCACTCGGTAAAATAAAATGAAAACGTCAGCAGTCTGTTATACATACAACCCAGCCAAACAGGGCAATATAGGGAAAAAATGGTATGACAGGAGTACATAAAAATGACCTTGCATAAAGAATCTTCCACTAGCACCTTGCCACAATTTGCTGAATCATACTGGCTTCACTCCACCCCGAATATGCCTCAGTTTCCGAGTTTAACGGAAGATTTGAAGGCTGATGTGGTTGTCGTTGGAGCAGGTATAACGGGGATAACTTCCGCTTATTTGTTGGCCAAGCGCGGATTAAAGGTAGTTGTCTTAAACGCGGGACGCATCATAGAAGGAACTACTGGATCGACTACGGCGAAAATAACGGCCCAGCACGATCTCATCTACAGCGAGTACATCTCTCACTTCGGAGAGGAAATAGCCCGGCTTTATTACGAAGCGAACAACGAAGCTCTGCAGTTTGTGAAGAATACGGTTAAAGAGCTTGGTATCGATTGCGGGTTAACGCAAGAGGACGCCTACATGTATACATCGAGTGACGCTTATTTGAAGAAGATTGAAGATGAATACAGCGCTTATGAGAAGCTGAAAATCCCAAGTTCCTATGTAGATACTACGCCTCTTCCCTACGAGACTAGAGGGGCCGTTATCATGAAGGATCAAGCGCAGTTTAATCCTGTTCCCTTCTTGATCCGGCTTATCCAGGAGATTGTCCGGATGGGTGGACAGATCTTTGAGCAGACGACGGTTGTGGGGTCGACATTGGAAAAGCCGTCCATCGTGAAGACTAAGCAGGGACCGCAGGTCGTTTGCGATTACGTCGTGACCGCCTCGCACTTTCCGTTTAATGATCTTAGGGGGCTATATTTCTCCCGTCTACATACGGAGCGGTCTTATGTATTGGCTGCACGCATTGACAAACCGTATCCAGGGGGGATGTATCTCAGCGCGGAAGAACCGAAGCGCTCTTTGCGCGCTCTACTCATCAATGGCGAGCCTGCGGTCATTATCGGCGGTGAGGGACATAAGACCGGCCAAGGTATTTGTACCTTTCAATACTATGAGCATCTGCAGCAGTTTGGAGAAGAGACGTTCGGACTCAAAGAGATTCTCTATCGTTGGTCGGCTCAGGACGTCTTCACCTTGGACAACATGCCTTATATCGGGCAGCAGCTGCCGAATGTGCCGAATCTTATGATTGCCACCGGTTTTCGTAAGTGGGGAATGACGACAAGTATTGTGGCAGCGATGCTAAATACGAGTCTTATCGTAGGAGAAAAAAGTCCCTATGAGGAAGTATTCACGCCGCGGCGCTTCCACGCTGATCCTAGCATCAAGACGTTCGTTGTGCAGAATTCGAATGTGGCGATGCATTTGATCGCTGGAAAGCTGGAATTACTGCATAAGGAGCCAGAGGATCTGGCTCCTGACGAGGGTTCTGTTGTTCGAGTAAATGGTAAGCGAGCCGGAGCGTACCGGGATTCAAAGGGCGATCTACATGTGGTTGATACAACTTGTACGCATATGGGGTGTGAGGTCGAATGGAACGAGGCGGAACTAACGTGGGATTGTCCTTGTCATGGTTCAAGATATTCATTTCAAGGTGATGTTATCGAAGGACCAGCCAAGAAGGCGCTCGCCAAGGTGCATTTGGTGTAACGTCACGGATAACTCGACAACCCTTCCCCAGAACAAGAATGGGAAGGGTTTTTGATTATTTGGCGATAAGAGTTAATGAGTATGGGTAAGAATATAATACTTGACATTTTAAGGGTGGTCTTGTATAACAGATTTAATTGAATATTGGAATATTTATGAATGGGAAAGTAGGTTTGACAGATAGTCTCAGCGAGCCGGGTTTGTGTGAGCCGGTACGGATGTCAAATTGAAACGGGCCCAGGAAATGGTTTGCTGAACTCTTTAGTAGGCAGGCCCGGTCTGTGACCGTTATTAAACAGAGGGGTTAAATCATGCATTTAACACTTAGAGTGGTACCGCGGGAATGGAATAGCTCTCTCTCTTACAAAGAGACGAGGGCTTTTTTTAGTTGTATGAAGAAAGGACGTGGACATAACATGCTTAACTACAAGTTATATTTAGCAGAAAAAATATCTTCGGTTATTTCAAGTGTTGACCCTAACGAGATTGCAATGCTTATGGAATATCCACCAGACTCCCTAATTGGGGATCTGTCTTTACCTTGTTTTCGACTCAGCAAAGTGTTAAAAAAGTCCCCTTCAGAAATAGCTTCTGAGCTGAAACAGAAACTAACGGATAACGTCATAGATGATGTGGTTTCCCAATCCGGTTATTTAAATATTTTTTTAAATAAGAAACATCTCGTCGACACGGTCACAAAGGGCATCTTGACTGCCGGTGAGCAATATGGTTCACAAGATATAGGGCAAGGGAAGACAGTGGTTATCGACTACTCTTCTCCCAATATTGCGAAGCCTTTTCATGTCGCCCATCTTAGATCTACCGTAATTGGACATGCGCTCTATCAAATCTTCACCTTTCTAGGTTACAACTGTGTGGGGATCAATCATTTGGGTGATTGGGGTACTCAGTTTGGAAAACTGATTGTAGGTTATCATTTATGGGGAGACGACAAGAACATTCAACAAAACGGCATTGATGAACTTCTTCGCTTATATGTAAAGTTTCATGAGGAAGCGGAAAAAGATCCTGCATTGGAAGACAGTGCGCGTGCTTGGTTTGTAAAGATGGAGCAAGGGGATCAAGAGGCTTTGGCACTATGGAAATGGTTTGTAGAGATCAGCATGGCAGAATTCCAACGTATTTATCAATTGCTTGGGGTTCAATTTGATTCTTACACAGGCGAAAGTTTTTATAATGACAAAATGGAACAGGTTATAGGCGAACTAAAGGAAAAGCATCTTTTGGAGGAAGACGAAGGGGCTTGGTTAGTTCGTTTGGATGAATTCGGTATGTCACCAGCGCTTATGTTGAAAAAAGACGGAAGCTCTCTTTACCATACCCGTGACGTTGCTGCTGCTTTATTTAGGAAGAAAAAATATGATTTTGATAGGGCTATCTATATAACGGATTACGCGCAGAATCTTCACTTTCAGCAATGTATGAAAATTGTAGAACTTATGGGTTATTCGTGGGCAAAAGATATTGTACATGTTGCATTTGGTCGTGTCAGTATTCAAGGAATGAGCTTATCTACACGCAAAGGTAACGTTATAAAGTTAGAGGATCTGCTTCAGCAAGCGATTAACAAAATAAGGGGAATTATTGAAGAAAGAACTCCTAATTTAGAAAATAAAGAACAGGTCGCTCAGCAAGTGGGAGTAGGAGCCGTGATTTTTAATGATTTAAGCAGCAATCGTATTAAGGATATCGATTTTAATTGGGATAAGGCACTTAATTTTGAAGGGGAAACGGGACCTTATGTACAGTACACATATGCCAGAACTTGCACTGTGATAAATAAGGCTAAGCTTTTGAGCAGCTCGGCCTTGCACGGAGGAGAAATGGACGCCGCTCAGCTTCTCAATACGGAGGCTGTGCGTGTTATCAAAGAGCTCTATTTGTTTACTGAGCGTGTAGAACAAGCCATGAGAAAGCTGGAACCGTCCATTATTGCGCGTTATTTGGTGGACTTGGCACAAGCCTTCAATCATTTTTACCATGAGTGTCGCGTACTTGTCGATGATGTGCCATTACGCGAAGCACGTCTTGCTTTGGTTACCTGTGTGCAGATTACACTAAAGAATGGATTGAGGCTCATTGGATTGCAGGCACCTGAGCAAATTTAGGTGTGGTGGTAGATGCGTTTTTATGTTTTCATCCTAATATCTCTAATTTTAGTATAATAGCTTGGTGGAAGTGAAAAATAAAATGTTTGCAGTATAGAGCGTTGATTATTAAAAAGTACATATGATTCACGAAGGAGATACAAATGACAGAGAAAATAGGAAGTATGGTAACAGGATGGAACTTCGACAATAGTTATGCTCGTCTGCCGAAAACATTTTTTTCTAGGGTCAACCCAACCCCTGCAAGTTCACCGAAATTGAGCATTTTAAATGAATCACTGGCAGCAGCGCTGGGGTTGAACATCCAAGCGCTGCAAAGCAATGAAGGCGTAGAAATGCTTGCGGGCAATCAGATACCGGAAGGCGCTTTGCCAATTGCTCAAGCTTACGCGGGGCATCAATTCGGGCATTTTGCCCTGTTAGGGGATGGCCGGGCCATACTGCTCGGCGAACAGATCACTCCCTTGGGGGAGCGAGTTGATATTCAGCTTAAGGGTTCAGGTATTACGCCATACTCCCGTCGAGGCGATGGTCGAGCGGCACTTGGCCCCATGCTGCGAGAATACATAATTAGCGAGGCCATGCATGCACTTGGTATTGCTACAACGCGCAGCCTAGCCGTGGTAACAACCAGTGATTCCGTGTTCCGAGAAACGGAGCAACCCGGCGCAATTCTTACTCGTGTAGCAGCCAGTCATTTGCGCGTCGGCACCTTTCAATATGTTTCAAAGTATGGTACTTTCGAGGATATCCAAGCTCTGGCTGATTACACCTTACAAAGACATTTTCCAGAAGTTCATGCTGATGAGAATCGCTATCTTCACTTGCTACAGGAAGTGATCAAGCGTCAGGCAGCACTAATCGCCAAATGGCAGCTCGTTGGCTTTATTCACGGGGTGATGAATACGGACAACATGGCTATTAGCGGAGAAACGATTGATTATGGTCCTTGCGCCTTCATGGATGCCTATGATCCGGCAACGGTATTCAGTTCCATTGACAGACAAGGCCGCTATGCCTATGGCAATCAGCCGCATATTGCTGTGTGGAATCTCGCGAGATTTGCTGAAACCCTATTACCGCTGCTGCATGTCAACGAGGAAGAGGCTATCACCATGGCCGAGGGCATGCTTGCAGATTTTTCTAAGCTGTTTCGCCATAATTGGCTCGCGGGAATGAGGAGGAAACTGGGGCTTTTTAACGAAGAGCTGCAAGATGAAGCCCTAATTGAAGACCTACTCATTCTGATGCAAGTTTCGCGCGGACTACACCAATACCTTTATCGCTTTAACTTTCGATCAGCCAGAGGATACACGCATGTTTGCTACGACGGAATTTACTCAGTGGCATGAGCTTTGGCAGGCAAGATTAGGCAGGCAGCAAGAAACAAAATCGTCCGTACTTGAACTGATGCGGAATAATAATTCCGCGCTAATTCCACGCAACCACCGGGTAGAAGAAGCGCTAGAAGCCGCGGTGAACCAAGAAGATTACAGCGTGATGGAGCGGCTTCTAGATGTTCTTTCGAGACCCTACGCGCACGCCTCCGATCAGGCTTCTTACTCAACCCTGCCTGAATCAACTCGGCCTTACCAAACCTTTTGCGGTACCTGATATAGAAGCATTTTGATCAATTGATGGCGTTTTTCTTCTATGGATTAGTGGGGAAAGTAATGGTGCTGTTGAGGAAAGGATTGCGAATCATTCATGAATAAGTTTTTAACCTATAATGAATCGGTCATTTATTGGAAACAATATCAGAAGTTTTTTCCAGAAGACATGCAGATCAATGAGCATCATCTACCGGAGGAAGAATGGATGATTTGGAACGATGTTCATATTCATTTGGATCGAATGCCTGCTCTGCATGCAAAATTAAAAATTGTCTTCATTCATGGTGCTGGCGGCAACGGCAGATTGTTAGCTCCCTATGCGCGAGTATTGCAGCAAAATGGTTATGAGGTAGTTTCGCCGGATCTACCTCCTTATGGGTTAAGTTACACGAATTCGTTACAATCATTAGATTATCAGCTATGGATTGACATCCTCACTGAATTGATTAATCGGGAAATAAAGCGGGATGGCAAGCCTGTTATTTTGCTAGGTACTAGCATTGGAGGTATGTTAGCTTATCACACCGCTGTACAGAGTAAACAAGTCAAAGGTTTAATTGCAACAACATTTGTTGATACGAGTGATGGGAAAGTTCGTGATCAATTGGCTCCCAACAAACTCATTAGTCGGTTAGGGAAATTTTGTATGGATAAACTCTCTTTCTTATTAGACTCCTTGCAGATCCCTGTTCATTATGTTTCCCGCATGCAATTGATTACGAATAACGTCGAAATGACCAAACTCATTAAGAAGGATGCTCATGCGGCAGGCACGAAAATCCCTTTACGCTTACTAAGAACGTTTTTAGCTATGAAACCGGTCATAAAACCTGAGAATTTTGATATATGTCCTGTTTTACTCGTTCACCCTGAATTAGACCCAATGACTCCGTATAGCTTTAGTGAACCATTTTTTAACGATCTAAAGGGTGAAAAGGCATGTGTGATTTTAGAAGGTGCTGGTCATTTTCCGATTGAACAACCAGGGTTAGAGCAGATGAATGCTGCTGTGTTGTCTTTTTTGAGAAAAGTAGAGATAGGTTAGAGATTTGGCAGTCTCTTTCGCCATTCTGGACGCGATTGCAAAAAGGAGTGGATAGGCATGCGGACACAGCTGCCGTTAATTGTCCGAATCCTTCCCCATTCGCCTACCCTACGGACATACGTTCCGTTAAGGACGGTGAAATCGTAAAGATTCACTCATTTTCGCTAGAATAACGGCGCTGATGTCCGTTTAGCTTCCAAAAGGCCATTTTAAACGAAAATAAGGGCTCCACGGTCCGTGTATCGCTCGACCCGCTTACACCTATAACCTTTCGTCAAATTGCTAGATTAACAGACGTACCCTCCTCGTACCTAAATTTTTGTGATAGTATAGGATGAATTTGAAATTTGTTGAGTGATCGGTATATGAGTTTGTTGAAGGGTACAGGGCTGCAGCCATGGGCTACATCCTGATGGGAGGTTAGATTTTCTTCATGATTATTAGAGAGATTGCGGAAAAAGATAATGAACAAGTGGAGTATCTTATTAGAATTTGTTTGGTGGAGTTTGGGGCAAATAAGCCAGGGACTGCTTGGACTGATCCTAGTTTAGGAAATTTTTTATTATTTGTATAAAAATGAAGGTTCTCAATATTGGGTTGTTGAGGAAAATAATAAAATAGTAGCTGGTTGTGGTATTGGACCGATTAAGGAATGGCCGCATATTTGTGAGTTGCAAAAGATGTATGCCTTAAAAGAAAACCGAGGCACAGGAATTGCAAGCGTGTTACTGCAGGTTGCCCTAGATTTTGCAAAAAAGCACTATGAAAATTGCTATCTTGAAACTCTTAGTAATATGATCGCAGCCAATCAGTTTTACAAAAAGAATGGTTTCGTTCAATTAGAAAAGCCATTAAATGCAACAGAGCATTTTGCATGTGATGCATGGTATATTAAATCATTAAAATAGTAAGTGGACAAGAACATATAACTATATGGATTCGCACTCAGCGCGGTATTATATAAGTTCTTGTCTTTTTCTCGTGATATCGATGTCGTAATAACCGCATCTTCAAAAGACCTCGAAAGGTAATATCCCCTCCAAGTTATACTCATTTCCTTATGGTACCATAAGGTTTTTATTGAGTGTCTACTTAAAGGGGATATTACCATTTGGGCCGGATACGTGGCTTTTTGTATGATTCCTAATGGGAAGTAAGTGATTAACGCTAAAGCTCACGAGTCGCAAGTTTTTGTACAATATGATCGACTTTCTGAATATGCTTCATTATGATCTCTGCTGCAAGCTGCTCATTTCTTGCAAGGATAGCCTCATAAATTTCACGGTGCTCTTGCAAAAGCTCCTCGGCAGAAGCCCGTTCAGCAAAAAACCATATCCGCCTTGAAGTACTCATGCTTTCTTGCAGCCGTTCAGTCAATGATTCCATCATGCCAATGAGCAATGAATTGTTCGAGGATCTGGCAATTTCCAGATGAAAACGAATATCCGCTTCTTCGCTTGCTTCCTCGTTGCCCAGAGCAGCTTCCATTTGGGCTAAAATGTTGTTTAACTCGATCAAGTTATGTTCCGTTCGTCGCTCAGCTGCCAAGGAAGCACAACCGACTTCAATGAATTTGCGAACTTCTAATATTTCCTGCAAAGATTCTGTATGATCAAAAATACCTTTACTTTCTTCCGTATCGTCTGAAGGCAGTTTCTTGCTGACAAAGGTTCCGCCGCCATGGCGAATATCGACCCACCCCATCGCTTTCAGTGCGCTAAGCGCTTCTCTAACCGTTGAACGGCCTACTTGAAAACTTGCAGAAAGCTCAACTACCGTTGGAAGCTTGGTGCCAGGAGGATAAGCTCCAGATATGATTTGCTGTTTGATTTGCTGCAGTACGATTTCCGAGCCTTTTTGCGGTTTAACGTGTTGAAATACCATGAACGATCATCAACCTCATTTCACATCTATACATGTATTCAATCATAAGCTAAAATAGAAGAAAAGTCATCTGATCACATGATCAATAATAAAATCGTTTTTTTAATCACAGGAGGGTCTTATGCTAGATAACCAAGCTAAACAAATGCTTCGCAATATCGTTGGCGATCGTTTTTTCAAAGATGATCCGGAATCACTGGTTACCCATTCGTATGATGGAACACCGATGCTTCAGTCCTTGCCTGATGGCGTCATTTATCCGCAAAATACGGAGCAGGTATCCGCGATTATGAAGGTATTAACGGAATACCGCATACCGCTGATTAGTAGAGGGTCAGGCACAAACCTTTGTGGGGGAACCGTTCCCGTTCAAGGGGGCATTGTGATGGTCATGCATCGGATGAATGCCATCCTCGATATTGATTTGCAGAACTTAACCGCAACGGTGCAGCCGGGAATCATTACCAAGCAATTTATTGAGCATATCGAACAATTAGGATTATTTTACCCACCGGATCCAAGCAGCATGGCGATCTCCACCATAGGCGGCAATATTGCGGAATGCTCTGGTGGTCTTCGCGGTCTCAAATACGGGACAACCAAAGACTATGTCATCGGATTGGAATGCGTCTTGGCCTCAGGCGAAATCTTGCGTACAGGCGGCAAGCTAATGAAGGATGTCGCGGGCTATGATTTAACCAAGCTGCTCATCGGGTCGGAGGGGACGTTAGCGGTAATTACAGAAGCTACTCTCAAGCTTATCCCACCTCCTAAATTCAAGAAAACGATGTTGGCTATGTACAAAGATATTTATGGAGCGGCGCGTACGGTATCCAAAATTATTGAAAGCCGTATCATTCCGGCCACGCTCGAATTCATGGATAATCCGACCATTCGTGTCGTTGATGATTTTGCCAAGCTGGGACTTCCACTTGATATGGCGGCTATTTTGTTAATTGAACAGGACGGAGATATGGAGACGGTGGAGCGGGATATCGCGCGAATGACGGAGATTTGCCATGAAGAGCAAGCTGATCAAGTCACCATTGCGAGCAATCAAGAGGAAGCTTTGAAGCTGTTAACGGCAAGAAGAAGCGCCTTTACCGCGCTGGCTAGGCTGCGCCCAACCACTATTTTGGAGGATGCCACGGTACCACGTTCCAAAATTGCCGAAATGGTTCTTGAAATTAATCGCATTGCAGAGAAGCACCAAGTCCAAATTTGTACCTTTGGTCATGCAGGCGACGGTAATTTGCACCCAACAGCAACAACGGATGCCAGAGATCCAGAAGAAATACACCGTGTTGAAGCAGCATTTGAAGAAATATTCGAAGCAGCGATTAGCCTTGGCGGCACCATTACCGGTGAACATGGCGTTGGTTTAGTGAAAGCACCGTTTCTGGAATGGAAAGTCGGCAGTACCGGAATTGCTCTTATGAAAGGGATCAAAGATGCCTTCGATCCACACCACCTTTTAAATCCGGGGAAAATGTTTGCCAAAGAGTCCAGACGCAGGGTGGTGATCGATCGTGGCTAAGGCAGCTCCAGGCTCATTGCAAGAAACACTGATCAAAAAACTGGATTATGAGCAGCTTACGAATTGCATGCGTTGTGGTTTTTGTTTGTCTGCGTGCCCAACCTTTAAGGAAACCGGTGTGGAAGCAGAATCGCCGCGTGGACGGATTTCCCTGATGAAAGCAGCGGTCGACGGTATTATGGAACCAGGGCTGCGTTTCGAAGATCAAATGAACCACTGTCTGGGCTGCCGCGCATGTGAGCCTGCCTGTCCGGCTGATGTCAAATATGGACAATTAATCGAGCAGGCACGTGATGCCATTGAAACGCATACGAAGCAGCACAGATGGTGGATTAAAGGTGTTCGCAAGCTTGTGTTCAAGCAAATTTTCCCTTATCAAAATAGGATGCGATTGCTCGGTACGGGACTTCAATTGTATAAAAAAACCGGCATCCAAGCGATTGTTAGGAAAACAGGCGCTGTTAAGGTGTTTTTCGGAGCATTTATCCAACATGGAAAAGATTATTCCGGATGCTTCGAATAAAGGAATTGTAGAGATTTTGGGCACCCGTATTCCGGCAAAAGGACAAAAAATAGCGACTGTGGGTATGTTCCGCGGCTGTTTAATGGACGTTTTATTTACAGAAACGAATATTAAAACCGTGAAATTGCTGGCCGAGGCCGGATTTGAAGTGGTTATTCCAGATACGCAGAATTGCTGCGGCGCCCTGCATGCTCATAGCGGTGAAAGCGATCAGGCCAAAGCATTGGCGAAGAACAATATTCGCGCTTTCCAAGATGCTGGTGTTGATTATATCGTATCTAATGCTGGAGGTTGCGGTGCAATTCTAGTGGAATACGATCATTTGCTTCATGATGAGCCGGAGTGGAAGGAATCTGCTGGTTGGTTTGCTAAGCGAGTAAAGGATATCAGTACGATTCTTGTTGAACAAGGACGTCCTCTATCATTTGCAGGATCTAAGAATGAAGGAGTTTCTACTCCAGTAACGTATCAAGATTCGTGTCATTTACGCAATGTGATGAAAGGCAGTAATCCTTCGAGGCAGCTCCTAAAGGAAGTAGGCAATGTAGCGTTTATAGAAATGAAGGATGCGGGATCTTGCTGCGGCTCAGCAGGCATTTATAACGTCACGCAGCCCGAAATGGCCAACCAGATTCTTGAGCATAAAATGGAAAACGTGAACGCGACTGGTGCTCAATATCTCATTACAAGCAACCCCGGCTGTCTGCTGCAAATGAAGCTGGGCATCGAGAAGCATGGGCAAAAAGGTCGGATGGAAGCTGTTCATATTGCTGACTTCTTGTATGATAGAGTTGTGAAATGAACGGTAGAATTCATTTTCAGTTTAATTTTCAATAGAAGACTGCGACGCTGCTGCATCGAGCATGAATAACAGAAACAATTGAACAGGATATGCTCCTGTTCAATTGTTTTATGCATAATGTATTCGCTTTCATATTTCTATTGACACATCTCCGACAAATGCATTAATATCAAATTAATAAATCGGCGCATGACTCAGGATAACGTTTGGGCAAATTGGGCTTAATGTTTTGGATGAAGGGGTTGTAAGAAATGCCAACACTTAAAGATGTGGCAGAACGCGTTGGCGTTTCGATTTCAACGGTTTCACGCGTGGTACGTGACGATAACAGCAAGCACATCAATCAGGAAACGAAATCAAAGGTATGGGAAGCTGTACGAGAACTTAACTATAAACCTAACGAGTCTGCACGCTTCCTTGTGAAGAAGCAGAAAGAAAACAAACGACAAACGAAACAAATTGGCTGTATCATCCAAGCGGCTCGCATTAACGATGATCATCCTTACTATTCGCCTATTATTACCTCGTTTAACAAAAAAATACTTGAAGCCGGGTATTCCCTAGCCTTCATACATACTTCCGAGGAGCTGACAGATGAAGCTCTTCTGCACAAATGTATGCATGATATTCAAGTCGATGGCATCATTATTATTGGTGAGGTCGGTCAGGCTGTTCTCGCGTATTTGCAACAATCGGAGGAGCTGGCCATTATCGGTATTTGCACGAGCGGAACAGAAATTACGATGGTCGATTATGATCGAATCCCAGCAGCTAAATCAGCTGTAGATCATCTCATTTCACAAGGTCACCGGAAAATCGGCTTTGTCGGCGGTCCTGGACATACAGGTGAGTTAAACAGTGAGGAAAGGTTTCAGGGCTACAAATTTGCATTATACGACGCGGGAATTCCACTAGATAGAGAATGGATCATCGATACGCGTTGGGAAATTGATCGCAGCTATAAAGGATTGGCCGGTCAGCTAAAGAGAGATGACATAGAGAGGCCAACCGCCATTTTTGCGGCTAGTGACCAATTAGCGATACCAGCCCTGCGTGCAGTACTGGAAAGCGGCTTGCGCATTCCTGAAGATATCGCCTTTGTTTCTATGGATAATATCGATTTTGCACATTATACAACACCGCCATTATCCTCGGTACACGTGCCGAAGGTTGAAATTGGCACGCGAGCAGCCGCGACCCTGCTCGAAATGCTGAAAGGTGAGGAGCCGCTTCTTTCGAAGGTGCTGCTGCCGCATAAATTGATCGTGCGGCAATCTTCTCTTTTCAATCGATAATAATTTTTTTTAGTTATTGGGATAACGTTGTCATATTTTGGGCCAAATATTTATATATCTAGATAGCTTTATTAAACAGAGGAGGTGAGGGTGGCTTTCCCAGCTCGCGTAGTTTTGTAATCAAGTGGAGCATTTACAATTTCTTTCCCAAAAAACGAAAAAGGGTGATCTTGAAATGGTAAAATACACAAAGAAGGCTGTTTTATTGACTTTACTTACAGTAAATATGATTGTTGTTAGCGCTTGCAGTTCTGCAAATACATCCAATCAATCGTCAGCTGCTCCCGCCAAAGATGCCAAAGCTACCGCTGGAGCAACTGGGGAGAAAGTGACCCTTACTTATGGCGGTTGGAAAATGGAAACGATGACCGAGGTCATCAAGGCTTTCCAAGCCAGTCATCCGAACATTGAAGTGAAGGCTGAAAACACGCCTTATAAACAGTATTTCACGAAATTAGAAACGGCAGCGCAAGGAGGTACCATGCCAGATGTGCTTTGGATGAATGGACCTAATTTTATTAAGTACGCAGACAATGGCATGCTCAAAGATATCACTGGGAATATCAAGGCAGATCAACTCGATCTCAATAACTTTCCATCTTCTCTTGTCTCGCTTTACAGTTTAAACGGTAAGAATTACGGTATTCCTAAAGACTACGATACGATTGGTTTATGGTACAACAAGAAATTGTTTGATGAAAAGGGAGTTGCTTATCCAGATGCTTCCTGGGATTGGAACAAACTCATTGAAGCCGCAAAGAAATTAACGGATACTTCCAAAGGTATATACGGGTTTGCCGCTCCGATGATGAACCAGGAAGACTACTATAATACGATTCTGCAGGCTGGCGGCAGTGTAATCTCTGATGATCATAAAAAATCAGGTTACGATCAGCCGGAATCGATTGAAGGATTGAAGTTTTTGACAGACCTTATCCAAGTGCATAAAGTTTCCCCAACCTTGGCGCAAATGACGGAAACAGCTCCGAGCGATATGTTTACTTCGGGCAAGCTAGCGATGTACTTCGACGGATCATGGGCCGCATTCACTATTAATCAAAACGAAATGATGAAAAATAACGCGGATGTTGCTGTACTTCCAAAAGGTAAAAAACAGGGAGTCGTTATTCATGGTCTTGGGAATGTCATCTCTGCGAACACAAAGCATCCAAAGGAAGCATGGGAATTTATCAAATTCTTGAGTTCCAAAGAAGCTGCGGAAGTTGCCGCTAAACAAGGCGGGGCTATTCCAGCCTACAAAGGCAGCGAAACTTCTTGGTTAAGTACATTCCCACAATTTCATGCCAAAGCATTCATCGATATGACTGCGTACGCAAGCCCTTATCCAGTGTCAAAGAACACATCTGTCTGGACTACTTATGAAACGGATATTCTCAAAAATGCTTGGACCGGAGAGAAATCCGTTGCCGATGCAGCCAAAGAACTAGGAACGAAGATGAACCAAGCGTTGGCCGCAGAAAAATAAACGAGTGGGAGACTCGTTCCCGCAGCGAGTTTCCCATCTATATGCCACACTCTGGAGAGTAGATATGTATGCGAATGCCATTAATGAGCTTTAGAAAAGTAGGGTCACGCACCAAACGTCATTCTGATTGGGTATGGGCGTATCTGATGATATTGCCGCTCATGTTGGCTTAATCGTTTTTTACATTTGGCCTGTATTCCAAACGATTTATTTCTCGTTCACTGATTGGGGGGCTTTTGGTATCCATAAGTGGGCAGGATTGGCGAATTACAAAAGACTTTTTACAGATATAACGCTGCTCCAATCTTTCCGCAATACAGCAATTTATATTGTCCTTGCTGTACCCATTGGAATCATCTTGTCTATTCTTTTGGCCATTTTGCTAAATCAGAAAATCAGAGGATTATCGATTTACCGGACCATGTATTTCCTTCCCGTCGTTACGATGCCTGCGGCTATCGCGATGGTTTGGAAATGGCTATATAACTCGGATTACGGATTGATTAATTACTTTTTAAGCTTATTGCACCTTCCGGGCCCACACTGGCTAACAGATAACCGTACAGCGTTATTATCGATTATTATTGTGGCAGTTTGGTGCTCGATCGGCAGCCATATGATTATTTTCCTATCCGGGCTGCAAGGCATTTCATCTTCTTATTATGAAGCCGCATCGATAGATGGAGCGAATGCAGTAACCAAGTTCATTCGAATTACACTGCCTTTATTAACGCCAACACTTTTTTTCGTCACAGTCACTTCGCTAATTAGCGCCTTTCAGGTGTTCGATTTCATCTATATGATGGTTGGGGATATTGTCATTGAGTCCACACAGTCGATTGTTTTCCTGTATTTCAAATATGGCTTCCTGCAAAACAGTAAGGGCTACGCTTCCTCCATCGCAGTTTTGTTATTCTTAATTATTTTACTGATTACGTATGTACAATTAAAGATTCAGAAGAAATGGGTTCACTACGAATAAGGAGGCGATCAGATGAATGTGAAATCGCAGCGTTATAAATCAACACGTCTTCAGGTAGGTATCATTCACCTCATTCTCATCCTCGGCTCCGTCATCATGGTGGGTCCATTTCTATGGATGTTTCTAACCTCCGTGAAAACATTAGGAGAATCGACGGCAGTACCTCCGATCCTGTTTCCACATCAATTTCAATGGTCGAACTATTCAAAAGTGGTCGTGAATTTGCCATTTTTTACCTTTTACTGGAACACATTCATTACAACAGTAGCAAAGGTAATCGGACAGTTGATTATTTGCTCACTAGCGGCATATGCGTTTGCACGCATCGCGTTTCCAGGTCGCAATTTCTTTTTTATGCTGATGCTTTCGGTGTTGATGGTTCCAGGTCAAGTGTTTCTCATTCCTCAATATATGATTATGAAAGATCTAGGCTGGTTGAACTCGTTAACGGCTCTTATTGTACCAGGACTGTTCAGCGCTTTCGGCACCTTCTTATTGAGACAATTTTTTATGACGCTGCCTCATGAGCTTGAAGAAGCAGCGAAGCTAGACGGCTGTAACCAGATTCTCATTTATTGGCGCATCATGCTCCCGTTAGCCAAACCGGGAATGATTGCTTTAGCGATATTCACCATGTTGTGGTCATGGAATGATCTCATGTGGCCGTTAATCGTGA
Organism: Paenibacillus sp. N3.4; assembly: GCF_008017805.1. Classification (GTDB taxonomy): domain Bacteria; phylum Bacillota; class Bacilli; order Paenibacillales; family NBRC-103111; genus Paenibacillus_E. Next base: position 79,648 of record NZ_VRTT01000009.1, on the reverse strand, counting down.
ACAGTTCTCCGGATAAAATGGTTCTTTCGGCAGGTATCGCTTTTCTGCAAGGAGAGCATCAAACCAATTACACAATTATTATGGCAGGCTCGATGATGGCTATTTTGCCCATGATCATCATTTTCTTTATTTTTCAGCGTTCATTTATAGAAGGCATTGCTTTCACAGGAGGCAAGTCATAAGAAAGAGGGAATAGACAATGCAAAAAGTTACGGCAATCCTATTAGGTGCAGGCAGCCGTGGGGCTCATGCCTATGCGCCTTATGCTATAAATTATCCTCACGAGCTCGATATTGTCGCAGTGGCGGAACCCAACGAGGAGAGAAGAAATGCGTTTGCAGCCGAGCATCATATTGCAGAAGCACATGCCTATTCGGATTGGAATCAGCTTTTGGCACAACCTAAAATGGCTGATATTGCGATTATTTGCACACAGGATCAGATGCATTATCACCCAACGCTGAAAGCGTTGGAGGTTGGTTATCACATCCTCCTGGAAAAACCTATGTCTCCATCACCGGAAGAATGTGTCGAGATGGAGCTTGCGGCTAAGAAGCATAATCGATTGCTAACCATTTGCCACGTATTGCGTTATACGTCCTTTTGGACAGCTATGAAGCAAGTTATTGATGAAGGGAAAATTGGTCAAATCGTTTCCATCCAATTAAATGAAAATGTAGGCAACATGCATATGGCTCACAGCTTTGTTCGTGGGAACTGGAATAACTCGGATACTTCCAGTCCCATGATTTTAGCCAAATCTTGTCATGATATGGATATTTTATCCTTCATCATGAATGAGCCGTGCGAGCGTGTAAGCTCATTCGGATCATTAATGCATTTTAATGCGGAGCATGCACCAGAAGGCGCCCCAGCCTACTGCTTGGACGGCTGTCCTGCGGAAGCAACGTGTCAATATTATGCGCCGAAATACTACTTGGGCACGGGTAAAGGCTGGGCTTCGAAGTTCACTATGGATACAAGCTTAGAGGGGATTCTCTCTGCTCTGCGTACTTCGCCTTACGGCAAATGCGTCTACCGCAGCGACAATAATGTCGTTGATCATCAAGTCGTCAACATGGAGTTTAAAAGTGGAGCGACAGCGATGTTCAGTATGTGTGGATTTACTAGAGATAACACCCGTATCGTACAAGTGATGGGTACGAAGGGCGATATTAAAGGAAATATGGAGGAAAACGAATTTACCGTTCATGATTTCAATACGAATCAGAAGACCACGATTCAAGTGGATGCCTCTGTAGAAGGACACAGTGGAGGAGACGCGGGAATCGTGCGCAGTTTTCTACGTGAAGTCAGAAGCTATGCAGGCGGAGAAAGTGCATCCTCTGCTTCGGCTTCGGTCCGAAGCCATTTAATGGCATTTGCAGCAGAGGAGTCTCGTCTCAATCAAGGCAAGCCTGTAGAAATCGAGGCTCTTTACCAACGGTTAGTGCCAAATCCACTCTAAAATGGTGTAAAGTGCATTTTTAAGAAGCAGGATAGTAAATAATGGTTTTGTATACGGTTTTGGTGTCTGCAACGTTTTTGTATTCGTGCGGACGATCAGCGGTGAAATGTAACGCATCACAGCTATCGAGTGTAAAACTTTCCTCGGAGACGGTTAGTTCCAACTTGCCGCTCACCATCAGAATATATTCTTCAACACCTTCGTTATGGGGCTCGGAAGCGTGACTGCAGCCGGGCTCCATTTCCACTGTGTACACCTCAAAACCTTTATGAGGGTTAAAAGGGAACAGCGGATAGGCACGGTATTGCCCGTCTTCTTCTTCGAAGGGAGATAGGTCAGCTCCGCGTACAACGGTAATTTGCGGTTCGTCGTCTTCGATCAGGCTCGTAAAGGAAATTTGTAATCCGCTCACAATTTTCCATAACACCGATATGGTTGGATTTGAATCTCCACGCTCGATTTGCCCCAACATCGCCTTACTAACGCCTGTAAGCTCAGCGACCTGATCTAAACTTTGTCCTCTCGTCCGACGAATGTTTAGCAGCTTTCGCCCTACCTTTTTGTGAATCGGTTCTTGCATCGTTGTGCCCCCTTTTTTCTTTTCGTCCCTAATAAAAATGCCTAATTACAATATAGCATACATTCGTGTAACATCATATACAGATGATAAAACGCACATATGTACATTATCGTGTATTCATCTAAGGGAGGCATTACGATGGGCGCTAATATGATTGGACTGGTCAAAGAGCATAGAGGTTATGGCGCGACACTGAAAGAAGTTCCTGTACCGACTTGTGGGGATGACGAAGTACTTGTTCGTGTTCAAGCGACGTCGATATGTGGCACCGATTTGCACATTTATAAATGGGATGCCTGGGCGGAGCGCACAGTCATCACACCGAACGTTTTTGGACATGAATTTGCCGGAACGGTTGTAGAAGTCGGGTCGAGGGCAACAGGCGTGCGTGTGGGCGATTATGTTTCCGCTGAGGGACACATGGTGTGTGGTACATGCAAAGCCTGCCGAACAGGCAATGCCCATGTGTGTCCGAATACGAAGAGCTTCGGTATTACGGCGCCGGGCTGTTTTGCTGAATTTGCCATAGTAAAAACAAGCAACATTATTCATAACGATGCTAACCTGCCATGCGAAATTGCTTGTTTGCAAGATCCGTTAGGCAATGCTGTTCAAACCGTCTTATCAGGAGATATTGTCGGAAAAACCGTTGCCATCATTGGTGTCGGCCCCATTGGTTTGCTAGCAATTAAAGTAGCTAAAGCATGCGGCGCGGGAGCGATCTATGCGGTTGATATTAATCCGAATCGGTTGCAGATGGCTTTGCAGATGGGGGCAGACTCTACGATTCATGCTTTGGAAACGCGTACATCTGAAGCCTTACGTGAGTTAACTGGCGGCGAAGGGGTGGATGTTGTCCTTGAAATGTCCGGCAACCCGCAAGCGATTGTTGATGCCTTTGCAGCTGCAGCTAATGCGGGAAGAGTATCTTTACTGGGTATACCAACACAAGAGGTATCACTTGACGTAACGAATCAAATTATTTTTAAAGGTTTGAAGGTCGAGGGGATAACAGGCCGGAAGATGTATCAAACTTGGTATCAAATGAAAGGTTTACTTAATCAGCATCGTCTTGACCTTGCATCGGTCATTACACATAAGTTTAGATTAGATCAATATAAAGAAGCTTTTGAATTAATGGACGAAGGGCAATGCGGTAAAATCGTGTTTATACACTAACCGGTGCAGGAGGCGACTATGAACTATTTGAATGATTTGGCGGCGGATATTGCAGGGTGGAAACGGGATGGAAGGTACCGTACGCTTAAGATTTGGGAGAGCGGTTCCGAAACATGGATGCACTTGAATGGAAGGCCAATTCTCCAGATGTCCTCCAATAACTATTTGGGACTCGCTACACATCCCAAGTTGAAACAAGCGGCGATTCAAGCGATTGAGAAGTACGGAGTTGGCAGCGGCTCTGTGCGGACGATTACAGGCACGCTGGATATTCATGATGAGCTGGAGCGTGAACTTGCCAAATTTAAAGGCACAGAAGCAGCACTTGTTTTCCAATCAGGCTTCACCACGAATCAAGGCGCTTTGGCGTCCATTCTTGGAGCGGAGGATGTTGTCATTAGCGATGAATTGAACCATGCCAGCATCATAGATGGCATAAGGTTGACCAAAGCGAGCCGGAAGATTTTTGCCCATAAAGATATGGATCAATTAGAAGCGGTTCTAAAGGAAACACAGCATCATCGCAAGCGAGTAATTGTGACAGATGGCGTATTTAGTATGGATGGTGATATTGCTCCGCTTCCCCATATTGTGCAGTTAGCCGAGACCTATGAGGCGATTGTGTATGTGGATGATGCACATGCCAGCGGTGTGCTAGGTAAGAACGGCAAAGGCTCAACGGATCATTTTGGCCTTCATGGACGCGTTCATATCCAGATCGGCACCTTGTCTAAAGCTATTGGGGCTGTGGGAGGCTATGTGGCAGGGGCACAGCTTCTAAAGGAACATTTGATCCATACAGCACGGCCGTTTTTATTTAGTACCTCACAGCCGCCAGCGGTTGCAGCGACATGTCTGGCAGCTATTCAAGTCCTACAGGAAAGCACGGATTTGGTAACGAGGCTGTGGAACAATGCCAATGGATTTCGAGCCGACTTGAAACAGCTTGGTTTTGATACAGGAGCTAGTGAAACACCGATCATCCCTATCATTGTAGGCGATCCGGCATTAACCATGCGGTTCTCAGATCGACTGTTGGAGGAAGGTGTTTTTGCACAAGGAATCGTATATCCAACTGTCGCGGCAGACAAAGGGCGAGTCAGGCTTATCGTGACCGCACAACACACAGAGGACGATTTATCCTTTGCGCTTCATGCGTTGTCTAAGGTTGGTCGTGAATTTGGTCTCATTTCGTGATCGGAATAAAAGAAGAAGAGGCAACAGCCTCTTCTTCTTTGCAGCCTCACAGCCTCACTAAAAATTTATCGTTATGCAAGAGAAAGGTTTGAAGCATAAGAAGAAATTTAGACGTTACACCACGCGCCATTGCCCGCTCATTTTCCTCTACATCGACATATTATAATCCAAATACTTGCTAATTGGAGTTGAAAATATGCCGATTTCCCCAAGCAATCCATTAAGCAGCAAAACTCAAATTGATGTTCTGATCCCTGCAATCGAGAAGGATTTAGGAACTCTCCCTTATGTTATTGATGCGGTAAGAAAATATGTGAAGCATCCGATTGGTCAATTTCTGATTGTTTCTCCTAGAAGTGCGAAGATAATGGATATGTGCAAACGGAAAGGCTGTACATTTGTTGATGAAAATAAGGTATTACCGATTACCAAAAAAGATATTCATTATCAGTCGAAGACGTGGGATCGTTCAGGCTGGCTGTTTCAGCAGCTATTGAAGCTGAACGGAGATAAGCTGTGCCGCTCTAAGTTTTACTTGGTAATTGATGCAGATACCGTATTAATTCGGCCTCATATTTTCCGAGCGAATCAAAAGACGTTATTTTATTGCCGCAACTGGAGCCAAGAAGAATATTTCAAAACCTATCGGAAGCTGCTTGGCCGAAAAAAATCCTCCTCTTCCTCCTTTGTCACTCATTATATGCTGTTTGAGAAGTCCAAATTGGTAAAGCTGAAGAAGGCTATTGAAGCGAAGCACCAGACTAGCTGGTACAAAGCAATATTACGGAGTATGAATAAATCGAGGCAATTCGCTTTTTCAGAATTTGAAACGTACGGAAACTTCCTTCACAGCGCGTATCCTGGCCAACTCATTCTTAAGAAGGCTTTAAATAAAGGGCTGCATATGAATGTTACACAAATTCCCAAATCAAAAGTAAGTCAATTAGCCAAGTCTTATCGATCCATCTCCTTTCATAAGCGGAAAGACTATGTAAAGAAATCGCCGGTGATGCCAAAATGACGGATTATGAAGTGATTTGGAAGGGTCCTGTTCACAGGGCCAGTGGTCTTGGCATAGCAAGCCGAGCTTACGCTAATGCGTTAAGGAGGCAAGGGGTGGGGGTGAAGATAGTTGCTGCAAAGCAAGGACTCACTTCTTCCGGTAAAACAAAAAAACGCAAAGCTTTAATTTATCATCTTCTACCGAACACGATTAATTTCAAGAAGGAACGGACCATGTATAAGCCTATACTTCTAAACACGGTTTGGGAGACAAGCAAAGTGCCAAAAAGATGGGTGCCTTACATTAATCGATTCGACGCTGTTTGTATACCGTCCACTCAAAATAAAAAAGCATTGATCAACAGTGGCGTTAAAATTCCCATTCGTATCGTTCCTCATGGTGTAGATACGCAGCGATATAAGCCAAGTAATAAGAAAATGACGCTAAGCCAAGCCAAAGGAAAGTTCGTCTTTGTATCTGTTTTTGGTTTTCAACACCGTAAAAATCCGGAGACATTACTAAGAGCCTACTGGGAAGAGTTTTCTTCTGCGGACAACGTACTTTTGGTCATAAAAACGAGTGGGTACGCTCGCTTTGAAAATGAACAATGGATCAAACATACCATTTCGCAATATAAAAAGAAGCTTGGTATTCAGAAGAAGACTGCTCCGATTGTCATTATTACTCGACATTTGGATGCGGATAAGTTGAAAGGAATCTACACACTCGGTAATGCTTTTGTGCTGCCTACACGAGGTGAAGGTGTCGGATTACCGTTCCTGGAAGCTTTGGCAAGTGGTACACCGGTTATTGCAACGAAGTGGGGCGGACATATGGATTTCTTAACGAGTAAGAATTCCTTTCTGGTCGATTACCGTTTGAATCATCCACTAACAAGCATGAATAATGGACATTCGATATCACGAAAATTCCGCAATTTATTTGGAGAAAAAGGGCAACGATGGGCAGAAGCAGATAGAGGAAGCCTCAAAAAACAAATGAGATTGGCTTATAAGAACCCTCAACTGTGCAAGAAGAAAGGGCAGCAGGGCAGACAGGATGTGCTTAAGGTATCTTGGGACAGGGCTGGCCGCTTATTGAAAAAGGCGTTAGAACAAGCGATTCGTTCTGATAAATAAGACGAACATCATCTTTTCTTAAGGGGGTCATACATCTTGCGTATCATTCTACTGTCGGGGGGTTCCGGCAAAAGACTCTGGCCGCTTTCGAATGAGATTAGATCCAAAGTCTTTCTTAAACTGCTAAGCACCGAGGACGGCGGTAAGGAATCAATGATTCAAAGGGTTTGCAGGCAGCTAGACTCCGTAGGATTGCTGCCATCCACCTCGATTATCACGCATGATAGCCAGGTGGAAATTACACGAAGCCATGTTGGAGACAAGATTACGATACTTAGCGAGCCTTACAAGAAAGGGACCTTTGCCGCTATTGGCCTCGCAGCGAGCTATTTTCATTCACAAGATCAGGCAGATCCCAATGAAACGATTTGTATTCTTCCGGTTGATACTTTTGTAGAATCTGAATTTTTTCAATTGCTCCATAGGTTTCCGGATGTGCTAGCACAATCGCAGGCTGATATTGCGCTTATCGGAACGGCTCCCCAATACCCATCCAGTCAGTATGGTTATATTGTGCCTGATCCAACTAGCCATAACGAGCAAGAGTACTTTACTGTTAATCAATTCGTAGAAAAGCCTGAGAAGCAGCATGCAATTGATCTCATCCGTAAACAGGCATTATGGAATTGCGGTATTTTTGCCTTTTCATTATCGTATATGGTCTCCTACTTGTTAAGTAAAGGTTTGCCCGTCCGCTATGAGGATTGGCTGCAGCAGTATGAGCAGTTTGCCGAGATAAGTTTTGACCATGAAGTTGTCGAGAAAACAAACCATAGCGTAGTCATCCCATACCATGGATCATGGAAGGATTTGGGGAGCTGGGAAACCTTAAGCAATCATCTTGGAAGCAATGTCATTGGTTCGGGGCAGGTTTCACAAAACTCGGTAAATACTCACTTGGTGAACGAGCTTTCTTTCCCAATCCAAATTATTGACTTGTCGAATATTATTGTAGCCGCAAGCCAGGATGGTATTCTTGTCGCTAGTAAAACCAGTGCCAATCAAATTAAAGATAAGCTTGGTAACATACCTCCAAGACCTATGTACGAAGAAAAGAGATGGGGAACTTATCGCGTTTTGGACCATTCGAGCATGGAGCATGAAAAGCAAACGATGACCAAGAAAATCGATCTGCTGCCAGGAAAAAATATTAGCTACCACCTGCATCAGAAAAGAAAAGAAGTTTGGACAATTCTGTCAGGTACCGGTGAATTTATTTTAATGATAGGTTGTTTCCGATTCAGTGTGGAGATGTTTTAGAAATCCCCTGTGGGGCTAAGCATGGTGTGAAAGCTATTACTCCAATGACATTCATTGAGATTCAAATAGGTTCCCAGCTGCTAGAAACGGATATATGGCGGATTACCGAAACGTGGGAGGAGTCTGTTCAATTATGTGGAAACAGCCAAGAGCAATAGCTTAATGGAGACATTCGACAGAGGAAAGGGTTCGCAGGGAGCATGATTCAGAAGCGCTTCCAGAATCACGGTGGACACGCCTTGGCTTAGAGCGCTGGATAAACGGCTCATGTTGGCCATTCATACGCCGAATCACGGCTGAGCGCCCTATTTTTCTGGGAATCATGGAAAATGAAGCTGATCTTAAGCTTAAGCAGTCAATTTAAAGCTTTTTTTAATTCTTTACCTGCTGTAAACACAGGAACCTTGCCCGCTGGAAGCTGGATTTCCATTCCCGTTTTACTGTTTCGTCCGATGCGGGATTCCCGCTCACGGATATCAAATTTTCCAAAGCCAACGAGCTGAACACTCTCGTTTTGTTTTAAAGCTTCAAAAATTGAATCTAATACACAGGCCACAGCCTTTTCAGCATTCTTTTTTGTGAAACCACTTGTTTTGGCCACTCTATCAATTAAATCTGCGTTATTCATTCAACAGCACCTCACTTTTATTAAAAAAAGCTGCTCCTAGTACGTGAATGTTAGGAGCAGCTTCATTGATTTATGTAATTTGATCTAATAATAATGAACAAATACGGTCCGTATTGATCTTTATCGAAAGAAGAGTATCCGTTTGCTTTCATATTCTATAACCTTACCACTGTCAGCTTCAGAAAGCAATTCATAAAAAATGTACAGTATTGATAAAAAAGGTTATAATTGGAGGACAAAATACCCGAAGCCTGCGGAATAAAAAATGGGTGGTTATGGCTAAAGCAAGCCTCCCCGGCAGGGAGGTTTTTTAATTAGCCAGGGAGGATTTTTTCACATGCCCTTTATCAAACGACTTGTTTTAGACTGGTCCTTATTGAGTAACGAATCCAAAGAACAATTCCCTTTTAACATACCGGCAATTCGCTCTTTGCACGAATATAGCTTCGACTCAAATGTCACATTTTTTATTGGGGATAATGGCTCCGGCAAATCAACTTTACTGGAATCCATGGGTATTTCCTGTGGTTTTAGCGTGGTTGGCGGAAAGGATTTAACGATTAGTAAAGAGAAGGATAATGTATCCTTAGCTTCAATCATGAGGTTGGCTTGGCTGCCCAAGATAAGTGGCGGATTTTACTTTCGGGCTGAGACCTTTGATACATTTGCCGGTTATATTGACGAACTAGCCAAAGACCCTTATATCGGTCAATCAGCATATGGTCCATACGGAGGGAAATCGTTGAATGAACAGTCCCATGGGCAAGCCTTTTTAACGTTTTTCAAAAATCGTTTTGGCAGCAAGGGCGTTTATTTATTAGACGAGCCGGAGTCGGCATTATCGCCCCAAAACCAACTCACTTTTATGCGGATAATATGGGAATTGGAACAAAAGAATCAAGCGCAATTTATCATTGCTACCCACTCGCCTATATTGATGGCGTATCCCAAAGCGCGAATATTACAATTTTCAGAGTCTTCGATTGATCCAATCACCTATGAAGAAACGGATCATTTCAATCTAACCAGAGATTTTTTGAACCATAGAGAAAGATATTTTCGCATGTTATTTGAGGATTAAGTATCATCATAGCCAACCATGCATGACCCTATGACAACTGTGGGTCTTTTTTTGTTCGTTCATGCAGGAATGCTACAAAAAACGGGGCATTCAAACGATTAGCGTATAAAATAAAGGAGGAATGTCGAAATATGTGGAATTAAGACAATAAATCATTTTCTGGAGTTGAGAAACTTGAAGACATTGAAAAGTGCTCCACGAATCAGACTTGTTCATTTCATAGCGCTGCTGGTGTTCGTTTCTGTTATGGTTATCTCGACTATTCAAATCGTGGCGGCTTATGAAGCAGAAAGAAATTCCTTGTATGAAACAACCTTAGAACGCAATTATGATAGTGCTCAGAAGATGGGGATGACTATGAATACCTTGTTTGCCTCTATGCAACACAGCTTGCAGGTTACTTCGGATCACCTCGTTTCAAATATGAACAATCGAAATCTTCTTCAAGAGCAACTAGATATGGTTACATCAAGCAACAATTACTTTAATTCCGAATTCGTTCTTGATGAGCAAGCTATTGTTCAAGCAGTTTCCCCCATTTCGGTTGGTCTCGTAGGGAAAAAGCTAACATCCAAACAGGCTTTGGATGCTCAAGCGCTCCAGCAACCAACTATTTCTAAACCTTACGAGGGAAGCACAAAGAGACTCATCCTATTAATGAGTCATCCAATCTTTAGTGCAGCGGGGAAGTACCTCGGCTACCTTGGCGGAACGATTTATTTGCAGGAAAGCAATGTGTTAAGTGATATATTTGGTTCTAATCAAGTCTCTTCTTCAGGCTCATATTTCTATGTGGTTGATGGAGCAGGAAACATTATTTATCATCCTGCTCATGATCGATTGGGTCAGAACGCAAGCACTAATCCCATCGTCAATAAGCTGAGGAATGGGGAAAGCGGCAAAGAAAAAATCATTAATACCCAAGGTGTTGCTATGTTAGCGGGCTATTCGTATGTGGCCCAAAATGGCTGGGGAGTCGTGGTGCAAACACCTGTGCAAGAGGTCGAGGAAAAATCGATCCAATTAATTAAATCAGTGCTGTTCTATTCGTTCCCTTTTCTTCTTCTTATGCTGATTGCAGCCATTTGGCTTGGCAAAAAATTGTCGGAGCCGTTCGCCAGTTTGGCACGAACAGCGCAAAGCATTCTGAAAGGCAAGCAAGTGGCGGACATACCCAAGATAAAGATGAATAATTATGAAGCCTATCAGTTAAGCGAGACGATTCTGCTAACGATTGACACCCTGCAAAAGAGGGCGAATGACTACGCAACTGAGGCACAGACAGATGCTTTAACAGGTCTTGCTAACCGACGCAGCAGGGATATGCTCATGACCGGTTGGATCGAAAAAGGGACGCCATTTTCGCTGATCGCCTTGGATATCGATTGTTTTAAACAAGTTAATGATACGTATGGACACGATGTGGGAGATGATGTTCTCAAATTTTTGGGAGAGACGCTGCTGTCCTTAGCCGGTGAGGAAGTATTCTGTTCCCGGTACGGAGGGGAGGAGTTCATGCTTTTATTACCTCATGTAACCAAAGAGAATGCCTATCTTCACGCAGAGAAGGTTCGTCTTAAACTTGAAGCAACACCAAGTCCGACGGGAAAACCTATAACAGTTTCTCTCGGTGTTTCTTCCTATACCGCGCAGGGAATGACCGCCCACGAAGCCTTGAGCCAAGCCGATCAGGCGCTTTACACAGCCAAAGGGAATGGACGGAATTGTACGGTTATGTATGGATAATTGAAGCGACCTAGGTTCGCCACAGCATTTGTGGTGGAGCTTAGGTCTTTTTTTTGATAGGGATTCCCTTTTGTTCATACTAAAATCTATAAGACATAGTGATCTGTCTATTCACCCTATGAAAATGTATTGACACGTTTTAACGGATACCTTATAGTATTTACATATTAAAACCAAGTTAGTTAATCGGAATAATAGTAATTTGGTTATTGGACTTATTGGGGGCTGACACCATGAACATTGAGAATATAGAAGCATTCGTTTATGTGATTCATTATGGCAGCTTTAATAAGGCATCAGAGGTATTATTTCTATCTCAGCCGTCGGTAACCGCGAGAATCCAATCGCTTGAACGTGAGCTGGATTGTCGACTTTTCGATCGTATCGGCAAACAGGTTCATTTGACGGAAGAAGGAAAAAACTTTCTGCCTTATGCGCAGCAATTGCTGCAAACTTTTCAAAAAGGGAAAATTCAAATTAAGCAAAAAAGAGCGCTGCCGAACGAGCTTCGCATTGGTTGTACAGTCTCTGTTTCCAATTATATGATACCGGAAATTATGCCGAAAATGAGCAAGAAATACCCGGATATCAACTTCAAATTATCCACGTCCATCACGGATGATATTGTCAATAAGGTTTTGAACCGAGAAGTTGATTTAGGCTTCGTACGAGGCGTCACGCATCCGAACATACTCTCAGCTAAGTTCTTTGAGGACCCCATCCGTCTTTATGTATATGAAGGGCACCCTTTTATCGGGAAGGAAAAGTTGTCGATTGAGGATTTGGGGAGTCAGCCGCTTGTATTTTTTGAGTGTGGATCACTGGACTGGATGCGGATTCATCGATTATTTGAAAGCTTGAAGCTGCCGCCTAATATTCAATTCCAAACAGACAACTCAGAAACCGCGAAGAAGCTGGTGCTGCAGCGCGTAGGAATCGCTTTTTTGCCGGGACTTTGTGTCAGTCAAGAAGTAAAGGAGAAGAAGCTGTTTCCGATTGATTTTCCAGAGACAGCGGGCATTTCCTTGCAGACGAATTTGATTGCATTAAATGGTGGGAGCACTTTATTATTCAATAGCATGTTGGATATATGCAAAGGGTTAACGATACGTTCCAAAGCATGATATCAGAATCTTGTATAAGCATATAGAAAAACTCTATTATCCAGTTCGCTAACTTGATGATAAATTTAACATATACCTAATTCATATAAAACCAGTAGGAATTATTGACTTAAACTCAAGCTAGATGACATGGAGGAACGACACATGAAAAAATTAACCATTCTTGCAACAACACTAACCTTGGCTTTGGTGGCAGCGGGCTGCGGTTCGAAACATACAGAGACTGGCGCATCCCCGAAAGCAGCAGAAGGAACGAAAGCACCTGGAGTCGCAACTACTGCTGAGCCTGTGAAAGTGAAAAAAATTATCGTTGGCACAGGCACACAATTTCCTAATGTAGCCTTCCTTGATAAGATGGTAAACTTACCGGTTATGATATTGAGCTTGTCAGAGAATTGGATAAACGTCTTCCTGAATACGAATTTGAATTCAAAACAATGGATTTCGCGAACCTGCTCTTGAGCTTGGAAACGAACAAAATTGATTTTGTTGCGCATGAAATTGAAAAAAATCCGGATAGAGAGCAAAAATATCTCTTCAACAATGAGCCTTATGCGTACTGGAAAACAAAAGTACTTGTAGCCAAAGATAACACAACGATTCAATCGATTGATGATTTGAAAGGTAAAAAAGCTTTAACAACAGCGACGAGCGCGGAAGCGACTCTTCTAGAAAGTTATAACAAATCGCACGATAACGCGATCAAAATTGTGTATCAAAACGGGGCAGCCAATGATTTGGTGAGTCAGCTTACGACAGGACGCGCGGACGGCGCGCTGGGAGCGGATTTCCTGCTTCCACTCGTTGACCCACAAGGTAAGTTGAAAGCGATTGGTCCAGTTCTTGAAGAAGCCGAAGTGCGTTTCCTTTTCCGCAAAAATGATAAAGATGGGCAAGTTCTCGCGGACAAAATCGATGCTGCTCTGAAAGCTATTAAAGCGGACGGAACTTTATCCAAACTGAGTATCCAATGGCTTGGCGGCGATTTCACCAAGAAAGATGATAAATAGAAACGATCCCTATAAGCCAAGAAGAAAGGTGAGATCATCCTAATGAGCCAACCCTTCGATATCACCTATGTGTTCGATTTTATCCCGAAATTATTATCTTATTTGAATATCACCTTATTCATTGTTGCTTGTTCGATGCTGCTGGGAGTGGTCGTCGGATTTCTCATCGCCCTCCCTCGGCTTTACGAAGTACCTGTCCTGAGAAGAATATCACAGGTGTATGTTTCCTTCTTTCGGGGAACGCCGATTCTCATCCAACTGTTCCTTATTTATTACGGTCTTCCAGAAATATTAAAGGCGATTAACGTAGATGTATCCAGAGCGCCTGTTTTGACCTTTGTCATTTTGACCTTTGCTCTGAATGGTGGTGCTTACATTTCAGAAGTGATTCGCGCAGCTGTCAAAGCGGTGGATCGGGGGCAAATCGAAGGGGCTTACTCCATTGGCATGACGGGGTTCCAAGCCTTCACGCGGATCGTGATGCCGCAAGCATTGGCAATTTCCATACCGAACTTTGCGAACCTGCTGATTGCTCATCTAAAAGACACTTCGCTTGCCTTCTCGCTTGGCGCCATGGAATTGATGGGAAAAGCGCAGACGCTTGGAACGGCGACGCAGCATTTTATCGAAACTTATATTTCGCTATCTTTGATTTATTTCGTTATATGCTATGGGTTGGAAAAGATATTTATTGCCATTGAACAAAGACTGCTGCGCCATGAGCAGCAAGTCGTAACCAATGAACCGAAGCCACAAAGCCGCAAATGGTTCAAGGGCGTTTGGGCAACACATCCGGAAAAAGGAGGCTATCAGCAATGAAACTCGATCCAGGGTTTATATGGACGGCCTTTATTCAACTGCTATCCGCTTTGCCTACTACGCTGCTTATTACCGTTGTTTCCGTATTTTTCGGCTTTATCATCGGTACGATCGTTGCCTTGATCCGAATTTATCGTGTGCCTGTTCTCCACTACGTGGCCAGCGCATATGTGACGTTTATTCGTGGAACGCCGATGCTGATGCATTTGCTGCTTATTTATTTCGGATTGCCCGCCATCTTGGATGCCATCGCTGTATCTGCTGGTTGGAGCTTTCGCTCGGCTTCCATTCCGATGATCGATTTTGCCTTTCTCTCCTTCTCCATAACAGCAGGTTCTTACTTATCTGAGGTTGTGAGATCAGGGATTCTAGCTGTCAATCGCGGGCAAATAGAGGCGGCTTACGCGGTTGGCATGACAACACCGCAGGCGCTTAGGCGCATTGTGCTCCCGCAGGCGCTCGCGGTTAGCTTACCGAACTTATCCAACACATTAATCGGGATGCTGCATGGATCTACGTTAGCTTTTACGGTATCCGTCGTTGAAATTAATGCAAAAGCACAGATCGTCGCGACGACGAACTGGAAATTTTTTGAATCCTACATTGCCGCGGCTCTCCTCTTCTGGGGCGTTACCATTCTTATCGAAAAGCTAACAGGACTGCTGGAGAAACGCATTAATGTGTATAACCGAGGAGGCGTACTATGATTAAAATGACGAATATCACCAAAGCTTTCGGCAAGAACGAGGTGCTAAAGGGTATTAACCTCACGGTGACTAAAGGTGAAGTCGTTTGTATCCTAGGGCCCAGCGGTTCAGGCAAAACAACGTTGCTTCGCTGCCTTAACTACTTGGAGAAGCCGAATGACGGTGAAGTATCCATCGGCGATTTCACGGTAAACTGCAAACGTCCAAGCAAACAAGACATTCATACACTTCGTAAGAAAACCGCCATGGTTTTTCAACATTATAATTTGTTCAAACATAAAACGGTGCTTGAGAACGTCATGGAAGGGCTTGTTATCGTTCAAAAACAGGCCAAGGAATCCGCGCGCGAGAAAAGCATTCAAATGCTTGAAAAAGTAGGATTAGGGAGCAAGCTCGACGCCTATCCAAGTCAACTTTCAGGCGGACAGCAGCAGCGCGTAGGCATTGCCCGAGCGCTTGCGCTGAATCCTGAAGTCATTCTTTTCGACGAACCTACCTCAGCGCTAGACCCTGAACTCGTTGGTGAAGTGCTGGAGGTTATACGGAAAATCGCGAAAGAAGGCATTACGATGATCGTCGTTACGCATGAAATGGGCTTTGCCCGTGAGGTTGCTAATCATGTTGTCTTTATGGATCAAGGCGTGATTGTCGAAGAAGGAAAGCCGCAGGTGATTTTCAATAGTGCGAAGGAAGAACGGACCAGGCAGTTCTTGAAAAGAATTACACCGGAATATACGTACAACATATAACTTTGAGTCGAACGGGAGTGGATGATGATGGGGATCAAACTGAGTATTTTGGATCAAAGCGTTATTTTTCCAGGGGAGCAGGCAGAGGATGCGTTGCAGCACACGATAGAGCTTGTACAATTGGCGGAAAAACTGGGCTATAACCGTTTCTGGGTTTCGGAACATCATGATTCTCAGCAATTAGCAGGTTCTTCACCTGAAGTGCTTATTTCCCATCTATTGGCCAAAACGGAACGGATTCGCATCGGGTCTGGCGGTATTATGCTGCAGCACTATAGCCCTTATAAAGTGGCTGAAAATTTTAACGTGTTGGCATCCCTTGCGCCTGGCCGAGTGGATTTAGGCATCGGAAGAGCGCCGGGCGGATTACCGCGTTCGACGAAGGCACTGCAGCAGGGGATTACCGAAGCAGCCTCCTTGTCAGATAAATTGAAAGAACTCAAGCAATTCGTACACAATCGTTTGGATGATGATCATCCACTTATAGGCTTGCGTGTGTCTCCAATCCCAGCGCAACCTGCCGATATTTATTTGCTTGGCGCTACGGCGGCAAGTGCGCAATTGGCTGCTGAATTAGGACTTCCTTACGTTTTCGCACAATTTATTAATGGCGATCATGATGTCGCAGCAGAAGCTTTCAAAGCTTATCATAACGGCTTTAACAGAGAGAATGGGGCAGAGCCGAAGGCGATCCTTGCGCTTGCCTTAATTGTCGCAGACACGGACGAGGAAGCAAAGGAACTAGCGGGCGAATATAAGAATGTCAAAATTCATTTGGAAAATGGGAAGACATTGACAGTCGGAACGCTTGAGCAAGCGGAAGAATATGGCCGCCAAACACAAGCGAAATTCACAGTAGAAGAGAAAGAAGCGGAGATCACCAAAGGGACGAAAGAAACGGTTCGTCAAAAGCTGCTGGAAATTGCCCAAAAGTATGGTGTTGAAGAATTCGTGGTTACGACGTCTGTAAAAGATTTTGCTAAACGCCGCCGCTCCTTTGAGCTTCTCAGCGAGGCATTCTCGGAGCTGCTTGTATGAGTGAAACCACATCGAAACTACAGCTGCCCGAGCTTGATCAGACATTAATTTCGATCCGACGTCATTTGCACCAAAATCCGGAATTATCTAATGAAGAATTTCAAACAACAGCATCCATTCGTGCCTGGTTGGAGGAAGCGGATATTCGGATTGCCAACTATCCGCTCAAAACCGGACTTATCGCGGAAGTAGGCGGCAAGCAGGATGGACCGATCATTGCGCTTCGCGCCGATATTGATGCTTTGCCAATCCAAGAAGAAACAGGTTTCGCCTACGCGTCTCAAATTCCCGGCAAAATGCACGCCTGCGGGCATGATTTTCACACGGCGGCGATCCTAGGAGCAGCTTTCCTCCTGAAGCAGCAGGAAAATGAGCTGAAAGGCACGGTTCGTTTCATTTTTCAACCGGCAGAAGAAAAAGCGCAAGGAGCCGAGAGAGTCATTCAATCCGGCGCGCTAGAGGACGTAAGTGCTGTTTTCGGTATGCATAATAAACCAGATCTTCCGGTCGGTACCATTGGTATTAAATCAGGTCCATTAATGGCTGCAGCGGACGGATTCGTTGTTGAAGTGGCTGGACTTGGCACTCATGCTGCTGTTCCCGAAGCGGGGATTGATCCGATCGTAGCCGGTGCGCATATTGTCACTGCCCTTCAATCCATTGTTAGCCGCAATATTAGCTCGCTGCAAAGCGCCGTCGTTAGTGTGACGAAAATTCATAGCGGGACGTCATGGAATATCATCCCGGACAAAGCCGTTTTGGACGGTACAGTGCGAAGTTTTGATGAAAATGTTCGTTCTGTGGTGCTTAAACGTTTTGATCAGGTTGTTCAGGGTGTTGTTGCTGCTTATGGCACGACGGCTGTGGTTCGCTGGATCAAGGGACCTCCTTCCGTGAATAATGATGCGGAGCTAGCTGAGGTTGCAATCCAAGCCGCCCACAACGCTGGCTTGCGAGTGATTACACCAACCCCATCGCCGGCAGGAGAAGATTTTGCTTTTTATCAGAAAAAGGTGCCTGGCGTCTTTGTTTTTATGGGGACATCAGGTACGCAAGAGTGGCACCATCCGGCATTTGATTTGGATGAACGCGCCCTATCGATCAGTGCGCACTATTTCGCCGGTTTAGCTGAGCATGCTTTGAAGCAGCTGAATACCGACAACCCCTTGGAGGCCAAATAATGAGTGAACATACAAACGATATCCAGTCCTATATAGATACACATCAACAACTGATTACAGCCATAGAAGGGCTTACGGAGGAACAGCTGACATGGAAAGAGACGCCAGAGAAATGGAGCGTGACGGAAGTCCTGTCCCATCTGGCCGACCATAATATTGTTGTTTCGTTCCGAATTCGTGAAATTCTTTCTGGATCTACGGTGCAATTGCCTGCATTTAGCCAAGACCCGTGGGTGAGCAGCGCCAGAGCGAATGAAGGCGCAGCTTCGGACATTCTGGATGTTTTTCAAGCTTTATTAACGTTTAACAGTCTGTTGTTCAAACGGCTGCCTACACAGGATTGGGAGAAAAGCGGCATTAATTTTAAAGGGCAGGTTGTGAAACTAACCGATGTCGTCCAATCCTTCACGGCACATGTCCAAGTACATTTAGCGCAAATTGAACGGATCAAGAACGCATCCAAAGTGAAAGCGTAAGGATGAAGGGTGGTATAAGGCTATGAGTACACAAGAGGTTCGTATTCGTGAAGCGAATGAAAGAGATCGGGATCTCATCCGGCAGCTGCTTGCTGATGCCTATGGGCAGTATCAGGCTATTCTGACTCCTGCAGGTTGGGAGGATTACAAGGCGAATATTTTGTCCTCTGTGGATGGGGACGCGCCATCAGCTCGCCTGGTTGCCGAATTGGAAGGTGAAGTGGTCGGAAGCTCCTTGCTTTTCCTTTCATCTGAAGCGGCATACGGCTTACCGGAATTAGGCATTCAATCGCCGATTATTCGTTTACTGGCAGTTTCGCCTCAAGCCAGAGGGCTCGGTATCGCGACGGCGCTCATTCAAGAAAGCGCGAGACGTGCGCTGGCATTAGGCGCATCTACGCTTCATTTGCATACATCCGACATGATGGAATCGGCCGTTAAGCTTTATGAACGGTTAGGCTTCGAGCGGGCATTTGACAAGGATATTCAAAAGGGTGAAACACTCGTTAAAAGCTATCGGCTTCAATTAAAAGAAACAGCGAATCTATAGGAGAGTAGGGAGATCTTATGTCCAAACAAAAACAATTGAAATTTGGCGCGATTATTCATGGTGTGGGAGGCAACATATCGGGCTGGCGGCATCCTGAAGCTATAACGGACGCGAGCGTGAACTTCGGTTTCTACAAGCAGCAAGCGCAGAAAGCGGAGTCCGGTAAGTTTGATCTTGTTTTTATTGCAGATGGCCTTTATATCACGGAGAAATCAATTCCGCACTTTCTAAATCGTTTTGAACCGATCACGATTCTATCCGCGCTCGCAGCGGTAACCTCACACATAGGATTGGTGGGCACATTATCGACTTCCTACAGTGAGCCATTCACCGTATCTAGACAATTTGCCTCGATTGATATGATCAGCGACGGGCGTGCAGGCTGGAATATTGTTACTTCACCCTTAGAAGGTTCTGCCAAAAACTACAGCAAGGATCAGCACCCGTCACACCCTGAACGTTACCGCATCGCCAATGAATACTTGGAAGTAGCACGCGGGTTATGGGATTCATGGGAAGATGATGCTTTTGTTCGGGACAAAGAGAGCGGTGTATTTTTCGATCCCGATAAATTGCATACCTTGAACCACAAAGGAGAGTTTTTCTCCGTACAAGGTCCGCTGAATATAGCTCGTTCCAAGCAGGGACAGCCGGTTATTTTCCAAGCCGGAGCCTCAGAAGATGGCCGGGCCTTCGCAGCGAAGGTGGCTGATGCCATTTTTGCCGGACATGAAACGATTGAGGATGCGAAAGCTTATTACAAAGATATTAAAAATAGAGCCGCTGCTTATGGCCGTTCGCCGGATGATCTTGTCATTCTTCCAGGTATTGGTCCCATTATTGGGCTCACGGAAGAAGAAGCGGAGCGCAAATATCAAGAGGTTGCAAACCTGGTAACGATTGATAAAGCGTTGGATTTCCTCGGACGCTTCTTCGAACACCATGATTTCTCGCAATATCCGCTGGATGAACCGTTTCCGGATCTAGGCGATTTCGGCAGCAACAGCTTCCGCAGCGGCACGGACAAGATTAAGCAAAATGCTAGAGATAACAACTTAACGCTGCGCCAAGTAGCGCTTAGTGTAGCTACGCCGCGTAACGAATTCACAGGAACGCCTGAACAAGTGGCTGATCGCGTGCAGCGTTGGTTCGAAGAAGGCGCTGCAGATGGCTTCATTATTGCCGCGGCGCTTCCGAATGGGCTGGACGATTTCGTTGAGCTGGTCGTTCCGATCCTGCAAGAACGCGGCCTTTATCGAACCGAATACGAAGCAGATACGTTAAGAGGCAACCTAGGTATTGCGATTCCGGCAAACCGTTATACGAAGGTAGAAGCTACCAGCTGAGGGGACCGTGCATGAATACAGCACTGATTTTCGCTTATTTGGACACGATTGAGGACGAACTCGTCGCATTGCGGAGGGATTTTCATCAACATCCCGAGGTGTTGTTTGATGTTACCCGAACAGCGGCTAAAGTTGCTGATTTATTGGAGCAATGGGGGCTGGAGGTTCAGCGTCATGTCGGTCAGCACTTCGGTATGGGTGTTATTGGCGTACTTCGTGGCAAGAAGGATGCAAAGCTAAACGAAAACCTACAGAAGACCATTGTTCTGCGTGCGGATATGGATGCTTTGCCGATTCATGAGCAGACAGATGCCTCATACAAATCTTTGTATGATGGCTTCATGCATGCCTGCGGACATGACGTTCATACGACAATGCTGCTGGGCGCAGCGAAAGCGCTAAGTCGGTACCGTGAGGAATGGGCTGGTACAGTTAAATTTGTCTTCCAAGCCGCCGAAGAAGGCGCCAGAGTAAGTCCGTTGGATGGACGTTTGCTCAGCGGCGGCGCGGATCTTGTGGAATCGGGTGTTCTCGATGATTGCGGGTTATGTTTCGGGCTGCATGTTTGGCCTGAACTGCCTATAGGTACGATCGGCGTGCATGCCCAATATGCGATGGCTGCTTCAACACATTTTAAAGTCGTGTTTCACGGTTTAACCGGACATCACAGCACTCCTCATTTGGCTGCCGATGCGCTTCTGATGGCCTCGCAGTTCGCCATAGAAATGAAGGTTGCGATGTCTTCAGAAATCGATCCGTTTGAACCTGCCGTGTTGTCCTTCGGCACTTTGAAAGCAGGTACCGTTCTTAACGCGATTGCTGATCACAGTGAAATCACAGGATCGTATCGTACCTTTGATCAGGAGGTCGTGGATAAGATCAGAGGAACGATTGAAAAGCGAGCGGGGGCTATCGCGGAGTCGTATGGTGGTACTTGCTCATTCAGCTTCCGCATGGGTACGGCGCTTAAGAACGATCACTCTGCCGCGCAGCTGGTGCTGCAGGCAGGAGCGGAAGTGCTGGGTCGGGAGCAATCGTTGCTGTTGGAGAAACCCAGCCTTGCCGGTGAGGATTTTGCCCTATATGTAAAGCGTGTCCCGGGCGCATTCGCCTTCATCGGAGTGGGGAATGCCGACCGAGGAATCATCATCCCCTTCACCATCCCCAGTTCAATGTAGATGAGGATGTTCTGCTCTATGGGGCCAAAATACATGTGCAGTTCGTTCGCGAGGCACTAAACGAATAGAAAAAGGCATGCTGTGTTCTCAGCATGCCTTTTTCTCATATACGATTCGACAAATCTGAAATTTGATAACTGAAATCATATCGATTAAACTGAACGTATAGGGGCAATTTGGGAAAAAATGTAGCCTATAGTCAGTTTGTGTAACTATAACTTAAGGTGGTGCTGAAATGAGTACTTTCAAATCATGGTTTTCGAGTGCAAAAACAGGTTTGTCGGATCAAGTGAAAAAATTTCAAAACAAAGATTTTCTGGATGCCGTTGTTGCTGGATGTGCAATCGTAGCAGCAGCTGATGGAAATATTAGCCATGCAGAAAAGGAAAAAATGATTGGGTACATAAGCAGAAGCGATGAACTTAAAGTTTTCGATATTAGCAATGTTATCGCGCGT
Organism: Paenibacillus sp. N3.4; assembly: GCF_008017805.1. Lineage (GTDB taxonomy): Bacteria > Bacillota > Bacilli > Paenibacillales > NBRC-103111 > Paenibacillus_E. The sequence goes on along the minus strand of NZ_VRTT01000009.1, from coordinate 57,732 downwards.
TTTAACCATTTTACAAGTAACTTCGAGTTCTCGGGAATGATTGGCAAACAAGAGGCTCTCAAGGTGATTGCCAAGTTCAGCAGCAAGCCTGAAACAGGAAGGATCATCGTTGCGGTTTGTTGTGCGATTGGGGCAGCTGACGGTGATTTTGATGATACCGAGAAGAAGGCTGTCAGAGATATTTGCACAACGTTAAATCTCAATCCTAGCGAATTTAGTCTATAATCGTCGAATTTACAAAATATTTAAATCCTACGGTGAAACGTGATTGTATTTCTTACGTAACACTTATTAGGTTTACATTATATATGTAAAGGAAGGGAGGTGACCTAGATGACGATTAGTTTAGTCAAAGGTCAAAAAATTGATTTAACGAAAGGCAACTCAGGTCTTTCCAAAGTGGTGGTCGGTTTAGGCTGGGATCCCGCAGTCGTGGAAAAAAGAGGCTTTTTCGGAATGAAAAAGAAAGCAGCCGAGATTGACTGTGACGCTTCCGTTATTTTATTAGATGAAAACGGAAAATTACGAAAAGAAAATAATGTTGTTTATTTCGCTAATTTGCAAAGCTCGTGTGGGTCCGTTGTTCACTCCGGTGATAATCGTACAGGTGAAGGCGAAGGCGATGACGAACAAGTGACCGTTAACTTGGCTAAAGTGCCTGCTGATGTTGATAAAATCGTTTTCGTAGTTAATATCTACGATTGTGTAAATAGAAAACAGGATTTCGGACATGTGCAATCGGCCTATATTCGGTTGCTGAATGATTCTAACCAGCAAGAATTGGTTAAATTTAATTTAACTGAGGATTACTCCGGCAAAACATCGCTGATCGTTGCGGAACTATATCGCAATAGCGGCGAATGGAAATTTAATGCAATCGGTGAAGGCTATACCGACACTTCAATCGGACAACTGGTTAGACGATATAACTAAAAATTAAAATTTCCCATAAAGCGAGGTTATTCTCATGGCGATTTCATTATCCAAAGGACAAAAAGTAGACTTAACAAAAACAAATCCAGGTCTATCTAAAGTGGTTGTTGGCGTGGGTTGGGATACGAATAAATATGATGGCGGTAAAGATTTCGATCTAGACGCTTCTGTATTTAGCTTGAATGCCGCTGGTAAAGTGGCTTCCGAATCCGATTTCATTTTTTATAACAATCCAAAGAATGCTAACGGTTCTATCGTACATACAGGCGACAATCGTACAGGCGCCGGTGATGGGGACGATGAGCAAATCAAAATCGATTTGAGCGCCGTTCCGGCAGAAGTAGAAAAAGTCGCGTTCTGCATTACGATTCACGACGCGGAAGCAAGAGCTCAAAACTTCGGACAAGTATCCAATGCTTACGTACGTATTGTTAACGAAGCAAGTGACGAAGAGATCCTCCGTTTCGACCTTGGCGAAGACTTTTCCATCGAAACAGGCGTTGTTGTTGGCGAGTTATACCGTAATAGCGGCGAATGGAAATTCAGCGCAATCGGCAGCGGGTATAAAGACGGTCTAGGCGGATTAGCTCGCGACTACGGTCTACAAACCACTTAAGAATCGATAAAAACCAGTTGAGGAGATGCAAAAATGACAATTAGCTTATCCAAAGGTCAACGAATCGATTTAACCAAAACGAATCCAGGTTTAAGTAAAGCAGTCATCGGTTTGGGTTGGGATACGAATAAATATAATGGCGGACATGATTTCGATCTAGATGCGTCTGCCTTCCTGCTGCATGCGGAAGGCAAGGCTAAAGGGCTTGAGGATTTTATTTTTTATAACAATTTGACCGGTGGGAATGGCTCTGTTCAGCATACTGGCGATAATCGTACAGGTGAAGGCGACGGGGATGATGAGCAAATCAAAGTGGATTTCTCCAAAATTCCGGCCCATATCCATCGGATTGGCATTACAGTAACGATACACGATGCAATCAATCGTGCTCAGAACTTTGGACAAGTCTCCAATGCATTCGTACGTTTGGTTGATGAACTGACGAATCAGGAAATTTTACGTTATGACCTTGGCGAAGACTTCTCTGTTGAAACAGCTGTTGTTATTTGTGAGCTGTACCGAGACAGCAGCCAAGCGCAAGAATGGAAATTCCAAGCAGTTGGAAGTGGATTCCAAGGCGGTCTTCAAGCACTTTGCAAAAATTATGGACTGGATGCTGAATAAGCTGTAAGCAGATACAAGGGGGTGGTGCAGGTAAGGCATCACCCTTCTATTTTGAAATAGGAAGGTGACAACCCCACTATGCATGTATCTCTTGTCAAAGGTCAAAAAACAGACCTTACGAAAACGAACCCAGGATTAACACAGATTGGCATTGGGCTTGGGTGGAGTTCCCCTGCTGACGTAGATCTGGATACATCTGCATTTCTACTAGGCGCTAATGGAAAAGTGGATCATGATGAGCAATTGATTTTTTACAATAATCCATCCAAAAACGGTGTTACGTTTATTAATCAACCTTCCCATGAGAATGATAAACGGCAGTTCAGTGTTCAATTTACCTCCGTTCCCGCTCATGTAGAAAAGATGTCCATCACCCTTACCATTCATGAGGGCGAGAATTTAAAGCAGCAGTTCAGCCAAGTAAATCAAATGTATGTACGGATTTTTGATTCTCGTACAGGACAAGATATGATTCGTTATGAATTAGGAAATCAATTCTCTGTAGAGACAGCCATTGTTGTTGGGGAATTATATAGATATGGAAACGAATGGAAGTTTAGTGCCGTGGGAGCGGGCTTTTCCGGTGGATTGAAAGCTCTTTGCGCCAATTTTGGTATCGAAGTGAAGGATGAACCAACGCCTAGTTCTGCACCTATTCCAACACCATCGTCTTTATCGCCTACATCGGCGGTTACACCTCCCTTCATACCTCCTGTTCCAGTAAATCAAGGCAGCTCTTCTTCAGAAGTACCCGTCAATCTCACTAAGATTGAATTGAAGAAGAAAGGCGAGCGTATCAATCTGGAGAAGAAGTCGACAGGTCGACTAGGCGAAATTGTTATTAACCTGAACTGGAATCAGAAAAAGAAATCTTCCGGTTTATTCGGAAAAAGCAAAGCAATCGATCTGGATCTTGCTTGCTTGTATGAGCTGAAATCAGGAGAAAAAGGTGTCATTCAAGCGTTAGGCAACCGTTTTGGTTCCCTAAATAAAAAACCGTACATTGCCTTGGATGGTGACGATCGCACAGGATCTGTGACGACTGGCGAGAACATAAGAATTAACGGAGACCATCTCAAAGAATTTGAACGTATCCTCGTTTTCACTTTTATTTATGAGGGGGCTACTAGCTGGTCAGAAGCAGACGGTATTGTTTCTGTTAAGCAAGAAGGCGGGCCTGATATCGAAGTGAAATTGAATGAGCATGATAATCACCGGCGGATGTGTGCGATTGCATTAATTCGCAATAATAATAATGAAACGTTTAGTATTGAACGGCTTGTCCAGTATTTTTCCGGTCATCAGGAGCTGGATAAAGGATTTAACTGGGGCATGAAATGGGTTGCAGGCAGTAAGTAAATAGAGAAACATCAGGAGGGTCTTCGTAATGTCAGATTTTTTCCAAAGCTTTATCAATAATTTTACTAACTTTTTTAGTTGGGAAGTGCTCTCCTCGACACTTACTGATCCAGTTAACTGGGGATTATTGGTACCTTAATTATTCTGGAAGGTTTGTTGTCTGCAGATAATGCATTAGTCCTAGCCGTAATGGTGAAGCATTTGCCTAAAGATCAACAAAAGAAGGCATTGTTTTATGGGATTATAGGGGCCTATATCTTCCGATTTGTAGCGATTGGGGTTGGAACCTTCTTGGTCCAGATTGCTTGGATCAAAGTACTCGGCGGGGTCTATCTCTTATGGATAGCTATCAGCAATCTGTTTCTTAAGAAAGAAGAATCAGATGACGGTGAAGTTAAGAACAAAGGCATGTCCTTCTGGCGAACCGTTATTGCGGTAGAAGTCATGGATATTGCCTTTAGTGTGGATAGCGTTCTCGCGGCTTTCGGAGTTAGTGAAAAGGTTTGGGTTCTATTCCTTGGAGGTATCTTGGGCGTACTCATGATGAGGGGCGTAGCTCAAATCTTCCTGAAGCTCATTGACAAGATTCCGGAATTGGAAAAAACAGCGTTCATTCTCATCATCATTATCGGTCTTAAAATGATTGCTGGCGCCTTTGGATTCGAGTTACATCCTGTTCTGTTCTTCTCCACACTTATTGTTATTTTCGGAGGCACGATTGTTCTTAGTCTGATGCGTAAAAAGGACAAGCCTGATTCTGTTTAATTTAAATAGCCACATGGGCATCACTATGACAATCCCTCCTTTGTGGAGGGATTGTTTCTTAAACCAAAGAAGGAGGAATCGGTCTGAGATATTTTAATTATTTATCGGCAGATGAAGAAAATGCTTTATTTCATATCTCTCCCACTTCCTTCTATAACCATTCCAACAAAGAAATACTGGCTTGCTCTGTGGGTGCAGCACTGTACATGCCTGCAACACGTCCCACGTTTGCCGAAGATATTGCTTTCGGTAAATGGGAAGGACTCGTGTCTGTCGTTCTCGACCTGGAAGACGCGGTTGGCGAGAATGAGATTTATGACGCAGAAGAGTCCCTTTTAAGTCAAATGAATAAATTAGCTTCCTACTTGGAACTCGGCATTATTCAGAGTGAAAATCTTCCTTTATTATTCATTCGAGTAAGAAGCGTGAACCAACTAAATCAACTTATTGAAAGATTAATGGATAACGTCATGCTGCTGACCGGATTTGTTTTTCCGAAATTCACAGTGGACAATGGTGCAGCTTATTTTCAAGTTCTAGAAAATTATAACGATGAGAAGCTGCCATCAACACCTACGCTTTACGGCCTTCCTATTTTGGAATCTCGTGAAGTCATTTATAAAGAAAGCCGAACTCATACACTGCAGTCGATTAAAACCATCCTTGATCAGTATAAAGATCTTGTATTGAACGTGAGAATTGGAGCGACAGATTTCTCCAGCTTATTCGGTTTAAGACGAAGCGCCCATATGACCATTTATGATATCGCACCTATTCGAGATTGCATCGCGGATATTATCAATTTGTTTGGGCGAGTGGATTCATCCTATACGATATCTGGACCCGTATGGGAGTATTTCCCACTCAAAGGGTTGATTCGTGAAGCGATGATGGACAAAGAGAACGGAATCATCGGCAAAACAATTATCCATCCCACGCATATTAAATCGGTTCAGTCGCTATATGCCGTGACCCATGAGGAGTATATGGATGCGACAAGCATCCTTACGAACAACAATGGGGATCATGGTGTTCTCAAGAGCGAATATGCCAATAAAATGAATGAAATCAAACCTCATTTGAACTGGGCTAGACGCATTCTAGTACGATCACAAATTTATGGGGTGCTAAATGAAAAACAAACCTATATCGAATTATTATCCGCGCATGACCGAGCGTACGTATAAGATCGCAGATTGCTTAGAACTTCAAGTTCGCACGACCTCAAACCCCTACGAAATACCACTTGATTGCTTATTTGCCATGGCAGCCAGAATCAATAAGAAACGTTCGTTTCTATTTGTGAGTAAAGTACTCGGTAAACATATTCCGGTAAATCCCTACACGTCCCTATTAAGCGGAGCCTCCTTGGCACTGCTCTTGCAACAATCATTAGAAGGAAATATGCCACAGCATTTAATCGAACTGGCGATTCAAGGTATTATTGATCCCGCTCAAGCAGAAACGGCCTACAAAGAAATTATGTCGCACCATTTATCTCTGCCCCAATCGGCTGCGTTTATTGGATTTGCAGAAACAGCAACGGCAATTGGACATGCTGCTTTTCAAACCTTTGGAGCTAATAGCAGCTACATTCATACGACGCGTGAAATCATTGACGAATCAGAATCGATCATTCATTTTAGTGAAGAGCATTCTCACGCCACGGCACATTATTGTTATGCAGCAGATCCGCGGATCCTAACTTATCCAGAAATGGTTGTATTGGTTGATGACGAGCTGACAACAGGAAAAACCTCACTTAATATCATTCGTGATATCCAAATGAAATTTCCAAAGAGAAGATATTATATTCTTGCTTTGCTGGATTGGAGAACGCAGGAGGATCACCAGCAGTTTCTCCATATGGAGCGGGAACTGGGGATTGAGATTCATGTGCTTTCGCTGGTTAAAGGGGAAGTGGCTGTATCCGGTTCATCCGAAGATCTAATCCGCTCCACTCCAAGCATTTCGGCCAAAAAGCAAACAGGATCCATTCGCTTCATGTATGTTGATCAGTGGTTTAAACATGTCGATGAAGGTAATCAACGCCCCTTTTTGCGGCACAGCGGCCGATTTGGTCTTGTTCCAGAGGATCGGGAAGAGTTTGGCAAAGCGATATCCCAAGCAGCAGCGCATGTAAAGCAGACACGTATCGGCAACAAGACGTTATGTGTAGGGACAGGCGAGTTTATGTACATTCCGATGCGCATAGCAGCAGAAATGGGGGAAGGCGTCAGTTATCAGTCGACGACCAGAAGTCCAATTCACACGCTTGAGACAGAAAACTATGCCGTTCAAGTCGGATATCCGTACCCGTCTCCCGAAGACCCAGAAGTGACTCATTTCTTATATAACATTCCACCAGGCTTATATGATGATATTTATTTATTTTTCGAAAGAGAAGCAGATTTTCAAGCCTTGCATGCATTACTCGAAATTCTTCATACGTTGAACCTTCAACACATCAATTTTGTCTTTTTCTCCCCACAAACTTACACATGGAAGGAGACTGAACAATGGCAGATTGGCGAACTAAGCCAATAGGGAAGCCTACACAGTTGGGGAGCTATCCAGCCTCGGATGTGATTTTCCTGCTTAAGGATTTAAGTGATATTAAGCTGGAACAGCAAACGGATGCCAGAGAACGAGCGATTCAATCAGGAACCCATTATTCTGAGATGCTTCCTGTTGAGTATCAGCCTACGGCAGATTATTTGAAACTGTACCAAGAAACACTCCAAGTCTCCGCTGACAAAGTGGCGCTGGCCGTCGGTACTACTGCTGAGTTAATCCTGCATAAAAAAGGGCGAGATACCGTTCTTGTATCTCTTGCCAGAGCAGGAACACCGGTAGGCATACTGATTAAGCGTTACCTTCTGGATATACACAACAGGGAATTGCCTCACTATAGTATTTCGATCATTCGAGGGAAAGGGATAGATGTGAATGCCCTTTTCTACATCCTACAGAAGCATCCCGGATCTAGATTGCAGTTTGTGGACGGTTGGACAGGCAAAGGAGCCATTCGTAAAGTGCTTGTTGAAGCATGCAAGCAATTTAAACAGGATTACGAGATTGAGCTTGATGATGATTTGGCTGTACTTGCTGACCCAGGTCATTGTACGGATATGTTCGGAACGAGAGAGGATTTCCTAATCCCAAGCGCTTGTTTGAACTCAACGGTATCCGGTTTAATGAGCCGCACGGTTTTGCGCGATGATCTGATCGGTCCGTTCGATTTTCATGGTGCCAAATATTATAAAGAATGGTTAGAGCAAGATCTCTCCAATCATTTTATTGCTGAAATTGTGCCCTTTTTTCCCGGCATAGCGAATGAAGCTCAGCGCCAAGCACAGGAATTGCTCCTCCAGCCACCTACAGTTACATGGAAAGGGTTGAAAGATATTCAGCAGATTCAAACCGAGTATAAAGTAGCCGATATCAATATGGTTAAACCCGGAGTTGGAGAAACAACCCGTGTGCTGCTCCGCAGAGTGCCTTGGCGCATTTTGGTTGATCGCATGGATAATCCAAATTTACGCCATATTCTTCTTTTAGCTGAAGATCGGCAAGTACCCGTTGAAGTATATCCGGGTCTGACATATTCCTGCTGTGGCATTATCAAATCGGTAAAGGGAGATAACGAATGATATTTGCCAGCGATCTCGATCAAACCTTAATTTATTCTCAGCCTTTAGAGCGTGTAACCGAGCTTGGCAACCTGATTGTCCCAAGCGAACTGATAGATGGAAGAGTCAAATCCTACATGTCCTTGCGATCTTATCAGATGCTGCAAAAGCTGATGACAGAGTTACTATTCATCCCTGTAACGACGCGAACGTTGGACCAATATGCCAGGGTACATTTGTTTAGCCAAATGTTAAAGCCTGCCTATGCGGTCACCAGTAATGGTGGGAATATTATTGTGCAGGGCAAGCCGGATCTGGATTGGCACGCGTCTATCTTAGCTCGCAGAAGTGAATCAAGTGTTCCCGCTCAAGACGTGGAGAACATCATGGGACGTGTTCTAAGCCCAGAGTGGGTGATTGGTTCGAGATATTGTGATGAGCTCTTCTTTTCTCATGTGGTGGATAGAGCGAAGATGCCGCTTCAGGATGTTGTGGATATGGGCAAAGAGCTCCAGAAGATGGGATGGAACACTTCTATTCAGGGAAGAAAAGTTTACATTGTGCCGCATGCCGTTAATAAAAGGGATGCTGTCGCACATATTAAACAATTAACGGGGGAACAGAAGGTAGTAGCTTCGGGGGACTCGCTCTTGGATCAAGTCTTGTTAGATTTCGCGGACTACGCGATCGCACCCAGACATGGTGAATTATTTCGTCAGGAACAGCTTCATCCAACATTTATGTATACATTCACGGATGCCTCAGGCATTTTCGCAACAGACGAAATTATGGCGTATGTGCAAGAGAGACAGTCAGATATAAGCAAATTTCTTCTCATAAAGGAGCCCTCATGACAAAAATATGGTTTAATCGTTGGTTCTCTGTTGCATTCCACTATATGAATTTCATACGTAATAATGAAGACGGTAGGCAATTTCAAATTTATGCTACGCATCCGGATCGTGCGCATATGTCTCTGCAAGGAGCAGATGTTGCAGAGACAGAGCCTGTTTTGGATGGAGAAGAATACCTGACCTTTGCTCTGGGTTTCTGTGCGGAACATGGTATCGATGTCTTCATACCGCGTTTGCATATGTATACGATCGCGAAGCATATTCAATTGTTCGAAAAGTTAGGAACGAAGGTAATCGTTTGCCGCGATCTGGAACTTCTGGAAAGCTTGCTGGAGAAGCAAAAATTTTATGAATCGGTGAAACAAACGAGCTTGATGACCATTCCCGATTATCGTGTAGTGAATACAGCGGATGACTTCATGACAGCATACGGGGAACTCGTTGAGGCGGGTCATGAGGTTTGCATCAAACCGACTAACTCAGAAGGCGGCATGGGGTTTCGCATCATCAGCAACAAGCGTGACGCTTTAAGCGATTTATTCGGTACGATTAAACGATATCTCTCCACAGATCAGGTCTATCAAATTCTTTCTTCGGTAGAGCGCTTTGATGATTTGATGGTGATGGAGTTACTGCCGGGCTTTGAGTACAGTATCGATTGCTTGGCCTCAGAAGCAGGTGAACTGCTTGCTGTCGTCCCGCGGCGCAAAGCAGGCGGACGCCTGCGCCTCCTAGAAGAAGTGCCAGAGCTCATTGAAATTGCGCATAAGGTTGCAGCGAGATATCGAATTCCATTTAACTACAACATTCAAGTGAAATATAATAAGGGTGTGCCCAAATTGCTTGAAATCAATCCGCGAATGTCCGGTGGTTTGCATGTGACTTGTTTATCTGGCATCAATTTTCCTTACTTAGCTGTTAAATCAATATTAGGCGAACACGTGGGCGTTCAAAAACCAACCTATGACATACTGGCAAGCTATGTCGAAAAGTCAATCATTATGAACCTAGGAAACTAGTATTTCCGCGAAAAATCACGAATAAATTAAGCTGCGCATCATATCTTGGATTATGGATGAATAATCTATAAAAGAAGGTGCGCGATATGGTGATCAGCGGGTTCATATTACTAGGCATAATCGTGGTACTCATTGTCGTGGCCAGCTCAGAAAAAGCAGAATCAATATCTAAGTTGAATAAATAATTTCCTTGCTTGTGAAACCTGAAAGGGTTTCTTTTTTTTGTCTTGATTTGGTAGAATAAAAGAAAGTGATTAGTTAGGACCAAAAGGGAGAATAAAGATGCTGCAATTAAGCGACAGTCAGCTTGCAACGATGTGGAGTCAAGGCGATTCGAAAGCCTTCAACCGACTTCTGGAGCTCTATAAGGACAAAATATATCGATTAGCTTATCGCATGCTGCGTAATAAATCGGATTCTGAAGACGTGGTTCAAGAGACTTTCCTTCGGGCGTACCAGCATTCGCATCGATTTGATGCAACTAAAAATTTCTCCAGTTGGATTTTTAGTATCGGAAAAAATGTCGCAATCGACTTTTTGCGTAAAAAAAGAACGAGTTATCTATAGACACGAATCCCCATCCCTTTATGGAATCTCTTCCTTTTTATGAGAAGCTGACTAGTCCTGAGAAAACGCCTGAGCTGCATCTCATCGACCTGGAAACTGCGGAGCAAGTGGAGCGAATGATTCAGGATTTACCCGATAAATACAAAGCTGTAATCATTTATAAATATTTTCTGGATATGTCACTCGAGGATATCAGTAAGCAGGTTAATCTTCCTGTAACTACGATAAAAACACGATTGTTTCGTGGTCGAACGTACATTAAAAGAAAATGGGGTTCTATGCTTTTCATGGCACACAGCCTGGTATCGATTTTTATAGGGTGACTAGAGGCAGCTAACTGAACCACTTAGCTGCTTTTCTTAGCATAGGTATCACTAGTAAGAGAAGCGGAATGAAAAGACCGAACGTGCTTGAGAAGAACACCCATATTTTGGAAGCGAATTGAAGAAAGTAGCTTGTATTGGGATAAGCGATAATGGAGAGAACAACCATGATCATCCCCAGAGGCAAATACAATTGCCGCACTTCCTTCATTTTGAAAGCCTCACCTAAAGTCATTGTAGCGGCATAGAAACATAAAGTCAGCTTGAAGTAGATCGTAATAAACCAAATACCGGCCATAATGACCTCTAATCGTTCCAAAAAGCCTCCAAGGTTTATTTTTTTTGCTAAACTATAACTTGGATACATATGTCTGGCTGTAAGATCGTCACCTAAAACGATGATGGACAATAAAGAAATAATAGCAATTAACGTTCCACCGATGGTAATACCGAAAAGAAAGGCTTTGCGCAATTTTTTGGTTTTGTTGAGATAAGGAAAAATCACGAGGAAAACAACGAGTTCCATATACGGCGTTCCAATCAACGGAACAGCCGCTCGGATGATAGGCTTAAATCCATATCCCAGGATAGGATGCAAATAGTCCAGATTCATTTGGGTTGGAAGTAAAATGATCATGAGGAAAAAGAATATGAACACCCAAGGCAGGAAGATTTCGGCAGTTCGAGTGAATGGTTCCAGACCATTGCGAATACCCAAAATGACAACCAATAAGAAGAAAGCATGAACGAATTGCAGCGGCGTGGTGACAAGGACCTGGGTCGTAATAAAATCGCCGATATTCCTGAGAACAAGTGCTGCGAGGATAAAGAAAAAGCAAAAGTAAAGGAAAGAGACTATCCCTCCAAACCATTTCCCCATGACTTCTTCGAGTTGAGCAGCTATCGACTTCTCTGGGAATCGCGAATTAAGAGCTTGGTAGAGGAGAACCAACAGAAGTCCTGCAAGATTACCTACGATGGCGGCAATCCAGGCGTCTTTTTTAGCGGTATAGGCTAAACCGGATGGTGTAATGAGAATGGAACTTCCGATGGTAAACAAAATCGCCAGTATCGTGAACTGATGAACACCAATCTTGCCTTTCTCAATCATCTGAAGAATCCCCTCTCATTGTAGAATAGTGAATACGAAATCGCTAATGGGCTTGTAGATCATCGTAATGACATCCATAGGATTTGGGATAGGTACTCTCATTCCTAACAAAATACATAATAAGCAACCTGCTCCTAAAATGACGAAGAAGATCCACATTTCTTTGGTCATTTGCTTTCTACGAAGGTAAGGAACTTCCAACGCCGCAATGCCTATAGTTAAAACAAAGACCCCAATAATTGTCAAAGCCATACGCAGGACTCCTCTATCTCTCAATGATGGAGTTATTCGTCGTGCCTAAGCGCCGAATCTGCACATCAGGATGAATCACGATTTGTAAATCAGCAAAATGAGTATCCCAATCTGCCTTAATTTGAGTCCAAAGCTTTGGCGAGGCACTCTCAATGGCGTCACCAAAACCAAAAATATCTGCCTTGTTCTTTTTTGCTTTATTGATGGAAGACAGGACAATTCTCCTCAAGTTCTGTTCGTTAATTAATTCAAGCTCATGTATGGCACCAGGAGCAAGAAGATCAATTTTGCATTGCACTTCACTTATGTTTTCTTCTATATGGATACTGATGTCGATTTGAGGTTTGCCAGAAACAACCTTGCCCTTCACTTTGGTATTCGACCGGACAACCTCCATAGCAATAGTGCCGCCCTGAGGGCATGTGACGTGTCCAATTGTACTTCTGACATTCCCCATAATGTAGTTATAGCCTTTGCTCTCCTGATCGTTCATCCAATCTAACAGTTTGTCTTCTTTAAAAAGCGCCAGTCCGGAATAGGCCAAAACTGCGTGAGGATTTGTTCTGCCTAAATTCTCTTTTGTTTTTCCCTTCTTTACGTCCCCATTAATGACGATGCCAGTAAGGACAGATTGTCTGGTTGGATTAGATAAATTAGACAGGAAACGGTCCAGTTGTATACTCACAGTAGGTGCCCAAGATTTCTCAGAGGTTTCCAACGTTTTAAACATTTTGTTAGCTGGAATTCGTTCAATGGGTGTTAATATTTTCAAAACGTTCTCGGCTGTCGTGCCTTTAGCGACAATTAAATAGAAATCGGAGCGCATTTCATGATCTCTGGATATGCCATCCATGACATCGGAAATACCACTGCGGGCAAGATCCTCTCCGATGACAATAATGCGCATATGAGACAAGAAAATTTTTCTGGGAGCCGAGGTTGTCAGTTTTCTGACTGCTTCTAAGGTGGAAGTTGCTGTTGCCGTTAAGGTTGTAATTGGCGTACTGTAGCCGCTTGCTTTTTTGGAGGCAACTTCATTGGGATTAACGATTTGTGTTGTAACTTTGAATTGATCTCCGTTTCTGTCAAAGCCAAGCCCAACAGCAATGGCAAGGTCATTAAGCTCATGCCGATCCCAGCATCCACTGAGCAATGTGCTTAGTAAAATGAGTGCGCCCAGAATACTACCTTTTTTCATGCCTCAGTTCCTCCTTCCCTCGTTGTCCTCCGGTTTCTTCGTTGGGGCAATACCTTCTCTAATCCTATTTTTTTGCTGATAAAACGAGGCCTAGAAAACAGACTCCATTGCGGTAAACGCAGAATGGTATCTTTCTGATCAATAAGCACGAAGGGGGCCATAGGAGCCATATAAGGTACGCCGAAGGACCGTAAGGAGCATAGATGCTGTACCATTCCAATTAAACCTACCGTAATACCGAATAGGCCGAAGGTTGCTGCAAAAATCATTAATATAAATCGCATGATACGGATAGAAATTCCCATATTGAATGCAGGAATAACGAAATTGGCAATAGCGGTAATAGCTACCACGATGACCATTGCCGGCGAAACTAGACCTGCATCCACTGCAGCCTGACCAATGACTAACGCTCCAACGATGGAGACGGCCTGCCCTACGGTTTTGGGCAATCGAACCCCAGCTTCGCGCAGGATTTCGAAGGTGACTTCCATTAATATGGCTTCAACAAAGGCCGGAAAAGGGATACCCTCTCGCTGAGCAGCTAGATTGAACAGCAATGAACTTGGCAGCAGTTCTTGATGAAAGGTCGTAATGGCAATATATAAGGAAGGGCCCATTAAAGAGATAAAGAAACAAATGTATCTTAGTATACGGATCAAGGTAGCAAATTCAGCCCGTTGATAGTAGTCCTCGGACGACTGGAAAAATTGAACGAATAAAGCAGGTGCTTCAAGGACGAAAGGTGTGCCATCCACTAAGATAGCTACCCGTCCTTCGAGAAGCCCGGATGAAATGACATCAGGACGTTCAGAGTTGTAGATAGTTGGAAATAGGGTAAGGGTCTCATCCTGAATAAGTTCCTCGATATTGCCACTTTCCAGAATACCGTCGATATCGATGCGCGAGAGCCGAATGCGCACTTCATCAACAATTTTCATATTCACAATGCCATGGATATACATGAGAGCAACAGTCGTTTGTGTCACTCTCCCAATGTTCATCGTTTCTACCCATAACTCGGGGCTCTTGATGCGTTTGCGAATGAGGGCAATATTCGTTCCCAGCGTTTCCGTAAAACCATCTCTCGGCCCTCGCACAACCGATTGTGTGGACGATTCTTCAATGGAGCGTTTATCAGCGCCGGCAGTATTAACAGAAATGCCAAGCTCATAGCCATCGATCAGGATCATCGTCTCACCGGCAAGAAGACAATCGCAGAGAAAATGGAAATCAGTGACGGTTTTGATTTCGCCGCTAGATGTAAGCGAGTTTTTGACATACGCAAACGGTTCCACGATCGGATTATTCAACTCCGCCATAACCGTAGAAACTCTTTTAAACAATGTGTCCATTATGCTTTGAATATAGGTACGGTTAGCCAATTGCTCCAAATACACATATCCGATTTTGAACGTTCCCTCTGTGTCTAAGCTCAACTCGCCCGTTACCAAATCGGTGCTGTTGCCGAATATGGCTTTGACCTGACTCAGATTGATGGCAAGAGCAGCATTTAATATTGGCGGTGGGGCATCCTCCGATTGTTTTTGACTATCTGGTAACGCTTTTTTATGGGAATAAAGATGATGTAAGCTTTTTGTCCAGGATTTCATGCATGCAATACCACCAAACACTTTTGATATGTATGACTACTTTGGTAAAGTTTTCCCATGTGGGGCATATTTATGTACGCTGGTAGTGTATTTTGCTACAATATCAATAGAACGACTACATAAAGAGTGTTAGGAGATCCCATGCAAACAGTTAAAGTTGAATCACCGAAGATCCCCAAAGAGCTGCCAATTCTTGAACATATGACAGATGAGATTCAGCCTGAAGAGAACTTTCATACAGGCATTTTTAGTGATGGTATCGTAGAGAATCAAAGGGCTTATAAAGTCGCTTTCGATAAAATTATTTTCCGAAATGTGACATTTACCAACATATCGATGAAGGATATTGAATTCACAGACGTCTTATTTGACAGATGCGACTTGTCCAATGTAGATTTCGGAGATGCGACGATTCACCGCACAGAATTCAAAAACTGTAAAGTCATTGGTATTGATTTGACAGGCGCAACGATAAGAAATACTTATTTTGAAGGCTGTTTAGGGGATTATGCCACATTTCGGTTCAGTAATTTGAAGCAGGTTGTATTCAAGGAGTGCTCGCTAAACAGTGCAGATTTCTATGAATCCACTTTGCAAAAAGTGGACTTGATTGCCTGTGAGATTGATCGCGCGCAGTTTACAGGTACCAAGTTGGACGGGATCGATTTGAGCGATTGTACATTCGTTGGGTTGGGTGCAGGAATCGTGGATTTACAAGGATGCATCATTTCGAAGGAACAGGCTTCCGTATTCGCCAGCTTGTTCGGACTGAGGTTAAAAGAATAAGGATTCAGTGAAAAAAAGAGGTATATTGCGGCTGCAACATACCTCTTTCATTTAAATTAGCGGGCAACAATTAGCTTTAAATGGATATCAGAAGGATCTGTCACGTCATAGCCTTGATCTTGTGGGTTTGTTTGCACACCGGCATGGTGCAGACGTTCTACGGCTTCTTCAAGCGCCTGCGCATGAGGGAAAACGATGGTATAATAGGCAAGACCCGTACCGTTTGAAGGTGGGGTAGGAGCATCCTCACCGGCCCATACATTGAGCCCGATATGATGATGGTAACCACCGGCAGAGATGAATAGTGCTTGCATCGTAGCCCGAGCATCGGATACAATATCGAAGCCTAAGATATCACAATAAAATTGCTTCGATGCTGCCAGATTCTTAATATGGAAATGAATATGGCCCATCGTTGTGCCGGGAGGTAAGCCGTGCCATTCAGTGCCTTCGGCTTCGCTTAGAAGACCATCCCAATCTATAGGATCCGAAGCCATGATATAGTTGCCTGCCGTATCGCGGCGCCAAGTATCTCTTGGGCGATCGCAATAAATTTCGATGCCGTTATTGTCGGGATCCGTGATATAAAGAGCTTCGCTGACTAAATGATCGGCCTGACCAATATGAATTCCTGATTGTATCAAGTTTCTTAATGATAGGCCAAGATCGCGCCGCGTGGGCAGCAAGATGGCAAAATGGTAAAGCCCAGCAGCAGATCTGCGTGGTGTCACTCGAGCATTCGGGATCTCTTCTAAGCGAAGGAACGGATGACTTCCATCAATGGTTAAATCAGCCCGTGAAGCACTTGTTTGGAGAACTTGCAGGCCTACAACCTCCTGATAAAATTGCAGAGAGCGTGCTAAATTTGAAACGTTTAATTGGACTAAGCCGAGCTTAATATCTGGATTCAATGTTGGGAACATCCTATTATCACTCCTATTTACTTACTATTTGTAATTAAGTATATTATAGTTATCTAATTACGTCAATTGATATCAATTTATTTAGCAAATTTCGAGCATCCTAGATAGGAAAACTTACTGAAATGAGGCGACGAAAGTGAAGTTTGGTTTTGATATTGATGATACACTTATTAATTTAAGAGAACATGCTTTTCATATCTATAATGACAAGTTGGCACAATCTGTTGACCTTCAGGTGTTTCATGCATTAACAACGATGGAAATTAATGAAGCTTTCGGTTTAACGAAAGAAGAGGGGAGCAAGCTTTGGTCCAGCCTTCGTGATGAAATTTATTATACCGAATGTCCGCCATTTCCACACGCTATAGACGTTTTGCAGGAATTGGTACATCAAGGGCATGAAGTTTACTACATAACAGCAAGAGCCAAGGAACATACGGAACGCACAAGAGACTGGCTGATAACCAGTGGATTTCCTGTGGCGGAAGGTCACTTTTACTGCGGGATGAACGATTCCGAAAAAGTCCATATTATTAAAGATTTGCAATTGGATTATTACTTTGATGATAAGCCGGCAGTTCTGGAAACTCTTTCGGAGCTAGCGATTAACGTGTATGTAAAAGATAGGTCGTATAATCAGCATATCCATCTGCCGCGAATCGTTTCTTGGAATGAACTCCGAGAAACGTTGAAATCATGAGTGAAGCTCATGAATGATCGCATCGTCATGCCGCTCTGGACATTCGGCCTTTTCATCGTTGTGATGAACACAACCATGTTTAACGTTTCGACTCCAAGCATCATCGGAGATCTTCATATTTCAGCAGATCTTGGATCTTGGATCATATCGAGCTACTCCATCGGTTATGCCTTATCTACCGTGATTTATAGTCGCCTTTCGGATGTGTATTCGCTTCGTAGATTGCTGACCGTAGGTTTATTGACGCTCGGCTTGTCCTCTGTTTTTGGACTTTTTGCACATAGTTTTCATGCTTTGCTGGCAGCCCGTATTTGTCAATCTGCTGGCGCTGGCGCTATGGCTGGACTGGGCTTGATCATTGCTGCCAGATACATACCAATCGAAAGACGAGGTTCAGCTATCGCGATGATTTCTGCAGGGAGTGCGATGGCATTTGGCCTCGGTCCGATTGTTGGAGGACTGATCAGTGAATACATGGGCTGGAACGGGTTGTTTGCCATTACCTGTCTGGTTCTTGTGATCCTGCCTGTTCTGCTGAGGCTGCTGCCCAAAGAAGTGCTGACGAAGGATACACAATTCGATGTTTTCGGTGCGATGTGGACCATCTGCAATGCAGCCAGCTTACTTCTCGCTGTGACACAAAGATCCATCGGTTGGTTAGCGATCAGCATCCTTTCATTCTTGTTTCATGCTTGGCATATGAAAAGGTCCAAAAACTCGTTTATCAATCCTGTTCTTATGAGAAATCCGGCGTATGGTAAACTGCTTGTTATCGGTTTCTGCCTCTTGGTCATGAACCTCGGAAATTTGTTTCTCATGCCGCTCGTTTTAGCTAATTTATCACATCAATCCGCAATGATGATCGGTCTGACCATTGCGCCTGGGGCTATTTTGTCAGCCTTTTTAACGCGTTATGTAGGCCGCTGGATTGATCGCTACGGCAATCTGCGTTTTTTGTTTATTGGGCATAGCCTGTTAGCGCTTGTAATGATTGCTTTTTATTATGGAATAAATGCCTCGCCCATTCCTATCCTTGTTGGTTATCTATGTTTCTCACCGGCATTTTCGGCTACAATGGCTTCGTTGAATAACGAAACGTCCCGTATTTTACCCAAAACGTTGATCGGTTCGGGGATGGGGCTTATGCAGCTTATTCAGTTTTTTGGAGGATCTATTTCGGTGGCTGTTTGCGGAATCTTGCTGGCCTTTCATAAAAAGGATATACTCGTTCATGCCTATCAGGATGTGTATGGACTTTTGTTTGTGATAAGTCTTTGTTCGTTGGTTATGCTGTTTTGGTATAACTATCAAGCGAAAGAAGACACGTCGCGGAGCCTGAAAAGTGAAGGTGTTTGAAAAAGGAAAAGCTGAAGATCTCTTAGATAGAGAGACTTCAGCTTATTTTGGTTCATGAATGGACGATGGAAGAGATTTCTCATATCTCCAAGCGATCACCGTAAGTTAACGATAATAAATGATGATGGCCTTCTGATTTTAGGTGCTCAAGCAAAATGTCCGTGTCTGATTTGGGAGCATGAACAAGCAAAGTGGGGATCTTTGGCAAATAAGAAATCATCCTGCGCACATCAGGGAGTCCCTGATGAATTTTGTAACGGATGAGAAACATCTGACAACCACGTTCTTCTTCGTTCATATGGAAAAGTCGCTGAGCTAATGTTCCTTTGGCAACGTGACCGGTAATGATAATGCCATTGGATGGATGACTACGTAGTTTCTCATAGTACCACTGAGACTTGGCAGATTGCATCATGCCGTCGCTAGTGAACCAAATACTTGGCTTCGCTTCTTCCATAACAGCAGTCCGCTGAGATTCATTCTGAATGACTGTGTAGCGGCTGCTGCTAAGTGCATCGGCCAGCGTGCGGAATATATCAGGGTTTAGCCATTGGGGTTGTTGAATCATATGCTCCATAGCGAGGAGCAGCTCCTGCTCGACCCGGATAGGTATTTCCGGAAAACGCTGCTGCATGAGCAGGATGAGCTCTTGTCCTCTGCCGCTGACAGGAACAGGCAGAAGCACTTGCCCACCCGCAGCCAAGATCGCATCGGTTGTGGCGTAAAGCTGTTCCAGCTTCTCCGTCTGACCATCGGTATCCATGCTGTAAGCCGCGTCAATGACTGCCGCTTCTACGTCTGTTAAACCTTTAGGCGCATCCTTAGGAGAATCGGCTCTCAGCAGGAGAGACTCTTCGCTGTAATCACCGGAATAAAATATTTGCTGTCCATCCATTTCAAGAAGCAGCCAGATGGAACCAAGCATATGTCCGCTTCGCCCCCAACAGATTCTCAGCTTTGGAAATAGTTCTGTCCATTGAAGGGAAGGAGCATGATCTTCCACATAAGCGAATTCGATACGCGCTATATCAGCTTGATCATAAGGCAGCACGCCGCCTTGCTGACGTACATAATTTCCCCATGCAGCATAATAAGTAGGCAGTTGCTCTGCTGTTATCCGTGTTGTCCATACTTTTCCTTGATATCCAAGCTTGTATAACAAGGGAATCGCAATGGAGTGATCTTCATGAGCATGGGATAGGAAAACAGCATCCAGCCGTGAAACCATAGATGGATCTACGTAGGGATATGCGCCGCAGCCTTCCCGTTTCACTCCACAATCAAGTAAAATACTCGTCGACTCATTGCCAATCCAATAACAGGAGCGGCCATGTTCACCGGCACCGCCCCAGATGTTCAATTGCATCATTCCACATTCCACTTTCTGTTCGAATTCATGTTGTTAACAAGCAGCAGCAGCCCGGTTGTCAATCCGACGGAGACAACGGCCATCGCCATACCAAGCGAGATTTGCCCTTGCTCAAATTGGGCGAAAATATAGGTAGCCGATGTTTGCATAGAGGGCGGCAGCACCATGAGGGAGGCGACCAGCTCTCGCAGCGAGATGGTGAAGGTCATCATCCAGCCTGCGATAACCCCAGGCAGCAGCAAGGGCAGCACGATCCGCCGGAATACGTACCAAGGCTGACCGCCGAATACTTGCCCGGCTTGCCGTAGGGATTCATCGAGCTGTCCGTTGCGCGCTTTCACATATTGCACTGTATAGGGGAGGAAGAATATTACGTAAGTAAGAACGACCATGCCGTAGGTGTTATAAATAGGAATCGGCATCCAGGGAGCATTCCACAGCATGATGAGTCCGACGACCATGACCATATCCGGCACTGTGTTCGGCAGCAAACTGAACATGTCCGTTACGCGCTGCGGCAGCCGCTTGGAGCGACCGATTGTGAGCGCAAACCAAGTGCCAAGCGCTGCGGCCAAGCATGCGGCAAGCAGGGCGAGCCCCATGCTGTTCGTGAGCGCCTTCATGCTTGGTGAGCCCCATTTGAGCAGCTCGCCATAGTGATGTAGCGTCAGGTTGGTCCAAGCCAGTCCATTCCCTCGGAGCTTCATAAGCGAAGCAGAAATGATGGAAAAGTAGGGAATGCCAATCGATGTGGCAAGAAGCAGAGTCACATAGAGCCATGCAAGCGCTCGCTGCCAACCGCGATAGCCGTATATTTTCTCCCTGGTTCCCTTGCCGCCGACCAGATTGTAGGAATGGCGACGAACGACAACGGACTGTACGTACCAAAGTATGAGACAGGCCAAGAGCAGCAAGGAGGCCAACGAAGTGGCTTTACCGAAATCGACAGGCCAACTGGAGATGGAAGCCTGAATTTCGGTTGTCAGCACGAAATAGCCAATGCGTCTTCCGAAGGTCGCCGGCGTACCGAATTCCGCCAACGTTTTCACGAAGATGAGCAGCGCTCCCATCACATAGCTGGAGAACACAAGCGGCAGCATGACTCGACGCACCGAATATAGAAAACTTGCGCCGTGAACGGCAGCCGCCTCTTCTTTATTGCCGCCGATTTGGATAATAGCATTGCGTAGAATCAGGTAAAGGAATGGAAACAAATGCAGGCTCATAATCGTAATCATGCCGAATAAGCTGAAGAAATGACTGCTTACCCATTTGGCTGACGGGAATAGCTGCTCTAAGTATCCGCGGGGCTGCATAAATAAAATCCAACCCATAGATCCGATGTAGGGAGGTGTCATAAATGGGATCAACAGCACAATATCCAGCCAACGATGCTTGCGCAGCGGAGTTTTGGCCATTATCCAAGCTAAAGGAAGAGAGAGCAGCGTGCAGCCGACAACGACCCAGATACCAAGCATCAAAGAGTGTCCGAACACACCCGTCAAATCTTTCTCCAGAACGGTGCGGATTGGAGCCAGCAAATCCAGTGAGCCTTTAATCCAAATACTTGTGAAACAGACATATAAAAGAGGAAGGACGACTAGCATCGCCAGAAGCAGCAATGCTAAGAACGTCCCCGTACGTTTGATCATCATCAGGTTGTCATCCCCATCCGGAGCTTACTTTTTAAATAATTGCGTGAATTTTTGCGTTACCGCAGCTTGATTATCGTTCATCCAATTCCAATCCACCGCAATAGCTGGGATATCTTTGGCGTTGGTTCTTCCCGGCACCTGCACATCACTGCGACCAGACAGAAGGTAGGCGTCTGTTACTAGCTTTTGAGCTTCGTCAGACAATAAGTATTCGATGAATGCTTTGGCGCTGTCTTGATTTTTAGTTGTTTTCATAATCATGGCAGGTCGTGGAGAAATCACTGTACCGCTAGCTGGGTAGATTAAATCAATAGGCTCACCCTTGGCTTTGGATGCGTAAGTCATGTAGTCTACGCTTGCCATAACGATACTTTTAGCACCGGAGATCACAGGGTCCATAGCTTCTTGATTGGCGCCGGCAATAATTGCGCCATTGGCTTTTACTTTATTGAATAAATCCCAAGCAGCATCGCCATTTTTATTCGTGTAGCCTGTCATGAAATCAAGTGCGGAGCCGGATTGAGCAGGATCGGGAATATTAACCTTATCTTTCCATTCCGGTTTTGTTAAATCACTCCACTCTTTAGGAGGGTTTGTAACGGTTTTTGTATTATAAGCAATACCTAGAGCAGATAGGCTGTAACTGAAGTAGTTGCCATCTTTATCGGAGTAAGCCGGTATCAGCTTGTCCGCATTTTTTGCTTCTTTATAAGGCATCGTCAAGCCGCTTTTTGTCATACCGATGGCCGAAGGAAGGGAGGCCAGCACGACAACATCGACAACCGGGTTCGCTTTTTCTGCTTCCATACGGGCCAGAATTTTACCGGTAGTCCCTTGGAACATTTCAACTTCTACGCCGGTTTTGGCTTGAAAGCCTTTTTGGATTTTAACAGCAAGGTCACTGGGGCCTGCGCTGTACACGACAAGCTTGCCGCTAAGCTTCTTGGCTTCGGGTGTTGGGGCAGCAGAAGCTGTTGCGGTTGAAGCAGCAGGAGCAGCGGCTGAAGGACTGGCAGTGGAAGTTTTGCTGGTCGTTCCACAGCCTGTTAAGCTAACGCCAACTAAGATGGACATTAAAGCTAACGTATTCATTTGCAAAGCTTTTTTCATTTTGATTTTCATGGTATAAGCCCTCTTTTCATCTTCATATTGTGGTGTTGTTTAATCTAATTCGTGTATGTGCTTTTGCGAGATATACAGCTGCACCTTGTCTCCAATGGCTTTACGCTCATGATGGTAGGCCATCCATATGTCTTGCTGCCCAAGATCGACACTGATCTCGTAACGTTCCCCCATGTAGCTGACGCTTCTTACTACACCTTCATAAGCGAGGTCATCTGCTGCATGTGATACCCATCTAACATGTTCTGGACGAATGAGTCGCTTGTCTTTGTCCAACCAATTGGTTTTACCGATAAAGTGTGCTGTAAAGGGATGACTAGGTTTTTGGTAAATCGTCTCAGGCGTACCTTTTTGTAAAATGCGGCCCTCTCTCATAACAACGATTTCGTCCGACATTGACATCGCTTCGGTTTGGTCATGCGTAACATAAACAACGGTGAAACCGATGCTGCGCACGAGATTCATGAGCTCCAGCCGCATTTCGTCACGCAGCAAAGCATCCAAGGCACTCATCGGCTCGTCGAACAGGACAAGCTGTGGACGAACAACGATGGCACGAGCAAGCGCAACGCGCTGCTGCTGACCGCCGGATAACTCATGAGGGTATCGCTTTTCTTTACCGTGCAGTTGGACTAACTCAATGGCTTCCATCGCTCTTTGCCGCCAATTTGTTGTGTCCCCTTTGGCCTTGAGTCCAAAGGCTACGTTTTCAAGTACAGTCAGGTGCGGCCATAATGCAAAGTCTTGAAACACCATGCCAAAATTTCGTTGATGAACAGCGCGGTTAATCCTCTGACTTCTGGAGAACAGGCAGACATCTCCGAGATGAATCTCGCCTTCGTCCGGCGATTCGAGACCGGCTATCATTCGCAGGAGGGTTGTTTTCCCGCAGCCTGATGGACCAAGCAGGGTGGTGAACCTTCCTTTCGCCAGAGATAGATCGATGGCTTGCAGCGCTGGTGCGGAACCAAATGATTTATTAATACCACGAAGTTGTAAGGACATCTTAGGTTTCCTTCCATTCTTAAGAACTCCACTTTAGTTTAGGGACTCACGATTAGCAGAGTGTCAACGTAACGTAAAGCTTTTGTTAAGTTTTTATTGGTAATCTATTATTGTTCATAGATTTTTCTATAATAATGGCAATAGCAACTTATCCATGAAGGGAACGATGAGAATGAATTGGAATTTGGTCAAACTTCAAATTATTGAATTGTTGGATAAACATAAACGGATTACGTCAGTGGCTGAGCAATTGGGACTCAAGCAGCCAACGGTTTCATTTCATATGAAAAGCATGGAGCAGGATTTGGGTGTGGGATTATTTGTTTCCAAAGCAGGCAAGGTTCATCTGACAGAAGCAGGGCAATCGTTGAATCATTATGCCAAGAAGATTAATGCGTTGGCGCAAGAAGCAGAGCGAGTGGTTAAGGAGTTTGACGAGCGAGGGAGCGGGCATCTTAAGATCGGAGCCAGCTACGTACCGGGAACCTATATGCTTCCGAGCATTCTCAGTGCATTTTCCAAACGATTCCCTCATATTTCCATATCTCTTACAGTAAGGACATCTCCTGTTATTAAAGAAATGCTGTTGAATCACGAAATCGATGTTGGCGTCATGTCGGCTGAGCCTTTCCAATGGGCGCCTCTTATTGGGGAAACGCTATGTGAAGACGAGCTCGTTTTCTTTTTCGGTCCTCAGCATCGTCTGGCTAGACGAGATACCTTGTATCCGGAGCTTCTTAAAGATATTCCGTTTATTTTACACGGCCAGGAATCGAGCACACGGACGATGACGCTAAAATGGGCGAAGAATTTGAATGTGGACATAAAGCCTGTCATGGAAATGGACTCGCTTGAGGCCATTAAGCAAGCAGTTCTGACCGGAGATAGTGTGTCTGTGATTTCCAAGCTTGCGATTGCCAAAGAGGTGCAGCGAGGTGAATTAACGTATCGACCGATCCCGCAAAATCCATTTAAACGGTACATCTACTTCACCTATAATGAGGATCGCATTCGTTCCTCCTTTTTCGATAGCTTCTTTGAGTATTTACGTGACTCCGTTCGTACGCTGTAGTTGATTTACAAAAAACACATACCTAGCTGACAATCCAATGACATTAGTGCATTAATCTCTAGCTTGTAAGCCAAAATCATGGAGCTTTGACAACGGCAGCGGGCGATGGTCTGGACAGCTCGGCGTTCGGGTTCGAATTTCAAGTGGATTGGACATTAGGCAAACAAACGCTAAGTGTTCAGTATGAAAAGGATGCAACGATTTCAGGCTACAGCGGCAGCGGGTTGAATGCGCCGAATCTGGCAGCTTCACGCTCAACTTCGGTGGCAAATGCGCCAAGTAATTTTAAGAATTGGACAAGTACAGGCTGGGGAATAACGCAGCTGAATAACGCTGTCATTTATGGGCCTATTGATTTCAAGAGATATAACGGAACTTATGAAGATCTGGAGCTGGATATTGAAGTTTGGACCATTCTGAATGCATCCAAAACAGGCACAGAAGACATTGTCGAAGCTTCGTTCAAAACAGATAGCTTGACTGAAGCGACCAGCGTTCGCACGGATTTAATCAACCTGCTTCGCAATAAGGGCTGGCTAGTTGAATCCGATGTGCTCAAAACAAGCCTGATCATGGAGCGCTATGCCCCTCTTCAGTGATCTCAGCTCCGACAAAAACAAAAACAAAAACAATAGGGTTTATTAAGCTTGAAGTGAGTTTGTTGAAGGAAGTCATCCAGCGCGTGCCGATATTTACTCGGTGCGCGCTGTTTGTTTTGGTTTGAAACGATGAACATGCAGAAGACAACGCTTCTTCTTTTTCAGGACATGTTCGCATAAGGTAAACTAAAGCAGGTGGCTGGGGGAGGGAATCAGATGCTGCAAAGGCGTCGTTGGAGAAGCAGGCCAACAGGTAAAACAAGCCGAAAGAAGATGGTGTTCATCAGTCTTCTCATCGTTTTTTTATTTGTGGTGCAATTATTTATTTTTATGGAACGGAATTTGCGATCTCCACTGATGAATTTGGCTAAAGTACGTATTAAACAGATTGCAACCCAAGCCATTAATAGCGCCATTGCCGATCATGTGGCGGATAACACAAATGCGGAACAACTGATTGATTGGAAAATAGATAAAAATGGGAAAATCAATGGCTTTATGCTTAATTACAACGAGCATATGCGTATTACTTCCGATACCATCAAAACCGTACAAAATGAATTAGGTCGGTTACAAGGCATATCGGAGCATATTCCGGTAGGGCAGGCGTTGAATAGTGCTATTCTCTCATCCTTTGGTCCTGATATTCCAATAAAACTGCTTCCTGTCGGCATTGTAAAGGTAGATCTAAATACACGGACGCAGAATGCAGGCATTAACATGGTGATGTTTGAAGTGTATGTAAAAATCATTGCCGAGGTATCTGTCATTATTCCATTCGATTCAGACACTGAAATTGTCGAAACAGAAATTCCAATTTCATATTCTCTGGTCGTTGGCGACGTACCCACCTATTATTACGACAACAAAGGTAACCCTGTGGGCAGTAATAAAGATGCCGGACCACCGGGTTTAACGATACCTACAGTGCCCAGTGTTGGTTCCACATCTTCGTCCAAAGGAGAAGGATCTATCACGCAAGAGAAAAAATTACAAATACAGCCGCCCCATTAAAGAAAGTGGCCTATGGTTTTTTCTTTTTGCTTAGATCCTCACGCTCCCATTTGCGCAGGGAGGGATAAGGGTCAAAGCTCCACTCTGTTAGCCCGTTATCGCGGTAGAGCCCGAAATGCAGATGAGGAGGAAACTTTCCGGATGTCCCGGGTTTTCCATATCCTGAGCTGCCTACCCAACCAATGATTTGCCCAGGCTTTACAATGACATTTTCTTTGATTCCTTTTTGAAATGCGGAAAGATGAGCGTAATAATGATAAATATTATTGACATCTCGGATGCCAATTCGCCAGCCTCCGTAAGGATTCCATCCTTTTACTTCGATAATACCGTAGCAAGTGCTGCGAACAGGTACGCCGTAACGGGCAAATAAATCCGTGCCTTCATGAGAACGATGTCCGCCCCAGCCGCGATTATCTCCCCATGTACTTCGGTAAGAGTAATCCGCGCTAGTAGGGAGTGGGAAGGCATGTTCCTCAAGATCGAGTGTATGAAATGCGCCATAAATCGTGGCAAACTGTTTAATGCGTTCAACGCTGCGAGAATTTTGATAAAAATTCCATAAATTCACTTGTAAGTTTTCTTCTTTTATGCCCGTTTTACTCATCAAATAGGTGATTGAAGCGAGTATATCCAGATCATTATTTCGATCGGCAATTCCGTCTCCGGAACCGTCGCGCCCATAACCGTGGAACACGCTAATCGTCGAAGGATTAGTGTCCTGTTGATCGGGATTCATCATTCCGGCCCATTCGGACTCAGGGAAGTAAATACTGATTAATCCTTTATGGGCCGGCCTTTTTTTAGCGATTGTCATTGTTCGCTCATACTGGTCCACTGCGGCATAATAAGTCCATGGAATCCCGGATAATGTGCTCGTTTTTTCGAAAAGATCTTTGCGCTCCTCATAAAGGTTTCTCATAGACTTAGAAGGAGCATGGGCAACTTGTTGATCAGATGCATTGGCGTGTACGGCAGCACTTCCCGAGGGAAGTGCTGATTCGGTTACGGATAGGAGAAAGCCAAGCACAAGAACCCTCGGCCAAAGAGGTTGGTTAGTCATCTCTATCATCCTTCCTAGAATGTTAGTTCTTAGGATGCGCTGTTGCGGGCATGTTTATGCGATCACTTTCACTGCTCCGTATTTTTTGCTATGATGCGAGTAAAGAGGTGGGAGCATTGAACTTTAATCATCGCGAAGAACATGTGGATGACGATATGCTGTTAATTCAAGCCAACCTGGATGATATGAATCCCGAGTGGATGTCTTATATTATGGACAAGCTCTTTGAAGTTGGCGCAAATGATGTTTTTGTTATCCCCATTATTATGAAAAAAGGCCGACCTGGCATCATGCTGAATGTGCTAGTCGAGGATAAGCATCTGTCCGTAATCGAGGACGTTATTTTCAGTGAAACCACAACACTAGGTATTCGATATCTGCATGCATCTTGTCACAGGTTGGCTAGAACGTTCGAGCAAGTGCAAACACAGTGGGGACTTTTAACGGTAAAAGTAGGCTACCATAATGGAAAGCTGGTCCAGTATGCACCTGAATTTAAGCAATGCGAGCAAGTTGCCAAGCTGCAAGGAATTCCTCTTAAACAGGTTTATGAAGAAGTGCGAATCCAGTTTGCGCAACAAAACCAGCAAAACGCCTCCTCCTGATGAAGGAAGAGGCGTTTTGTTGGTTTACGGATGGGTTCTGGTTTGGTCAGAGCCAACATGAGGCTCTGGATGACTGTGGTGACTATGATGATCATTATGCGAATGATCGCCATGTGCATGGTCATCTTCATGATGGTGGTGATGATCGCCATGTGCATGGTCATCTTCATGATGGTGGTGATGATCGCCGTGTGCATGGTCATCGGCATGATGGTGGTGATGATCGCCGTGTGCATGATCATCGGCATGATGGTGGTGATGATCATCTGAGGCAGGGGTGTGCGTATGCTCATGTGCGAGATATTCATGCGTCACTTGCCATTTGCCAATATACGGATCAACTTTACCCACGACGACGCGGAGTACATTGGGTTGGTTAGGCAGATCTCTTGCACCTGCTCCATAACCAATGGTATCAACGATCATAGGAGGCAAGCTTTTAGAGAACTCGTCCACAATGCCCGAAATAATACCGGCTCCGGTTGGAGTTGTCATCTCTAAATTATAATTTGTTGAAGCAATTGGTAAACCGCGCATCATCTCCAGCGTTGCCGGAGCAGGAACAGGATAGATACCATGATCGATATGGATGGTTCCGGAGCCTAAAGGCACGGGTGAAGCAATAATACGCTCGATTTGCAGCGAGTCAATGGCGAGTGCAACGCCTACGATATCAACGATGGAATCAATAGCCCCAACCTCGTGGAAATGCACCTTGTCAATTGGAATATCATGGATTTTAGCTTCTGCCACGCCAATCTTAGCAAAGATGGCTAAACTAAGAGCAGTCACACGTTCATTGAATCCTGCCGACTGAATGACCTTCACTATTTCCGAGTAGTGACGATGATGCTTGGGAGGATGTTCCGGGTCTAAGATGACATCCAGCTTCATAGCTGAAATGCCACGCTTCACTACTCGTTTCCATACCAAATCGTAAGGCTCCAGCTTAATTTTGGTAAGCTCTTCTTCTATATAGGCTCGATCTGCCCCGGCATCCACCAAAGCGCCCAGAGTCATATCGCCACTTATCCCGGAAAAGCAATCCAAATATAAAATACGCATAGTGAGAATCTCACGCTCGTTTCGACATATTTTTGTTAATGAGCCCTGCATAGTAGCCTGCTCCGAAGCCGTTGTCGATGTTGACGACGGAAATACCCGGTGAACAGGCATTTAACATCGACAACAGGGGCGCAATTCCTGCCAGATTCGCGCCGTACCCAATGCTCGTTGGCACCGCGATGATCGGCTTGGCCACAAGCCCGCCAACGACGCTGGCCAGCGCGCCTTCCATGCCGGCTACGACCACAATCGCGTTAGCACCGCGAATGAGCTCGAGTCGGCGGAACAGCCGGTGAATGCCGGCCACGCCTACGTCATACACCCGTTCGACGTGGCTGCCCAGGCATTCCGCCGTAAGGGCCGCCTCCTCCGCCACAGGGAGGTCGGAGGTGCCTGCGCACACGACGGCAATATAGCCGTCGTGGACTTTAAGCATCGGTCGCTTGAACCAGGTCAGCGAGCGTGCAGTTTCGTGGTAGGTGACACCATCCACGGCAGCGACAACATGGGCGGCTTTGGCAGCGTCGACACGTGTGGCGAGCACACGGTCGGTATGCTCCGTCAGCCGCCGGAAGATCGCCTCGAGCTGCTCGGCGGTCTTGCCTTCCCCGTAGATCACTTCGGGGAAGCCAGTGCGCTTCTCGCGCTCGACGTCGAGTTGTGCAAATCCAAGATCAAGGTTTGCGGGGCCTTCGCCGCCATCCTTGATGATTTGCCTTTTTGCTTCTTCTACGTCCAGGTCGCCAGCCTGGACGAGCTTTAAGATTTTCTCCAAGTCCATCATAAGGATGCTTCTTTCACCTTTTCTTTGGTTTCCTTAGACAGTACTTCATTCATACTGCCCGTTCTGTATCCCTGCAAATCCAGCGTTACATAAGTGAAGCCGAGCTTGCTGAACTTCTCATAAATCGCGTCGCGGTGTTCGACTACTTTGTGAATTTCATCCGGCATAACCTCGATGCGGGCGATTTTTTCATGGTGACGCACGCGTACTTGGTATAGACCAAGCTGAGAGAGGAAATACTCGCCTTCATCCAGTTGATCGATTTTCCACTTCTCAATTTGAGTTCCATAAGGAATGCGAGATGAAAGACAAGCAAAAGACGGTTTATTCCAAGTCCGCAGACCAAGCTCTTTGGAAAGCTGCCTTATCTCATCTTTGGTCATGCCCGATTCTTGCAAAGTACTGCGAACCCCTTGTTCATTTTTTGCCTGGAGACCAGGTCTATAGTCGCCGAGATCATCCATATTTGAGCCATCAAGAATATAAGGGTAGCCGAGTTCTTTGGCTAAGTCTTGCAAATGTGAATAAAGTCCTGTTTTACAATGGTAACAGCGATCTGGATTGTTGGCGACGAAATTTGCGTTTTCCAGCTCTTTGACCTCTGTCTTGTACAGTGGGACTCCAATTTGTTCGGCTAGTTCAACGGCTGCATCGAATTCCCGTGAAGGAAATGTTTCGGATGCTGCGGTGACGGCTAATACTTGGTCTCCGAGCTCCTGTTTAGCACGTTTGAGAACGAATGTGCTGTCCACGCCTCCAGAGAAAGCAATTAGAACACGTCCCATTTCTCGAAGTATTTCTCCAAGCTTACGGTCTTTCTCGCGTGTTGATTCTGTTATACTCATGATTTTTCCCTCCCATACAGCCTTTATGTAGATTAGTTAGCTGCTTTGGTTCATCTTGTTTAGTGTAACATAAGTGACAGGTAAAGTGGATTGTTTTGTCAGTCATTCATGTTATAATAACAACAATGAGAAACCAACAAAAAGGCGGGATTCACAGGTGCCTACGAAACCTCTTGAAAGAAAACCAGATTGGCTAAAGATTAATTTGAAGACTGACGAAAATTTTAAAGAAATTAAATCCATGATGCGTTCCAAAACGCTCCATACAGTGTGTGAAGAAGCCAGATGTCCGAACATACACGAATGCTGGGCAAATCGGACAGCAACCTTTATGATATTAGGCGATATTTGTACAAGAGCATGTCGTTTCTGCGCGGTTACAACCGGACTCCCTACGGAGTTGGACTTACAAGAGCCGGAACGTGTGGCGGATGCAGCCTTGCAAATGGGTCTTCGGCATTGTGTTGTAACGTCCGTTGCCAGAGATGATCTGGAAGACGGAGGCGCAATGATATTCGCTGAAACGATCAAAGCCATTCGCCGTAAAATGCCAATGTGCACCGTGGAAGTGTTAATTCCTGATTTCTTGGGCCGCGAAGCTTCACTGCGTACCGTACTTGAAGCAAAGCCCGATATCTTGAATCATAATATGGAAACGGTTGAACGCATGTCTGACCGCGTACGCTCCAAAGCGAAGTATCGACGTTCTCTTGAGCTCCTCGAGCGGTCCAAACAAATGGCCCCTAACATTCCAACCAAATCCAGCGTTATGATTGGTGTTGGTGAGGAGTGGGACGAGTTGCTGCAAACGATGGAAGATCTACGCGCCGTAAATTGCGACATCATGACGATTGGACAGTATCTTCAGCCGACAACGAAACATTTGGCTGTAAGTAAGTATTACACGCCTGAACAGTTTGCCCTTCTCAAAGAGGAAGGCATGAAACGCGGCTTCAAGCATGTGGAATCTGGGCCATTGGTCAGAAGTTCGTACCATGCCCATGAGCAGGTCAAAGCTGCAACGAATGCCTAGTCTATAACCCCAACCGGATCTTAGAAAGGAGTGCTTCCTCATATCATGATCCATATTGCCAATAAAACATACGAGCTCGTTACGGACCATAAAAATGGTTGGAATTTTGAAGTTTTCCGAGACCGCTTTAGCGAAGTGCTTGAACGCTACGATTATATTGTCGGAGATTGGGGATACAGCCAACTCAGGCTGAGGGGATTTTTTAAGGAAATACATCCTAAAGCAACGAAAGAATCCTCAATAGCAGCACTCCAAGATTACCTGAATGAATACTGTAATTTTGGTTGTGCCTACTTCATTATCGAAAAGGTCAATGCCAAGCAGCAGGCACCGAATGAAGCTGTTGGAACGACAACATAGCTTTTTATAACAAAATGCCCTGTCCACATTGTGGAAAAGGGCATTTTTGTTTTCCACATAAGAAAGTATAAGTTTTCGGTTCCCGAAAACGGCTTTCTTATTGGCGATAAAACCTAATATAGGGATCTGGTCGAAAACCAAAGATCCCTATATTAGGTCGCTCATCATTGAATGGCCTCGATAGAGGTTTTCTCATTTCACTTCTAAACCGACGAAGGCTTCACGGACGCGATTCCAGAAAGGAAAGGGGCGGAATCGTGCAAATTTGACTTTCACACCCGGCGCAACACGGCAGCGGATAGAAACAACATCATCACGCTGCATGTACAGATGATCTAGAGAGAGCAGCATATTTTGATGAGCCTTGGGGTAAATGTCACAATGATGATGATTAGGCAAAATCATCGAGGACCCCAAAGTACGATAAACGCGATTATTAATCGACGCGATTTCAGCAATTTGAATGGCCTCCAAGGAAGGATGAACCATAGCCCCTCCCAAGCTTTTGTTATAAGCGGTGCTGCCTGCAGGTGAAGAGATACAAATGCCATCCCCACGGAACATTTCAAACATTTCATTATTAACATGCAATTGAGCAACTAAGGAAACTTCGATGCCTCTGATCGTAAATTCATTCAATGCTAAATGCGTTTCGACACCAGTTTGCGTTGTGATTTCTATTTCAACAAGTGGATATTGCACAATGTGCAGATCATCCGGTTTCGTCACATGAAACATTAAAGAGGCGAGATCATCCAATTCGTTTGTTTCCAGTCTGCAAAGAAGCCTAAATGGCCGGTATGAATACCTACGAAAGCGATCTTCTCCAGTTGATCCACATATTGATGAAAGGCTTGCAGCATAGTGCCGTCCCCGCCAATCGAGAGGACAATGTCGGGATGCTTTTCATCCCTTGGCATACCATGTTGAGCAGCGAGAGAGTGAAACCGCTCGGTCAAATCCTTGGAGATTTCATCCCCTCGTTCAATGACATTGTATTTCAATTCTTTTCCTCCTAAGCGTTATGCTCCAGCGAAAATAAAAGGCTATCGCTAGCTGTTCATTGAGCAATATTTATCAATTTCTTGCAGTATCGAATCAGGCGTATGTCGGAATTCAGCGGCCACTCGGTAGGAGTCATTACTGAAATTAGTTACTCTGACTATTTCGCCATATGCAGTAATGGGATGGGGAAGATGGGGGAGAATAAAACTGAATTCCAGAAATAAAGGATAAAAAAGCCGATTAGTCGTTAAGAATGAAAGACCCCCAGCGCTAATATCGAGCAATTGTCCGGCAAAGGCCACACCTTTCCGTGCTGAAATCCCGCGAATACCCACAATTTGCAGTGTGATTGGTGTACGCAGCGAAAGCTTAGTTCGGTTAAACTGTCTCTTCTGGTGATGAAGAATCTCTTCTGGAAGGGACAATGTCAGGTAACCAAGTGACTTTTTCAGTTCCAAATGGATGAAATCCACATAGGCATAATATAAAATTCCACGGGTTCGAAATGAAAATTCAACTAATGAGACATGTTCGAGCTTCTCAAAAGGAAACAAACCTGGCAGTTCTAATGAAACAATAAACGAGGTTTCACCAATTTGGTCTATGAGAAAATTTTCTTCATAGCAAAAAGGCTGCCCATCCTTTGATTCTCCGACGATGATCAAATGACATTCCTTTTTTGGAGCGATAAATGCCAGTTCTAGCGCCTTATTCCAATCCATAGCATCACCAAGTGGTTAGATTTGCATTCACAACCATAAACGTTACGTGCCTTCACCCTTCATCATAATTTATTAACGACAATAAGAAAAGCCCCAAAAGGGGCTTAATAGATGAAATTGGCATATTACTCTGATGTATTCGTGCTTGTGATCAAGGAAAGTTCAAAAGAGTGGGCAAAGTTAGATGAGATGGGGCGCACACGGATTGAAAAGTGCGGACCATGAGCAAGATGTGCCGGAATGTTAGCTTTATAACTTTGTGTTTGATCAATAAGCTCACCAAAGGGCTCCATGGGAACAATAACTTGCCGCCATGGCCCCTCATTTTCTTCGTAAAAGAGGACCTCAACCGCGGCATCTTGCGGCCAGATGGGACCAAACAGGACTTGTGCTGTTATTTCCTTGGTTGTTGGCTTCATCCCGTCAGGCGCAGGCTCGGTACACAAGTCGGAAGTTCGGTCATCAACGCCAATAATCTTGACATGATACCAATTGTTGCGGATGAAACGCTTATAATCAGCAACTTTAGTCGCGACATCGTAATGATGGTCAACAAACAGTCGAGCACGTTCAGCTGTCGGTAAATAAGTTAGCTCTGTGTAATCCTGTACCATCCGATGTGTGTTAAAAACGGGACTAAGTGATTGAATGAACGCTTCATGCGGCTAATCCACTGATGAGGAAGATCTCCCTGATTGTAGAAAAGGGGAATAATCTCCTTTTGCAGGGTTTGATAAATGGATTCCGTATTTTCTTTTTCTTGCGTTGCCCAATCCGCATTTCCTGTAGATCCTATAGCCCAACCATTCGTTCCGTTATAGCCTTCTTCCCACCAACCATCCAGCACGCTGAAATTCAGCACACCGTTCATGGCTGCTTTTTGTCCACTCGTTCCGCTTGCTTCCAAAGGTCTCCGCGGATTATTTAACCAGACATCTACACCTTGCACTAAAAAACGTGCCATCGTAATGTCGTAGTTTTCTAAAATCACAATTTTCCCAAGAAACTCCTTCATTTGTGAAACCCGGTAAATCTCGCGAATCAGTTCTTGACCCGGGTAATCAGCGGGATGGGCTTTACCGGCAAAAATAAATTGAACGGGACGCTCTGGATCATTCACTATTTTCTTGAGACGGTACAAATCGTTAAAAATGAGATTTGCCCGCTTGTACGTAGCGAACCTCCTTGCGAATCCGATCGTCAAAGCTTTTGGATTCAAGTATTGTCTAACTTCTTCTATTCTTTCCTCAGACTCGCTATTACGTCTTCGCTGCTCCATGAGATTGTGGCGTGCGTAGCGAATCAGAGCATCCTTTAAGTGCTGGTGAACTTTCCAAATGGATTCATCCGGAATGACTTCAATCTGCTGCCATTGATGCTTATTGGCCTGCTCCACTTTCCATGTTCCGGGAAGAAAACGCTCCAGCAGCTCCTTCCATTGCGGAGCTGTCCAGGTGTCTAAGTGGACGCCATTGGTGATGGAACTGATCGGAACTTCGTTCGCATCCAGATGGCCATGGAACTCTTTGAACATTTCTCTGGATACTTGCCCGTGCAGCTTGCTGACACCATTGCGCATGCCAGCCGTATTCATAGCCAGGTAGGTCATATTGAATTGGCCTGTGTGATGATCAAGACCAAGCGCTATTATATCTTGTTTGTAACGAGATAGCTCCTGGAGCATGGGGCTCAGATAGTGTTCAACCATCTGTATGGAGAACGTATCATGACCTGCCGGTACGGGAGTATGGGTGGTAAAAACAGTAGCTGATCTAATGGTTTCCACAGCCACATGAAACGGCAGACCCAGTTGTAAGAGCTCCTTGAGCCGTTCCAGCGTAAGAAAGGCGGCATGGCCTTCGTTAATGTGATACACATTGGGATAATAGTGAATGGCGCGAAGCGCCTTAACGCCGCCAATGCCAAGAACGATTTCCTGGGCAATACGCGTATCTTGATTGCCGCCGTAAAGCTGTGCCGTTAAGTCTTTATCAGCTTGTTGATTCGCTTCATGGTCGGCATCCAGCAAGTAAATGATATTCCTGCCTACATGGACACGCCATATTTGCAAGGTGATCGTTCGTCCGGGCATATCTATGGATATTGTAAGCTGATGATCGTCTTGAAGTACGGGTTGGATCGGCAGCTTGGTGAAATCATATTGAAAATGTTCGCTTTGTTGACTGCCCGATGCATCGATCTTTTGTGTGAAATACCCTTTTTTATAGAGGAGTCCGACGCCTACTAAAGGGATCCCCAAATCGCTTGCTGATTTGGCGTGGTCGCCTGCCAGAATACCTAATCCACCTGAGTAAATCGGCAAAGATTCATGGAAACCGAATTCTGCTGAGAAATAAGCAATTTGTACGTAGTCTCGATCGGCGTGTTTTTCTCGAAACCATGTAGAGCCATTTAAATAGTCGTCAAACTGAGCAATTACTTGCTGATAGGATTGAAGAAAGTCCGGATCTTCGCTAAGTTGCTGCAGTTGACTCTCGCTGGCCTCATGAAGAAGACGAACAGGATTATGTCCGGATTGCTTCCACTGAACTGGATCGATTCGTGCAAATAGCTCCAACGCATCATGGTTCCAACTAAACCAAAGATTATAAGCTAGGTCGGAAAGACGGTTTATATTTGGAGGCAAAAGTTTCTTATCCTGAAGATAGGTTGCTTGTTGCATATTGACATATTCTCTCCCTTTATGATGATCAGCATCAAATTGAATACCCATATTATCTTGTTCCACCAACCTTTTCATACACGAGTTTAAGTAAGGAATATGCAACAAAGAGCGCGACAATGACTGCCAAAGTACCGATTATGATGCTCCCACTAATGGGAACCATCAGTTTAATGAAGCTGGTAAGGGGAGAATTGGCATCGAATTGAGGCATGAAAACAGCGGTTTGTTCGCGAAAAGCTTGCATTGGCTCCCAAATAACGAGCACAATAGCAGCTGAGATCATAGCGTGAATGAAGCGAGCGAAAATAAATGGCCTATATCGCATATTGGTATGGCTGAGCAAGCTAACAATCTGAGCATGAACGGACAACCCGCCCCATGACAAGATGAAAGCCGCGATGGCGACTTTACTGGAGAGAGCTATTGTTGCTGAGGCATTGCCCGCAGCCTTCGCTCCTAGCGTAACCTCAAACACCCCATTCATGACGGCCTGCGAAAGCTCATGAGGCAGCCCTGTTAGCTGAAGGACGGACGCAATGAGGACATAAATGACATTCATCACCTTTGCTGCGGTGAGAACCTCCAAAACGACAGAGAAGAATACAACTAATCCCCCTACTACGAATATTAGGCCAAGAGATTGCACAATGGACTGACTGAGCAGTGTGCCTATCGATCTGCCGTCTTTCAAACGAGCCAAGTGCATAGCACCAAAGGCTCGCTTCCAAATCCAACCTTTACTTTTAATACTCTGAGGAGAAGGCAGGCTCTTCCTGCCATGAAATCGCATCATTAAACCAATAAGCAACGAACCTCCGTAGTGGGCCGCAGCAAGAATGATAGCTAGGGAGGCATCATGGAAGAAGCCTACAGATACGGCTCCGATAAGAAAGATAGGGTCCGAGCTTGTAGTGAAAGCAACGAGTCGTTCTCCCTCCTCCCGATTTACAAGCTGCTGTTCCCATAACTGAGATGTTAGCTTAGCACCTACGGGATAACCAGCAGCGAAGCCCATGGCCATGACGAATCCGCCGATACCGGGGATACGGAAGACGGGGCGCATCATGGGATCAAGCAATGTGCCAAAAAAATGGACAATGCCAAAGCCAAGCATAATGTCGGAGATGACGAGGAAAGGAAAGAGTGCTGGAAACAATACATCCCACCAGATAGATACACCGCGCAATGCTGCTTTAAGAGCGGTATCAGGAAAGGCAAATAAGCATATGATAATAGCAATAACTACGCAAGAAATAAGTAGTGCCGCGGTAAAGTTTCGTTTTTGCATCGAATGAAATACCTCCTCCTATTCAACTATATGAATTAGGTAGGACATACATGCCGCTCGAAATAACTTGGACTTTGGTGCTGTTCAGTCATCGTTTTTATGGTAAAATAGAACTAGATATAGTCTTATATCCTTAACAGCGGGAGTGATTCAAATGACAGGTGTCATTGCCGGTTTGGCTGTGTGTTTGTTCGTGTTCGTCATTCGAGAAACACTGATGCATGCAGGGGATGAAGATTTAGAAAACTATTGATGAGATTGAAGAACGAGAGGTTATCCATGTCAGAAAGTGAGCGCAGGACGTTGTTTGAATCCATGGGGGGAGAAGAGACGATTCGCCGAGTTGTGGAAGCTTTTTATCCTAAAGTACAGAAGCACCCTTCTCTGGCGCCCCTGTTCCCTTCGGATATTGAACCTGTTATGAATAAACAGTACTTATTTCTAAGCCAGTTCTTTGGTGGGCCATCCTTGTATTCAGATACGTATGGACACCCGATGATGAGAGCCAGGCATATGCCTTTTCCGATTACAATGGAACGCGCTAATGCATGGCTTGACTGTATGAAGGAAGCGATGATCGAAGTAGGTCTAGCGGACGACTTACGGGATTTCTTATTGGAAAGGCTGAAAGGCTCCGCCTATCACTTCGTGAATACACCGGAGAACGACTAGTCCTTATTTCCTATCTATTTTATATAAAAGGCGGGGCTTCATGATGGTTGAACCTTTATATGAGATTTCAATAACATGCACCTACTGTACCCAATCTTTCAAAACGATGAAGGTTCGTCCCAGCTTCAAGAAAGCGATCCAAACGGATGCTGACTTCTGTATTCACTACAAAGATGTCAACCCTAACTTCTATGTGGTGAGAATATGTCCGTTTTGTGGGTATGCTCATACCGAAAATTTTTCGCAGACCTGGAAACCAGCCCATAAAAGTATTTTTCAAGAAAAAGTGGCAGAAAACTGGACAATGCGTGATTATTGCGGTGAGCGGAATTGGGAGAGTACCGTTCAAACGTTTAAGCTGGCCTTACTGTGTGCACAAATTAAAGAAGAGTCATCACGTGTTGTTGCCGGACTTCTTCACCATTTGGCCTGGTTATATCGATCCTCAGGGGATTGGGAGCAAGAGAAGCGTTTCTTAGCTTTTGCTTTAGAAGCTTATATCCATGTGTTTGAAACGGAAGGCATGGATATTAATAACGCGAAGCTCATGTTCTTGATCGGG
Source organism: Paenibacillus sp. N3.4 (assembly GCF_008017805.1). Taxonomy (GTDB): domain Bacteria; phylum Bacillota; class Bacilli; order Paenibacillales; family NBRC-103111; genus Paenibacillus_E. The sequence continues at coordinate 18,575 of NZ_VRTT01000009.1, read as the reverse complement.
GAATTGAATCGTCGATTGAGCAACTATAATGAAGCTGTCAGATGGTTTTCGCGTATTATTAATGATCGTAAGATTATGGATGCGGGAATGATTAGGGCAAGTCGCGAGCAATGGGTTGCCACCCGCGAGGATATGCTGGCATCCCGCTTGGAATTACCAGATGAAATGAAGCAAGCTACATAATGCTTATAGCAATAATGAATGAACGCTTACCCTTCGGGATGAACTTGATCCTGAATTAGTAAGCGTTCATTTGTTTATCATCGTTAATGATATGGCTGTGAAAGGTATAGCGGTTTTTGCCGCTATGCTTGGAGGCGTAGAGCGCATGATCAGCTTTGGAAATGATAAGCGTAAGCTCACTCTGAGGTGAATCTGCGATAGAAATTCCAATTGATATAGTAATGGGCGATGGGTTTTCATTACTGGTCAGGAAGGCATCGGCGACAGCATTACATAATCGCCCAGCATAGACGGCTAGACGCAAGGGATCGATTTCTGTGCTAAGAAGAATAAACTCTTCCCCACCGTATCTAGCCAAATAATCCTGTTCATCGATATGACTACGCAGAACACTGCTGATCTCGCGGAGTAATTGGTCTCCTTCGAGATGTCCATATTGATCGTTGTACTGTTTGAAATTATCAATGTCGATCATCATGATCGCAACTTTGCGTTTGCGCAGCACATTACTTGCGATTGGCATGAAGCTGCGTAAATTGGGCAGCTTGGTTAACCCATCTTGATTGGCCTGAAGCTCTAATTGACGCTGCATGCGCCAGTTTTTGTTCTCATCGTTCACCATGACAATGATGACGATGAAGGTTGCAGACATGATGGCCAGCATAAATGTTTGATCGCCGGCATAGTGCCAGGATAGGCTGCTAGTGATAAGTCTGTGCGTAGATAAATCAAGAAGGAAGACAAACGAGCATATTTGTAGGCAATGACGAATAGGAATGTCCATGAAGCCGCTCCGGTACTCCTTATTATGAAAGATGGAGCTGAGAAGCGCAGGTCCGACAAGGTATTGCGCGATAATAACCCAACCATGGCTTTCGTGCAAGATGTAGCTGAAGACCGAAGGCAGCAGAGTGGAGAACAAAGCGATAGGAAGGCCATAGCGCAAGCCTGCCATAAAGATGGGCAAAGAGCGCAAATCAATCATACCCAGTGACGCTGGTAAGGGTTCGAGCATCATGATGATGCAGGCTAGTCCTGTAAGTAGTGGGGCAAGAAAAAGCTCGTAGCGATCAATTAACATTTTGCTACGAACTTTAATCGCGATGTAATTTAACGTAACTAATGTACATGCGCTTGTCAGAGGAACGAGATATTCATTCATAGGGCCTATTTCTACTCCTTGCGCCAGGAAACTACGATTAATTTTTTCTTATAGGGGTATCCGCTAATAAATAATCGATATCTGTGTCAACGAGAGTCAACTTACTATGACAGCAAGGGAACACGAGCAGCTTTTTTTTGCCTTCATGAATCGATTTCAGTTCGTGGATTTTAAGCGGCAGCAACACATTGGGGCTCTGGCAAAATGGACATTCGGCCACATAAATGTCCTTCATAATAATGTCATAAGGCCACGTATTAGCAAAAGGAATCACGGCTTATTTCGATTCGGGATCGCTGTTTTCCGAAGAGGAATTCTTCGCGAGCTCCGCTAGTTTTTGGAGTAAAATATGTTGTGGCATATGCATTAAATGTTCTAACGGCACCTTCAACTGTTCAGCTAATTTAACGGCAGTTTCTGGAGAAATTTGCAACGGTTTCATAATCGTAATTACACCATCCTGTTCGGATTTGTTCTTAGTGAACTACTGTTAATTGAATCATACTTTTTACCTAGAAGCAATGAGGAGATTAGGATCATTTGGTGATTTTAGGTCGTTTGTGATTTAATAAAAGAAGGAAAGGAAAGGTGATAGCGTTGCTAACATTACCTCTGAATCAAACATGGAATTTGGAAACTTTTTTTGCCGGCGGTAGCGAATCTCCTGCATTCGCAGCCTACCTAAGTGAATTACAAGCATCCATTCGTTCTTTTCAAGAGCAAGTGAGTCGGACATCTTCGCCGCAAAAGGCGGAAGAGACAGATGACTTAATCAAGCTGATCCAGTTGCTTCAGCACAATTTAAAACAGATTCACGAGGCTGATTCCTTTGTCGGATGTTTGTTAGCCGATAATCAGAAAGATAAGAAAGCGCCTGTTCTGGGCGGGCAAGTCAAAAGCCTATATGCCGAGCATTTGTCTTCTCTCACCCATTTTGATCAAGTGCTGACAGGAATTCCTGATGAGGTTTGGTCACAATTGTTGGAGAAAGAACCGTTCCAAGGAATCGCATTTCCCTTAAATGAACGCCGAGCGTTAGCCAAAGAGAAGCTTTCACCCGAACAGGAAGCCTTAATCAATGATTTGGCGGTTGATGGTTATCATGGTTGGAGTGATCTCTATAACACGACTGTGGGACAATTCCGTATGCCTATGGAGGTTGACGGTGAGCAGGTGGAACTGTCTGCGGGTCAAGCTTTTAATAAATTACATACAGAAAATCGTGAGGAACGATTAGCGATTTTTGAAAAGTGGGAACGTGCATGGGCCGACAAGGCTGACTACTGTGCGGAAGCGTTAAACCATTTGGCAGGATTTCGTCTCCAAGTGTATAAGTATCGAGGCTGGGAAACGGTTCATAAAGAACCTTTAGCCATGAACCGTATGGAAGAGAAAACGCTGAACGTGATGTGGGAAGTGATCGACCGCAATAAGGCGATTTTCGTTGACTATTTGAACCGTAAAGCGAAGCTGCTCGGTGTTGATAAATTGGCTTGGGTAGATGTGGATGCCCCATTGGGTGATACGGCTAAAAAGATTTCTTACGATGAAGGAGCCAGCCTCATTATCGATCAATTCAAACGCTTTAGTCCGAAGCTGGCCGCGTTTTCCGAACAGGCTTTTGAGAAGCGTTGGATCGAAGCTGAAGATCGCGCAGGCAAGAGGCCGGGTGGATTCTGCACATCATTCCCAGTGGCCGGTGAGACAAGGATCTTTATGACCTATGGAGGTACGCTTAATAACGTTTCTACGCTTGCTCATGAATTAGGTCATGGCTATCACCAGCATGTCATGAACGATATGCCGGCACTGTCACAGGAATACGCCATGAATGTAGCGGAGACAGCTTCTACGTTCGCTGAGATGATTGTTTCAGACGCCGTAGTGAAGAGTGCGGCTACGGACGAAGAGCGTATTGTTTTGTTGGAGGATAAAATCCAACGAGCTATCGCATTTTTCATGAATATTCATGCCCGTTTTATCTTTGAAACGAACTTCTACGCGGAACGTCGCCAAGGGTTAGTTAGCATAGAACGTTTGAATGAGCTCATGGTAGATGCTCAAAAAATAGCTTTCAAAGATTCATTAAGCAGCTACCATCCTTATTTTTGGGCAGCGAAGCTGCACTTTTATTCCACAGACGTTCCGTTCTATAATTTCCCTTACACCTTTGGTTATATGTTTAGTGCGGGAATTTATGCGAGAGCTGTCCAAGAAGGTGCTGCCTTCGAAGATAAATACATTTCGCTGCTTAGAGATACAGGCAGCATGAATGTCGAGGAATTGGCTGAGAAACATCTTGGCATCGATCTGACGCAGCCGGATTTCTGGCAGAGTGCAGTAGATATGGCTGCTCAAGATGTGAAACAATTCATGGAGTTAACGGCTTCAAAAGTTCAAGTATAAAAGAACAAGGGCTATCCCTCAGCATTTAATGCGGGATAGCCCTTGTTTGATTAAAACTACAACTTGAAAATCTGAATCGTTTGCTGCAGCTGAGTGACCACACGCGTCATTTCTTCAGCTTGGCTAACGATTCCTTGTACCGTAGCAATTTGTTCATTCATAGAAGCTGAAACTTCCTGAGTCCCTGCTGCAGATTCTTCCGTAATCGCCGAGATATTTTCCATAGCTGCCGCAATTTGCCCGGAACTCGCAAGCATCTGCTCGCTTTCATCAGCGAACCGGGTAATTTCTTCAGAGATAAAGCTAACGCTGCCAACAATCTCAGCAAAAACGATTTCGGTTTGATCGATAAGTACCGTTTGTTTCTTAACAACATCTTCGTTCACTTGGATGCTGCGTATGGCTTCTTGTATGCCTTGTTCAATGCTCTTCACGAATCCGAATACCTCACGCGTGAGCGATGTTGACTCTTCGGCCAGCTTGCGCACTTCCTGCGCGACAACCGCGAAACCGCGACCATGCTCACCTGCTCTTGCAGCTTCGATAGAGGCATTAAGGGATAACAGATTTGTTTGTTCTGCAATTTCCGAAATGGAACGAGTCACACTGCTAATTCCAGCAGCTTGCTTAGCCAGCATATCAATGGTTTCGGAAACTTGTTGCGTGACTTCTACATTGCGTTTCATACCGATGCCTTGACTTTCAACAGAGGTACGTCCTTTTTCTACGAGGGTCATCATTTGATCGGATCGATCTTTCATCTCTTTGGCGGAGCCCGCATAATTAACAATTTTCACTTCAATATCTTTGGAAGTAATGGAAACACCGGAAACTTCTTCGGATATTTGACCTGCACCTGAGGCTAATTCGTGAGCAGACACGCTTACTTGCTCAAGAACGGAGCGGAAATTCTCGTTCTTCACATAAATATCTCGACTAGTTTGAAAAACTTGCTTGGAAATTGAGCCGGTATCCCGAAGAATATCGCGCAGCTTATCAATCATTTTGTTAAACGATTGTCCAAGTTGTCCTAATGTATCGTCTGAGGTGATCGTTACTTTTTGAGAGAAGTCGCCTTTGGAAATATTGAGGGCAATTCTGGACAAATCTGCTACCGGCTCGGTCAGTTGATTTTCGAACCATCGAATAAAGGGGTAGCTCCCGGCTAGAACAACAACCAGGAAAATAATGCCAAGTAAGCGATTCCATTCTGTGGCGAAAGTAACAATCAACATGAATAAAGCATTTAATCCAATCAGCGCATAACAACCGAGCTGTAGTTTCTTTCTAAATGATAAGGTTGATAACTTGTCCAATCTGACCGACTCCTCCGCGATTTTTGTTTATTTGTGTAGGAATCTGAGTTGTATGAATGAAATTATATCATTGAAATTGGAAACATTCTACATCATTTCGACAAATATCGTTAACGCTTGGTGTGAAATTTGGGATTTTCCTGATTAATTTCATATATATTTCGCATAAATTGTGTGAATAGTGGGAAAAATCTGTTGAATTATGTAAAAACACTAGGTATAATAGGTCTACAGTCATATTAATTACATAATAAGTAAAATTATTAAAACATAAGGAGGAAAATAATGAATTTGGAACAAATGCCACTCACAAGACAAATCGATTTGGTGTTTAGGAAGATAAAAGAAGAATTATCTCATGTGAATTCCGGTACTGTTTTTGTACACATTCGTAACAACGAGATTGGTAAGTTTGGTATTAAGCATCTTCCGTTTGAAAGCAAAGACGGGGTATTGCCTGCAAAGGCAATCAAGGGTTTAACCGAAGTGCAGTACCAAACCTTTCGCCAGATGGCAATTGAATCTCTCAAATACAAAAAAAGTTGGACGCATGGAGAAATTTTATTTGATTTCACCATTCGGCAAAGTGTAGTGTCTGCGAGCATTAGTTTCGAGAGCAATTATAATATGGCCAATTTCGCAAGAACGAATTAGCACTCATACATGTATACGTTTGCAACCCTGGTCACTTAGTGGACTGGGGTTGTTTTGGTTTTTTGGTAGCATTATGGATTAGTTAGCAGAAGCCGTATCCTCGTGTTTAATGCCTAGGATATCTCTAAACAAAAAGTCCAAGGAGAAATTCCTTGGACTTTTTGTTCGTAGAGTAAGCTATGTGTCTGTACTTATTGATGATGATTCTACTGTCTGTTACCATGGTGCATTTGCGGCTGTCCTTGCTGTTGATGTCCCTGCCATCCACCTTGATGTCCTTGCCATTCTCCTTGATGCCCTTGCCATTCTCCTTGATGCCCTTGCCATCCACCCTGTTGGCCATGCCACTGTCCACCATGAACATGACCTCCCTGCCATGGACCACCATACGAACCCTGGTAGTACGGTTGAGGGTAATAGGGCTGACCAGGATAATAAACAGGATGATGATGCATATGCGGATGTTGATGCGGATGCGGATAATAAGGATTAGGTTGGTGCCCTTGGTAACTCATAGATCAGTCTCCTTCAAATTTGGATACCTCAACTTATGCAGACATGAAATAAATGGATGCTTGCCTGCTGTTAATTGGGCAATTGTAGGCATATAAGGGAGAATGGGCTGGGGCTGCCTTACCCTAATCTTGTTATATATGTTGAACGCTGGAGAGAACGCGTCCTTTTCCGTAGGGGATACACATCGGTGTTCCGAAGATAGGGTCCTGCGCGATGCGGCATTGCATATCAAACACATCCATCAGAAGCTGTTCATTCACGATGTCCTCGGGTCTCCCCTCCGCGTAAACAGTCCCATCCTTGATAGCCACGATATGATGGGCGTAGCGGCAAGCGAGGTTAATGTCATGCAGGACCATGACAATGGTTCTTTGCTCGTTCTCATTCAACTCGAATAGTAAGTCGAGCACTTCGATTTGATGCGTTAAATCTAGATAAGTGGTAGGCTCATCCAGCAAAATGGTTTGCGTATCTTGCGCCAATGTCATGGCAATCCAGGCTCGCTGACGTTGACCGCCGGATAAGGAATCCACTGTGCGATCCGAGAAGGGGAGCATGTCCGTGAGTCGGAGAGCGCTTTGCACGTTGTTTTCATCTTCAGCGGACCACTGCTGCAGCCAGCTTTGATAGGGGTAACGGCCTTGCTTGACAAGCTGCAGGACAGTTAACCCTTCTGGCGCTGAGGGACCTTGTGGCAGAATTGCCATGCGACGAGCAACTTCTTTCGTGGATAGCTTGGCAATCTCGGCATTATCCAAGAGAATGGCTCCGGATTTAGGCTTCAACAGTCGAGCAAGCGAGCGTAGAAGTGTCGATTTACCGCAGCCATTGCTGCCAATGAATACGGTAATTTTCCCTTTAGGAACTTGTAAGTTCAAGCTTTGGAAGATTGTGCTTTCCCCGTATGTTAATTGAAGCGATTGAGCTTCAAGTGCCGAATCCCTATTCATAAGTCTATTCTCCTTTTATGTAAACCGGGAATGTTAACCACGATTTCTACTGCGATACAACACATAGATGAAAATCGGTGCGCCAATGGCGGCCGTGAACACACCGGCTGGAATATCATGGGGTTTGAAAAATGACCGTCCTACGAGGTCAGCCAGTAATAAAAGCAGTGAGCCTGTTAAAGCAGATACAGGAACAAGGGCACCGAAGCTAGGGCCAACCAACCTGCGAGATAGATGCGGAGCCATGAGTCCAATGAAATTGATTGCACCGCCGAAAGCGACGGCGACACCGGCAAGCGCAACGCTCAGCATGATCAGAAAGAAACGTTGAAGCTGAACGCGGCTTCCTGCACTGCTGGCAATGTCTTCGCCTAGCGATTGTATGGTTACGTGTCTAGCGAATAAGAAAGCGGTCGGAATGAGGAGACCTACCCAAGGCAGTAAAGGGTAAACCGCTTTTTGCCAGGAGACGCCGTAAATACTGCCTGTCATAAAAGTAAGAGATTGGTTCGCCAGAATAATGGGGCCGGATAACATCAATAAGTAAGAGATGGAGCTCATCGCAGCGGTGAATCCAGTCCCAATCAGAACGAGCCGAAGTGGCGTGATGCCATTTTTCCATGAGAGGGAATAGACGAGCAGCGTAGCGACGAAAGCCCCGATGATGGCGGCAACCGGCAGCCAATGAATACTTAGTTTATCCGAAAAAAAGAAGAAGAACGAAACAGCCCCTAGCGTAGCGCCACCCGTTGTTCCGATTGTATCCGGAGAAGTCAGCGGATTGCGGACGATACCTTGCAGAATAGCGCCAGATACTCCGAGCGATGCTCCAATAAGCACAGCGACAATGACTCTCGGAAGCCGTAAAGAGCGAACAATCATATTATTTGGATCGGTTCCATAACCGAAGAGAGCTCGAATCACTTCCAACGGTTTGATATAAATGCTGCCAATTCCTGTACTTAAAATCATCGTAATTAAGACAGCAATCAAGAGAAGAAGCGTAACCACGATTGATTTTTTGCTTATGAGAAAAGAGAAGCCTTTGCTTCTGATGGTTAGATAACGGTTGATCTGACTCATTTCAGCAGTCCCCCTTTGCGCGCGATATAAATGAAGAAGGGAACCCCGAGAATGGCGGTTGTTACACCGACAGGAACCTCTTTTGGCATGACGATAAACCTAGCCGCAATGTCAGCACCGACAAGGAGAATGCCCCCGAGAACAGCGCTATACGGAATGACCCAGCGATAATCGATGCCTACCAGAAAGCGGACGATATGCGGGACGATCAGACCTACGAAGACAATAGGCCCGGCCACGGCGACTGAGCCACCCGCCAGGATAACAATGACCAAAGCTGCTAGAAATTTAATATAGACTGTACGTTGTCCTAATCCCTTGGCGACATCTTCTCCCATTGAGAGTACGTTAATGTGTGTGGATAGAAGCACGGCTCCGAGACATGCGAGCAGCATATAAGGATAAACGGCTTGGAGCATTGGCATTGTACGCCCCTCTATCGATCCTACCAACCAGTAGAGAACTTGGTCGAAGGCTTTTCCGTTTCCAAGCAAAATGCCTTGTGTCAGCGATGCAAAGAAAGCGGTCATGGCAGATCCGGCTAAAGTAATTTTCATGGGCGTTAAGCCATCACGGCCTAAGGAGCCAAGCGCATATACGAGGATAGAGCTCACGGCAGCGCCTAAAAAAGCGATCCATGTAAACTGTGTAAGGCTGGAAACTTGAAAAAATCCAACAGACAATACGATGGCGAATGCAGCACCTGAATTAATGCCGAAAATACTGGGTGAAGCAAGTGGGTTGCGAGTGATGGCTTGCATAAGCGCCCCGGCAACAGCTAGGCTGCCCCCTACAAGCGCAGCTATTAATGCCCTTGGAATACGCACCGTTTGAATGATAATGGATTCATTGCTGCTCTGGTTAGCTTGAAAGGATTGGATAATATGATCCCATGTAAATTGATGAAGACCAAACATGACACTGCCGAGCATGAGCAGGACGAGGCAACAGACAGCTGCGAGTAGTCCGATACTCTTATAAGTATGATAGTGGCGTTCTCTACTTGTACGATTCATGACTGAATGCCTGCTTCCTTAAGGAGTTGCTTTTTATATTTTAATAAGTTCGGTTAGCGAATGTCAACGAATATGATAATCATTATCAATATAATTGACGAATGGCTAATTATCAAGTAAGATATCAAAGGTAATGATAATCATTATCACTAAATAGACATCACGGAGGGACCAATTATTATGGTAGGAAAGCGTAATTTGAAGCAAGGTAAAGCTTGGGCTTTAGTTGCTATGATGTTAATTTTATCTGTAGTTTTAGCAGCCTGTGGGGAGAAGCCAAGCGCACAACCTTCAGTTTCTGCGGCACCTAAGGAGTCTGCTAAGGCGGAGAGCCCGCGAACGATAAAACATATTATGGGAGAGACTGTTGTACCTGCAAAGCCGGCACGAGTGGTTATTTTGACGAACGAAGGAACGGAAGCTCTTCTTGCTCTGGGTGTTAAGCCTGTCGGAGCCGTTGAGTCCTACTATGGAAGCCCTTGGTTTGATCATATTAAAGCCGATATGCAAGGTGTCACTACGGTTGGTGGAGAAGCTCAACCGAATCTCGAGCTGATCGCCTCTCTGAAGCCGGATTTAATAATTGGGAACAAAATGCGCCATGAGAAAATTTATGATCAGTTGAAAGCCATTGCTCCAACTGTTTACTCCGAAACATTGCGTGGAGAGTGGAAAAGCAATTTCAAATTGTATGCGGAAGCGTTGAACAAAAAAGCAGAAGGCGATCAAGTGATTGCTGCATTCGATAAACGAATTGATGATTTCAAAAGTAAAGCAGGCGACAAGCTGAAGGAAAAAGTAGCCGTTGTTCGTTTCATGGGTGGGAAAACACGCTACTATTATGGCAATATGTTCAGCGGCGTTATTTTCCAGCAAATCGGTATTCCGCGTTCGGATGCCAAAAGTGATGAGAAGTCGTTCGAAGACATTACGAAGGAGCGTCTGACGGAGTTGGATGCTGCGGATAAAGTATTCTACTTTACCTATGAACTCGGAGATGGCAAAGGGGTTAAGCAGGAGCAAGAATGGATGAATGATCCGCTCTGGAAAAACCTGAAGGTTGTCAAAGAAAACAAACTTGTGAAAGTAAACGATGCGACATGGAATACGGCAGGCGGCGTGAAAGCAGCTAATCTTATGCTCGATGATATGTACAAAATATATGATGTGAAGCCTTAATCCATCCATATCGAGGCAAAAAGGACTGCTTACCTTAAAGCGGTCCTTTTTAAATTTTCTCATTTCTCCGCGGGGATTCTGGAATGAAAAAAAGGACTTCTTTTTAGTAGCAAGCTACTTAAAAGAGAGCCCATTTGCTTAAGTATAGGAAAAGCTGTTATCTGCTGAATTTATTACCAGCAAGCTGCTGTTCAGCAATTTGAACGAGACGACGTGTGATGTGACCTCCGATTGCGCCCGTATCACGGGAAGCCATGTAGCCGTAGTAACCATCTTGAGGAATTTGGATGCCTAATTCTTGAGCAACTTCATACTTCAATTGGTCTAGTGCTTGCGTAGCTTGTGGAACAACTAAGGAGTTACTGCTGCGAGATTGTCCTGTAGCCATCTGTTATCACCTCCAGTAATAGGTAGTATAATCGCTTTTGGAAATTCTACTCATGGATTTAATTGGAAATTTTATCTAGGTTGAAAACACGAAAGCATGTTTGCTCAGTCTTTGTTATAATGATTAAATCGATCATTGGGAAAACGGAGGCGGGAATCATGTTTGATGTATCCGTAACAGGCTGGTCCTTAGATAAAGATTTGCAAATTATTCAAGCAGACGTACATATGGCAGTGGACGACAGCCTTATTATTGAAGAGCCGCTATGTGTTGATGTAGGTCTTCCGGCATTTTTATATAGCGCGCTGCATGATACAGAGCCGAATCGTTTTGCGCCAGCGAACCAGTGGGAGCGTATGCCTTTTTTTGTTTGCGGATGCGGAGATCCCGAATGCAGAGGATTTTCATTCGTGGTGCGTCATCTGGCCGATGAGCGGGTGGAGCTCCAATCCGTGGAGGAACGTACGAATGGCACTTATCGCGAGTTGGAAACACATATTATTTCGAGCAGGGAATATGGTAAGCAGGTTTTAGCGATAGGTGATACCTATCTTCAATATATCAAGGGTTTAGACTATAGACCTTATTTTGCAGATACGGTCAAAGTTGTCGAAGAACTCGTGAACCAATTACATCAACAATTACGGAGTGAATGAGATGGCAGCAGTGAAGTTTTATGTGGTTTGGGTAGGACATCAACCTGGGATTTATCGTACATGGGCAGATTGTCAGGCACAGACAAAAGGATTTCCACAAGCGAGATTCAAGTCCTATGAATCAGAGGCAGAGGCACGGCAAGCTTTAGAAAAGGGATGGCAAAAGTCGCTAAACTTCGCTGGTAAAGGAAGTGCACAGACCGGGTCAACAGGCAAAGCGGCTATTGCGGCAAACCCTCCAGAGGTTGATTATGATAGCATTTCCGTTGATGTAGGCTGCTCTGGCAATCCTGGTATTGTGGAGTATAAAGGCGTCGATACGAAGACGGGTGAGATTATTTTCTATCAGGGTCCGATTTCGAAAGGGACAAACAATTTAGGCGAGTTCTTAGCCATTGTTCATGGTTTGGCCTATTTGCAGAGGCAAGGGAGCAACAAAACGATTTATACCGATTCGGTCACGGCATTAAGCTGGATTCGTAAGAAAGAGGTTTCGACGAATTTGGTGCGGGATGCTTCAACGGAAGAAATTTGGACTTTGGTGGACCGCGCACTGAAATGGCTCAAAACCAACACGTATACGAACAAAATTGTAAAATGGGATACGCGGAAATGGGGAGAAATCAAGGCTGATTTCGGACGCAAATAAACGGAGGTCGAAATTTGTAAAAAAATATTGACGGGTAAGCCCTCAAATGCTATTATACAAATTAATTCCTAGTAGATAACTCGGCATAATAATCCGACATAGATTAATGGAATTGGAGATTGCATTTGATCGGGAGGGTAACCATGAAAAGAACAAGAGTAATCGGTTTATTTATTATTTTAGCCTTAGTAGGAAGCTTGCTTGCAGCTTGCGGACAAAAGGGGAGCAGCACTTCATCTCCGGCTCCGGCTGAGAGTGCGAAAGCGGCAGAATCAGCAAAACCTGCAGATGCAGCTAAGCCATCAGATTTGAACGGAAAGAAAATTGCGCTCGTCATGCAATTCAATACAGGAACTTTTCTTCTCAATATGTAGAAGGTGTTAAAGAGCAAGTAGAAAAGCTTGGCGGTAAAGTGACGGTATTCGTTGCAGATACGGACTTAGCCAAAATGGCTTCCAATCTAGATGCGGCGATCAACCAAAAGTTTGACGGTATCCTGATTGATCACGGTACTGCTGAAGCTTTGGAAGCAGGCGTGAAAAAGGCGTTGGAAAAGAAAATTCCAGTCGTTAGCTTTGATTCCATCTTAACCGTACCTGGTGTAACATCTCTGGAGCAGGGTGACCAGAAGATGGCTGAATCCACGTTGGAACAGCTTGCAAAAGATGCTGGCGGCAAAGGAAACATCGTGAAAGTATGGGTAGCCGGTTTTGCGCCAATGGAGCGCAGACAGCTTGCTTATCAAGCCTTCCAAAAGAAATATCCGGATATTAAAGAAGTTGCTTCTTTCGGAACAGCGAAAGATCCGGCATTGGATACACAAACACAAATGGAAGCTATCTTGAAGAAATATCCAAACAAAGGCGATATTACAGCTGTATGGACGGCTTGGGATGAGTTCGCTAAAGGCGCAGCTCGTGCGATTCAACAAGCAGGTCGTACAGAAATTAAAGTATATGGGATCGATTTAAGTGACGAGGATTTGCAATTGCTGCAAGATCCTAAAAGCCCATGGGTAGCATCAGCTGCTGTTGATCCGAAAGATATCGGACGCGTTCAAGTGCGTTATCTGTATCAGAAGCTGCATGGCGATCAAACGCCTGAGAAAGTTATCCTTGATCCTGTTTATGTATCCAGAGATCAATTGCCGAAGGACAAGCAAATTAACACAACTCAGCTTAGTGAGTTCGTTAAAGGTTGGGGCGGCAGTCAACAGGGCTACACCGACTGGTTAAAAGCGGCAGAAAAAAAATAAGGTTGAACATGGAGTCCCATCGGCGGTAAGCGATGGGACTTTCAGATTGGGGAGAGGTGACAACAGATGTCGGTAGACAACGCTTCTTTGCTTTATATGCAGGGCATCTCCAAATCGTTTCCCGGTGTAAAAGCTTTGCAGGAGGTAGATTTTGACCTTCAGTCCGGAGAAATTCATGCGCTTCTTGGGGCTAACGGAGCTGGGAAAAGCACGTTGATGAAAATTGTGTCAGGGGCATACACCAGCGATGAAGGGCACATATCGATGGATGGCAAGCAGTTCCAGATTCAGACGCCTAAAGAGGCAATGGATCAAGGGATTTACTGTGTATATCAAGAGGTAGATACAGCGCTCGTACCTGAGCTTACCGTGACGGAGAATGTCATGATCGACAAGATGGTACAAGGTGACGCTTGGGTTAGTTGGAGAAAGCTTCATCGTGAAGCCGAAGCTATACTAGCCAAGATCGGCGCAACCTTCTCTGTGCGCAGTAAGGTTGATGAGTTGAGTATTTCACAGAAGCAGCTAGTGCTTATTGCCAGAGCAATGGCGCACAAAGCGAAGATCATTATCTTCGACGAGCCTACGGCACCGCTGAGTTTGGAAGAGTCCGAAAGACTGTTCCAGATTATGGACAGCTTGAAGCAAGAAGGAGTGGGGATTATCTTCATCTCCCACAGACTTCAAGAGGTGTTCCGCGTCTGCGACCGGATCACCGTTATGCGCGACGGCCGCCATGTGCTCACGCAGGCGGCCGCGAGCTTGGACATCGCCGGGGTCATTGAGGCGATGTTGGGTAAAACCTTCACCGAGGAGTTCCCCAAAGCCGATGTTGTCATCGGCGAAAAGCTCCTCGAGGTGAAGGAGCTGCGCCGCGGCACCAAGGTGCGCGGCGTGAGCTTCACCCTCCGCCGAGGCGAAATTCTCGGCGTCGTGGGGTTGGTCGGCGCCGGTAAAACCGAGCTCAGCCGACTGATCTTTGGCGCCGACGTCGCGGACGGCGGCGAGGTCTGGCTCGGCGAGCGCAAGCTGTCGCTGCGCCAGCCTGAGGATGCCGTGAAGGCCGGCATCGCGCTTGTTCCTGAGGAGCGCCGCAAGCAAGGCGTCCTCGTGGAGGAGACAGTGAAGCGTAATTTATCGCTTCCGATATTGCGCAAGCTGAGCTCGCTCGGATTTGTGAAGCGCGGCGCGGAGAGCGCGCATGCGGCGAAGATGGTGGAACAGCTTGGCGTGCAGCCAAGAGACCCGGATCGCACCGTTAAGCACCTTAGCGGCGGCAATCAACAGAAGGTAGCTGTAGGGAAATGGCTGCCGACGAATGCGGACGTCTATATGTTTGACGAACCGACCAAAGGGGTTGATGTTGGCGCGAAGAGCGACATTTTCCGTTTGATTGGTGAGTTAGCCACAGAAGGCAAAGGTATTATTTATTTATCTTGCGAATTAAATGAAATTATTGGAATAGCCGATCGTATTTTGGTGATGAGCTATGGTTCTGTGGTGAAGGAGCTTTCCCGCTCGGAAGCGACGCAGGATCTGATATTGACCTATGCGAGCGCGGGGGAGGCACACTAGCATGAGAGAAAAGAGCTTGGATTTTTCATTTAAATACGGCGCTTTGTTCGTGATTGCGTTAGTATTTGTGGTGTTTTCGATTATTAATGAGAACTTCATGACGTATGATAACATCGCAGACATCCTGCGTTCCATTTCGATAGTGATGTTTGTGGCTATTGGGGTCACGCTGTCGCAAATTGTGGATGGGTTCGACTTATCGGTAGGCTCTACGGTTTCATTAGCCACAGTGGCATCGGCGGCAATGATGGTTTGGTACCAGCAACCGCTTATTCTGGTTATTTTGGTTCCACTTGCAATTGGAGCCATTATCGGTCTTTTAAATGCGTTCCTGATTGTGAAGGTCCGGATTCCCGATTTGTTGGCAACGTTAGCTGTGATGTACATCATCGGTGGGGTTCAAAAGACTTACACCAAAGGCTTTTCCATCTACAACAATATGAGATTTCAAGATAATACTGTAGCTAAAGGAAAGTTTACGCCCGAGTTTTTATGGATTGGACAAGGCAAGCTATGGGGCATTCCCGTTCCTGTCATTCTCATGATTGTCGCGGTAATTGCGGTTCATGTGTTTTTAACTTATACACGTTGGGGTCGGCAGCTTTATATTACAGGAGGCAATCGTGAAGCCGCACGACTTTCAGGCATTTCGGTGAACAAAATTCGCCTTGCAGCCTATGTGCTGTCTGGCATTTTTGCGGCGTGCGGCGGGATTCTTTATGCATCTCGTGTAGGATCTGGACAGATTGATGCAGGAGCTCCGCTCCTTATGGAAGCTGTCGCATCGGTTTTCGTAGGCTACTCGGTGCTAGGTGCGGGTAAACCGAATGTGATAGGGACTTTTTTCGGCGCTGTATTAATTGGAGTGCTGTTGAATGGCCTTACGATGCTGAATGTCCCTTATTTTGGCTTCGATATTGTCAAAGGCGGGGTACTAGTGCTTGCTCTGGCCATTACTTTCGTTCATTTGAATCGACGTAAAGCATAGAATTTAAAGACTATGTTGTTGGCTTTACAATTCCGCATGAAACCGCTATGTTGGCGGTCTTTCATGTGGTTTTTTTGTAAGTAGAAACTATCGTTGTCATTACATTGACGCGGGAACACACTAAAGGAAGAAAAATCGCAAAAAGTATGGTATGATAGACTCACTTTACAAAAAGATTCGAAATTTAGGAGGAATAGAGTATGGCTAGTCCAAAACAACGTAGTGACATGATTAAAAAAGGATTCGACCGCGCTCCACATCGCAGCTTGTTGCGTGCAGCCGGCGTTAAAGAGGAAGATTTCGGCAAACCGTTTATTGCGGTCTGTAACTCCTATATAGACATTATTCCGGGCCATGTTCATTTGCAAGAATTCGGTAAGCTAGTGAAGGAGGCAATCCGCGAAGCGGGCGGCGTTCCTTTCGAATTCAACACAATCGGTGTCGACGATGGTATTGCCATGGGCCATATCGGTATGCGTTATTCGCTGCCAAGCCGTGAAATCATCGCGGATTCCTTGGAAACGGTTGTTAATGCTCACTGGTTCGATGGTCTTATTTGTATTCCTAACTGTGATAAAATTACCCCGGGCATGATCATGGGCGCTCTTCGCGTTAACATCCCAACGATGTTAGTGAGCGGTGGACCGATGAAAGCCGGTAAAGATAAAAACGGTAAATCCATCTCCTTGTCTTCCGTTTTTGAAGGCGTAGGCGCATTCCAAGCAGGCAAGCTGGATGAAGCAGGTCTGGAAGAGCTAGAACAATATGGTTGTCCGACTTGCGGATCTTGCTCAGGTATGTTCACAGCGAATTCAATGAACTGTTTGGCAGAAGGCTTAGGTCTGGCTATGCCAGGTAACGGTACGATTCTTGCCGTAGCTGAAGAGCGTAAGCAATTCGTTAAAGATTGTGCGAAACAATTGATGGTTCTGATCGAAAAAGACATTAAACCTCGTGATATCGTTACGATCGAAGCGATCGACAATGCGTTTGCTCTCGATATGGCGATGGGCGGATCCACGAACACGGTTCTTCACACTTTGGCTATCGCGGCTGAAGCAGGAATTGAATACCCAATCGCTCGTATTAACGAAGTGGCTGAACGTGTTCCTCATCTTGCCAAAATCGCACCTGCTTCCGATTATCACATCGAAGACGTGCATTTGGCTGGTGGCGTGAGCGCAATTATTAATGAATTGCTCAAAAAACCAGGCGCATTCGATGGCGATCGTATGACAGTAACCGCAAAAACGCTGCGTGAAAACGTTGCGGGCTGCGAGATTGTTAATCATGACGTGCTTCGTCCGATTACGAACCCGCATAGTGAAAGAGGCGGACTGGCTGTTCTGTTCGGTAATCTTGCCCCAGAAGGCAGTATCGTTAAAGTCGGCGCGGTTGATAAATCAGTTGGCGGTCGTCACGTAGGACCGGCAATTTGCTTCGATTCCCAAGACGAAGCGCTGTACGGCATTGCCAATGGCAAAGTTAAAGAAGGCCACGTCGTTGTTATTCGTTATGAAGGCCCTAAGGGTGGACCGGGTATGCCGGAAATGCTGGCCCCTACTTCCCAAATCGTCGGTATGGGACTTGGCGCTAAGGTTGCTCTGATCACAGACGGACGTTTCTCCGGCGCTTCCCGTGGTATCTCTATCGGTCACATGTCTCCGGAAGCGGCTGAGGGCGGACCTCTTGCTTTCGTTCACGACGGCGATATTATCGATGTCGATATGGATGGACGCAAAATCGAATTGCAAATCAGCGATGAAGAGTTTGCGAAACGTCGCGAAACTTGGACAGAGTTCCAACCGAAAATCCAAACTGGATATTTGGCGCGTTATACCAAAATGGTAACGAATGCAAGTGCAGGAGCCATTCTGAAGTTCTAATTGAAGGTATCTTGGGCCTTGCTCACAGCAGCTGCTATGCACTGTTGATGAGCAAGGCTTTTTTGCCATCTATAGAAAGTATAAGTTTTGAGGTAGAGTTTGGGCGTACAGTCTTTCTTACGCACCTGAATTCATTTTTATTTTAGTTAACTTATCCATATAAGTTGAATTAATGAATCCCGTATGCCTGAGGAATAGCTAGAGCATACATTGTTCAGTAGAGGGTACAACGAAAAGGAAATTCCTGCAATCGTGCAGGCTTTTTTAATCGAGATGGCTTATTCATGAGGAATTCCTGCAAAAGTGCAGGAATTCGCACGGATTATGGACCCAACTCAAACGGGAGCGGAGAAAACATGTCGATTCGCATGAATGTAATCACGCGAATCGATGCGGAGAAGAAAAGATGTACAATTGCAGTAATTTTTATCATTTTCTTCACAATCCTTGCTTTGGAATAAATCCTTTCCATTGCAACGAAAACCATTAGTTCAACATATATAGACCATTGTTTAACACAACGGTTCGGACGGCAGCTGTAAGGCCTAAATCATGCTTACAGGAGGCCGGGGCGCGGGCAGAGAAGCCGTTCTGTAAGCACGGAAACCATCTTACAAGTGGAACCAAAATAACCAGAATAAGCGGTTGCTGGTACCAAACCATCATTGCCGCCGATGCCACTGTGGCTAATGAAACCGTAGAGCCTACCGATA
>NZ_VRTT01000099.1 GCF_008017805.1 Paenibacillus sp. N3.4 | reverse complement strand
CCCATAGAGCCCGGGAGAGGCAGCATATAAGAGATTCGATAACGACCGTCATCTTCCAAATCAATGGCCGATGTGAGCACAAAGGCTATATCATTGGTCTCTGTACGATCCCAGCAACCCGTTAATAAGCTCATCGCAAGAAAGGGGATGATTACAAGTAGAAATGGACGCTTATGAACCATCTGGCTTGTTCCCCTCCTCACTCGATTTGTGTTCATGGTGAATTCTGCTGCCGTCGACACCTCCATCCTCCTTGATTTGTTGCGGCAGTTTATTATCCATATTCTGCGTGTCCTGGACCGCCATGAATTCAGGCCGTTCTTTCATTTGCCACAGAGGAGCGCGAATCATGACATCTTTCAAGTCAGGAACAGACAATGGACCGATGGGGGACAAATAAGGCACGCCGAATGAACGCAAATTCGCCATATGCCCAATTAATATCATCAACGAGAAGAAGATCCCATAGAACCCGAACAAAGAACCTGCAATAAGAATGGGAAAGCGCAGCATTCTCACTGCGATGGCGCCATTAAATCGCGGAATGGTGAACGAGGCAATCCCCGTAATCGATACCACAATAACCATAGGCGCGGATACGATTCCCGCTTGAACGGCGGCTTGTCCAACAACAAGCGCACCCAAAATGGAAACGGCTGAGCCTACTGCCTTTGGCAAGCGAATACCCGCTTCTCGCAGCGCCTCAAAGGTGATCTCCATGATGAAAGCTTCTATGACAGCAGGAAAAGGGATTGCTTCTCTGGCCGCGGCTACGCTCAACATCAACGTTGTCGGAAGTAGTTCTTGATGATACGTCGTTATTGCCACGTACAGTGCAGGCGTTGTAAGGGAAAGAAACAAAAACACATACCGCAGCAGACGCAGCAGTGTAGCAATCTGGAAACGCTCATAGTAGTCTTCGCTCGTTTGCATGATTTGAATGAATACGAACGGAACGATGAGTGCAAAAGGCGTGCCATCGATCAGTATGGCAACTCGACCTTGCAGCAGGGCACTTGCAATAACATCCGGCCGTTCCGTGTATTGAATTTGCGGAAAAGGGGAATACGTGTCGTCTTGAATCAGCTCTTCGATCATGCCGGATTCAATGATGGCATCGATCTTAATTTGCTCAATCCGCTTGACGACTTCTTCGATGAGCGAAGGCATGGCCAGATCGTCAAGATAACAAACAACGAGACTCGTGTTGCTCTCTTTCCCGACAGTCATTGATTTCATCTTCAGCCTTGGCGTCTTCAGCTTGCGGCGGATCATGGAGGTATTCGTGCGAATACTTTCGACGAATCCTTCCTTCGGTCCGCGTACGACAGTTTCCGTCTCCGGCTCTGCGACAGAACGTTTCTCTGTTCCGCGGATACCGAGCAGTACTGCTTTCGTGTTGCCCTCAACCAGCAGAGCGACGTCTCCACTTAGCACGGAGACGAGCAGATCTCCGTAATTGTCGGAGATCTGCGTCTGGGATACTGGCAGTATCGTGCCAGCGATCCGTTCGATCGACGTTTCACCACCTCCGAGCAGCATGAGTGATTTCATCGTGTCGTTTAACAGTTGGGTGTTGGTAAGCCCATCTACGAAAAACAACAGCGCCGGAATATTCGGCTCTATCTCAAATTCGCGGACGACAATGTCGGAACAATCTTGGAACAGGTGTTTGATGAAGGTGTGATTATCGCTTAAAAGCAGCGAGATTTTCGTTTCCTTCAATTCTTCAATGAAGTGATAGTCCAGTGAATCGTGAAGACTAGACTGATCCTTCTCTTCATCGGGTGGTTGGTCTGATGAGCGTTTATTAAGGATTCGCTTCATCAATTGTTTGGATGTGTTGACCATGATGGTGGCACCTCCTGCAGGGCATCGTGATGAAGATGATAGGAATCCATTTGTTATATTTCTCGAAATAAAGGATTTTATTACGAAAGTTGGAAAATTTTATTTGGTCATGCTTCAAATGGCGGCTAAGTATAGATGCAGAGCTCTTGGCAAAAGCTAACGGGACAAGGAAATTAGGGGAAATATCTTTATTTGGATAGGGGAGAAAAAGCTTTGATCTGGATTATTATTGTTCTGCTGCTTTTTATTTTCCAGATTGCGACCATTCTGATTGGCGAGTATAAGCGGCCTGCCAAAACGGTGGCTTGGCTGCTCGTTATGTTTATTTTCCCAGTCATTGGATTTATTATGTATTATTTTTTGGCTAAGGAATATTCTCAACGCAAAATGGTTAGACGCAAAGGATACCGTAAAATGGAGGCATTAAAGCATCAATGGAGGATGGGTGTTGCCGGATTAGAAGGAAATCCTCTTTTGGAAGTTTGCCAGCTTTTTCAGGAGCCGCGACTTTGTGGATTACTGCATAATGTTCCGGGTTCCCCCCTAACACCCAACAATCATGTTGATGTATTAACTAACGCAGACATTACCTACGAAGCTATGTTAACGGCGATTAGCAAAGCGCAAATTCATATTCATTTTGAGTTCTATACGATTAGGAGTGACCTGACAGGGCTAAGATTTCAAGAGGCCCTGATCAGAAAGGCGAAGGAGGGTGTGAAGGTTCGAGTAATCTACGATGGAATTGGCAGTTATTCGCTTTCTGCGGCATATATTCATGAACTCAAACAGGCTGGTATTGAGGTATACCCTTTTCTTCAGCCGCTGATTGCGTTTTTCGATAAGCGCATCAACTATCGGAACCATCGTAAAATTATCGTCGTTGATGGCAAAATAGGATTCGTTGGCGGTATCAACATCGGAGATGAGTATCTGGGAGGTAATCCGAAGCTTGGTTTCTGGCGTGACACTCACCTTATGCTGGAAGGAGACGCAGTTTACTATTTACAGCAAACCTTTATGACCGATTGGCTATTCGTCAGTAGTGAGAGATTAGTAGATGAAACGCTGTTTCCGGAGCACAGTATCCCTAAGTCTTCTTTGGTTCAAATCATTTCGAGTGGTCCAGACGCTTACTGGGATGCTATTCAGGAAATGTTCTTTGGAGGAATTATTGCAGCTAAGAAGCGGGTCTATATGACGACGCCTTATTTCATTCCCGATCCTAGCATTACCATGGCGCTCAAAACAGCTGTTATCAGCGGTGTAGATGTACGGATCATTCTTCCCTTTAAAGCAGACTCTCTGATGGTTCAGTACGCCTCTCGATCTTATTTTCTGGAACTTATGCAGGCCGGCGTTCAGTTTTATTTGTATCGAAAAGGGTTCATTCATGCGAAAGTCATGATTGTTGATCACACGTTGGCAACGGTAGGTACAGCGAACATGGATATGCGAAGTTTCTTCAGCAATTTTGAACTGAATGCGCTGTTGTTCAATAAAGATGATATTGACCGTCTGGAGTCCGATTTTTATATGGACTTGAAAGCATGCGATGAGTTGAAGCTGGCAGAGTTTGAACAAAGATCCCGTTTAGAGAAAGGAAAAGAAGTAATTGCACGGCTGCTCTCACCCTTATTTTAATAGAAGTTCTATCAAGTACTACTATTGAAGTTTGTGGAGAATAGCATCCAGATTTTGCAAGGGAACTCTTTCGATTAGATCACCATACTTCTTAAGCCTATCCATCACAGTGTTTAAATTAAATTCACGCGGACTTGGACGCAGCTCAACTTCTTGCCATGTCAAGGGAGTGGAGACTGAAGCGTCTTTTTTGGCACGTGGTGTGTAGGGAGCGGATAATGTTTTCCCATACCAATGCTGTAAGTAATCCACATAGATTTTATCTCCACGATTTTTCTTAAACCTTTCTATAGTGAACAACGCGGGATATTTCTTGACCACATAAGCTGCTATAAAATGACCGATTTTCCGAAGCTGTTCGAACGTATACCCATGTTGAATCGGGATATAAATCTGTATGCCTGTTGCACCGGAGGTTTTGGCAATGGATTGAATGTGTAAGGCATCCAACACTTCTCCAATGATATGCGCGGCTTCCATAATACGCGGTTCTTCTTCGAGCGTAGGGTCCATATCGATGAGCCATTCGGCTGGCAGGGTTTCCCCAATGCGATGAAAGGAGGGGTGGAATTCTAAACAGGCCAGATTTCCGAGCCAGATTAACGTAGACAAGCAATCCATATTCACATAATTGATGCCATCCAGTGGAGCTAGTTGAACAAAGCTAGGCACGGGAGTAGGAGCATTTTTCTGATAAAAAGACTTATCCTGGTATCCATGCGGGAAACGAATCGTGGTTAAGTGACGATTGCGGCAATAATGCAGCAAATATGGGGATAGCTCAGTAAGCTTCGCCAAATAATCGGCCTTGGTAATGCCCATTTCGGGCCATAAAGGTTTGTTAGGATTAGTGATAATGAGTTCGTTGCCTTCCACTACCAATATGCCTTTGCTTGTTGCGGTTGCCATGGAAATTCGCCTCCTCTGATGGGTTATCACCGATTATTCCCTCCTAGGCCATATCTCAAACTTGTTCGGATGAGGAATATACAGCAGAGAATAATGACGATGAAAAAAGGTTGACAACGAGCAAGTTAGGGATGATAATAATAAAAGTAAATAACTATTAGTTAGTAACGTTTGAAGCATAAGCATATGCTTTTACGTAATTTAATTGAAAAAAATGGAGGAATAGAGATGAGTAAAGATTTTCTGGCTTCAGTGAAAGAAAGACGCACGTTTTATGGATTGAGCAAAGAAACAGTTATTTCAAATGAACGTATTCAAGAAATCGTTAATGAGGCTGTTAAGCATACGCCATCATCCTTCAATTCACAGAGTGCTCGAGTTGTCGTATTATTCGGCGACCAATCCGATAAATTATGGAACATCACGAAAGAAACATTAAGAAAGATCGTACCTGCGGATAGCTTCGCTCCAACAGAAGAAAGAATCAACAGCTTCGGCAGCGGTTCTGGTACTGCACTATTTTTCGAAGATCAAACCGTGATCGAAAACTTGCAAACGCAATTCGCAGCTTACGCGGATAACTTCCCGATTTGGTCGAACCAATCCTCAGGCATGCTGCAATTCGTCATCTGGACAGCTCTGGAACAAGAAGGTCTTGGCGCTTCGCTGCAGCATTATAATCCACTAATTAATGATGAAGTTGCACAAACATGGGGCCTTCCAAGTCAGTGGAAGCTGCTTGCCCAAATGCCTTTCGGCAAACCGACGTTTACACCGGGTGATAAAGAATTCCAACCGCTTGAAGATCGTGTGAAATTTTTTCAATAAGAAATAATTTCAATTCCTTAATAACCAAACCCCCAATCCGGTCGTGAGACTTGGTTGGGGTTTTGGGTTTTCATATTTTGTCATGTGACATTATGGCACTAGCCGATTTTACACCGCAAGAACTAGCATAAGAGCTGTAAAGAAGTTGAAATCTCAAAAGTGGAGGAGCAGGGTGTACATGGATCAACATCATCTGGGCAATGGCTTGGTGAAGGTGATTGGCGGCCATATGCGTCTTATGATTGAAGGTTTAAATGAAAAAGAGAGAAGGATGAGATTAATGGCAGCGTCAATAATGAAAACATCTATACAGTCGCTCTGGATGATGTGGGAGAACGTGTTTGACTTCTTAACCAAATTTCGAAGCGAGTCTGTATGGGGTTACGGCATATGTAAATTGGTGGTTAGGCAGCATCAGGGAAAAAGCATGATCTGCCAAGATGGACATTGGATACTTGCCGGAGACTGGGTAGGCGAACTTCATCTGGACAATCGGCAGGTGCTGAGGCTGGTTCGTACGGTTGGTGCAGATCGAGCAGGATTGAGTACTGCACGCATGTTCCGTCATGCAATGAAGCAAATTAGTGAGGAGCTAGATAACAATCCGGAACTGGTGAAAGTCCAGGTGTTAACCGGGATCACCCTGCTTCACCGCGGAATCATTCACGGAATAGGGTTTGAACAGCATCCCATCTCGTCCAAATGGCAGCAAAGATTTTATGCGATATACCTTCGCTTCCTGCTTCGTGTGATGCATCCTGAGGGAAAACAACGAATCCAACACAGCGCCGAAAAGCTATCTCCCATGATGCTGGTGATAAGCAAGCAGTCTCTGAAGGAGCGTTTTACGGCAAGGAAGAATGGATTCCAAACCATCACCTCTTGATGGTAACTAGAATCTATAGGATTAGAAAGTGAGGTCGTTCCATGATGCAGATGTTTATTACTTTATCTATTGATGTAATGATCCTCTATATGTTAGTTCCCTTTATTCTGACACGCATATGTAGATGGGGAGTTCTATCCAAAGGAACAGTGAAGAAGGGCATTGCCTTTACTTTCGATGACGGCCCTGACCCTTTATATACCCCTTGCTTGCTGGACTTGTTAAAAGAGCATGAAGTAAAGGCCACCTTTTTTGTACTGGGAAGCAAGGCCGAAAAGTACCCAAAACTGATTCAACGGATGTACCAGGAGGGGCACCAAATCGGTATTCATAACTACATTCACACATCCAATTGGGTCTTGTCCCCATGGAAGAGTAAACGGGAACAAGCAGATCGCACTGCTGATATCGTGGAGAGGATTACTGGAGAGCGGCCTACCTTTTACCGGCCCCCTTGGGGGCTTCTGAATCTAGGTGATCTCCTTTTGATGAGAAAGTCCTATCGGATCGTACTGTGGTCGGTCATGGTGGGAGATTGGAAACCTATGGTCAGCGCTAAACAGTTGAAGTACACCTTGTTGAAAAGGATTAAGCCGGGTTCCATCGTCGTTCTTCACGATAGCGGCGATACACTTGGAGCAGATAAAGAAGCGCCGCGGCACATGATAACAGGACTGAAGGAAGTCTTGGAAGACATCCAAGGGCAGGGATTAAGATGTGTACGAACGGATGAGCTGATCGATAAGGATGTTAGGGGTATTGGAGAGGTTGTACCAAGAGCCAAACGTTCTGGTCAAGTCCAATCGTAGATGGGCGCAGCGAATGAGAGGGTTGCGTGGGACCAAAGAGCCCGGTGCGGGAATCCGCATGCCGGGCTCTATTCAACTCTAACGAAATGGATCCGCAGCAATGATTTATTTAAGAATTCCAGCTTCCAATGCCTTCTGTACAGCTTCTTCTCGGTTACGAACACCCAGTTTCATATACGCCGATGAGGCGTAATTTCTCACAGTGCCGTCCGATAAGTATAATTTGGAGGCGATGGTCTTATAACGTAGACCTTTGGATACGTACTGTAAAATTTCTATTTCTCGAAGCGTCAGATCGTAGTTCTCGGATAGTTTTCCTTTTAACGATTCGGTTTCAATCTTGTCCATTTCGAGCTTCTCAAACAATTTATGGGACATGTCTTGATCAATGAGTGTGCCCCCGCGATACACAAGTCGTATCGATTCCGCAAGCTCACGCGGTTCCATAGATTTTAATAAATAACCGTCTGCTCCGCTTCGCAGAACTTCCAGCGCCTGTTCAGTATCCTGGAACGTTGTTAGGATCAGAATGCGGATTTGGGGCCATTTTTGCTTTATTTCTTTGGATGCTGAAATCCCGTCCATATTGGGCATGTCCAGATCCATGAGCACGAGCTGAGGCTGAGATTGCCCGCATATTTCGATAGCTTGTACGCCATCCTCAGCCAATCCCACCACTTGCAAATCTTTATATCCCTCCAGGAGAGTCCGTAGGCTTTCACGTATGAAAAGCTGGTCGTCAACGATTAGTAAGCGAATGACTTCATCATGGAGTGCCACTTGCCTTGGCAATGTGCAGGTAACAAGCGTTCCTTCTCCAGGTTCAGTAAAGACAGATACTTGACCTTGTAGATTCATCGCGCGTTCTTTCATCGCGTTCAAGCCAAAGCCATCCTGCCATTTCTCCATCCCTTTACCGTTGTCCTTTACTTCCAGTCTTGTATTTCGCTGCTCAAATTGTAGAGAAACGGTGATTTCCGTAGACTGACCGTGACGTACAGCGTTAGTTAACGATTCCTGCAAGCAACGAAAAAAGGTCATTTTGGCTTGTTTGGGTAACGGATATTCCTCCCCAAAAGATCGGAAGCGAACATGCACTTTTGCATGCGCTTGAAATTCTTCTCCTAATTGCTGTAACGATTGGAGCAGCGGAAGCGTTTCCTGCGGTGACTCTATTTGATGTAAGTATCCTCTAATTTCCTCTATACTCTTGCGAGCTAAATTTAATAAAGAATCAAGTTTTTGCACGCCAACTTCTGTAGAAAGTTCCGGACGCAATGTTTCTAATCCCATGATGATAGAGGTAAAAGAATGTCCAATTGTATCGTGGAGATTCGTAGAGAGCCTATTGCGTTCTTCAGCTAGCGTGATACGTTCGATTTGAGATAAATACTGTTCTAAGACCGTGTTTTGTTCACGGATGATTTCACTTTGTTGATGATTGACCACCAGTAAATGAAAAGCAAATCCAAAAGCATAAGCGAGTCCATTGTGAACCATCATGATCAAATAATTATTCTGATGAGCAAGCACATTTATCAAAATAGGAATCAGTAGGATGGTCATGGGCCCTGACCAACGATAGGATTGATGAGCGCTGTTCACAGCAATCAGGAAAATAGATACGAGAAAAGCGAGATAAGCTTCCGGAAATAAAGAAGTTAAATACAAGCTTAATCCACCCGAAATAATGATTTCTGTAAGCAAATAATACTTATAATTGAGCAGCAAACAGAGCCAAGGCACGGAAAATGCAATAAGCTCCCAAAAAATAACAACCCAAAGGGGTAGCGTTATGTGATCATGCACTTGTAAGGTTGTGAACAAGAGCGAAATACTGCCAATAAAGCGGAACGCAAACATAGTCCAGTCATACCAGACCCACTGTTTTACCGTTTCAAACAAGTTGATCACCCCTACAAACCTTCATATTGTTTCTGTTTTCTAGCTATTATAGAACAAAATTGGTATCAAACGATACCTTCCGAAGCTGTCATGAGGCGTACATGTTGTGATGAGTTTCATAGCTATCGGTTTAAGATTTTAATCATTTGACGCGTGTAACCGCCGATGAGCCTTACCCAACCATTTGCAAGCCAGGAGCTCACAAAAGCTAGAATAAACCCAGCGGACATAATAATAAGAGATTTTGAGAATGTATCTACCCGTATTCCAATA
This sequence comes from Paenibacillus sp. N3.4, assembly GCF_008017805.1. Classification (GTDB taxonomy): domain Bacteria; phylum Bacillota; class Bacilli; order Paenibacillales; family NBRC-103111; genus Paenibacillus_E. The sequence goes on along the minus strand of NZ_VRTT01000099.1, from coordinate 10,718 downwards.
AAGTAGATGTCAAAAAAATGAGCTAGCAGTGGAACCAGGATAAACAAAGTAGGCGTGATGTAGAGTATGGCTATACTAAGCAGGCATAAAAGTCCAATTAGAAACTTTAACATCAACCAAGCGATAGCGGTCCAGTTGCGATGATCCAGAAGCTCCGCTTTGGCTTGTTCCCAGAATGAGGACCCTGTTCTTAGTTTCCCTTCGTAAGGGGGTGTGGTGATATCGGTATAGATCTTCGTTTGAACGCGTTCATATTGCACGAAGATTGACGTGGTTCGCAGCACGTGTGTAAGCAGGGGAATGCCAACTACAGTAAAGGAAAGACTCAATCCTAAGGTGAGGGTAACCAAGTAAAAGCAAAAGTAAAATAATCCTGTAACGAAAGTGAAAAGTAAAAAGTAGCCATTTTGGATGAAGCGCTGCATCAATTTTATCATGAAAAGTTCATCGTCCCTTCTACGGTAATAGTCATATCCTACTGTTCGCCGTGTCAAAGAAACTAGTGCAAAAATGTCATATGACATTACTGGAAAATCATTTAATACGATGACGTGAAGTAACTTGTTCGTATGACAGGCGCTTTGCCATAAACCCTGTGCTTTTTGTATGGTGATGCGAAGCCCGAGATTATTTGTTAAGCTTAACGTATATTCACATGTGACGTTCGCCCCGAAAATCCAATGAAAATGGTGAAATTTCAATGAGTCAACGCTATCGAATTACAAGAGGTTTACAGCAAAATGACAATCAGGCAAAATCAATATCTTTAGAAGAGTGCAAACAGTATTTTGCGTCTAAACCGGATTTTTCTTATACATCCGTGTTTACGGTCACTGGCTCTACCAGCATGTCCATTGAGGGAGATTTTTTCATGTGGAGCTGCGGCTCAATAAAGATACCCTTTCGGCATTATCAAGGAGATATTTATGTGTCTGGCACGAACGAAGCGGTGATTCCCAAGATGATTGAGATTGCGAGCGAATTAGAGGCGGATGTACTGGAAGGGTAAATGAATCATGGGGAGAGTAAGAACCTTCAAAAACCACGATACAAAGTGGAACTGAAGGTTCTTAGCCATGCCTAAATAGCCGTATATCCTCCGTCTACCAGCAGAGTCGTTCCTGTTATAAAAGAAGCATCGTCACTTGCGAGGAATAAAACGGCTTTGCCCACTTCTTCAGGTCTACCTAAACGACCCATAGGGTGTAAGCCAATCAGATGTTGGTTAATCGCTTCATTCCGCCCTGCGATGAGCGGCGTATCGATATAACCTGGGCATACAGCGTTCACTCGGATTCCTTTCATGGCATAGTCCGCACCCATCGATTGGGTTAACAGTTTAACTCCGCCTTTTGCTGCTGCGTATGAGGTGACATGCGCTTTACCTACATGACTGTGAATGGAGCCACAGTTCACGATGGATCCTCCGGTACCTTGGGCAAGCATCTGCTTGACCGCATATTTATCGCAAAGAAATACGCCAGTTAAATTAATATCAATGGTTCTCTGCCAGGCTTCTGCACTTAATTCGTCAGCAGGTCCATCCTTGGCAATGCCGGCGTTTGCGAAAAGAATATCCAGCTTCCCATATTTATTTACTGTCTTGGATACCATTTGGATGACTTCGTCCTCTTTGGATACATCGGTTTTGATAAATAAAGTATCTAATCCGTCCGCATTCAACTGATCAGAAACTTCCTGCCCCCGATCTGCGAAATCCGCAATGATCACTTTAGCGCCTTCTTCCGCAAATAAGCGAGCAGTCACTTCCCCGATACCGCTTGCTCCACCAGTAACAATTACGACTTTTGCATGGAATCTCATGGTTTCTACACTCCTTCATCTCATATGCATGATCTAGAAAGTCTCATATCGACCTTTGTTATTCATTTGCAACTGACTTATCCTTTATACGCATAGATCGATCATCTAGATAGTTGCTTATAACTAATCTTTATCTGTCCACTAGGCTGATACAGGAATAAAATAATGGGTATAACAGGGGGAGCCCTATATTTGTTGCGAAATGAGATGGAATGATGGACTTAAGAAAAGCAGCTATGAGCTTGAGAAAGGACAATTCGGCACTCCGTACCGATAGGGAGGCAGTTGTGAATTCGGGTGAGCCATGTGGAGATACCAAAGCCGTTGTCGCTAGGCTTCGAGCCGCAGGCTGCGTTTTTGCCGAAGACGAAGCTCAGATGCTCGTCGCTGCGGCCCGTACGCCAACTGAACTCACAGTCATGGTAGACCGGAGAGCTGCTGGTCTGCCCCTCGAATATGTCATTGGCTGGGCAGAGTTCTGCGGCTTGCAGGTAGCGGTGGACATTGGAGTCTTCGTTCCCCGGCACCGTACCGAATTTCTCGTCCGCCAGGCCGCTGCGCTCACTCTTTCAGGAGCCATTGTAGTTGACCTGTGCTGCGGCTCGGGCGCTGTTGGCGCAGCGCTGGCTGCTGCTGTGGAACGGATCGAGCTGTACGCCGCCGATATCGACCCCGTCGCGGTAAGGTGTGCTCGTCGCAACGTTGCTGTCGCCGGCGGCCAGGTGTTCGAAGGTGATCTTTATGAGCCGCTGCCTGCCTCACTGCGGGGCCGTGTTGACGTTTTAGTCGCCAACGCGCCTTACGTACCTACCAAGGCGATCGAGCTGCTGCCCCCAGAAGCTCGGATACATGAGGCGCGGATGGCTCTCGATGGGGGAGCGGACGGGCTTGACATGCAGCGGCGGGTGGCAGTCGCTGCGTCACTCTGGTTGGTGCCGGGAGGTCACCTGCTGGTTGAGACTAGCGAACGGCAGGCATCGCAGACCGTTGAGATTTTCTCTTGCAGCGGGCTGATCCCGCGTGTAGCCAGATTCGATGATTTGGACGCTACAGTCGTCATCGGAACCAAGCCAGTCCTCCATAGCGATTCGGGTGAGTAACAGATAATTAATAAATTCAAAAAGGGTGAAGAATATATATACAAAATGATCAGCAGGCTGCCCTATAGCAGCCTGTTTGTGCTGCTGTCAGGCAGTAAATCATGTTAGCTTTTTACTTGAGGACATATGTCTTCCCAAAGCACCTCGATGTATCATTTAATTATAGAGAAATCCAAAGTGGGGAGAGCGCAAAATGAGAGGGATTTTATTTGCATGTTTAGGTGGCGCCTTGATTACCTTACAAGGAGTAGCTAATTCACGGATTAGTCAAGATATTGGCGTTTGGCAAGCGGCGACGATTACACAATTAACCGGATTCATTGTATCTTTGTTTATCCTGATTTTCGTTCGAGATGGAAAATGGCAGGGGATTAAGCAAGTAAAACCGTTATATTTGATTGGCGGTGCCTTCGCGGCGATCATTATTTTCAGCAACGTCACGGCTATTCAAAAAGCTGGAGCGACCCTTACCATATCTGCTGTGCTGATTGCCCAACTGAGTCTGACCTTATTAATTGATGGTAACGGATGGTTCGGTGTGGTAAAACAGAAGATGAGGCTGCCCCAGTTCATTGGCATTGGGATGATGATAGCTGGTGTGTTCATACTGAGGTTTTGATCATAGGAGGTACTACCGACGAATGAAAGAAATGAAGGATCGTGAACAATTAAATCAATATTTGCATGCTCATCAAATAGAATCTGTTTTTAATGAACAATTAATACCGCATTTGTCGCTCTACAGCTTTAACCAAGGAGAACTCATTTGTTCACAAGGAGAGCCTTCTGAGTATCTGTACGTGCTTGTTAAGGGGAAAATTAAAATTTATACCACCTCGACAGAAGGGAAATCACTTATTCTTTCTTTTAAGAAGCCGCTTGAGTTGATTGGAGATATTGAATACGTGCAGGGGATAGATATTATTAATACGGTTGAGGCCGTATCTTCTGTCTGTATGATCGGTGTTCATCAACGATGGTTAAAAAAATATGGAAGTGATTATGTACCTCTGCTGCAATTTGTGCTGAAGACGATTACTCAAAAGTTTTACTTGAAGTCCAATTCGTTAAGCTTTAATCTGATGTATCCGGTGGAGGTGCGACTGGCAAGTTATCTATTATCGGTTTCCTTTGATGAATCCGATTCCCAATTTAAAGGGCAGCTGGAAGCAGCGAGTCTAAGGGATGCTGCGAACTTAATTGGAACCAGCTATAGGCATCTCAATCGGGTAATTCAACAGTTTTGTGCAGAGGGTCTGATTGAGCGTAACAAAGGGTTCATCCTTGTTAAGAACAGAGAAGGGTTAAGCACGTTGGCCAATCATAATATTTACGAATAGAACGATTTGATGGGAGAGTATGGGTTATGATTCTGGGACTGTTATTGGCGCTTATCGCAGGTTCATTGGTCGGTTTGCAAAACATATTCAACAGTAAGGTGAATGAACGCGCGGGATCTATGGCAACAACGACATTGGTATTAGGTATGGGATTCCTGGCTTCATTAACGATTGGTCTGCTCTTTGAAGGTAAACATATGTTTTCCTTGCCCAATATGCATCTATGGTATTGGTTCAGCGGTTTGATCGGAGTAGGGGTAGTTATTTGTCTGGTACAAGGGATAAGGCTGCTTGGACCTTCCTATGCAAGTATTATCGTATTGACGTCACAGTTAGGGTTTGCTTTATTGTGGGATTCACTAGGTTGGTTAGGTCTGGATAAAATTCCTTTTACCGCTAAAGAATTGATCGGTGTACTGGTTATAGTAGGTGGTATTTTTGTATTTAAATTAAGCGGTGGGCGCGAGAAACAGAGATCGTCTAAGATGACTTGGAAGAAGACAAGAGCAGAGAATGGAGAGAGATGATTTTGAAAAAATACCAAACTTTATTATTTGATGTAGATGATACACTATTGGACTTTGCCGCAGCAGAAAAGTTAGCGCTGCGCTTGCTTTTCGAAGAACAAAAAATCACGTTAACGACGGAGATCGAGGCTCTTTATAAACAAATAAATCAAGGTCTTTGGAAGGCTTTTGAAGAAGGGGAAATAAGTCGTGATGAGGTTGTGAATACGCGCTATTCCCTTTTATTTAAGGAATACGGTCTAGAGGTTGATGGTGTCTTACTGGAACAAAATTATCGCAGCTACTTAGAAGAGGGGCATCAGCTTGTTGATGGGGCTATTGAATTAATAAAGGACCTTTACAATAAATATGATATCTATATCGTGACGAATGGTGTTTCCAGGACGCAGGATAAACGCTTACGTGGTTCGGGATTATATCCGCTAGTTAAGGGAGTTTTTGTTTCTGAGGATACTGGTTTTCAAAAGCCAATGAAAGAATATTTTGATTATGTCTTTGCGCGAATCCCTAATTTTTCTGTCGAAGAAGGACTCATTATCGGAGATTCCTTAAGCGCGGATATCAAAGGCGGACAGCTCGCAGGTTTAGACACATGTTGGTTCAACCCAGCCATGAAACCCAATGATACTGATATTGTTCCCACCTATCACATTCAAAATCTGGATGAACTGTACCGAATCTTACATGAAGAAAGAGGATCAGCTTGATCCTCTTACTTTCCTTCACGTAAAAACTGCTCGATCCGACGCTGGATTGAATCACGGACTTCCCTGAATTTGGCTGTTATTTCTTCTTCCGTTCCGGTTGCTTTGGCAGGATCATCAAATCCCCAGTGCCATCTTTCCGCTTTATCATTACGAACAACAGGGCAGTTATCGTTTGCATCGCCGCACAAAGTGATGATGAAATCAGCGCGACTTAAAATCTCAGGATCAATCACATCCGATGTATGGTTCGAGATATCGAGACCTGCTTCTTTCATTGTAGCGACGGCTCGTGGGTTCAATCCGTGTGCCGCCAATCCTGCGCTTTTTACCTCGTAGCTATCACTCCCCAAAGCTTTTAAAAAGCCATCAGCGATTTGACTGCGGCATGAGTTTCCCGTGCAAAGAAAATAAACTAGTTTTTTGTCCATGTGGAACAGCTCCTTAAGATTGATTTAGGCGAGTATGCTTAACCATAGGTACAAACCTATTAGTGTGATGAATAAGGTTGGAATCGTAAGTATAATACCGACTTTGAAATAATAACCCCATGTTATTTTTACTCCTTTGTTGGATAACACATGAAGCCATAGCAATGTGGCCAGCGAGCCGATTGGGGTTATTTTCGGACCTAAATCAGAGCCAATGATATTTGCATAAATTAACGCTTCGCGGATCATGCCATCTGTTTGCGAACCTTGGATAGCAAGCGCGTCGATCATAACCGTCGGCATATTGTTCATCACAGAGGATAAAATAGCCGCTAGAAATCCCATTCCGACAGTAGCAGCAAACAATCCTTGTGCGGATATCTGTTCAATCAGATTTCCAAGAGTATCCGTGAGACCGACATTTTTCAACCCGTATACGACTACATACATCCCGATGGAGAAAATAACAACCGCCCATGGCGCATCTTTGATGACTCGTTTGGTTTCAATTACTTTGCTGGAACGAGCAAAAAGAATAAAAATGAGCGCTGCACTTCCTGCGATGATAGAGACTGGGATTTTAATGAATTCACTGATGAGGTAAGCGATCAACAAAACCCCGAGTACGATCCAAGACAGACGGAATAGCTTTAAATCCTTAATCGCTTCTGAAGGCTGTTTAAGCTGAGCGATATCGTAATTCTGAGGAATGTCTTTTCTGAAAAAAAGAAAAAGAACAAGCAGACTTGCAGCTAATGAGCAGAGGCTCGTGACGAACATTCTGCTTGCATAGGTTACGAAATCAATACCAAAAAAATCAGCGGAGACAATGTTGACCAAATTGCTTACGACAAAGGGAAGTGAAGTGGTATCAGCGATAAAGCCACTTGCCATAATGAAAGGAATAATCATTTTGTCTGGGAATTTCAAAGCCCGAACCATGGCGAGAACAATTGGCGTTAAAATAAGCGCGGCTCCATCGTTAGCAAATAAAGCGGACACAGCTGCTCCGAGCAATATGACATAGACAAACATGGTTTTACCGCTGCCTTTTGCCATTCGTGCCATGTGCAGGGCGCACCATTCGAATAAACCGATTTGATCAAGGATTAGGGAAATGAGGATGAGGGCGACAAAGGTCAAAGTCGCATTCCATACGATTCCTGTCACGGTAACAACGTCATGCAGGGAAACAATTTGAAAAATAAGTGCCAGTAAGGCACCGGCTGAAGCGGACCATCCAATATTTAAACCCCTAGGCTGCCAGATCACAAACGTAAGTGTAAGTAAAAATATGATTATTGCGAATACCATGTGCTCCTCCTAAACATATTTCCATAAGGAAAACTTGCATTATAAGTAGTAGCTAATCACAGCAATTCAGCTGTTCACAAGAGACTGCATTCACTTTTTCCTTTTGGGATGGCAAATGCCGAAATAGCTCGTGTAGAAAGGCTTTGTCGCTAATGTTCAACGAATAGAATACCCACTGCCCCTTTTTGGCTTCCTTCACCAATCCCCCATCCTTGAGCTTTCGCATATGTTGACTGACATTGGGTTGGCTGGTTTGTAAAATGTCAACAAGCTCATACACGCACAGCTCACGTTCTTGGAGTAGGGACAAGATCGTGAGTCGCATTGTATCCCCAAGCAGCTTGCAAATATCCGATAATTTTTCAATCTCTACCAAAATGACACTCTCCTCACTGAAACAACTTATAAATCATCATATAATTATTTAGTTATATATTAAAGTTGAGATTTTGTAAATATTATTTTGAGGAGAACAGAATCATAGATAGACCTTAGGAGAAATTAAAATTGCTTCAGTTGTAATAATAACCATTAAATTGTTAAGAATATTATTATGACGACAATTTATTGGGGGGAATGAGATTTGGATTTTGAACCATTAATCCCATTTGAGCCTATTAGTACTGATGAGCTACCTTCGGGTGATCATTTAACTAGCCAAATCAAATGGGATGGGGTGAGAATGTTACTATATTTTGATGGAAGTACAACTAAACTAATAAATCGAAGAAGCAATGATAGAACACTGCAATATCCTGAATTAACTCATCCAGAGGTTTTCTGTTCAGCGAATTCTTTTATTTTAGACGGCGAGATTATTGCGCTTTTTCAAGGAAAGCCTTCCTTTTATGAGATTATGAGACGAGATAGTTCTAGAAAGTCAACCACTGTGGCTCAAGTCATGCGACAAGTTCCAATAACTTATATGATATTTGATATCCTTTACTATGATGGAGCCTGGGTGACTCATCTAAGTCTTAAAGAACGACAAGCTATACTAGAAAAAATCATTAAGCCTAATCAACAAGTCCAAATAGTTACTAATCATATTGCTATTGAAGCACTTTTTGAAGTTGCGATGCAGCACGAATTGGAAGGAATTGTAATAAAGGATCTGAACAGTACCTACTTAATAAATGGAAAAGATAAGCGTTGGCTTAAAAAAAAGATTTTTAAAGACCTATTTGCAGTCGTAAGCGGCGTTACTTATAGGGATAAAATAGTGAACTCACTTTTATTAGGTTTGTATGATGATCAGGGCCAGCTATGGTATATCGGACATGCGGGTACAGGCAAACTTACATATAAAGACTGGCAGAATGTAACTGAACAAGTTCAAAATATTAAAACTAAAGAGCGCCATTTTATTAACCAACCCGAACGAGAAAAAGAAGCTGTATGGATAGTACCCCAAATAGTTGTTAAAGTAAATTTCTTAGAATGGACCCCAAACAAAACATTAAGACATCCAAGTATTCAATCTTTTATAAAGATGAATTCAAAAGATTGTAACTTTAATCAAACCTAGTTAATAGGTGCTCGGATTAGACAACAGTTGAAAATAAGCTGGTCAATAAAAGTTAACACATCATCAATTGGCTTCCTTTGATTCAGGTAGTTTTCAAGAATGACGAAGCTAGTTTTGAAGACCAAACAACTTGGGTAAAGGAAGTTGCAAAACATGTAGCTAGTACTTAGTCAACGTGGATTCGTTAAGTAAGAAAGCGTAAGGCTTGACGGTGATCCCGTTGGGCTTCTTTGTCATTCTAGCCGACACGCGCCGTACCACCACCCCCGCCACCCATCATTTTCCGCAGGACTATCTAAGTTATTGTACATGTCCATATCAGGGCTTTGAGGTAGGTGGAGTGATTAGAAGTTTCTGTAAATAATATTTTGATCAACGGATAACCCCTCAATTTGTATCGGATTATCTATATACTCCGAGAAAGAATAATAATAAACTCTATCCTTAAATTCGAAAGAAAAGATTTCTGATTGTGGAATGCTATTAATATTTAAGGAAATAATATTCTTATCGTTAAGCTGAATAATCAAAATAGAATATAGATCTTTCTTTCGAGAAAATTGCCATTCAATCGGTGAAATATTCTCACGTATATCCGTGGTGACATTTGGAAATAGCGTTTTTGCTACTACAATGTCATTTTTAATTAAATAACAATTAACGTAGATATTATTGCTATCGACGTTAATTACTAGTACAGAGTTTTTATTATCACTTATAATTTTTATGTCATTTTTGTCCAGAGACACTTGCACACCTTCAAATGTTGAAATTATTTTTTCAATATGTTTGAGGCTATTATTATTGTGAAAATAAATAATATAAATAATACTCAAAGTAAGATGATTAGAATTGTAATATAACTTTTACTTGCCATACATTCAACACCTCCTTATAGATATATTTAACTTTAGATAACACCTAAAAAGTATAAGGATATAAAGGGAAACCCCTTTATATCCTTTATTTTACACTTAAAGTTTAGTAGAAAACATTAATTTGCGTTTCTTTTTCCCAATGACTCGATCCTGTATTCCATGCAAAACCAATAGACCATGGAGCCAACGAAATACCACTTACAGATGTGGTATCCCACGTATGAGAAGTAGATGCTTTAAAAGAAACTACACTACCAGAGCTTGGTTTTCCATCCGAATAGGCAAAATAATACCATCCGAATTGTCTAGCCGAGTTAAATTCCGCACCATTTGGATTAAAGTAGATATTATCTTGCCATTTCCACCCATAACCTCTTGCACCTACATTTGTTGATGCTGTGTTAGTCCATTCGATTGCTGTAGCGAAATCACTTTTTAAAGTATAGTAACGTTGGTTGAAAATAGATATATCTCTATGAAGTGAAAAAAGAGCAAACCCATCTTCTCCACCGACATTTTTAGTAGAATAATTTACGCAGAGTGGTGAACATCCATTATCATTATACCAATTCCTATTTTTCCACTGACCTTGCCCCTCAAAAATATATAACCCTGTCGATGAATCGTATCTTACATCAATATAATCAAAATCAAAATCGCCACCAATTGAAGAAAGAATTCCAACTTGATTTTCTGAACCAACCTTTATTTTTAGTCGTTGTAGACCCATCTTTTCACTTTCAGCTTCAAGGCCATCAATTTCGGATTGAATTTGTTTAGCCTTAGCAGTAACTTCACTGCTCATGATGCTTGACTTTTGATTTTCTTCTATGTTTTTTTGCTCTCCTCTAGCCTTAGCAAGTTTCAATAAGATATTATCTATTTCTTCAGACCGTTGTAAGATTAAATCTTTCTCTTCTGGTGAAAGTTGATTTAAGTCAATACCCCCAGGTTTGAATGTCTTGTCTTTAAGGTAAGCGTCAAACCCTAGCCACCTTCATTGCCAATTAAGTACGTGAGAAGATGAAAGCAACCAAAATTACAGGAGGTTGCCTCATGACGAATAAAGAAC
>NZ_VRTT01000098.1 GCF_008017805.1 Paenibacillus sp. N3.4 | reverse complement strand
ACTGCTTACTGTGTAATCACCTTACACGAACTGTCGGAACGACAGGGATAGCTTGGTAAACTTCTCTTCGTTAGAAGAGACTACCCAAGAATCTCGTGATTTTAGTCATGAGAGGTTCAAAAGTATGCTGTGCCAGGTGTCGGGGATGATTAGCTCCAACTAGGTTTTCCTAGTTATAGGATCCAAGTACAAGCATCATCACCTTCTCAAAAACAAACCTCTATTCAGATTCGAATTATGAAGAAGCCTGATTAGTGAAAAAGTAAATTATTTCCTAATCGTGGTAAATTGAGTGTGAAGGTTATGGCATTAAGCGGGATTATTTCTTATCGAGCTGCCTGGGCTATCCCATCGGTTGTGCGAAATTTTAATTTAACTGATTTATTAGCTTTCTGTGCTCGTACGTCAAAGCTATAATTGACAGTAGGTCAAAATTAGCATCATGGAGGGATAAGATTTGAAACAAGGATTGCAGCCCAGAGCAGGATTGTCGCCGCAAGAGCTGGAAGAAGTCAGAGAGTTATGGGCAGTTTGCAACGCCCATGACCATATCGATATTAAATTAAATTGGGGAACACTCTCCGCCGGCCGGATGGTGTAACGAATGATTTTTTGTTTTATGAAGATGACCGTTTGGTCGGTTTTTTAGCTATCTATTGTTTTCTGTCTACAGAAGTGGAAATTAGCGGCATGGTACATCCAGATTCGCGGCGTCAGGGCCTATTCAGTCAATTGAGCAAAGCGGCTATAGAGGAATGTCGTCGTAGGGAGATTCCAAAGTTGATTTTCATCAATGAACGTGGTTCCCATAGCGGTAAAGCATTCCTGAGCTCCCTTGGGGCACAATATGGCTTCTCTGAATATGTCATGGACCTTCAGGAGCCTGTGAAGCTTGCTCCGTCATCGTCAGATGAGAGGGTGACGATTCGTCCAGCGCAAGTCACGGATACTGAACTGCTCGTTACGCTAAATCAGTCGGGATTCAATATGCCCGAAGAGGATGCGCGAGAATATGTGAGCCAAACCATGACGGGCGACAAAGAATGGACTTGGATAGCGGAATTGGGCAACAGGAAAGTGCCCATCGGCAAAATCGGAGCGATGATGGAAGAGGGAGGGCGAGGTTTAATTTATGGTTTTTGTGTATCGCCTGTTGTTCGGGGAAAAGGTTATGGACGCCAAATCTTGCGTCTGACGATAGAGGCTTTGCAACAGGATCATGATGTTACCTTTATTCATTTGGAAGTAGCTGTGGAAAATGAGAAAGCACTTGGTTTATACGAATCCTGCGGGTTTAAAACGAAAAACGCTAATGATTATTATGAGCTTTTATTGAGCTCCAAAGCGCAACAAAACAAAGGATAGAGCCGCAGTGAAAACTGCTTATCTATCCTTTGTTTTAGTGATATATGAGCTCCGATGAGCCGCTGATAATCGTCCCTGTATTCAAGCCTTCGCATATTTCCCTCATAGATCCTGGCTTGTCGAAGTTAAACACATGGATGGGAATATGGTAATCTCTGGCGAGGATAAAAGCGGATTGATCCATGACTTTCAAGTTGTTATGAATGACATCATTATAATGGAGGGACTTATATTGCAAAGCCTCTTTATGATGTTTCGGGTCTTTATCAAAAACCCCATCAACCCCTTGCTTGGCAACAAGAATGGCTTGGCAGTTTACTTCTATTGCTCTTTGAACGGACGGATAGTCGGTTGTAACGAAGGGCTGACCATTGCCGCCTGCGAAAATAACGATGTACCCTTTTTCCAAATGATGAATGGCCCTTAGTCGAATAAAAGGTTCAGCAACCGATGCAATCGGAATGGCAGTCATAACGCGAACCTCTGCTTTGGTCTTGGCTTTAATTACCCCGCGCAGCATTAAGCTGTTAATAACCGTAGCGAGTGTACCGATATTGTCAGCTTCGGCTTTCTCAATCCCCCAGCTCTCTCCCATATTGCCTCGGAAAATATTTCCACCACCGATAACCAGACATACTTCAACGCCCATATTGACAACTGTCATAATCTCATTAGCAATGTGATCCAGCTGCGCCGGATCGAAGCCAAATTCGCTGTCTCCTGCCACGGCCCCGCCACTTAATTTAATAAGAACCCGCTTATACCGCATTTCTATCGTCAACCCCTCTCTGTGCGCAAATAGCCAAGGATAAACGACTTTGTCGTCCTTCAGGGACGAGTGAGTTTATCAAGGTAGATGCGAAGCAAACGTATAGACATATACTTTCTTATCTACTAAAAAAACACTAAAGCAACGAATGCTTTAGTGTTTCGATGAATGAGAAATAGGAAAGAACGTGTTTAGCGTGCCCACGGAACCCTTCATATTCCCCACTCCCTTCACTTATGATTAGAAGTAATTTTACACGATTTAGAAGGAAAAATGCAATTTCTGCGTAATTCGACAAAGCGTTCAACGGAATCAATCCATTTAGGAATCCGTATCTGGCTTCTTAATCTGTACTTCAATCATATCCATATTTTCCTTCATATCGATGACGTCGATGCCGTTGCGCTGCAAGGTCGTGGAGAGTGAATCCTTGTCCTGTGCAGGAAATACATAAGCATTGCTCTGCTTGTTATCCAGCAAGCGCTTCGCTACTTGTATCAGTCTCTCCATGGAGAAAGGCTTCTTGAGAAACTTCTCAATTTCTTTTTCGTGATAATCATGAGGTGGTTCAAGGGCTGTAGAGACGATGACAGGGGTCCGGTAGTATGTCGGATGCCTGTATAATTCAGCAATGAAATCCCATCCAGTTTTCACGCCTTCCAAATGAATATCTACGATGAACAGGATAGGTCCTTCTCCTTCACACCGGTCTAGGATGAGAATACCCTCTTCAGCGGAACGCAGCTGTGTGGATGGCAGACCCAGCTTGGTCAAGGCGACCTGAATCAGCTTAGCTAAGTTATCGTCATCCTCAAAGATCACGATCTGACCATCCATGGAGGCCAGTACGTATTCGTTCAATTCAATTTGGAAGGTCGTCCCTTGACCCATTTCCGAGCTAAAGGAGATTTGTCCATTATGGCCTTCTACAATCTCCTTGACGATTGCCAGCCCCAGACCAGTTCCGCCAATCTGGCGTCGGTCCGAATTATCAACACGGAAGAATTTAGAGAACATTTGTTCATTGGCTTCTTCAGGAATGCCTAGTCCGTAATCTTGAATCCAAATCATTATTTTACCTTGATCGACTGACAAGCGAATGTCGATTTGGTCTGCCGCAGGGGAATATTTAATCGCATTGCTGATTAAGTTGTGAAACACTTGACGGATGCGGTCTACATCCACTGACACCCATAGCTCTGTTTCCGGATGATGAATGTTGATATGATGATTTTGCTTATCTTGCCATTGTTCAACGACTTCTTGCACGGTAGGCAATAAATTAATCGGGGTGAAGTGGTACACTTGTCTACCGGACTCCATCCGCTGTAAATCAAGGAAATCATTAATTAAATTGGATAGGCGATGCGCTTCTTTATAGATCGTATCCATGTATTTCTTCTGCTTATCTTGTGGAAGATCGCGATGCAGCAGGATTTCAATAAATCCAAGCACGCTAGCCAGCGGCGTACGCAATTCGTGGGAGACAATGCTGATGAATTCATTCTTCATCTCATCCACACGTTCTTCCTCTGTTCGGTCACGGAAAACGAATAAATAACCTTGCTGCTCCGTATCCTCGCTAACAATCGTAGCATACAGTTCTGCATGTTGAAGCTGATCATCCATTTCAAAACTGAAACGTTGTGTGAGATGAGAAAGGGAACCATCCAACAAAGCTTCAATCGATGATGCAACACCATTGAAGTTAGGGATTTTCGCAGCAATTTGGTGGCAGCTTTCCACTAAATTGCTGCCAATGCGTTCATTTAATTGATAGTATTGATGCATGCGTTGATTTGCAAATAACAGCGTACCTTGCGAATCGCACATCATCATTCCTTCGTGCGCGGATTCGAGAATATTTTGAATCAGATCGCGTTGTCCTTCTATTAATTGTTTCTCTGTAATTAATTCCTGGTTCAATGTTTCTAAATCAGCGGCTTGTCGGCGACGCTCATCATTCATGACTTGCGCGTAGAAGGCCAGTCCAAACTGACGAATGATTCCTTTGGTTAAGCGATGATTATCTTCATGAAAAAGTGAGCTCTGATAACTCGTAAGAAGCAAGAAGCCAATAACCTTCTGTTTATCATCGAAAAGGGGAAAGTACTGATCGACGGCTTGCAGGATACCTCCGTGAACGCCACGTTCATGACCGAACACATCACGTTTGTGCAGGATCGTTGTTCCTTCCTCAAATACACGTTTGGCGGGTCCAAAAAGTCCCTGCTGCATCACATTAAGATGCTCCTTCGGATACCCAATCGCGTGCATGACTTCAAATGAACTCACGTCTTCACGAGAACGTTCAATGACAATCAATGCCGCATCCTGTGATAAGGAATTTAGCAGTGCAGGCATCGTGTGCTGCAAGAATCCTTTCAGCTCAACGTATCCCGTAAGCTTCTCCTGATAAGAGGTGATCAGTTCCAATTCACTTTCGCGCTCCGATAGTTTCGCTAGGATCACTTGCTGCTCTTCCTGCTGCGCCATAATTTCCTCGTTTTGCGTTTCCAAGCTCTCCGCCATGTAACGATACGTCTCTTCGCTTTGCGTAATCCCTCTTCGGCATCGGTAGCCCGTTTGAAGATAAAGATGGACATACCGCCGGTAATCAAAGCAATGATGCCGCCCACCAGCGTGATGAGACGGGAGGTTTTACCGGCCTGAAGAGAAGCGTCATGTGCGCTGGTTGTAATTTGGTCAATACTCTTCTCGATACTGGAGTGGATGGTTCGATAGCGATCCATCATCGTTTTGCCGGTTTGTATGCGGTTTTTGGCTTCTTCGACTTTCCCGGCTCTGACTAAATCTAGTTGAGAGTCATAGTATTTTTGTAGATTAACAATGGCAGGTACGGCTTGGGTATCAATAATGAGTTGAAGGGTCGGAAATTTGCCTTCATATTTACGGATCGTCTCAAGGTCCAGTTCCATTTGTTTTTTGCCTGTTGTATAAGGGTCAAGGAACTGCTCATTGCCCGTCAACTCGAAGCCGCGAATACCTGTTTCTTGATTAATTAAATTCGTTAGCAAGTTATTGGCTGTGTCTGATATGGGGATGGAGTTATTCACAATCGCATCGTTCTCGCGTTCCATATTGCGGGAGGCAATATAATTGGACACACTAACAAACGCTAATAAGACAACGATTAGAATAACATAGAACATGGAGATCCGAGATCTCGTAAATTTCTTCATTAAAAAGTTCACCTAGATTCTAATAGGATAAGAAGGATAACTTAAAAATTCGACATGAAGCAACAAATTCCTTTAAAATTCGTTTGTGTTAGGTTTTCTTCCATGTGCACATTGCAAGAACTGGAAATCTCGTTTACAATACTAATGATTAGTCAGATAATGTCACATTAAGCAGCGAAGAAGATTGCTTGAAGGAGGGAATCACCGTGCAGATAGACAGCAGGATCCCACACCAACATGAGGTAAGGCCATTTTTCCAACCGATTCTATCTTTGCAAAATCAGGAAATTATAGGTTACGAAACGCTGGGCAGAAGGATCCGAAATGGTGTTGTGGAAAGCTTAGGACCTTTTTTCCAAAGCTCAGATATTCCTGAAGAAGTTCACCTGACGATTGATCGGTATTTAAGGGAAGATGCTATGAAGCAGTTGGCCGCGACAGATGATGAATGTTTGCTGTTCATCAACTTAAAGCCATCGTGGATCTATCGAACCTATCGTCGCACGGGAGAGCTTCCAACCCTACAATTGATAAGGAAATATCAAATAAATCCTGCGCGGATCGTGATTGAAATTACAGAAGAAGAGTTTACCGGGAAACTGCAAGAGCTTATGCAAATCGTGGGACTATATCGTGATTTCGGATGTATAGTAGCGATAGATGATGTAGGGAGCGGCTTCAGCAATTTCGATCGAATCGCCAGTCTGCAACCGAAGATACTTAAGATTGATCTGAATATTCTCAAAAAAAGCGCAACCCACGCGGGTTATAAAGCGTTGATGGAGTCATTCTCTATTCTTGCGGCACAGATGGGCGCCTCCTTACTGGTAGAAGGTGTCGAGACGAAGCAAGAGCTGCACAGTGCGCTGCAAGTCGGTGCTAGATATGTGCAAGGATATTTATTTTCCAAAGCGGAGTCTGAACTTCAGCATAGAGATGCTTTTAAAGACATGTTAAAGGAAGAGATGCAGCTTTTTAGTTTGAATGAATTTCAGCGTTACAGCCAAATGTTTGCTGTTCAACAAAATCTGGATGCCTTCGTTCATTCCATGCTCCCCATACGTACTTCAGAGGATGCCGATCAGGTTATTGAACATGCCATGAGCAAGGTCTCCAATACCTGTATGCGTATGTACATATGCCGGGAAGACGGCTGTCAGATTTCATCCAACTACAGTCGAAGAGATGAGACCTGGTGCAAGGATGAAAGCTACCGTGGTGCCAATTGGATTTGGCGGCCCTATTTTATCTCAAACATTCTTATGATGAATTTGCAAAAGCAGGGTATCTTCTCTCAACCCTATACGGATTTGGATACCTCTTATCAAATACAAACTTATTCGTGCGTTGTGGGGGAAAGCTGTTATTTGTTCTTGGATTTGACGATCTAGAGAGAAGGAAGCTCGTAAAAAGAGGTTACCCCAAGTAAAGCTGGGGTAACCTCTTTGGATTGCGGAAAAGGCATGGAGCTTTAATGATTTACGCTTCGACCCACTCTCGACGCAGCGAGAACAGATCGCGCAGCTCGTCAGTAGATAGCTCCGTAATCCAGTTTTCACCAGAGCCGACAATTTGCTGGCTAAGACCGAGCTTGCGCTCAATCATCTCGTCGATACGTTCTTCCAGCGTGCCGAGGGTCACGAACTTGTGTACCTGCACATGACGCGTTTGGCCAATACGGAAGGCACGGTCCGTTGCCTGATTCTCGACGGCGGGATTCCACCAGCGATCGTAGTGGAATACATGATTCGCTGCGGTCAGGTTGAGTCCGATGCCACCGGCTTTTAAGGAAAGAATGAAAACATTGCGCTGATCTTCCTCAGGTTGGTTGGCGTCTTGGAAGTGCGCGATCATTTCATCGCGCCCCGCTTTCGGAGTTCCGCCATGCAGGAACAGCACCTTCTCGTCGAGTTCCTGCTGCAAAACATGCTGCAGCAGATTGCCGGTCTCAACAAATTGCGTGAAGATCAGGCATTTGTCGCCTTCTTGACGAAGCTCCTGGACCATTTCGAGCAGTCGTTCCAGCTTATTCGAACGGCCGCTCCATGGCGCAGTTGGTCCTTCTTTCAGGAGCAGAGCAGGGTGGTTGCACACCTGCTTAAGCTTTGTGAGCGCGGCGAGAATGAGGCCGCGCCGCTCCATTGCGGAGAGCTTATCCAGCCGATCGAACATATCCTGGATGTAGTTCTCATAAAGCGAGCCTTGCTCTGCTGTAAGCGATATGAACGTCTTGGACTCGTTCTTTTCCGGCAGATCCAGTTGAATCGCCGGATCTTTCTTCTCGCGGCGCAGCAGAAAGGGGCGAATCAGCTTCTGCACCTTGCCGATGGTTTCGCTATCGCGTGTTTTCTCGATCACATTGACATAACGATGCGTAAATTCACGAACACTGCCCAGATAGCCAGGATTGGCAAAGTCGAAGATCGACCAAAGCTCCGTTAACCGATTCTCAATCGGCGTTCCTGTTAGTGCAATGCGATGGAAGCCATCCAATCGACGAATGGCGGATGCTTGCTTCGTGTACGCATTTTTTATATTTTGTGCTTCATCCAGACAGATGGAGTTCCAAGCAACAGAGCTTAGCTCTAATTCGTCCAGATGAGAAAGCGTATAGGAGGTTAAGACCAAATCTACCTTGCCGACGACTGCATTAAAAGCCGGTCCTTTTAAGCGTTGAGGCCCATAGTGCAGATGCACCTTCAGTGAGGGCGCAAAGCGCTTAAGCTCCATTTGCCAATTGCCTAGTACGGAAGTTGGACAAATTAAAAGGGAAGGCGTATCAGGTTGTTCCTGTTCTTTCACGGTAAGTAAGTAGGTGATCCACTGGATCGTTTTGCCGAGACCCATATCATCGGCCAAGCAGCCGCCTAAGCCGAAACGACGAAGGAACAGCAGCCAAGAGATACCGTCTACCTGATAATGGCGCAACGATCCATGAAAGCTGGCAGGCGGCTGAATCGTAGGAATCGATTCGGTCTGGGTGAGCTGATCGACCATGTGGCGCAACTGCTCGTTCAGCTCAACTTCCATTTCGATGTAGCGCAATGCCTCGGGATCATCCTCAGCCGGCAGCAATCCGCCAGCATCGCCGGCAAAATGCAATTCCAGCACATCGCGGAAGGAAAGACCTTGTTTCTTCTGAACTTGCTTCATGATTTGCTCGACTTGCGCCATGAAGAGCGGATCGAGCTGAATCCAGCTGCCGCGGATCTGGATCAGCTTGCGCTTCTCCTCCAGAAGCTGGCGGAATTCTTCTTCCGTCAGCTCCTGATCACCCACAGCCAGCTTCCAGTCGAACTGCATCAGCTGGCTGAGTCCGAACATCGTCTCCCGTCCAGAACCGACGGAGGACTTGATCTTCGCGCGCAGCTTCGGCCGCAGCTTGCGGATGCGTTCCCACCAGGCAGGCAGGAACACACTCGTTCCGGCCTCAACAAGCCGCACGCTTCCCTCTGCGAGGAAGCGCCAGGCCTCTTCCTCCGTCAATGTCTGACGGAGGGAAAACGCGGCGTTTTCGCCCGCCGCGGCATCCGTACTATCCGCATCCAGCCAGGGCAGGATGCGGGTCCACTTGGCCGCATCGCGCTGCACGCGGCCAATCTCTGCCAGCCACGCCTCCGGCAGGGGCTGTTCGCCTTCAACCGGCTCGCCGCTAGGCGTTACCGTGCGAAGCACGTCCGGCGCGAGCCGGTCCTGCAGCAGCACGCGCAGCTGCCAGCCTGCGCCCTGCGCCAGGTCCGGCTCGACGAGCTGCAAGCATGTACGCATCGGCGTCCGGTCCTGACGCCAACCAATCGCGACGAGCCAGTCTTCCTCGTCGAGCCAAATATCGGCGCCGATCTCACCGCGGCGCATGAGGGGATAAGCGGCTTCCAGCTTGCGCAGATTGTCTTTCATGATGCCATCGGCATCGACCCATTCCGGGATGAGAGCCTGTATCCAGCGAGTTACCGCAGGCGTCTCTAGAGGCTGCAATTCGACAGGGAGCTCGAGCTTCCAGCCGATCTCGCCGGCTTTCCATTTCTCATAATCCGGCATGAAGCGACCTGTGGCCAGTGCTTCTTTGACAGCGGGAGCCAGAAGAATCATATCCGCACCGTCTTTGTGCCAGCTAAGTTGAATATGTTGAACAGGCTGTGGATCGCTGAAATAATCAAGTGCTTCTAAGGGCTGCAGCTCGATGCCTTCCCGATTTTGCCACTCGCTAGGTTCCATGAAGGTGCCGTAAAACGAGGAGCGATGCCAAGCAAACAGCATATTTTTTAAGTCGAGAGCATCCCATATGCCGCCGTTTTCGCGGGTGCCCCATAGAAATAAAGAACCATTAGGGATGGAGCTAACGTGAACGGTCAGCGCGCTGGTTTCGATCATCGAATCCATTTTCCTTTCTTCAGCTCTTCTTGGAAAGCTCGCAGGCGCGAGAATTTATCCGCTAGTCGATAAACATAATGTTCCCAACGGTCATCTTGGCCTAACTGTTTATAAATGGTGTGCAGCTTCTTCAGAAGGCGAACGGCGGTCTTGTAGGAGGCCCGATTTTTCTCCAGAACAGCTCGTTCTGCTGCTTGATGATAGAGTGGGAGAAGCAATGACGAATCATGCTCTTCAATCGCTTTAAGCTCCGTGGCGTACAAGCTAAGCGGCGAAATACGATTCGCGAGCTGCAAATCAATCCACTGGCGGTAACGTTTCGTTTGCAGTAAATAAGCCGTGTAATAGTAGTAGGAACGAGGCAGCAAGGATTCCATGACCTGTACCCACTCGCTATCCGAATCCAAATGCTTAGTCGTATCCTGCCAATACTGGCAGAAGGTTCGGAAATCATCATGGTTTGCATTCGCTACCGAAGGAAGCATCCATCGCAGCCAGACGAGCATGTCGCTCCATTTCTTATCCTTGTAATAATGATGAAGATACAGGAAAAAATCCTTGGCATTCGGATGGTTTAACTGCTCTAGGCGCGCGAAGGCAAGCTCCGTATCCCCCTGCATAATATCAAAATGCGCTCTGGCAGCCAGCAGTGTATCCTTCTTCCGGGCTAAGAGCTCCTTCTTGCCCAGAAGAACAGTGAGGCGTTGTATTTCCTCTTGTTGAGCTTGTCTATGATCGGAGAGCTTCCACCAAATGAAACGGTATACGAATAACCAATCAATAGGGCTATCTTTGCCCTGCAGGGCAAAATCACTAAGCATTTTTACAGTGGCTTGCCAATGTTTAGGTTCAGCGGCAAACGACTTATTGAGGTCGGTGTTTTCAATGAAGGCCACGAGCTTATCTTCACAGTTTTTGGCGGCAATTTTACAGCCATTTTCATGATAATACGATAAGTAAGAGCTCTTGGTATCTTGATAAAACTGTTCAATCTTTCGCATCATAAAGAGCAGGATATGGAACATAAAGAGTTCTCTGGCAGATGACTGCCAGTTTACGGCATGGGCAGGGAGAGACTCCAATGCAGAGTCGTAGAATGTTTCGATGGAATGTTGATGGGATATCGAAAATCCATGAAATTTCCCTTCGAAAAAACGATGCCATTCCACTGGCATGGCCGCTTCCAAAGGGACATTAGCTTGACCGGCTTTCTTATCCTGCGCAAGAGATGCGCCGCGAATAGGCTTCTTTCGCGTGAGTATTTGCTGTTTCAATTGCTGCAGCAGCAACTCAGGTCGGCCATAAGGGGCATACAAGCTGAAAAAAGCGGCTGCCATATGCTTGCAGGAACCGTCATAAGTGCACGAGCATTCGCTATTCGCGAAATTTTCCAAATGTATATTTGTCTCATATATCTGACTACCTGTGACTGCGGCCTGAATGCGAGTGCCTTTCAGATCGATCTCCGTCACCCGGCCTTTATGGTAATACTCCCAACCCTGTTCCAGAACGACGGCGTCGAAGTGGAGCGGAATTTGTTTGATGAGGTAGTTCATTCGATTTTTGGGAATCTGCAGTTTCAGCATGTGTGCTTTCCTACCCTCCGAGCGGTACATTCCTTCTTCCATAGTAACAGATTTTTTCCGAAATTGCCCATTTCCACAGTTTATGCCAAAGGGTATTTTTTTATCCGCCCGGATGGGGGCGAACTCCTGCATTCCGACTTATAATGTGATAAAGTTATCTTATAGCTACGCTCTTGAAAGGAGAACTGCACATTGGGTATTAAATTCGGCAGGGAATATAAGGATATCGTTACTGATTTCGTACGTGGAATTGCCTTAATTGATGGTGTATATGAATTTCTTGAGATGAGTGCGGATGACTGGCAGGAACTGGATCACGATGAACAAGAGGAATGCCTGCGCACGTTGGCTGACGATATTTTCTATGGATTAGGCAATTCACCTGTGATGCATGTAGGAGCAGGTTCGGTTCGTCATGACCCGAGCAACCACGTGCTTAAGGTCCACGATGGTGAGAAACTCGTATCCGTCGTTTATTTGGTCTAATTGCGACAGATCGAACACAGAGAGTTGAGATAGAGAAAGGTGTTTGGAAGCTATGCTGGATGGAGCAAGAAAGGTTCTACAACAAGTTTATGGCTACCCAGAATTTCGAGAGGGCCAGAAGAATATTATTACGAGCCTGCTCGAAGGCCGAGATACGCTAGGGATCATGCCGACAGGCGGCGGGAAATCAATCTGTTATCAGGTTCCTGCCATGCTGATGGAGGGCGTGACGCTGGTTATTTCACCGCTGATTTCGCTTATGAAGGATCAAGTGGATGCGCTAAGTGTGTTAGGTGTGCCCGCGACTTTTATTAATAGCACATTGGAAGCCAAAGAAGTGGAGCTGCGGATGAAAGGGGCGATGCAGGGTAAGTATAAGCTGATGTATATCGCTCCTGAACGGTTGGAGTCGGAGCGGTTTCGTGCTCGAATGGCGGCGCTTAATCTGCCTTTTGTCGCGATTGATGAAGCACACTGCGTATCGCAGTGGGGTCATGATTTTCGCCCAAGTTATGTCTCCATTGCCCCGTTCATTCGCGGGCTGCCCAATCGTCCCATTGTAGCGGCATTTACAGCAACAGCAACGGCCGAGGTGACTGCGGATATCGCTAGACTGCTTGAACTTGATCAAGCGGGTATATTCATTAATGGTTTCTCACGGGATAATCTCGAACTGACGATCCTTCGTGGTGAAAACAAACGAGATTATGTTCAGAACTATGTGAAGGAACATACGCATCAGCCGGGTATTATCTACGCAGCTACACGTAAAGACGTTGAAGATCTCTATGAGACTCTGCGTAAAAAAGGATACGCCGCAGGGAAGTATCATGCCGGCTTGTCCGACGAGGAGCGCTCCTACATGCAGGAGGCATTCCTTTATGATGATATTCGCGTAATGATTGCCACGAATGCATTTGGTATGGGCATTGATAAGTCCAACGTTCGTTACGTCATTCATTACAATATGCCCAAAAATATGGAAGCCTATTACCAAGAAGCCGGTCGTGCGGGACGGGACGGGGAGCCAAGCGAATGTATTCTGTTGTTCAGCGCGCAGGATATTATGACACAGAAATTCCTGATCGAGCAGAACCAGCTCTCGCCTGAGCGAAAGGCGAATGAGTATAAGAAGCTCCAGACAATGATCGATTACTGCTATTCGCCACGCTGCCTGCGAAACGTGATCTTGCACTATTTTGATGAGACCAATGTCAAAGATACCTGCGGGAATTGCAGTTCCTGCAAAGATGATCGGGATACAGTAGACATCACGGTGGAAGCCCAGAAAATCTTCTCTTGTATCCGCCGCATGCAAGAAAGATTCGGGATATCGATGATTGCTTCCGTGCTCAAGGGCTCAAAGGCCAAGAAGATTCTCGATTATCGCTTTGATCGTCTCCCGACGCATGGGATTATGAAGGAGCTGCCTGAGAAGGAGATTTCCGATTTGATCAATGTGCTGATCTCGGAAGGTTATCTTCAGCTTTCGGATGGTCAGTATCCGGTCGTTAAACTGCTTCAGCCCGCAGCGGAAGTTCTTCAAGGTAAGCTGCAGGTGAACCAAAAGGTACGCAGACAGCAGGTTAAGGCTGCTGCTATCGACAACACCTTGTTCGAGCAGCTTCGTCTGCTCCGTCGGGAGATTGCTGCGCGCGAGAAAGTGCCGCCGTATATTATTTTCTCGGACAGCACGCTGCGTGAGATGAGCGAGATTTGTCCGACTTCGGAATCGGCGATGCTGAAGATCAAGGGTGTCGGTGAGGTGAAATACCGCAACTATGGGAAGCCATTTTTGGACCTGCTCCGCACGTATGCGGGAGAAGGCGAAGTTGGCGCAGCTGCTTATGATTTTGAGTAGATCAGAGGGAGTAGATTTTAGTGAAGCTAGGGCAAGCGGATATTGAAACGAAGCTTTCAGAGATCGTAGACTGGTCAACAGATGATAACAAATGGATTGTGCGTAAGTATCGCTTTACCGAGTTTTTGCAAGGAATTGCCTTCGTGAATAAGGTTGCCCGTCTTGCAGAAGCAAATAACCATCATCCTATGATCGCTATTGATTATAAAACGGTTACCTTGCGTTTGACCTCCTGGCATGCGGGAGGTTTGACTGAGCTGGATTTCAGTACCGCAGCTCAATTCGACGAGGCTTTTGCCGAGATGAAGGTTGCACACTAGCAACAAAGGTACTCACCTATGTAGCTTCGTGTGCTTCGTCATAGACCATACAATGAAAAGTTGCTACCCCTGTAGGTGTCCACTTTTCGTAGGTGTCTGTGATGATGAAGCCGACTCTCCGATAGGTTTGAATCGCTCGTTCGTTCCATTCGAGCACTTCAAGATCAATCTCTTGCTGAGGTTTCCGCCGCTTGGCTTCCTGAATGAGCAGCTTGACGAAGCGGACACCAAGGCCACTTCGTTGGCCGCATAGATCGGGACGAAGCCCGAGTCCTAAGCGTGTGACTCCGACGATGGGGAAGAACTGAACGAAGCCGCATAAATGGTTTCTCTCATCAACAATACCACTATATTGCTCAGCGCGAATTATCGGGTCAGCGAACTCCAAGCCATCCCGTTTCATGGTTTCCCAAGAAGGCCAATTGTACATTTCAAACGGCGAATAGTCCCAAGTGCAAAGCTCCTGACACCATACATCTGTGAGCGGTACGACGCGCCATTGTAAGCTATCATTTACCATGATGTTTTCACCTTTTTCATTTCATGTTGGAGGGTTCAAATGGTCTTGCATCTGGATATTCCGACCTCTGCGGTTACTGCATTGTCCATGCTTGTATTAGGACTAAGTTTATTTCGAATTTCTATTAAGAATAAGTGGCTCCACCTACTATTCGCATCGCTGCTGCTCTCATGTCTTTACTTTACTATTGCCATATTGAAGATTCCGAGCTTCGGTCCTATGCTGCATGTTGCAACGCAAGCTGTGTTCATTCATTATATCTTTCGTATCCGGAAATTCCACTCGCTTATGATAGCTTTTCTCGGCTCACTAGGCTATACCCTTTATTTGGCCGTTATTTTATTTCTTGCTCCTCTGCTAACGGATGCCTCGTTGAGTGATTATTTTTATAACAATGATTTAGCATCTCGTGCTCTAAAGATAATGGCTGCGAGTTTATCCTACCTAACAGGATATGTGTTGGTTAAGCGGCGGTTGGGGTTCACGGTCCGCATGGAAATGAGAGATAGTACCTCGTGGCGTCCCCATAATCAAGCCTTATTTATCGTTTCTGTTTTCAGTCTAGTGTTGTTCTTTGCTACTTATTATGCGGTAACATTAAAGCTATCCTCGATTTTTTATTTTGCAGCAGGGTTTTGTTTATTATTGGTTATCATTTTTTTTCTGCTGTATCGCAAAGAAATGGAAGAGAATTAGCGGTTTTGCGGTAAACTAACCCTGAACGTATGCCAGCTAGTGCAAATTTTTGGATGCTTTCTCCATTCAATGCCGCAACTAAATTGCGTACAATGGACATAGTGAGTTCATGGGAATAGGAGGTCATCGAGATGACCCAAGTTACAATACGAGAAGCTGTTATGCAAGATATATCACAATTAAAAACGTTAATGCTCGCTTACATTGTTGATTTCTATCAATATCGACAACCTGAGGATGACAAACTGAATGGATTAATTCATGGTTTGCTTGAACAGAAGGATGGTATCCAATTCGTGGCGGAGACGGATGATGGTACAATGGTTGGCTTTGCTACGCTGTATTTCACATTCAGTACATTGCGTGCTTCCAAAATTGCCATTATGAACGACTTGTTCGTCGTAGAGGCAGAACGCGGTCAAGGCACAGCGGCGAAGCTCTTCGCAGCTTGCAAAGGATATGCGGCTAGAAATGGGTACGCGAACTTAACATGGACAACGGCTAAGGACAACTTCCGTGCACAGGCATTTTACGATAAAATGGGTGGAGAACGAAATGATTGGCAATCGTATTCGCTCAATCCTACGATTGGGATTGGCGACTAATTGTTAGGAAGGTGGCATCAACCTGTGGAAAATATCGTAAGTCAGAATTGGCTCCTTGGACAGATAGGCGACGCAAACATCGTGATCGTGGATTGCCGCTTTGCGTTAGGACAACCGGAGTCAGGCAGAGAGAATTATGAGAAAGACCACATAGCCGGGTCCGTATATGTGGATTTAGAAAAAGATTTATCCGGTGCCAAAATGGCTCACGGGGGGCGGCATCCGCTTCCTGATTTAGGTGCATTCTCCATTCTTGCAGGAAATCTCGGTATCGACGGAACGAAAACGGTCGTCGCTTATGATGATCAAGGCGGGGCTATGGCTTCACGACTGTGGTGGATGCTGAAATTCCTCGGACATTCAGAGGTATATGTCCTAGACCAAGGATACACAGCTTGGAAAGCTGCTGGCTACCCGGTCACGGCGGAAGTTCCTGCCGTATTCTCGCGGACCTTCTCACCGAAGGTGCATCGCTCGATGCTGGCTAGCATGGACGAGGTCAAGGACAAGCTCGGGCGTCCCGGGACCGTGCTCGTTGATTCGCGTGAAGAGCGCCGCTATTTGGGGTTGGAAGAACCGATTGACGCAGTGGCTGGCCATATTCCCAGCGCACGCAACTACTTCTGGAAGGGCGTACTCGGTGAATCCGGAGCATGGCTATCAGCCGCGGAGCAAGAGAGACGCTTCGCTGGTTTGCGCGATGCTGAGGAGATTATCGTCTACTGCGGTTCCGGCGTCACCGCTTGTCCGAATGTGCTTGCGCTGAGCGAAGCGGGCTTTGAGAATGTGAAGCTCTACAGCGGCAGCTGGAGCGATTGGATTTCGTATGAGGACAACCCGATTGCCAAGGGTGAAGAGTAAGAACTGGAAAGCCGCGTCGTACGCGGGTTTGAGGGCTGTGACAGGTTACCGAGAGGTGGGCTGTTGCGGTCCTCTTTGGGCTTTTCTACAAACAACTTGCAAACAAAAAGTCGTTGAAACCAGTTACAGGAACCCATTTGGAAGGTGATCGCGGTGGAAGTCAGCCGTTCACGAGTTGATAACGCTATTCTTTGAATCCTTTAACGATGAGCCATACTGCTAAAATCATTTCATTAGCTGCTACTGGCAGCGCCAAAATAGCACCCCAAACAGAAATTTGTTGAATGACGCCGAACATGACTAACAAGGCCTCAATAAAAACAAGTGTTGCTCCTGTCATACCCAAGATTGATATAAACCTTGGGACCAGCTTGGATTTATAAAAGATGTAACTGTACATCATCGTGTTGATGCCCAGCATGAAGGCAGGCCCAAGCAGAAAGGTCCAGTCATGTACTGCTTTTAATAAAGCACCTGAAGCTTGAAAAAAGGCGGTGTCCAGGGCTCCTGCTGCTACAAATTCCCGGCTTAAGGTCAATAGGGACAGTACGCTGATTATGCCGACAGTGATGATAACCGCTTCAAGAAACCTGAAGCAAACATGCCAAAGAGCTATAGTTTCATTATACTTTCTTAAAAATGGAAACATTGTAGTTGCAGTACCAATCGCTGAAACGACAAGAATTAACTCCATAAGCGCTCCCAGTATCACCTGGTTGGCGTGTTCGGAACCTTTAATCAGGTAATCGGGATCCTTTAGGATAGGATCATATAAATTAAGACCTATTATCGAAGTAACGGCTGCAAGTATAAACAGTACCCCCACAATTTTTGCGGCTTTTTTGTTTGAATTCATATTTTCATCTCCTTCATTTTATAATTTCTTAGTCAGTAAAAGTAATGATAATCCTAGTTCTTACTCCTTAGTGTTTTCCCCGTAAAAGAATACCTCTTCCAAAGATAAGTTGAAGGCGTGAGCAATGCGAAAAGCCAGTTCCAGTGACGGGGAGTAGTTTCCCTTTTCGAGAGCCACAATGGTTTGTCTTGTTACGCCCGCCTTGTCAGCTAATTGCTGCTGCGTCATTTCATCATGGTTGAACCGTAATTTTCGGATGTGATTGCCGACAAGATTTTTGCCCATCTTAGACTCCTCTCCGATAGTGATAAAGTTTCGTAACGGACCCGGTCACATCGGAAATAAATCCGGAGCCGATCAGGATCACGAACATCACCTGTGACGGCTGATCTATGACCAGCGATCCCATGGCAAGAAGAAAGCCGACGATAAACATAAAAAAAGATATTCGGTTCGCTTTCAAGTCAATGAGCTTATCCAGTTCATCCGCAAATGAGGGTTCCTTTTCTTTGGTGGTTATTCTAAAGACGATGTTAAAAATAATGCTGACAATGATATGCGCGACGATTGAAACTGACATCAGGATGAGGACGAAGGAGCCCCAATAGTGAAAAGTTTCCGTGGGCTGCAGCCCCCTCCGGGGTACTGCGAATACATGCACAAGCAATATGAACCGAAAATGAGAATAGTGCTGATCAACGATACGATACTCTTCTTTTCTTGATAGGTCATGGATATGCCTCCTGTGCGTTCTCTTCGCTATTTGAAGTAAATAACGATATACAAAATGTAATAAAAACTATACTTGATGTCAAGTTTTATTTACATGTATTTGGCGCTGAGTAGACATTCGAGCATGGGGGTTCGTGAGTATGAGGACTGTGACAGGTTACCTTCGGGTAGGTTTTTGCAGCTTTTTCTGTGCCTTCCTTGCAAACAAGAACCTGAAGAAAGCAGTTGCAGCAGCCCCGGAGCCAGCCATAGTCCGGGGTTTCACGCTTTCTGTTTCTTTGGCTCGGAGAGAAGGTTGAAGTAATGATCGAGTGGATTTTTTTATGTAGTGGTAGCATAAGGAAACATAGAGGAAAGTACAACGCTCCAAAATATAAAACGACAGCCGCTTTGGGCTGTGTTTTATATTTTGGATATACAGGTAAGAGGGCAATATAACTTCACCTTTGCCATCCGTTTCACGCGACCCAGTTGAACCTAGAACGATATCTGAATGTCATTCCATTTAAACTCGGTAAATTCAGCCGTCTTAGAAGCAGGTCCCAATTTTCTTGTGAAGATACCTATTTTAGGATTGTTCAATGATATGTTGAAGGAATCAGTAAGCAGGATCCACGTTTTTCCATCAATGCTGTAATAACCATTGTATTTGCTTCCTTTTTTCTCAATTTTAAGGTAAATATCCTGCGGAGTAATGGGGTCTGCGTAATTCTTATCTGTTGCTCCGCCATTCCGTCCTTCTGTAAACCTTATTTGATTATTGGCAGAAAAACAGCGTCCCAGCGACACATAATTATTATCATCCTGATACATAATTAAGCCCGCATACTCGAAGTTTACCGTAGCGTTAAATTTAATTTTTGTGGAAACGGTGAAATCTCCCGTTTCGCTCGGTGCAGGGTTCCTGAGAAGGATGTTATTAGGCTTTGTCGGGCGCGTAAAACCGCCTTCTTGGGTCGTTATCTTCATTGCTTTAGGATTGCCCTCTACGGACCAAGCACTGCCTTCTTCTCTTACCCAAGACCAACCACTGCCCAAGTTCTTACCTGGACGCGGGCCGGGGTCTGCATATTGTCCGTTATAACGATAGACTCGAACATAATCGACTGCCATTTGTTTCGGAACCGACCAATCTGTAGTTGAATCTGGGTTCCCCGGCCAATTGCCGCCAACTGCCAAATTTAATTGCAGATAGAAGTCGCGATTAAAAGGAGCCGGGTAGGGGTTGTCATCTGTACTATTGCTGCTTTTACTAAACCAATCGTTCTTAGTCGAGTAAAGAATTCCGTCGATAAACCATTGTATTTGGCCCGGAGCCCATTCAATACTGAAAGTATGGAAGTCATCCGAAAATTTCTGATTATTAGGAAGCGTATAGTTTTCTCCGGTATGTGCATAAGGATTGCCATAATGTATGGTGCCGTATACTTTCCCCGGTTCGTGTCCAAGAGATTCCATAATGTCAAGTTCACCGCTAGCTGGCCACCCGCCGAAATCTTTGTTGGAAGGCATCATCCAGATAGCAGGCCACATTCCTTTGCCTTCCGGTAATTTAGCGCGGATTTCAAATCGACCGTAAGTCCAATCACCTTTATTCTTCGTCTCTAACTTTGCTGAAGTATAATCGCTTCCTTGATACTTCTCCTTGCGTGCTTCAATAATTAAATTTCCGTTCTCAACACGGACATTCTCCGGTCTATTCGTATAGTTCTGAAGTTCGTTGTTGCCATAACCGCCGCCACCTTGAACATAGTTCCATTTGGATGCATCTAATGTATTGCCAACGAACTCATCACTCCATACAAGCGTCCATAACGGATCTCCAGGATTCGTACCGCCGCCATTTCCAGGATTCGTACCGCTTCCGTTATCTCCAGGATTCGTACCGCCTCCGTTATCTCCAGGATTTGTACCACTTCCGTTATCTCCAGGATTCGTGCCGCTTCCGTTATCTCAGAT
>NZ_VRTT01000097.1 GCF_008017805.1 Paenibacillus sp. N3.4 | reverse complement strand
CTTTTGCTTGAAGCTGATTTTTTAGCCAAAATCTGGTTTTTCCTATTTTTTCTAAATTATCATCCTGCACTTTGCCATCCATAATAAGCGGCAGCGGAAGTCCTTCATAGCGAATCGCACCTATGGGCGGATCGTCGACGGCCGCTGCTTCTTTCATTTTTTTCTCTACAACACTTAACTTTCCTGAAGACTCCAGAATGGCAAATTCCACGTCAGCTACATTCATCACTTTATTTTGTCTAAGCTGCAGCATTAAATCGTCTAAATTGTATCGATGCTTTTTCATTTCCTCCCGATTAATCATTCCCTTTTCAATCAGCACACTAGGTTTCCCGTCAAACAAAATGCGTATCGTTCGGCTCTTCAGTGTAATAAAAGCCAAAACGACCTGAATGAGTACCAGTGTGGCCATTGGGATGAGCCCATCCATAATAGGTTTGGCCGTATCCTCCAGAACAAAAACAGCTATTTCGGCAATCATGATGGAAATGACAAGATCGAATAGCGATAGTTTGGCAATTTCTCTTTTCCCCATAATGCGAAGCATCAGAAATACGACAAAGTAGATCAGCACGGTGCGTAAAAAAATGGTCAAAATATCCATCGATTTCCTCCCTGATCTAAGCTCTAGCTCGTTCTCGGAATTCTAATGGTATTCTGACCGCCCATGCACTACATCATGCAGAATTTACGTATTCAATTGTTGGGAATTACAACAGAAATAGCTTGAAATAAACCGTCGCTATGACAAACAAGAGTAAAGAAATCGGCGCAGCTACGATAAAATAACCTTGCTGAGTAAGACCACCCTTCTCCTGTTCCGATAGGGCTGCCGCATACATGCTAGATGTTGAGCCTAATAAAGTAACTCCGCTTCCAATCGCTGAGCCAATGAGTAAAGACCACCATAAGGGAAAAATAGACTCACCCGTTAAATGATTTACTGTCGTTCCCATCAGCTCAATAATTGGGATCATCCCCGCTATATAAGGAATGTGATCCACAACCGCGGAACCAAATCCGGTCAACCATAATAACAGCAAACTTAGAAAAGATACATTCCCCTGGCTTAGCTCGAGTCCTCTAGTCGCCATAAATCCGCTAATGCCAGCATACGTTAATCCCCCGACCATAATGAATAAGCCTAAAAAGAATAACAACTGCGTTTCCATCAATCCACTCCACATAGCGTGGTAATCTTTTTTCTTAACAAGATGTGTCGGCGCTTTGTAGTTTAATGCCAATAAGATGAATGCTCCGCCACCCGCTATATAAGCTGCATTCCAATTTAAGAATCCATGAATGAATAAGGCAATAAGAGTAAGTCCGGTTACTGCGCTTACCGCAATGAGAAAGGTTCTATCCCCGTTCAAATACGAAGTAGGCTGAAGGTTAAACAGTTCGCGTTTGTGAGCCTCTGAAACGATCATTTTCTTTCTGTATAAAATCCAAATGATAAGATAAACAACGATTAACATAATTATTACAAGAGGCGCAAGCGCTGTAAGAAAGTGTCCAGCCGTCATATGTTCAGCTGTCCCAACCATCCGATTCGGCAGATTCCCGATTAGAGTTGCTGCTCCTCCTATATTTGCTGACAATATCGCAGAGATCAAGAATGGAACAGGTGATATTTTCATCGTTTTGGTTGTGCTTAGCATGATGGGAATAATGACAGCTATGGCCAGCAAACTGTCCAAAAGTGCCGAAGTTACAGCCACAAGAATGGATAAACCGAGAAGAATTGTAAATGGCTTTAATCGAAACTTGCGTAGGATACAACTTGCCGAGTAAGCAATAAGTCCTGTTTTCTGAAAGATTCCTGCCATAATAAATAAACTGGCGATAAGTAATAGGACATGCCAATGTGCGTATGTGGACAATGCCTTACTAAGCGGAATTATACCAAGCACTACCATGAGCAAAGCTCCGCCCAAGGCTGTATACGTACGATCCCACTTTTCAATTAAAATACAAACATATGCCGCGGCAAAAATAAGCAGGGCGGCTAAGGCTTGCCATAAAACAGGCCCATGAGAAAATTCATGCATAACCTTCACTTCCTTTAAACAGTCTGTACTAATTCTATGTGCTTGACCATACAATGATGTTAAATGAAACGAAAGAAAGGATTGATGCCTGTGAACCCAATCAAGACGGTCAGTCAGGTTCGAATAACGTCTCCTTTATTTTCCGGCCTTGTTTATTCATTAAGCATGATGACTATTGGAACCATACTAACATCTTTATTTCTGCTTTTAACGAGCACACAAGAAAGCTCCCTGCATACGCTAACAACCATTATACATGCCGCTTCTCTGTTTATTGGAGGTTGGGTCGCAGGTAAAAGAGCAGGCAGCCGCGGTTGGTACCATGGGGGTTTTGTTGGCTTTGTTTATTTCATCTTAATTTTCGTCGTTGGATTTCTTGCGTTTGATGCGGGATTGAATCTACAATCACTTCAGCTTCTTTGTATTTTATTCGCTGCCGGAGCTCTGGGTGGAATCCTTGGCGTTAATACGCGCAAATAAGTCTTTTGCGTGAAAATATCACTTTCCCCCTATGATTGTGGTATAATATCAGAATTATTGCCGCAATTAATTTCCAATATTAGGGGGAAAAATCCATGAGTCCGTTTCAGTCTATGACACATGCAACGGTCTATATAGTTATCACCGTCCTTGTTTTGCTGATTGCCGCAACACGCGCCAATCCGTTCAACATTGCCGGAAGTTTCGTCCAAGAAGTATTTTCTTCCCGTAAGTATATGTTTCATTTTCTGGCTCTGATGACGATTTTATTTTTCAACAAAGTGGAACTTGCCGTCGAAAAAGCGATTAATTTTAAAGCGGATTTCACGAAATCCATATATAGCATTGAAGGCAATTTTGTCGCTGCTATTCAACACTTTTTTCATCAAGATATTTTAACCTATGTCAGCAGTTATTTCTACGTCGTCATATTTCCGTCCATTATGATAGCTTCTATCGCCCTTTACACCTATCAAAAAAATTATAAACTTTTTTATGCCATTTGTTATGCTTTGATGTTTAATTATATGGTCGCTATACCCTTTTATTTGTTTTTCCCAGTCAATGAGGTTTGGTCTTTCCACCCCAATGTCAAATTATTGATCTTGGATGTGTTCCCAACGTTCGAACAAGATTATCGGCCATTATCAGGACTGGATAATTGCTTTCCAAGCCTGCACACCTCAATTTCCGTATCCATGGCCGTCATTGCAGTGAAAAGCCGCAATACATTCTGGAAAGTATTCGTTCCCGGCTCCGCAGCTTTTATCATCTTCTCTATCTTCTATCTGGGCATTCATTGGTTATCGGACATGTGTGCCGGTGTTGTACTAGGTGTTGTTGCAGCTAGGATGGCACTGCGTATCGCCGAAGGACGTCTCGTTCTTGGCGAGAAAGCATTACTACAGCCTTTAAAGAAGCCGCTAAAAAACAACGATCTTTGAGAATGCTGCTTTAAAATGCCCAAACAAAAAGCGAGAACCTGATTGTAGGATCTCGCTTTTTTATTTATTCCTTTGCTGTTTGGGAAACAGCGTTGATTGCAGAACGATCGAAGGTTAGTTTGGTTACATCATTGACACGTAAGACACAAATGTCGTCCGTAATTTCCATAATGATTCCATGAAGACCGCCAATCGTAGTGACCTTATCCCCTTTTTTCAAGCTGCTAAGCATTTGATTACGCGTTTTTTGTCTTTTTTGCTGTGGACGAATAAGTAAGAAGTAAAGGACTACAAACATGAGCACCAATGGCCCGTATGTATACAAATATCCTACCGCCCCTGTATTAGCAGTATCAGCCGCCAATTGAAACATAGGTTATCCCTCCTTTCTTAAAATCCTCTTTCATTATCATTCAGCCCATAAGATTCGAAAAAGGCATCGCGGAAATCGAGTAAACGATCTTCCCTAATAGCTTCTCTTACGTCACGCATAAG
Organism: Paenibacillus sp. N3.4; assembly: GCF_008017805.1. GTDB lineage: Bacteria > Bacillota > Bacilli > Paenibacillales > NBRC-103111 > Paenibacillus_E. The sequence goes on along the minus strand of NZ_VRTT01000097.1, from coordinate 16,294 downwards.
CTGTAGTAGAAAGTGAAGGTTATGAATCGTCGTTAGTCGAATGCCAAAGGTCTCGTCTGCTTTAATTAAGTGACGAATATAAGCACGACTATAATTCTGGCACGTATAACACGAACATTTGGGATCCAACGGTCCGAAATCCGTTGCATGTTTGGCATTGCGAATCACTAATCTGCCTTCGCTTGTCATACATGTCCCATTGCGGGCAATCCTTGTAGGCAATACGCAATCAAACATATCAATGCCGCGGATAGCGCCTTCAATTAAAGCATCGGGTGAACCCACGCCCATCAAATAACGCGGTTTATTGGCTGGCATAAGTGGTGTTGTGTAGTCAAGTACCTCGTACATCAAGTGTTTAGGCTCTCCTACACTCAGTCCACCAATAGCATACCCCGGGAAATCCATGGAAGTCAACTGCTGTGCGCTTAGCTTACGGAGATCCTCGTGCATGCCTCCCTGGATGATAGCAAATAAGCCTTGATCCTCGGGTCTGCTATGAGCCTGCAAGCAGCGTTCAGCCCAACGGGTCGTACGTTCAAGCGACTTCTTCACATACTCATATTCCGCCGGGAAAGGCGGGCATTCATCGAAAGCCATCATAATATCAGACCCAAGCGCATTCTGAATTTCCATCGCCTTTTCCGGTGAAAGGAACAACTTGTCGCCATTCAAATGTGATTTGAATTGTACGCCTTCTTCTGTAATTTTACGCATATTACTCAAGCTGAATACTTGGAAACCACCGCTATCTGTCAAAATAGGTCGGTCCCAATTCATAAACTTGTGCAACCCGCCAGCGGCTTTCACAATATCATGACCTGGTCGTATGAAGAGATGATACGTGTTGCTTAAAATAATTTGAGCATCCATCGTCTTCAATTCTTCAGGGCTCATTGTCTTCACTGTTGCTTGGGTTCCAACCGGCATAAAGGCAGGCGTTTCAACCACGCCATGCGGTGTATGGACCCGGCCTAAACGGGCTCCGGATTGTTTACAAGTTTTAATCGGCTCATAAGTTACTGCTGCTGCCAATACGTTCACGTCCTATTCTAAGCATCCTCAATTTCTAAACGATGTTGATCTTAATAAATTAACATCGCGTCCCCAAAGCTAAAAAAGCGATATTGTTCCTTTACAGCTTGCTCATAGGCTTCCATAATATTCTCTTGCCCAGCTAATGCACTTATAAGCATGAGCAGGGTCGATTTAGGTAAATGGAAGTTTGTCAACAAAGCATCTACTACTTGAAAGGTGTACCCCGGGTAAATAAAAATACTTGTCCAACCTTCCGATGGTTGAATATCCACCTGCGTACCTTCTTCGGTGCCTGCTTGTTTCCGGCTCTCCTGAGCGGCGGTTTCCAATGTACGCGCAGAAGTAGTCCCTACCGCAATGACACGATGGCCATTTGCTTTCGTAGTTTGGATGAGCCCTGCCGTTTCAGGCGAGAGCACATAGTACTCGGCATGCATTTGGTGCTCTTCAATTTTATCTACAGAAACCGGACGGAAAGTCCCCAATCCGACATGCAGCGTAACGAAGGCAATCTGCACCCCTTTGGTACGAATCTTTTCCAAATATGATTCCGTGAAATGCAGGCCGCCGTCGGTGCTGCTGCTGATCCTTCATGCTTGGCATACACGGTTTGATAACGTTCTTTCTCCGACAATTGCTCCTTAATATAAGGCGGCAGCGGCATCTCACCCAATTGATCGAGGATTTCATTAAAAATACCGGTATAGCTGAATTGAAGCACACGAGCCCCCATTTCACCCACCTCAACAACTTCTGCGGTCAAAAGAGGCTGGAGTTGTTCCTGTGCAGTCGAATCGATACTCAAGCCAAAAACGACAACGGCCCCCAGTTTCATCCGTTTGCCGGGCTTGACCAAAGCTTCCCAACGATCTTCGCCTAATGGCTTAAGCAACAAAATTTCAACTTTGGCGCCGGTATCTTTCTTCATGCCAAAAAGCCGGGCAGGAATGACCCGTGTATCGTTCATCACGAGTAAATCCCCGGCTTCCAAATAATCAACCAGTTGTTCAAATGTTTGGTGGCAATCTTGCCCGTTTGTTTATTCAGTGTCAGCAACCTGGACGCCGTTCGATCGTTAAGTGGCGTCTGAGCTATTAATGATTCAGGTAGATCAAAATCGAAAGCTTGTACGTCCATTATGTGTATTCATTCCTTAGTTATGTTGACTCCAGTATAGTAAGCCTGAAGTATCTTCTTATAGTCGTACCCTTGTTCTGCATAGCCCCTGGCTCCCCATTGGGACATACCTAAACCATGACCATATCCAGTTCCACGAAATACAAATTGCTTCCCCTGACCGATCGTCTGTATGTTCGGTGTGGTTTCTGGAACGTTAGCCATGCCTGCAGCTCCGAGGGTCGTTATATCGGTTTTCTTTCTTGCCGTAGGCTGTAACTGTCCTCCGGATAACACATAGACAGCGTCTGTGCTGACATGACTTGGATTGGAACTGCCACCAACAACCACCAATCCCGATGAAGTCTGTGTATTACCAGTATAACTGCCTGCTTGTTCAATTTCAAACAGGGTGCTCGGAAGACCTCCAAGAACGGATCGCAAGGCATCCGGATAAGGCACTTTCACAACGACACCGTTTGCTTTAAGCTCAGTTACTCTGCCTGATGGTCCTCGCTTCGAGATTTCCAGGGACTGCAAATCCCCACTTATCGCAATTCCTGCAGCAGTCAATTTACTTTTAATTTCACTGGCGGTATAAGGTCCTCTAATCCAAGAATAAGCATTGGATTCTTTGTCTTGCCCCATCACAAGCACTTTTTCTTTTGCAGCCAGCAGAGCAATAGATGGATTAGCAGCATTATCAACATAAGGAGCCAGCCGCACATTAACGCCTTGCTCGGTGGCTTCATAATAGGAGACTCCGTCTTTATTTTTCTGCCCGGAGTCTTTTAAGTACATACTATGTACGTAACCCATCCGACCATCGGTTAATTGAATGCGATACCAGATCGCTTTACCTTTTTCAGCGCCTTCGTCCGGACTTGGCACACTTCGCAAATAGGCCAGAGGATTTCCCCATACTTCCATCGGGTCGGCTGTCATTCCTCCTGAATTGGAAGAAAAAACAGGAGAGATCAGTCCATTTTTGTCGGATATTACTTCATTCACGGTTGCATCTACGGCTTGCGTACCCGCTGCAAACTCCTTCTGCAAACCATAGTATGCTTGATCCAGCGTAGTATCTGTTACTTGAGCGATCTCATACTTATTTCCTTGTTTGATAGCAAACGTCCTGGCTGCAACCGCCTGTGCTTTCAACGCTTCATTAGGCCAGCCAGGGCTAAGCTCAGAGCCCATGACGCCATATAAATACTGTTCCATAGGCACTACATTGATTAGGGCCAATTTATTATGATAGGTGCTTACTTCCATATCTCCACGATAGCTGCGTTCAGCCCGCTCTTTGATTGTTATTCCTACACTTTTCGGGTGTATCAACGTTTTCTGCTCTCCGTCACCAGCTGCATAGAAAGGTACTGCAGCAGAACCGTTAGGAGAAGCCGTCACATCGGATTTGTGCAGCAAATAGGGGGATTTGGTATTAGCAGCCAGCAAAGGGATACTCGGAGCAGCTTGGAGCGCTGCTTGCTTCACAACCTCCAACTGCTCGGCTGCAGACACTCCTCCAATCCATACTTGGTAACCTGTATTGCCGTTTGTGTCTTCTTGGAGAGCCAGATCAGCGTTTAATCCCGCTTGTGAATAAACGGCTATCTGCTGCAATGCCGCAGCCTCTGTTGCATAGGCCCCTGCACTCCAATAAAGGGGGCCTGTAACCAAGCTAGGAGCTGCTTTGGTTATTGCCGCAACCGTCGTGTCTTTGAGTACTTGAACCCTCGCGGCTTCCGCGGCCTCTTTGGTAGGAAAGCTCCCGTAATAAACCTGATACACCGATTTACCCAGTTTCATTCGATTTATTATGTAGCCATCAGCGGGCATTGTTGCTACTTTGGCATACAACGCTTTAGCGGCAGTAAAATCGCTCGTTTCTAGTAAATTTACACTGTATTGATCAAGGGATACACGAATTGTTGGATCGCTGATCACAGTCCATGTCTTAGCAGGGGCACCTGCCTTTCCACTGCTGACGGCAATTTCCAAACCGCCGGAAGCAGAAAGCGTAAGCGCCGGTTCTGTCAAACTATATTTGCTAGAATCAATAAAAAGGGCAACTCGAATCTGATCTAAATGTTTAGCACTGTCTGCATAGGTATAAGTAGGATTAATTGGATAAGTTCCCAGGGTTAAAGCAGCCGTAGTCAATAAAATCATTCTCTTAGGGGTAAGCAGCTTGCTCCATTTCATTCGACAAAAATTCCTTTCTTTCGTTAGCATTCTACTAAGTTAGACTCAACGAATGATAAGAAGTTTTGTTTCATTGCCTTTTTTTGGACAAAAAAATCTTTTGCTCCCTAGCCATAGAAGCAAAAGATCGTGTTTTACCGCTGTTCCGGTACGGGTAATCCAAGGTGATGATAAGCTTGAGGCGTTACTGTCCGTCCCCGAGGTGTCCGTTGCAAAAAACCAATTTGCAGCAGATAGGGCTCATAGACATCTTCAATTGTTTGGCTTTCCTCACCTATCGTTGCCGCGATCGTTTCCAATCCGACCGGGCCGCCTTGGAAGCTCTGTATGATCGCTCGCAGCATCTTATGATCGATCTCATCCAGACCCAGATCATCGACCTGAATGAGCTTCAGCGCGTCTCTGGCGATGTCTAGTGTGATGATACCGTCACCTTTTACCTGTGCGAAGTCACGCACCCGCTTCAGTAAGCGATTGGCGATTCGCGGTGTTCCGCGTGACCGCATTCCGATCTCACGCGCCGCTTCTCCGACAATGCCTACCTGCAAGATGTCAGCGGTACGGCTGACGATGTAGGTGAGCTCCTCAATCGTGTAGAACTCCAAACGGCTGACAACACCAAAACGGTCCCGCAGCGGCGCAGACAGCAAGCCTACACGAGTCGTCGCGCCGATCAATGTGAATGCCGGCAAGTCCAGACGCACGGAACGTGCACTAGGCCCCTTACCGATAATAATGTCAAGGGCGTAATCCTCCATCGCCGGATACAACACCTCTTCCACCGTACGGTGGAGACGGTGAATTTCGTCGATGAAGAGCACGTCGCCCTCCTGCAGATTGGTCAGGATAGCAGCCAAATCCCCCGGCCGCTCAATCGCGGGGCCGGAGGTTGTTCGTATATTCACGCCGAGCTCGTTGGCAATGATGTTAGATAATGTTGTTTTACCGAGCCCAGGCGGTCCATAGAGTAGCACATGGTCAAGTGCTTCCTTGCGCAGCTTGGCAGCTTCAATGTAGATTTTGAGGTTCTCCTTTGCCTGCTTCTGGCCGATATATTCGGCCAAATAACGGGGACGCAGGCTATACTCGATTACGCTGTCCTCCATCATCATATTAGCCGAAATAATGCGGTCATTGTCCATCGGTGATCCTCCTTAAAGTTTTCGTATGAAAACTTTCTTCGTAAGCATTTACTTTAGTTTTCGGTAGAAAACTTTCTTCGTAAGCATTCACATCGTATACAAAGCTTGCAGTGCTAGCTTCATAAGTACATCCACAGAATCCGTATCCTTCACCTTTGGCTTCACTTGCAGCCAAACGCGATCGGCCTCCGCCTCGGTATAACCAAGCGACATCAACCCTTCTTTGGCCTCGTTCCAAGCATGACCGCCTTCACCGAGCTGCGCCGAGCCTACCACGCTTAAAGCAACCGCTGCTTCTGGACTCGTAAAGCTGACAGAACCTAATTTATCCTTCAAATCTAGGACAATTCGTTGCGCCGTTTTTTTGCCGATTCCAGGAAGCTTCGTCAAAAAGGCTAAATTCTCTTGGCTAATCGCTAATATAACAGCTTCCGGTCTTCCGCCAGCTGCCAGAATGCCAAGCGCTACTTTCGGTCCAATTCCTGTCACATCAAGCAGCAAACGAAACAAGGACTGCTCGTCGCGCGATAGAAATCCGAATAATAAGTGAGCGTCTTCACGAACATGATAGTGTATAAACATCGTCACGTCCTCGGCATCTTTATTTGACAAGGCGTAAGGGTTCGGACAAAATACGCGATATCCCACACCGTTGACATCCAAAACCGCATAGTCACTTTCGCGAAGCGCAACTTTCCCTCTTAAAAAATCTATCATCGTTTCACGACCTCATTTATCCTGGATTGTAGCGCGGAAGAATGCGCATGACAAATCGCGATAGCCAGAGCATCCGCCACATCGTCAGGTTTAGGAATTTGGGATAGCTTAAGCAAAAGTTTGACCATCTCCTGCACTTGATGTTTTTCTGCCTTCCCATAGCCGACAACCGATTGTTTCACCTGAAGGGGCGTGTATTCAGCGATGGACAAACCGGCTTGAACACCCGCAAGAATCATAACTCCGCGGGCTTGTCCTACCGTGAATGCCGTCGTTACATTGCGATTAAAAAACAATTTCTCTATCGACATAGCATCCGGTTTATACTTTTCTATTAATTGCGTCGTAGCGTCATAGACGTCTTTCAGCCTGATTCCTGGATCCGTGTGAGCCTCAGTCTGTATAGACCCATATTGCACAGGAACAAGCTTGCTGCCTATTTTATCTATAAAGCCAAAACCAACAATCGCAATCCCCGGATCGATCCCCAGAATGCGCACAGCATTACTCTCCCATCTATCAAAAAGCGAACATATGTAGTCATTTCCATTATAGCAGATAACAAAAAAAAGAGATAGACACGGAAAACTGCCCCGGATCTATCTCCCTATTTCTCTCGCCATTACGGTTTCGTCATCACACGCTCACTCTCTTCAATGGCATAATCACTGAACGTGGATAGTACGCTATTGTATTCCTCCAAATCAGAAACGCGGATACCTTCATGCAATTGTTCTACCGTATCCTTGGGCAGACTGCTTTCCAGGGATTTGATATTTAATTGAAAAAAGGTCCGTATCACATTCTCTTCCGTAGGTGTGCCATTAAAGAGGGACAAGTTGCTGCTGCCGTCAATCCCGAATACCGCCTTTTCCTTGCATGCTGGCGATAAATCATCAATTTTCTCGGTAAACGTTACAGTACCTTTGCCATCCAAGCTTAATAACCAATTGGGGTGCTTCAACTGCATCTGGACCAAATCATCCGATGTCTGTTGACCTAACTGTATACGTTCCTCACCGCATAAATAAGATTTAAGCAGATAACTTTCCCTGCTCTCCTTCATAAGCTTTAACATCGCTATAGCTTCTTTCAGTCTTTGGTCTTCTTCCGGAGAAATCGTTGCCAGTACTGCTTCGACAGCGCCTTCTGATTGCATATGGTATTTTGGCAAATGACCTGTCGTTTGTAAAATCCAACCCGTCCCTATAAAAATAATCATCCCTAGCGTCAACCAACTTCGTTTCCAGCGCAGCTTTCTTTTCAACTGCTTTAAAAAGCTTTGTATATTCACCGAATTCGCCTTCTATTCTCTTTTTTTCGTATTGTTTCCATTTGCGTTGGACGCTATACATCAATTACCATAGAAAGAATAGCAGGTCATTATTACTAACGGACGGTGAAGCCTAGCATGAACGGCAAAAAACGGATCAAACGAACTACCCTACTCGTTATTGGAGTTGTTCTATTGTGGGGGGTAGTCGCAATTTGGAACGAAGTGCAACGAAACGAAACCGGAAAAATCTCTCCCCGTTCCACATCTGCAACCAAAGCATCTCCCGAACATCATTCCTCCGCCAATACTGTCACAAATCGTTCAAATTCACCCTCATCTTAGCTTTATAATTTGACTGTAGCCACAGAAATGATATAGTCAGAAGTAGATGATTTATTCACATACTTATTAGGAAAAACAGATATATATTTCAAAAGGCAAACGCTAAGGAGGAGAACAGCATGAATGTGGCAGAACTTCAATTAATTCAGTTATCCAGACGGGGCGATCGTAATGCTTTCGTTGAATTAGTCGAGTTATACCGTAACAAAATTCAAAAACTTGCTTTTCGCATGCTTCACAACCGACCTGATTCGGAGGACATTGTTCAAGAAACGTTTATTCGTGTATATTTAAACTTGAATCATTATGATGAAAGTCAGAATTTCTCAACTTGGATCTATCGGATCGGAAAAAATGTTGCCATTGATTTACTTCGCAAAAAAAAGCCAGTCCATTCTTTGGATGCGGAACTTACTGATCACGATGATGACTATAGTTATTACAGCAAACTTGCCAGTCAAGATCAATCACCTGAGCATGCCGTGCTTCAAACAGAAGTTCAAGAACATATGCATACATCCATTAATAAATTAGCTGACAAATATAAAAGTGTCATCACGCTGTATTATCTTGATGAGCTCTCCCTTCAAGAAATAAGCGATAAGTTGGAGTTACCTATCACAACCGTAAAAACACGCCTACACCGCGGACGTGAGCTGCTCCGTAAAAATGGGGTATGAATTTCGTCGTTGGCTTAATGGTCTTTTTCACAATTGGCATGATTGCTTGATGGACTGCAAAAACATACAGAAGCCTCCCATCCCACACTTCATTGGTGGTTTAGGAGGCTTTTTGTTATGCTCAGAAATTAATCCACGGTACATTAGCCTTGGCTTCCTGCTTTTGGGACGCGTGTTCTTGCCGTTTCAAGAAATTGTTGAGGTTGGAGCTACCCGACAATCTAACTTTTTTGGCGGACCCGCCGCTCGTTCTAGCAGCTTTTTCCGTCTTGGATGCCTTTTTAGTGTTACGGATATCAATATCAACGACTTCTTCGGTATCCGTTGCTTCAGCAAGTTCATGCGTATGGACTTGGGGAATCATTGGCGATTCATAGGGAGATTCAAAATTCGATCCGGCATAAGGAATTCCATATGGCGCATGCGGGTATGCATATGGATGTTGAAATGCTTGAATATGAGCGGCTTGATGCATATCGTAAGATGAAGGAACAGGTGCAAACAAGCTTGGCATCACAGCTGCATCTTGTTGATAGCCATCCCAAGGATTAGGTACAGCTCCTGAAGGAAATCCAGTCGGAAATCCAGCTGCCCACTGCTGCTCTGTGATTGACGTTTCTCCGCAACCGCAGCCTTCGCTGCCCGAAGGATAATAAGTTGGATCGGAAGCTAACGGCGCTTGCTCCCATGGCGATGGTTGATAAGGAACAAAAGAAGGATGCATAGCTGTCTTTGGTTGTTCAGAGGCTGGATAAGCAAAGACTTCAGTCGCTTGAATATGAAATTGTTGGAACGGGTGTACAGCAGCCTGCTGAAAAGGCTCATTAAGACCAATACCACCAGATTCTGCCGCATGGGGAACAACTGGCATTGTTGGCATTGTTGGCATTGTTGGCATCGCTTGCGTTGCTGGCATCGCTTGCTTTGCTGGTATTGCTGGCATCGCTTGCGTTGCTGGTGTTGCTGGCGTCGCTGGCGTCGCTGGCATATTCGCCATTGATGGCTGTTCTTCAACAACCGGTACCGGCATGATTGGAGGCGCGTACTTCATTGGTGAAGGCGAAGGAGCAACGCCATGGGTCTGTGGTTCAACCATCGGTGAGTAGGGCGTGTAGGGCTGCTGCATCGCTTCAACAGCTGTCCAAGGCTGAGCCTCTGGCACTGCCGCAGGAAACGGTTCGTTTGGCGTCTTAGACGGAGGCAGGTGTGTATTCGCCCCACCTTGTGAATGATCGCCTTTAGGTACGTAAACAACTTCTCCGGTCATCAATACATTCGGGTTTTTAAGTTGCGGATTCGCTTGAATCATCGCATGGAGCGGTACTTCCCAAGCCTTGCCCAGTTTCCACAAGCTGTCACCCTGCTGGACAATGTGCTTATACACATACTCTGATGCTGGTGGTTCCACAGGATTCGTTTTGGACGGAATTTTCACCTTCATGCCGATGTCTAGATGATCCGGTTCTGCAATTTGCGGATTTAACGCAATAATCTGATCCAGCCCAACATGGTATTTGTTCGCGAGCTCGTACAGGGTATCTCCTTTTTTGACAATATGGATTTTCAAACCAATACCTCCTTATTCACAATGACATTACAGTTTATGCACGTTCCTAGGCTTTTGCCCCCTTTGGACAAAAAATTCCCTCACGCAATGATCGCAAGGGAATCATATAAAAAAGAAAAGGTTACGCACTAATGATCATCGAACATCATTGGATGCGAATAACTCGGATAGCACCCCAAAATACGAACCTGACAACCAATCGCCTCAATCTCTTGAATCGCAGACGGCAGCAGGACAGAATCCATGGAACCCGCAATATCTATATAGAAATAATAAATACCCAGTTTCTTCTTCGTAGGCTTGGATTCAATCTTGGAGAGATTGATTCTTCGCCATGCAAAAGCAGACAGCACCTGATGTAACGCACCCGGATAGTCCTCTGGCAGTGTGACGAGAATGGTTGTTTTCATAAGATCAGACGGTTTCAATTCAGGGGCTTCCGAACCTACAAGCAGAAATCGGGTCATATTGTCTTTATGATCCTGTATTTCTTTTTGCAAAATCGGAATTCCGTAATTGGCTGAAGCAATTGCTGTACCAATAGCGGCAATTGTCGGGTCTTGAAACGTCGAAGCCAAGCGCACACCCTCCGCAGTTGAACTCACCTGCTCGAATTCCGCTCCGCTCAAATATTGCTTCATAAATCGACTACACTGCGCGGGTACGACTTGATGGGACAACACTTTGCGAATATGACCGTAAGGATTCGAAGCATCCTCATGATTATGGGGATTCGGGTACCCGATGAGATTCATATCAATAGGGAAAACCCATTCTGCTCTAATAGGTAGATCAACTTCATGTACGAGCCAATCAACATGCAAATGGACAGAACCCTCCAGCGTGTTTTCAATCGGAATGACTCCCAGCTCGGTTTCTCCCGTGGCTGTTGCTATAAACACTTCCGATATCAATTTATAAGAAACATATTCGAAATCTTCTCTGAGAAAATAACGGGTAGCTTCTTCTGAAAACGTACTTGGACCGAGAATCGCCACCTTCTTCATGCCAGCACCTCACGTTCAATGAATGAGAACAGATCCTCAGCACCCTCTTGCAAGTGTGTAGTGGTGACACCTGCGGCGCTCGGCTTCAACCAAAGCAGCTGCGCTTCAATATCTTCCGCAGCCAGCGTTTCCTTCAGGAACGCCTCAAGCTCGTCCTTTTGGCTGCTGCGCGCATCCACTAGAGCGAGCATGGTAGGTCCTGCTCCACTAAGCGCTACACCAAGCGCTCCATGATTCTCGGCTTGCTCCAGAAGCGTCGTCATACCCGGAATAAGCGCAGCACGATAAGGCTGGTGCAGCGTATCTTTCATGGCATGGCGGATCATCTCTAAGTTGCCTGTGCTCAGCGCGGCAACAAGTAAAGAAGAATGGCTAAGGTTGAACACTGCATCCTTCATAGACACTTGTTTAGGCATGACGCCTCTCGCCTTCTCTGTAGACAACTGGAAGGCAGGTATCGCGACCAGCACTTCCAAGTTCACGTCTGGCTCTATTCGAATAGATTCAGCCTTTTCTCCGTCCCAGAAAGCAACCACGAACCCTCCGAACAAGCTCGCCCCAACATTATCGGGATGCTTCTCCAACCGAGTGGCAATTTGGAAAAGCTCATAGGAAGAGAGCTTATGACCAATGAGCGCATTGCGCCGGCAAGAGCCCCAACAATCGCTGACGCACTGCTGCCAAGACCGCGTGTTAAAGGAATATCACTGTACATGGCGATAGACAGCTCCGGATGAGAAACACCCGCTTGTTCAAACACCATTTGTGCAACTTTATAGGTCAAATTGGACTTGTCTGTCGGAATACCTTGCATCTGATCACCAATCAAGCTAATTGTGGTTTCATCTGCGATCGCCATATCGATCCAAGCGTATAAATTCAAAGCCATCCCCAAAGAGTCGAAGCCAGGACCTAAGTTTGCCGTACTCGCCGGCACTTTCACTCTTATCTTTTGTGCTGCCTGATAACTCATTTCGAAACCCTGCCTCTTTTCAATAGTTTAGCCTATATCCGACTGAACAAAGTTAACCTTCTACACGAAAGACGCTTTTAATCGCGTGGATTACATCCATGGATTCAAATTGACGCAGTACATTTTTCATACTCGCTTGGTTAGCGTCATGTGTAATAATAATGATTTCTGCCTTTGGATTGCTTTTATTCGGATGCTGGAACACAGATTCCAAACTTACTTCATGTTGGGCAAAAATTTGTGTAATTTGCGAAGCACACCGGCTTTATCTTCAACGTGCAGCAGTATGAAGTTTTTGCAAGCAATCTGCTCATCGGTTTTCAACTTCATCTCTTTGTATGGCGCCATCACCGTTTGACCGTTCACGCCAAGCTTCAAGTTACGTGCTACGGCTACCAAGTCAGCTACGACGGAAGTAGCGGTTGGAAGCTCGCCTGCGCCTGCGCCATAGAACATGGTTTCGCCTACGGCTTCACCGGTGACGTAGACCGCATTGAATACACCATTAACAGAAGCAAGCGGATGCGAATTTTTAACCATGGTTGGTTGAACACTCACGGATATATGACCGTCATGATTTTCAGCTATACCAAGAAGCTTGACTTCGTAACCCAATTTTTTACCATATTGAATATCTTCCTTTGTGACACCGGAAATCCCTTTGGCTTGAACATCAGACAGAGCAACGTTGGCGTGGAAGCCAAGAGTTGAAAGAATGGTCATTTTACGCGCAGCATCAAGACCTTCCACATCGGATGTCGGATCTGCCTCGGCATAACCGAGTTCCTGCGCTTCCTTCAGCACATCCGCGTAAGCTGCGCCCTCTTGACTCATTTTTGTTAAAATGTAGTTCGTCGTCCCATTAACGATACCCATAATTTTTGTGATACGATCGGAAGAGAAGCCTTCCACAAGCGCACGAATAATTGGGATACCGCCAGCCACACTCGCTTCATAAAATACATCACAGCCATGTTCAGTAGCCTTAGCCAAAATTTCGGCTCCGTGCATAGCCATTAAATCCTTATTCGCGGTCACGATGTGTTTACCGTTGGAAAGTGCCGTCAAAATATGATCCTTGGTCGCGGAAACCCCGCCCATCACTTCTACGACAATATCGATTTCACTATCACCGATCACATCCCAGACATGCTCAGTTAACTTATCAGGATCCACAGAAATATGGCGACTCTTGGATTTATCTTGTACTAAAATTTTGGTGATTTCAATGGGAGATCCCGTTTGACGCTGTAAATCCTCTTGGTGTCCTTCAATAATGCGGACCACACCTGTTCCAACTGTTCCTAGCCCGAGTAATCCTACCTTGATGGGTTTCATTTTCTTTTACCTCCCGAATAGTTTCTATCATTAACTGCCTTGACCAATGATCGCAGCGCGCTTGACACCTTCTTGAGCATGAAGACGATCGAGCATTTGACGAATTTCCTCCCCCATAGAGGATGTTTCTACGGAAATAACGACGTTTGCCATTCCTTGCAATGGGATCGTTTGATGGATCGTTAACACATTGCCATTCAAATTAGCAATAAGGGCCAGCACTCTGGACAAAATCCCGGATCGATGTTCCAAATCCATAGAAACCGTTATAATGCGCTCCCTATCCAGCTTGCTGAGCGGATGAATGCCATCCTTATATTTATAGAAAGCACTTCGGCTGAGCCCCACTTGTTCGACAGCTTCGTGAATTGTCTTCACTTCTCCACGTGCAAGCAGTTCCTTCGCCTGTGCCGTCTTGAGCACGCCTTCTGGCAAAATATCTTCCCGGACTAAATAATATCTCTCAGGACCGGTGTGCTTAATCGATGGAAAAAATTCTTTGCTTTCCGGCACCTCATTACCGTCCTCTCTAGAAAGACTAATGTTTCTCTATAGAGGACATTATATCCAATTGCGCTGTTTGAAGCAATAGGCAAAATACCTTGTTATGTTTTTTGCGGTTCCCAACTTTACTATGATAAACTAATAATTGCTAGATCGGAAGGAGACCTAAGTCGATGATTACTTTACGAATGATGTCTACGGCTCTCCTATGGAACAGTCAAGACGAATTGCTTATGATGAAACGTTCTTTAACGCGCAAGCTTTCTCCGGGATTGTGGGCTGCTGTCGGAGGACATTTGGAACCAAACGAACTTAATAACCCACGCGCGGCATGTTTGCGTGAAATATGGGAGGAAACAGGCATTGAACATGACGAGATTGAAGGCTTGCGTATGCAATACATCTTACTCCGATTAAATGGCCAGGAAGTCCGTCAGCAATTCTTCTATATAGGTACGACAGACGTGAATCCACGCATCGTCACACCCGAGGGAGAACTCCACTGGGTTCCTCGGGAACAAGTGCTGGGGCGTCCAATCCCTTTTATTTTCCGCTGCCTGCTTGAACATTATTTCACTGTTGGCCTGACCCCACATCCATGGGTAGGCTCAGCAGGCTTCCAATTGCATACAGATGAACCTACGGTTCATTGGCTGCCATTGCTTGATCCTTTGCAAACGTAGCAACACAAGAACCCTCCCTTGAGTTATATGGCAGTTTGTGATTTTTAAGTGTATAAGATCTAGCTCCGATTCCACAAAAAAGGCAAACCTCGATTTTTCGAAGTTTGCCTTTTTCTTCCTGCGTATGATTAAAGCGCACTGCCACCATATAAGAAACGGTACTCCCAGTGAGTGTTAGCAAAGGAATCCACACGAACGCCGCCACTTTCTTTAGAATACGTAGATAAGATTTTTCCATCTCCTAAATATATGGCTACATGCGTTATGGTCTGCTTAGATTTATTTATCCCGTTATAATTCGCCTTGCCTGTCCCTTTGTAAGACATAAAGAACATCAAATCACCGGCCTTCAAATCATGCCAATCCGTCTTAGCATTCCCAAGTGACTTTACATAAGTGCCTTGCCCGCGAGAATCACTAGGCAGTTTCAAGCCAATACCATCCAGGAAAGCTTGGCGGACGAAATCGGAGCAATCAAATGTATCTGTATTATTACGGCTCGAACCATATTCATATGGCGTGCCCAGATACTTCATTCCAGCGGCAATAACCTTCTGTACCTTCTCATTCGTCGCGCCGCCAATTGCACCACTGCCAGAACCATTATTGGAACTACCAGGCGTTGTAGCGCTACCAGACCCATTATTGGAACTACCAGGCGTTGTACCACTACCTGAGCCATTATTCGAGCTGTCAGGCAGTGTAGAACCCGTTGTTTTTATGTATTTGGCACTTGTACTGACATAGCCTTCACGACCGTCAGATGCCTTGACTTTGTACCACCAATTGTTCACCTGAGACAAAATCGTTACTTTTTCTCCGTCTTTCAAATAGCGAATCCGAGTCGAGTTCTCATCTGCGCTTTGTCTAAGACTGACACTACTTACAATTTGTCCGGAAGTAGCAGCCGAAGCCGATTTAGGTAAAGGGATCGTAATAGAAGCAAATGCTAGAGCTGGAACGAGCAAAAAGGTCATTAGGTGTTTCTTCATGGTGTAAACCTCCTGAAAGTTTTTTGCCAGAGACAACTGGCATCGAAAGTACGTCCTGCACATAAGGATTCGAAAGTGAAGACCTGTTTCAGTGGATAGCTGGATATCTGATTGGTAAACTATAATTATATCTCTATTAGATGGTAACATATCCATAGAAATAGTTTAACTTGTAAATAAATCCATATAGTTGCTATTTTCGTTCATGCTTTCCGCTTCTGCTACAAAGATAAACGACTTCGTCGTCCTTCATGGAGGTTTAACCGCCGTCATGCATCGGCGCTACAACGCGCGCCCAGAAATCGCGCTCGTTGGGACGAGCGAGTTTGTCAAGGTAGATGTTAAGCAAACCTATAGACATATACGCATTTTTAATGATAGAGAACCTAGCCTGAAGCTAGGTTCTCTATCATTTTGTGCTTGCTTTTGCTTCCACAACAGGAGCCATTCGAACAATGAAACAACTCATTACTTGTGTTTTCTACGCTAACGAATCGTAGCGTTGTTAGCGCCGAGAAATGAGCCTATCCATTTTTCTAACGAACCGAAACGACGCTATAGAGTCAATATTGAGTGAATGGATGAGCTTTTACTTGCAATAACGCGCATGGAGTGGCTGTCGATTCAACGTGGATAAAATGAGTGCCCACCCACCTTTTTCATCATTTTCGTGGTTTTTGAGTCTCGAATGACCTAATTTTCTGGGGAGTT
>NZ_VRTT01000096.1 GCF_008017805.1 Paenibacillus sp. N3.4 | reverse complement strand
ACTACACGAACTGTCGGAACGACAGGGTTAGCTTGGTAAACTTCTCTTCGTTAGAAGAGACTACCCAAGAATCTCGTGACTTTAGTCATGAGAGGTTCAAACAAGGTTGTTCGATACGTTTTTTTACCAGGAGTGAAACGTTCATGAGTTCAATAGCTAAATTCCTTATCACCGTATTTATCGCCATGATAGGCGGCTATCTGTTTGCTTGGATGCATATGCCGATTCCTTGGCTGCTTGGTCCCATGATCAGTGTGCTTCTCGCTTCAAAATGGGGAAAGCTATCGCTCACTTGGCCTAGCTACTTGAGAGACACAGGTATTCTCATTGTCGGTTATTCGATCGGACTATCTTTAACGAAAGCAGCTTTCATTGAAATTTCCCATCAACTGCCTTCCATGCTGCTCATGACAGTAGCTCTCATTACGTTATGTGCAGTCGTGGCCTACGTTATATCCAAAGTAACCGGGGTTTCGTTCCCTACCATGATGACAGCCAGCATCCCTGGCGGATTGTCGCAGATGATCACGTTGGCTGAAGAGTTTAAAAACATCGATATTACACTCGTGACATTCTTTCAAGTTATACGTCTAATGATGATTGTCTTCATTGTTCCACTTCTTGTTTTTAGCCCTCTTCTTGGAGAGCTTGCCTCTGAAACAACTGTCGGAGTCGTCGCACCCGTTCATCCATCAACAGGTCTATGGTCTAACCTTTTCCCAAATATCTGGATCTACGCCATCGTCTGTGTTTGTTTCGCTTGGATTGGCAAGAAAATTAAATTACCTACAGCGTATATGCTTGGACCCATGATCGGAGCTTCTCTTTTGCAATTCTGCGGTTTATTGGGTCCGCCTTTGCCAGCTTCCCTGCTCAACCTTTCTCAATTCATGATAGGCTGTTATATAGGGCTTTTGCTGCAGCCTGCTCAACTGCAGCGCAAGGCAAGAACAATTACGATGGCACTGATCAGCAGCACCGTCCTCATAGCAAGCGCGTTCCTACTTAGTATTGTGCTTACAAGGCTGCACCCCATCACAGCGGCAACTGCCTTTCTTAGTATGGCACCCGGCGGTATGGATCAAATGGGAATTATGGCTCATGAAGTGGGTGCCGACTTATCCGTAGTATCCGGTTACCAAACATTCCGTATTTTGTTTATTTATTTCGTTGTTTCTTATGGACTTAGAGCCCTTTTTAGATATACGAAAAGGCGGAACGCGAAGAAAGGATCCTGAATCCTTCTGTTGGCCTTGCTACGGGAGCAATTGCAATCGGTGCAATAAACCCGATAAAGAAACGGGGCTATATTGCACTTTCTCAAGAAATTAGGTCGGGTCATGGCTATATCGTCTGCTGCATCTGGAGGACTTGTACCGTTATCTTTTGTCGTAACATCCATATTGTTGTCCTATCGAGTATCCATCGCATCAATCCTTTTCATATGCGGCACAGTCGTAATTGGTTACTTCCTGTTAGTCCTGCTTTTATCAAGGACAATTCGAAACATTGAATGATTTATGCAAAACCGTTTCCAACACTACTTGAGTAGATTACAATTTGTTAAAAATGAAAAAACCGGTCTTCTCTTGTTTCAAAGAAGACCGGTTTAAAAGTACAGCTGTTCCTTATCCTTTTACCGCAGACCCAACCGTCATAGCTCTTTCTACTTGTTCGCTGAAGAAAATATAAATAAGCACAGTCGGTAAGCTGGCAATCATCATTGCGGCTCCCATAGCTCCCCAATTTGTAGTAAATTGCCCTTGGAAGAACAGCAACCCTAGCGGTAATGTTTTGAGTGACTCTTTCGTTATTAATACGAGAGCCATCGTAAATTCATTCCATGAGGACAAGAAAGTGAAAATGACCATTGTCGCAATCGCCGGCTTGATAATCGGCAAAATAACCGAATAAAAGGTTCGATAGATGGTTGCCCCATCAATACAAGCTGATTCTTCCAATTCCACCGGAATGCTGCGAAAGAATCCATAAAACACCATGCTGGAAAAAGAAAGGTTAAATGCAATATAAGGCACGATCAGAGCCCAGTACGTATTCGCCAAATGGAAGTCCCTGACCAGAATAGCCAGCGGGATCATGATGACCTGAATCGGAATAAACATCCCTATAATAATGTAAATACGAGCTACGTCCCGAAGCCTCCACGTCATTCTGGCAATGGCGTAGGAGAACGTGACAGAAAGGGCTATCGAGCCTACCACCGTAGCAACCGCGACAAGCACACTGTTCGAGAAATACACCGGTACATTAAATTTGGACCACGCTTCGACATAGTTTTCAAAATGCAGCTGTGTCGGGAATCCAAAAGGATTGGTAACAAATATTTCATTATTGCTCTTTAACGAGTAGAACAACATCCAAATGAGCGGATAAACGGATAAGGCAGCATAGACCCAAAGGAAGAGCTGCAGCAGCGGATTCTTGTTTCTTAATTTAGTAACCCAGTTCATTTCTGCAATTCCTCCTTAGTACGTAATTTTTTCGCGAGCGATGAAACGGTTGATCAGCAGCGTCACAATGAGACATTCAATAACGAGGAACGCCGCGGCTGCACTGCCATAACCGAACTCCCCTGTACGGAATGCTGCGCGATACATCAGATACGTTAACGTGTACGTGGAATTCCCAGGTCCGCCGCCGGTCATAATAAACATATTGGCAAACGCATTAAGTCCGCCGGTGACAGCAAGAACCAAACAGAATTTATATGTTTCCGCCAGCATGGGAATCGTTATTTTCCAGTGCGCTTTGATACGACTGGCTCCATCGATACGAGCAGCTTCCAAGTACTGCTCTGGGACTGATTTAACAGCTGCCAAAATGAGTGCAAATTGGTAGCCCATGTACTGCCAAGCGTTAACGAAAGCGATCGCGATAATCGCTGTTTTCTCATTAGAAAGCCAATCTTGGCGATACTCCATACCCAGCAGCTCAAACAGTTTGTTCATCAGACCATACTGCCCGTTGTAAATAGATAACCAGAGCTGACAAACAACCGTGATCGAAAGTACGACCGGAATGAAATAACTGATTCGCAGGATTTGTTTCCCCTTGAATTTCATTTCCGAAATCGCAAGAGCGAGCAAGGACCCAATTCCAATCTGAACAAAAGCCAAAATGCCGGCAAAAATCAGACCGTTTTTTAGCGATGTATAAAAGATATGGTCGTCAAATAACCGTTTATAATTATCGAAGAAGATGAACGTTCCAGCACTTAAACCATCCCATTCATACAAACTGCGGAAAAAGGTTTGTACAATCGGATAAAATACGATAATTGTATACAAAAGGAGCGCTGGCAGCGTGAATAACAAGATGGCTACCTTATTGCCCAAGAATTTCCCCATTTCATCACGTCCTTTTTAATTCGTTGTAAAAAACTCACACCAGCTTAGTGAGCGGTGTGAGTTTGAATTCCCTTAGTCACCTATTTGGCTGTTTCAATCGATTTGCCTAAATCTTTAATAAATTGGTCAGCGCTGTAACCGCCAGTCAGAAGGTTTTGAGATTGGTCCTCCAATGTAGCTTTAAACTTAGGTGCAGTTAAACCCCATGCGAACGCGCTTGTGCTCGTAATTTTCGGAATGTCTTGTGATAATTTTTCCATCATTGGCGGGAATTTCTTCACAATTTCTTTCGTTACTTTCGTTGCTACGATTGGATTTCCACGTTGGATATACTTGTACTCTGCATATTTCAAGGACATGAATGCAGCTACTTTAGCTGCCAAATCTTTGTCTTTGGTATTCGCAGAAACGGCATAACCACCAGGACCGCCACCGCCGCTAAACGCATATTTGCTCTTCTCGTAAGCAGCCGCATCAGCTGCCGGATAATACATCCAGTCAACTTTATCGCCCAGCGCCTTTGTGGACGCTTCAATTTCCCATTGACCGTTGATAAACATAGCTGCTTTTCCTTCATGGAAGAGGGCTGCCGCTTGATCCGCATTCAAATTCGTTGCCCCTTTTGGCAGAAGACCCGCTTTAACCAAATCAATGACTTTTTGCGCGGCATCTTTGTAAACAGGATCCGTCACTTGAGCTTGGCCTTTATCAAGCTTCGTAATGCCCGCTGGCTCAGAACGAGTCACGATCATATCGTACAAAGCGACATCTGGCCATTTTTCTTTGGCAAACAAAGCAAGCGGCGTGATACCATTAGCCGTAAACGTCTTCGCTGCTGCAGCTAACTCATCATAAGTGGTTGGTACTTTAACGTTATTTTGCTGAAAAAGCTCCTTGTTGTAGTACAAGAGGACAAGCTCATTTCCCGCATAAGGGAATGCATACGTATGACCGTCATCGCTTACTAACGTATTCATCGCAGATGGCTGCATTTGATCTTTGAATTTTAATGTTTTTACATAATCATCTAACACAAGAATGTTACCTGATTTTTTAAAGGTAGAAATAAGGTCCTGGCCTGCTTGGAAAATATCAGGGAGGTTGCCAGTAGCTGCATAGGTTTTCAGCTTTTGCCCATCATCCTGTGCTTGAATATCCAGCTCGAGTTCAACGTTAGGCAGTTTCTTTTTTCAATTCAGCAACGGCATAATCATAAGGTGTCTTCGTATCATCATCTGCATATTGGGCATAGATGCGAAGTTTAACCGGTTTTGTGTCGTCTTTTTTTACAGCAGTCGTGGCTGTAGCCGTAGTAGGCGAGCTGGATGCTGAGGTATCTTTTGCTGTATTCGTCGTACTGCATGCAACAAGGCTTGTCGCTGCAAGTAAGCTAACGAGAGTAACTGCCGTTTTTCTCATTCTTGTGACCTCCCAAGATTTATCTAATGCTTTACAACTTGAGTATAAAAGGAAAGTCGCCTTCTGATAATGGAATAAGTGAGGGATTCTAGTAATATCCGCAGATTTGCGGTTCGTCGCTTACAATCGATTGTTCTCGTATTCACTTGGGGAATAACCAAAAATTTTTTAAAGCTCTTACTGAAATAGCTAGGGTCGCTCAGACCGATCTGCTCCGCGATGTCAGCAAGGCGAATATTCCCTTTGCCTAGAAGCTCTTTTGCTTTATGCATACGAATGTGGGTCACATAGTCCGTTACCGTCATCCCAATTTCTTTTTTAAAGACAGCACGGAGGTAACTCGCATTGATGTACACCTGCTGCGCAATTTGGTCCAACTGCAGTTCAGAATTCCCATAATGGAGTTCGATATATTCCTTGGCAGACTGCGCAATTTTAGACGAACGGGTTTTCCTATGCTTACCTGTATACTGCAAGGCTTGACTGAATAGCTTTTTGATCCACAAGGCCGTGACATCAATGGATTCCAGCCGCTTAATTTCACTATACGGAAAAAATGCTTCTCCGAAGCAATCCTCAATCGGATGGCCTGTTTCAGTTACATAGGATAGGCAGACAGAAATAAGCCCCATGCTTATGACATACGTATAATCAAGGGATAAACGCTGTTCTCGAATCAGTTGGAAAATTTCCTCAAGCTTAGCTTCAACCTTTTCTCCGTTATGCATACGCAGCTGTACGAGCAGATCCTCATTTACTTCTGTCGGATAAAGCGCTTGTGTCCCAGACTCCAGAGCGCCTGAACCATAAGCAATAACCCGATCATTGCCAAGCACAAATTTATGTTGGAGCGCTTCAAGAGCCTCCAAATAGGAAGTGCGAATACCTTGATAGCCAGCCTGACTGCGTCCGACCCCAACCGTTATCGTGAATTTCAAATATTTCTTGATTAGAAAGCATAGCTTCTCATATCCGGCTAGCTCTGGCACCTCACAAACGTCATTACCCTGATGCTCGACCAAACAAATTATTCGCCCCTCAGGTCCATTAAAAATGAGATGGTTCTCGGTTTCCTCCAGCGCCTCGTTCAAAATATTCGTTACCGCATACTTCCATAACAAGCGTTCGCTCACTTGATTCCACTTGGAATCCATACGATCGATCTCGATGCAGGCCACTACAAAAATTGGCGAATGGAACGATTCACCGAACTGCTGCATCCGCTGACTCGTTTCTGCTTCAGACAAATGGTAGTCACTACTTAACAGATGATTAAGAAAGCTTTCCTTTATCAACTGTTGATTTTCCTTCAATGTTGATTTTTCCTCTTGGGCCTTCTGATGATCCTTTTGCAGCTTGAGCAGCGTCAGCACCAACTCATCCTTCGAGAACGGCTTAAGGATGTAATCCTCCACCCCAAGCTTCAGCGCTTTGCGCGCATAGTCAAATTCGTTATGACCCGTTATGAGCACCACACTTGTAGTGGGGTAACTCTCATTCAAATGCTCTGTCAAACTAAGTCCGTCCATAAACGGCATCGTGATATCGACAAGAGCGATATCAGGCTTATGCAACGCTGCTTGCTCTAGCGCCTCAATGCCATTCTTGGCTTCCGCGCAAATTTCAAAGCCGTAAGCTTCCCAGTCCAGCGCCGTTCGCAAATATTCTCGAAAAATCGATTCATCGTCAACAATTAATATTTTTTGCATGTTTATCCTTCCTCACTTTGAAAAGGCAGCCATAAGGTGACTTCAGTACCCTGTCCTTCTTCACTCTCTATATGCAACCCATATTCTTCGCCAAAATAAAGCTGTATGCGATCATTCACATTTCGCAATCCATATCCGACGGCCTCTTCGAGAGAGTCTGCTTTGTTCGTTAGCGCCTGTAGGCGATCTGCGGATATGCCGACCCCATCGTCCCTCACAGCAATTTTAAGCTTACCATCCATGATTTCACCAACAACTTTCAAATGGCCTAGGCTTCCTTTCGTTTTTAGGCCGTGGTAAATCGCATTTTCAACAAGCGGCTGAATCGTCAGTTTCGGTATCAGTCCGCTAAGCACCTCATTCTGAATATCAAAGTCAAACGTAAACACATCCGAATAACGAATACGCTGAATGGATAAATAATCCTTCACATTACGGACTTCTTCCTCCAGTGTAATCGTCTCCTTCCCTTTGCTGAGAGCTACCCGATAGAAATCTGCCAACGCTTTGGTTGTTCGCTGCACATCTCGGGCTCGTCCCATTTCCGACAGCGTATAAATCACATCTAACGTATTATACAAAAAATGCGGTTTGATCTGTGCCTGAATGAGAGCCAATTCATATTCCCGCTTCTTTTTTTGTTCAAAGTTAATGTTCGTTAACAATTCTTGAATACGCCTGATCATGGCGTTGAATCCCGAGGCCAGTAGACCGATTTCATCTTCCGACTGCACTTGAAACTCCAGATCCAGCGTGCCTTCTTTCACCTTTTTCATATGCTTGGTCAATCCCACGATCGGTTTGGCAATCAACTGCGATAACATGCCTGCCCCCAATAAGGCGAAAAATAAGCAGACTAACCCAATGAAAATGATGAGCAACGTAATCTTTCGCGTATCTGCCGTTAAGGATTCAAGCGGCGCCATCGAAATAAGTTTCCAGCTGAAAGCAGGAAGCTCAGAGCTCACGACGAGCGCTTTGCCATTTTGAAAAGAGGTTAGATCTGATGTGCTATCGCTGGAAATAATCCATTCTTTCATTGCTGGATCGGAAACCTCTTGAAGGAGCTCCTCCGGGTGTTGCGATGAAACAACAATACCTTGTTCATTCGCAATGAAATATCCGCCATCTTGAATGGAGCCTATTTTCTGATAAATCGCAGATAATGAGCTCTCTTTGATATTAACGATAAGAATACCAAGCTTCTGCCCTGTATAAATGTTCACAATGCGCTTCCCAAGCGTCATGACAGTTTCCTGCGAATCATGCGTCAAATAATTACGGCGCTGCATAGGAAACCACATGTTCGTTCCACTGGAAGCATCAATTTGCTTCACCATTTCACTGCTAGCTACTGCTTCTTTATTCTGTTCCATGTACAAATTAGAGCCATAAACGTTATTGGATGTGTCAATAAAGGCGGCCGATTGCACATCGGGGAACACCAGCAGCGCAAAGCTAAGCTGATTCGTGATTTGTGTATACTTTTGTAAACTGGTATCCGTTTCACTTGATGAAGGCTGATCCTCCACAATCACTTTGTTCAGATTAATCGTCAGCATGTTCGCGCAGCTCTCGACATTCGTTAACATACCCGAGATGCGAGTAATAATCAGCGATGAGTTATCGGATACGTTTTTGATCGTCTTTTTGACAATCGCATTCGTATAAACCTGATTCGAAACAAACCCCAATACAAACAAAGGAATGAAAATCAGCGGGAAATAAATCACGATAATTTTATAGCGAATAAGACGATTGCGAAACCAATGCGTAGGCATCAATCGATGCAGAAATCCCATGAAACTGCCCCCTTCATGACAAATGCAAAAATCCTTTACTGAGCAGCATCCAGGGAGTCCTGTCTGTTGCTTGTAAAGGTTTCAGCTTATCATTGAAATTTGGCTTAATCAACTGCTTTTCTTTTATACTGAAGTGAGTGGACTTCATGCTAAGATTTCAAATAAGATTAGAATGTGTTTATTCTTTTAGAGGTGGGATATAACAAAAAATGGAAATCACGAAGTTTAAGGAACCTGATATTGCAGAGATTGTGTCGTTGTTTTATGAAACGGTTCATTCAGTAAATTCCAAAGATTATTCACAATCAGAATTAGATGCTTGGGCCCCAAGAGATGAAAAAGAATCTAAAGTGAAAGCTTGGATGGTGTCCATGGCCCAAAATATTACCTAAGCCATTTTTTGAACATCGCGGGTACAAATTAGTTTGTTCACAAACCGTAGAACGACATGGTGTTACATTGACTAATTATAAAATGATTAAAGAAATAAAGGTATAACTAAAGTTGCGGAGCGATAAGTGATCGGGTACGATGGCGGTATGGGACATTTCTCTTAATGTTATCACTACAAAAACCGGAAGGAAATTCGTGTCTATGGACTTGAAAAAACTACGTTACTTTATCACCGTAGCGGAAGAACTACATTTTAACCGCGCTGCCAAAAAACTGAATATGACCCAGCCTCCCTTGAGCCAACAAATCCAAGGTCTTGAGGAAGAACTCGGCGTGAAACTTTTTGAACGAACCAAGAGACAAGTTCGACTTACGTCAGCCGGTGCGATATTTTTGGAAGAATCCAGAAATATGGTTTCTCAATTGGAACGATCTATTAAAATGACACAGCTTGCGTATCAAGGGAAAAAGGGGCAATTATCCATTGCATTTGTGGATTCAGCAGTTGGCGGTATGATGGTCAATGTTTTAAAGGAATATCGGAAGCGTTTTCCCGACGTTCAGCTTACGCTATCTGAAATGACATCCGCCCAACAACTGAAAGCTTTACACGCTGGAAAGATAGATGTTGGTTTCCTTCGTTTGCTAGATCCGTCAAAACATATCACCACTCGTCTCTACACCAACGAATCACTCGTTGCGGTTTTACCCGAATTGCATCCGTTAGCCGTCCATCCAACCGTGTCTCTACATGCTTTGGCGAACGAACCTTTTATCTTATCTCCACATCATATGGGGGCTTCTTTTCACGACCTCATTATAGACTTTTGCAGGCAGCATGGATTTCAGCCCCACATCGTGCAAGAAGCTGTTCAAATGTATACCATTGTTAATCTGGTAGCCGCTGATATAGGCATTTCTATTGTCCCCTCTTCGGTTTCTGTTTTTCAACGCAGTGATATCGTATTCCGATCATTTAACGAAGTTACACCGCGAGTCCCTCTTTATGCGGCCTGGAAAACAGATAGGAGTGAAATCGTTCTGACTCAATTTCTAGAAGTGGTCGAGGAAACAGCCAATAGTCAGACAAGCTAACTTGTGTAAAGCCTATAATCTTAACCAGTTTTACTTGGATCGAACTCAACAACGTCATTTAAAACGCTATTTATTTGCCTGATGACCTCAGGATCTAGACAGACACCTGCAGCTTTTACATTTTCCTTCACCTGCTCCGGCTTCGAGGCACCGATAATTACTGAGGACACTTGCGAATTTTGCAGAACCCACGCTACCGCAAGCTGTGGCAGCGTTAAACCTGATTCTTGTGCGATCGGCCCGAGTCGTTCTACTGCCTGAAGCACTTCTTTACGCAACCATTGTCCGGCCAAACGTTCGAAAAATAACGAACCGGCTGTCGTAGAAGCTCGGGAGCCCTCTGGTATCGGTTTGTCTGGTACATATTTACCGGAAAGAATACCCTGCGCCAGTGGTGACCAAACAACTTGTCCAATTCCTTCACGCTCACAAGCGGGGATAACTTCAGCTTCAATTACACGCCAAAGCATAGAATATTGGGGTTGACTTGCAACGAAGGGAACTCTCAGTTCTCTTGCCAAAGCCGCGCCAAGCTTTATCTGTTCCGCTGTCCATTCACTTACGCCTATATACAGAACTTTCCCCTGCCGAACCAAATCGGAAAATGCCACAAATGTTTCTTCAAGCGATACGGTCGAATCAAATCGGTGTGCATAATAGACATCAATATATTCCGTTTGCAATCTTCGAAGCGACGCATGGCAGGCTTCCATAATATGTTTCCGAGACAGCCCTCTATCGTTGTGCCCGGTCCCGGTTGGATGATATACCTTCGTGCACAACTCAATACTTTCACGACGTATCCCCTTTAAAGACTCACCTAAAACCGATTCCGCCCTCGTTTCCGAATAAGCATCAGCTGTATCGAAAGTTGTAATTCCAGCGTCTAGTGCAGCATTTACACAAGCTTGCGCTGTGGTGTCATCCACTTGTGCACCGTGGGTTATCCAGTTTCCCAAAGCCACTTCGCTTACCAATAAGCCACTTTTGCCAAGTCTTCGATATTTCATTTTAATTCCTCCCTTCCATATAAATCTGATTATAACAAGCGTTTTTTAATATGAAAAATATATAATTCATTTACTATTAAGTCGAATTATGTATTAATTTTCAAAAAAGTCCCCTATTCATTCCTCACTAAGATAGTGGCAAAAGACTGCAAAATCCTTTGGCTGTTGAAGCTGGCATTCAAGACAACAATAAGAGCCCCACGGTCCGTTCCGGTCCGTGGAGCCCCGCCATCTTGCACTGGCTATCTTTTCGCCGAGCACCGCTTTCGATGTTGAGCCGTGTTTTCTTATTGATGATCCATATTATCTTTTAACAGAACCTATGCTTTAAGAAATTGCGGACTCCATCTCAGAAATCTTCTTTCCAGCAGTTTGGCAATCGTATCAGACAATTTTCCCAGCAGCGCATAGATGATAACACTTAGCACGATGACATCCATTTGCATGAGTTCCCTAGCTTTCATCGCCATATACCCGATGCCGGAATCTGCAGCTACAGTTTCAGCCACAATTAGCGTCAACCACATAATCCCGAGTGAATACCGCACACCAACCAGCACGGAAGACAGTGCGCCTGGCAGCACAATGTTCCAATAGAGCGAGAAGCCTCTCAATCCATACACTTTTCCCATTTCAATGAGACCTGGATCTATGGAGCGGATACCGTGAAAGGTGTTGAGATAGATCGGAAAGAACACACCTAATGAAACGAGGATCAGCTTTACTTCTTCCCCAATTCCAAACCAGATAATGACAAGTGGAATAAGCGCCAAATGGGGAACGTTTCGAACCATCTGAATCGATGAATCCGCCAGTTTCTCTGATGTTATAGAGAGGCCGTTGATGATCCCGAGAAGAAACCCGATTCCGCCGCCAATGAGAAAGCCAATAAAGGCTCTTTTGGTGCTTACCCCCATATTTCTAAATAACTCCCCACTTTGAATCACTTTCCCAAGCGTACTTAATACTTTCAGCGGTTGAGGCAGAATGTTAGCTGCAACAATACCTGCGCTTGTCAGCGCCTGCCATGCCAAAATAATCAAGATTGGAACAATCCATGGGGCCGTTCGAATAAACCAGCGATTTTTCGTCATGCCGCTCTACCTCCTACCACTTCATCTGATGCTTATTTTGCTGCTTTTTTAAGCTCGTCATCAAAGGCATGACTCCAGCTTGCACTTACGTTGATCTTTTCTTTGAGCGATCCTGTAACTTGTAAAGCATCCGCAACATCTTGTTCCGACGCAATGGCCTTATCGGAGGTTGGCACGATTTTGGATGATCGCTGCGCCTCGCCATCTTTCAAAGTAGCTAAAGCCTGTTCAACAGGTTGATTCGTATTTTGCGCTGTAATTTCTGCCCATTTATTTTGATTAGCTCGGGTCCAATCATAAAATTTATTCAGACGAAGCAAGAAATCAGCAATGGCTGCATGCTTGCCCGGATCTTGAATCGCATCCGGCGTAGCTTCGATTAAGAAATTACCCGATAAAATATCTTTCGCGCTGGCCAATTCCGTGGCACCGTTCTGATGAGCTGATATAATGGCATTGCCATAACTCGCCAAAGCGTCGACTTTACCGCCAATTAAGGCGCCAAGACCGTCTGCGGTCGACAATTGTACAGGTTTAATATCCGACCAGGCAAGGCCATTTTGCTCCAGCATCTTCAATAAAAAATAATGAGCCGTAGTCGAACTTACGTATGCAACTTGCTTGCCTTTCAGGTCCTTCACACTCTTAATTGGCGAGCCTTTGGGGATGACCAGTTCCTGTTTTAATGTCGTCGATTCTTGGACAGCGATAACTTTGAAATTACCGCCATTGGCTGACTGCGATGCAAAAATAGGGGGAATTTCACTGGTTAAGGCTACATCCAAATGGTTGGCTGACATCGCTTCAAGCTGTAAGTTGCCGCCTTGAAAAACGCTGAATTCGATTTTATACGGTGTGTCTGCCAACTGCGCGGCCTTAAATCCGGCATCCAAATTACCCCAACCCGTTTGGCCTATGCGAAGCGTTACTTTACTTACATCCACTTTGGCTGCTGCCGGAGTGCCCGCTGCCGCTGCACTTGGTACGTTCGTTACCGCAGCCGGAGCAGATGACGGTTGGGTTTTGGAAACTGCTGCACCATTGCCGCAACCCGCCACCACACCTGCCAAAAGAATGGAAATCATGGATGTTATTAGTTTGTTAGATACTTGTTTCATAGCAAAATGCCGCCCTCTCTTATATCTTTGTTTGTTATGGTTATCGAATTATACAAGCACCTTTTGGGTGATTGCTCGGCCTAGTTGGTCTGTTCGTTCAATCGCATGCGCCAAGGTTGCTTCATTGACTTCAAAAGCCAGTTGGCTGACCGCCGGCTCAGGAAGAATGACTCCTTTGGCAATTCGCTTAGCCACAGAAGCTGCGTCTTCCGTAATGCCTAACTGCTGTAAAGTAATCGGTAAACCAAAAACATGCAGCAGCTCTCCAAGCTCTTGTATCTCCTGATCGCTTTTCCCTTCCAGAACAACCTGTGCCAGTAAGCCAAACGCTACCTTTTCCCCATGCAGCGTGTTTTGAGTTTCAGGAAAGTGGGTGAGCGAGCTGTGAATCGCATGAGCAATGCCTGCTCGGCTCGACTGTCCGCTCAAGCTGCCGACTAAGCCAGCCAACAGAAGAATCGCATTCGTTGTCTCAATGAATGATGGTGTCACTTCCCCATGATCCGCTTCTTGATAAGCGATAGGTCCATGCTGCTGCAAAATCTCAAGCGCCAACTTAGCCGTATTCGTACCGATTCTGACATCGATAGAATGTGGGTCTTCCTTTACATTCACAATCGTCTCATACCATTTGACTATCGTATCTCCGATGCCTGAAGCCAAATAACGCTTTGGCGCCGCCGCGAGCAAACGTGTATCAGCTAGGGCTAACACAGGCGACTGTTTCAAAGGCAAATACCCTGTAGAACGACCTTGCTCATCATACAAAACCGTTAGCGCCGACCACGCCGCGCAAGTCGCCGCAATGGTAGGCACTGTCACAACGGGGAGCCCGGTTTTGTCTCCAACTGCTTTAGAAATATCTAACACCTTCCCTCCCCCGATGCCAATAATGACATCGAATTTGCCATTTTCCGCTTGTTGAGACAATCCTTCAATCTCATCCCTAGTAACCGTTCCATTGTAAAACTGTAACGTATAAGAAACGCCTGCGGAAGCCAGACTGGGAAGCAATGTAGACTTGACGGCTTCTAATGCTTTTGACCCGGTTATCAGCAAGGCTTCTTTGCCTATAGCCACGATCCATTCCCCACTTTTGGACAAAATGTCTGGCTCATTGATATAGCGATTTGGTGCTTTCACAATGATCATTGGATAACCCCCTAAACCTTAATATAATAATTCCTATATGTTAAGTGTGATTTATTAGTCTTACTTTATCATCCTATATCTGGGATCGTCTAATTGATGTTTTCTATTCATAGATAGAAGTCCTCTATCGAACATAATGGCTGTCGTGCTAGAAACAGGCGTGTCGGCCAGGAATGCAGATTTGGTTAGCCGTTAACAGTTGAAATCGCCCGCTTCTTTCATGAGTATCTGGCAGACAACAAATATCCGGGTTTTGTCAACATATAGCATGAACCCTATGTATCCTATTACAATTTTGATATTGGATGTACAAAGAAAGCTTTGACTATAATTCATATGAATCCTATACGGATGATGAGAAAAGGTAGAGATAAGCGATCATCCCTCTCAAATACAAAGAAACTGGAGTGTGTAAACATGAGCAAAAGGGTTTTATTTATTAGTGGAAGTGCCCGGGCAAGTTCAAGAACGAGAGCCATAACCAATGTCGTTTATCGGCTGCTCAGAGATCAACGCCGTCATGCGCAGCTCATTGATTTCCATCTTCATGAGCTGCCTATTTTTAATGGAGATCCTGCTCAAAATGATCTCGCTGCCGTTCAACAGCTTCGTCAGTTGGCAAGTGAAGCAGGCGCATTCTTCATCGTGACACCGGAATACCATAACGGCATTAGCGGCGCTTTAAAGAATGCGCTCGATTAGCCAACCCCCAGAATGCCTTTCACAATGAAAGCCGCCCCGACAGACTTCCCTCATCGCTTGGCTAGGGATATGGCAGCACGGGTCGAGAAGTGAACCCAAAAATAGCGCAGCTCACTAAAAATATCAACAACCTGCTTCTCTTAAGAGACTGCAGGTTGTTTGTAGACGAAATGCTCAGAGGCATCCGATCATTAATCGGATGCCTAATCTTTGTCAATAACACATAAATTAAGGTTGCGATCTTCGATTTCAGACCACAACATGCTTAAAAAATCCTTATCCAGATTCATCTTTACTGCATCCAAGTAGGCTTCAACAAGCGAATAATCACTTATTGATTCCAGGTTATTATTCTTCATTCCTTTGAACACCTTTTCATTTCCTCTTCCGGCCACTCTTAATTAAGGTCATTCTCCGAGAATGTCTCAACCATGAATAGTAAGATTTCAGATCACGAAGTTCCAAATTTTCTGACATTCGACCAAGAAAGGTTACAATAATCATTTTATATATAGGGTTCCCGACGAGGTCTATTTGCTTATCCATAGCCGTAAATTCTGCTACCATAAGTAAATCATCATCAATGATATAGACATCTTCCTCATTGCGATAATAGGGCTCGATCTGACCACCCTTCAGCTTTTCCCACAGAAATGTGCAAACCTCTTCAAGTTCAACCCTTTCGTGTGTCACACGCTCAACCCAACGACTCTGAGCATGATTCGTAACGACGATGTCATATATTTTTCTACCAGCCATTTCGACAATAAAAGGCTCGTAGGTACTCCATCGATTCATTTTTTTATCCTTCATTGCCAGAACGCCACCCATGATCGGTCTCTAACTGATCCATCATTTTTTTCATGGAGGTGCGTATTTGTTCTTCGGAGGGCAATGGGAAGTTAAGATACGTCTGTTCCATAGCTTCTATGAATACAGAACTTATCTTGCAGTCGGTAGGCATGTTATTCAATATTAAATCCCTCCTTAATTTCTTAATATTGGAAAATGATATACATTTATAATATCTTTAAGTGCCTCCCATAACAGCGCAATATTTTTTTGCGTAAATACACCTTTATTTTCCATAAATACGCAATTTTTGTTGCGCAAAAACAAAAAAGCTGCAATATTAGATGTAGGCATCTAATTGCAGCTTTTTTGATAGATTTGGTAGAATGGAGAGAGATTAAACGCTTAAAACCATGGGCTTTGAGTTTTACCTTGTTCTCCTAAGAAAACCTTACCAATAGCTAGCTTTTCATTGGTAGATACTTTCAGCGAATTCACAAATGCTGGATCTTTAAGTGAAGCAAAAAGTTCACTAGGTTCCATTTTTGTTAATCCTGAGATGATATTCGATAATTGAGAAGACCATTGAACTGTAATCATTTTTCCACCTCGCTTTTTATTAATATGTTTAATTATAGCAATAAATTGGACGGTGACATACTATGAAAAATAAATTTTTTCTTCCCTTACTATTAATCTCTTTAATCACTATGCAAATCTGGTTTTTATATGTAGCTTTCCATTATGAATATTATGGGGTTGAGTTAAAAAGAAATTCGCAGCATGAATGGAGAATCAGTAGCTTTCAGTCCGAAAGTATTAGACTAAAGTTGGGTTTGCAAGTTGGGGATATGATTGTCAAAGTGAACGATAACGATCCTGATAAAAATGCACTTTTTAAAAAGTGGGCTATGTTAACTCAATTAGATACAATTACTGTCTCGAGAAATGGCTTCGAGTTTCAAGTTCCACTAATTGATAAGGCACAATCTAGCTTCGATTATATATCTTTATTTGGAGAAATTCTTTGTTTCTTTATTTCATTTTTAATTTTCTTGAAGATACCTAACTCCAGATCTGCTCGCTTTCTATCGCTTGTTTTTTTAATAACGGGTACCATTTTTATGTGCATTGCTCCCTCTGCCCGAAGTGATAGCATGGCAAAAGTAATGATTAGCAGTCTTTTAATTATATTGCCGCTAGTATTTCTGCATTTTTTAATTCTTTTTTTTAAAGAGAAGAATGCAATCCAATTACCATCCAGATTTTTATATTATTTATATAGCATTGCCGTTGTTACATTTATAGTGAGGTTAAGTTATCTTACTCCACTAGATACTTATTCTCTTTACTTAATTGACTATTTCTTCGTTCTATTGTTTTTTTTATTCGGCCTCTTACTAAATATTGGCATGTTTTTATATGTTTATTTCAAATATCGACGCGATAATTCTTCCATTCAGGCAATCATCAAAATTGTTTGGTTCGCCTTGTTTATATCTTGTTCACCTCTTGTTTTTTTATCTTTTTATCCCATTCTTTTAAATGATAGACCATTATTAGAGCCACTATATACTGGATTTTTCATAATATTTTTTCCTATTTCCTTTTCATATTTGATTGTGACCAAACAACTTTACGATATCAATCTTATTTTACGACGTATTCTTTATACAACTCTTCTATCATTATTCCAAGCACTTTTATAGTCATCCTGCTTGCATTTATTTTTAACAAAGAAGCTTCTATAGAGAAATTATCATTCAGCTTTCTTTTCATTCTCTCTATTATTTCTTTCCTATTGTATCTACTTGAATATTTCGTAACCAAGCTGGATATTATCATGTTTCCAAGAAAATATCATTTACAATTAGCACTTAAAAAGATTTCAAAAAATCTCAGCACGATTACAAGTTTCCGAGAGTTAAAAGATATCATTTTAACCGATATTGTTAAAACTTTAAACGTCTATGGAGGCGCCATTGTTTTTCAATATGCCAACTCCTTTGAAACGATTGGTGAAGGAGACATGGACTTAGTCGAAATTGAGCGCGGTCTGAGTGAAGGTACACTAGATGAGTCTACCTATTCTTTGTTTGAAATCAATCGAAATGAAGAATACGCGAGTTATCTCGTTACGACCAAGAAAAAGACCAATACCCTGTTAGGGTTGGAAGAAAAACAATGGTTAAATTTAATTATTTCCTATCTGGCTGTAAGCTTAGAGAATGTATATTTAATTCGCAAACTAACAATGAAGCTTCACGAGTTAGCCTCGCAAATTCCGAATGAGCACGCCGGACAAGAGTTCGTTTGGCTGCGCAAGTCGTTGTTTGAACTTCAAGAGCAAGAACGATTTCGAATTGCCACGGATCTTCATGATACGACCATGCAGGATATTTTACTCATTAGAAGAAAATTAACGTCCTATCTGGATAATAACGATGACCGTCAGCAAGTGCTGCAAGTGATTAAACATTTGGATTTGGTCAATGAAAACTTGCGACAAAGTTGTTTTGAATTAAATCCACATCTTCTGCAGAAGATCGGATTAATAAAAACTATTGAAGCGACCATCGAGCTGGATATTGGCTCTCATGACTTTGAAACTGACTTTCATGTTGAAGGGAAACAACGAATTGAACTTGTTGACCTTGAAATAAAAAAACATCTATTCCGCATTTTTCAAGAGCTAATGCACAATGCCAAGAAACATTCACACGCTTCAAAAGTTTCCATAAAGTTAACCGTATTGGGAAGCTACATCTGCTTATTTTATAACGATAACGGCGTAGGATTGGATACGGAAGCGTTAGCCAATGACAAGCGACTTCGAACTGTCGCGAATTCAGGACTAGGATTGGAACAAATGAAAAGCCGCGTCGTCCATTTAAACGGTCATTTGGAATTGCAATCTAACAAAGGAAACGGATTGGCACTCACCATCCGAATACCCATTAACATGCAGGAGGAGAGGGTCATATGAACAAGAAAACGAAGATCTTAATTGTTGATGATCACCCATTAATGGCAGAGGCCACAGCCAGCACTTTGAAACAAATGGAAGGAATTGAGATTGTCGGCATTGCCGGCACCGGTAAACAATGCTTGGATTTGGTTGACTTACATCAACCTGATATTGTATTTCTCGACTTTTATTTACCGGACCAGTATGGAGATGAAATAGCCAAAATCATAAAAGCCCAATACCCCGCTATGCATCTTGTCATCTTTTCCGGTATTGATCTAGCCCATTTATATAACCATCTGATTGGCTTAGAAGTAAGTGCCGTGATTTCCAAAGAATCCAGCGGAACGCTGATCAAAAGTCTGGTCACTCTGTTAGTGGAGAATTATACGGTTTTACCCGTTCCCGTCTTTCAAAAAATGCGAGTATCCAGCGGCAATATTCATCAAACCGATATCCTCGACGACGATGAAGTCAATATGATGTCGATGATCGTACAAGGCTTAACGAATGAGCAAATGGCCGAAGAGGTTCATATGAGCAAACGGACCATTGATAATTACGTAAGAAAAATTTATGAAAAACTTGGGGTTAAATCTCGCGCGCAAGCCGTAGATAAGTTCAATCAATTCAAACATATTTTCGACACCTATCGGAGGCCATAAATGGATCAGCGCATACTCGATGAGATAGACCGCATCATTGATGCATATTTTCATGTTTCAGATTTAAATTCATTGCTCAAACAGTTTGTTAGAGATAAGGCTAATGAAGGCGGCCGAGTATGGTCAGACTTCACGATTACCATTCATCACACGCTTGGCGGACATTCACCGCTTTTGTATGAAAGAGCTGCACTCACCGAGCTGCTCATTTTAGCCCTTGATATTGTAGACGATCTCCAAGATCAAGATAATGGGGAAAAACCATGGATGACCTGCGATCCCGCCTTTGCCTTAAATGCAGTAATTGCTTTTTTGGTCGCCGCGATGGGAGAGTTAAGCAAATCTAATCGCGTACATACGCCAAAGCTGTTGCAATTGATTACCCAATCGATCAATGGTCAACAGCGGGATATCAGCAACGCTGTGCAAACAGAAAATGATTATATTCTGATGGTCCAGGAAAAGTCTGCTTCCCTTATTAATATGGCGTTCTGTATGGGCTATCTCGATATAGACGACTGCTCTTCGGCTATTATTGACCAAATCGATGAACTCGCTCAATACATCGGTATCACATCCCAATTGGAAAATGATACACGCGATGTGCAGCGGATCGATCAAAAAAATGATTTACTGCAAAAGAAAAAAACGCTGCCGATTCTCTTCTTGTTGAAACAGAGTGAAGAGAAATTCCCCCCACTTCTTCACTACTTTGAAGGCAAAATAAGCCGAGACGACATGATTCTATTAAAACCGGAATGTCTAGCATTCATTGAGCAATCCGGCTGCATTGAATATGCCAGAACCATACAATATTTATTTGCCGACAAGGCTGAACAAATCATAGACTCTCTCCCGATCCAATCCTCTTGGAAGGATCGGTTGAAAACAACCCTAGGCGTCGCAAATAGTTAAAGGAGCCCTCTTTTTTCGTGCTTACAGCGGCACTTATGAGTCGCTCCACTTCTGTAACGCTGAAAATCAGTGTTACATCTCCACCTAATGACCTTTTCCTCCCTTTTCCTTTGCTGTAAGCATGCTTTTCGTGCTTACAGCGGCACTTACGAGCCGCTCCACTTCTGTAACGCTGAAAATGAGACAGTCTATTAACTGTGGATAATGAAGAGGGGATACTCTCGCTGAGAAGATTTCGGCAATTAACTGGATAAATAAGGATGTTATATGGGCGGGAGT
>NZ_VRTT01000095.1 GCF_008017805.1 Paenibacillus sp. N3.4 | reverse complement strand
CTTCCGGTAACGCTGAAAAACCGCTTTACAGCTCAGGATGCGGCGCGTTTTCTCCTTTTTTCTCGCTGTAAGCACGTTTTTTGAGCTTACAGAGTCGCAAACAGGCAACCCGCCTACCCGTAATGATGAAAATAGGAATGTCGAACAACTCTTTTAGGGGTTTAAAATTGAATTTAAAAGCAGATCAATTGGCTAACAGATCATTTGATCGATTGTAGGCCAAACATTCTGGAGTTGTTCGACAGTTTCGTTTCTAACGTTACAGCCAGTCAGTAAAAGCAACAACTCCACTATAACGCTGAAAATCGTGCTTACAGATAAGACTGTCAGGAGGATTGATATGACCCCTTCCTTGGCGGTTTTTTATTGCAAAGTCTACCTGGCAAGCAAAAGGGTTGTGTCTTATCTAACTTTTGAACACTGCCATACAGTTGTCAGCGGCCCAGACATATAATAAAAGCAAGTCGTGAGAGATGCCCCTAGATGGGGCAGCCTCTCAGCAAATGGAGGTCAAGATGATGTATACAACTGTAGAAGGCTTTATTAAGGATTACCAAGGGGAAGCGGCAACAACCCAAAAACTGCTGGATACGTTAACGGATGAGTCCCTGAATCAACAAGTAGCCCCTGGCTATCGAACACTCGGACACCTCGCTTGGCATTTGGTTCACAATGACCGAGGCATTCTTCATGGTGCAGGGCTGAGCTTTGAAGCGCCGTCCGCCACCGATGAGCCTCCAGTTTCAGCAGCCACTATTGCGCAGTCATACCGAGCGACAACAGAGGCGATTCTAGAAGCCGTACGTGTCCAATTGACAGATGCCAAGCTGCAAGAAAATGTGAATATGTTTGGACAAACGTGGACAATCAGTCTAACGTTATACAATTATCTTAAACACGAAGTACATCACCGTGGTCAGTTGACCATTCTGATGCGGCAAGCTGGACTTGCGGTAACTGGCGCATACGGTCCTGCCAAACAAGAATGGGCTTACTTGGGTGCCCCAGCACCGGCTTATTAAATAAAAAACGCGTCTTCTCCAAAGCAATTTGATGAAGATGCGTTTTTTTGTGCCCCTATTGTTGGGCAACGCATTGAATTCGGAGACCTTATCATATACACTAATACCTAACTTGCCTTATCTTGACATAAGGTGTTCTAGGCATTGAAGAAGAGGAGAATGACGGACCATGACGGCTAAGCAACGCGTGCGGATCCGAATTGAGAGCCGAAGCGGGAGCGAGACTACCGTGCAGAAGGCACGCGGAGATCTTTATCGCAAAGGCGATCACACGTATATCCGCTATGAGGAAGAGCCGAATGAACTTGGACGAACCGTGACGCTCATTAAACTGGAAGCTGACCAAATACGTATTATTCGCCAAGGAGATGTACAGGCAGAGCAATCGTTCGTACCCGGCGAGAAGCGCATCGGCTTTTATCAGACGCCTCAATTAAGATTGGAACTGGAAATCGAGACTCATGAGCTGTCATCTGAAGCCGTGCAAGGCATCGGTATTACAAGGTGGAGCTATGATTTATATGCCTCAGGAACGCATGCAGGACATTATCGGATTAAGTTGTTAATTCAGGAGGAGTAATACGAATGGATGTATTAAACGAAGTCAAAGCCGTTGTTAAACAAGCCATAACCGACGCGGTCATCGCGGCGGGAATCGTGGATGCAGCACAATTGCCGGAGATTATTATCGAAGTACCTAAAGAAAAAACGCATGGGGATTTCGCGACGAATGTAGCCATGCAATTAACTCGAATTGCGAAGCAGAATCCACGACTTATTGCTGAACAAATTATCGCTAATTTGAACAAGGAACAAGCGAACATCGCGGAAGCTGAAATCGCCGGTCCCGGTTTATTAATTTTAAAATGAATAAAGCATTTATTTACCCTGTCATCCGTGAGGTCTTGAACCAAGGAGCTCGATATGGGGCTTCGGATATTGGTAAAGGACTTAAAGTTCAAGTCGAGTTTGTCAGTGCTAACCCAACCGGTTCTTTGCATTTGGGGCATGCTCGCGGAGCGGCAGTTGGCGATGTGCTCTGCAATGTGCTTGATCTTGCTGGTTACGACGTATCACGTGAGTATTACATTAACGATGCGGGCAACCAAGTTGTGAATTTGGCCAAATCGATCGAAGCTCGTTATCTTCAAGCGCTTGGACAAGATGCTGAAATGCCAGAAGATGGTTACTTCGGTGAAGATATTAAAGGCTTCGCTACGGATTTGGTAGCTGAAGAAGGAGATCGTTTGCTGGCTCTGTCCGATGAAGAGCGCCGTTCTTATTTCCGTACGTATGGACTCCGCAAAGAACTCGATAAAATTAAACGCGATCTTGGTCGCTTTGGTGTCCATTTCGACAACTGGTTCTCGGAAACGTCGATTTATGAAGATAATCTCATTCCACCTGTGCTTCAAGAGCTGCGAGACAACGGACACATCTATGAAGAAGAAGGCGCGACTTGGTTGAATACCACTCCGCTTGGCGACGATAAGAATCGTGTTCTGATTAAGAACGACGGATCTTTTACGTACTTAACGCCGGATATTGCCTATCACCGCAACAAATTTGGGCGTGGCTTTGAGCGTTTAATTAATATTTGGGGTGCCGATCATCACGGTTATATCCCGCGGATGAAAGCGGCGATGACGGCCCTTGGTTTTGAAGCGGATCGTCTCGTCGTGCTGATTGCGCAAATGGTAAGTCTTTTCCAGAATGGCGAAAAGGTGAAAATGTCCAAACGGACCGGCAAAGCGGTTACGATGGAAGACTTGATGGACGAGGTCGGCGTTGACCCTATTCGTTATTTCTTCGCGATGCGCAGTATGGACTCACATTTGGATTTTGATATGGATTTGGCGGTTTCGCAGTCCAATGAGAACCCCGTATTCTATGTTCAGTATGCACATGCGCGGATTTGCAGCATCTTCCGTCAGGCGGAGGAGCAGAACATTCAGATTCTCCCGCTGGATCAGGTAGACCTTACCCAGCTTACTTCGGAAGCAGAGTTCGACTTGCTTCGCAAGATTGGCGAGCTTCCGGAGGAAATCGCCATTGCTGCTGAGCAGTACGCTCCGCACAGGCTGATCCGCTATGTTTATGAACTGGCGAGCCAGTTCCATAGCTATTACAGAGGGCACTACGTCATCAGCGATGACGCGGCCTTGACCCAGGCGCGCTTCGCCTTGCTCGGCGCGCTGCGCACGACCTTGGCCAACACGCTTCGCGTAGTTGGCGTATCCGCTCCGGAGCGGATGTAACTCCGCTCCATAAACCAAAGGGACGCTCCCCGCATGTCTGTGCAGACATGCGGGGAGCGTCCCTTTTTGGCAGTATAGAAAGTATAAGTTTTCGGAAGAGGACTGAGAATTACCCCTTTCTAAACGATTCGTTAAATTTAAAGGATGGAATCGAGCATGTTTGAGATGATCGATGAACGTGGTCATGGTTAGTTACTCTTTTCATTGAGAATCTCCGTGTGTCGAGAAAGTCTCGGCTGCCGAAGATTCTCCTGTTTATGATGCGGCGAGATGGTTAGCTTCTGAGCATTTTATCCAACTCCGAACGTGCTTATGGCGTCGGGTTCGACTTCAACAAGTTGAGAGCCATTCCTTTTTTGGACGGAGACGCCTAAGGAACACAGCAAGCTTTATTTGATCAAATGACAAAGAATTATCGTTTTAACGAACTCCAGACGCGCTATTGCAAGTAAAAGCTCATCACTTCACTAAAAAT
The DNA here is from genome assembly GCF_008017805.1 of Paenibacillus sp. N3.4. Lineage (GTDB taxonomy): Bacteria > Bacillota > Bacilli > Paenibacillales > NBRC-103111 > Paenibacillus_E. Next base: position 16,762 of record NZ_VRTT01000095.1, on the reverse strand, counting down.
CGACTCTATAACGTCGCTTGAGTTCGTTAGATGAATGGACAGGCTCATTTCTCGTCGCTAACAACGTTACGGTTCGTTAGCGTAGACAACACAAGTAAGGAGTCGCTTCATTGTTCGAATGACTACTGTTGTCGAAGCAAGCACAAAATGATAGTGAACCTAGCTAGCTTCAGGCTAGGTTTATCTTGTCGAAGCCCGCCGCAGCGCGGGCTTCGATGATTGTCTCGGCGAACTCGCTGCGCCGAGAATTACTCCCGCCGCGCGGCATGGATCGCGCGGCGAGCATTTAAATGCCCGGGCTTCCAGCGGGCATTCTCGCGCTTGCTGGCGACCGCGCAGCGTCGCAGCGCGGTCTTGATTTGCAACGGCGACATCGGCTTGATGGAAAGCATTAAGGCAACAACGCCGCTGACATGAGCGGTTGCCATGGAGGTGCCGCTGAGCTCATGGTATTTACCGTGAAGCCATGAGGAATATATGCGTTCCCCCGGCGCATAGATATCAATTTGTTTGCCGCGATTGCTGAATGGCGCGATCTTGCCGACGCGTGTCGTAGCGCCAACGGAAACGACCTGTGGGAATCGGGCTGGGAAATCGACCGTTTTGCGTTTGCCGTCATTGCCGGAAGAGGCCACAATTACTTTGCCTCTGTAGTAGGCGTTCAGGACGGCTTGCTCAAGTGCTCGGTTGTATGTCTTCATCCCGAAACTCATATTTATCACATCGAGATCGTTCTGAACACACCAATCAATACCTGCGATAATATCGGATACGTAGGCGCTTCCGCCATAATCAAAAGCTTTCACGGGATAGATGATGGCCTTGGGGGCAACACCAATAATGCCTGAATACCGGCCAGCAGCCGCAATCGTTCCGGCGATATGTGTCCCGTGGCCGTTATCATCATAGGGCAGCATACTGCGGTTCAATAAATTGATGCCTCGTGAGATGGAGCTGCGTAAGTCTGGATGATTATAATCGATTCCCGTATCAATAACGCCTATACGAATGTTTTGGCCTACTGATTTGTTCCATACCTCAGCTGCCCCAATTTGATCTACTCCCCAGGGGATAGTAGGGGAGCCGGGGATGTGACTTCCGCGTCTGGAGCCCATTTTATTGCCAATTAGTTGATGAACGGCTACTTGGGAATCTACTTCGATGCTCGGCACACCGGAGAAGGCTCTGAGCTTGGTATCCAAGGGGAGGGGACATGAGAATGCATGGATAATGCCTAAATCGCGAACCATGGAGAGGTTCTTTAGACTTGAACGCATGCGTTTAAGCTGTGATTTGCAAGCATAGTAGTCCCTGGCCGTAGGGAAATGGATGATATGCTTGACTCCGGAATGTTTGCTGAGACCGATCTCCTTATGAAGAAAATGAAGAAAGGTGGCTGAATCCATCGTGCCATCCCCCCGTGACAACGTAAAATCGAATCTCCCTCATCCTATGTACAGGTCATCCGGTATGACCGTGTTATCGCCTTCTTAGAAATAAATGGGTGCAAAGCCGTGTCAGATGTGTAGGTTTTACATAGGATAAACAGAGAGGCCCAGCAGGAGTGCCTCTCGCTCAGGTGGCGGAATGAGCGGTGACCTGTGTGCAATGATTCCTGAGGATACAGTCGCAAGCGGAGGGGGACCTTCGCTTGTATTCATTTAACAGCCAGTGAAAGGTGCCTCCGAATGGGCAGGCTGAGCAGCTATCGAATAGGTTTTAAAGGGATAGTTGCATTTTTAGAAAAAATAGGTTTTACTTAATGAAGATATTGGATATGGTAGTTAGAAGAAGACGGTCGAAAGGGATGTGCCTTAGATGAGTAGCGAATACACACTCAAAATCACCACAGAGCAAGCACGCGAAATGCCGATGGTGGATTTGGCATTCGAATTGCTGAAGTCGGCGAATACGCCGTTTTATTATCGTGACCTTATGTTGGAAATTGCTAAAATAAAAGGGTTGTCTGAGCAGCAAGTCATGCAAGTGATTGCCCAACTATATACGGAGATCAACATCGATGGTCGTTTTGCTTGCGTGGGTACGAACCTATGGGGTCTGAAGCGCTGGTATCCTGTTGAAAAATCTGACGATGCGGTTGGTAATGCGAAGCGTCCTCGAATCATCAACGATGAAGATGATGATCTGGATGAAGACATTTATGCCGAGGAAGAAGATACATACGCAGAGGAAGACGAGTACGATACCTTCGGCACTGAAACAGAAGAAGAGGAAGAAGCTGAAGAGGATACGGAATTCTTCGAGGATGAAGAGATTGAAGAAGATATCGGCGAAGCGGGTATCGAAGAAACAGACGATGAAGATCTAGATGGCGAAGACGATGATCAAGAAGAAGATGAAGCCGACGAAGAGGATGAAGACGGTAAATAACTTGTCTTGACAGCCTACGTCTGTTCAGAGTAAACTATTGCATGGGCTTTAAAAGAATCTTAACATTTCGCGCAAGCGTTCAGAAGGTGCCCCGTCACTACGGGTGTCACCTTTTTTTGTTTTTTTAGTGGTTTTTTTGCGTTAATTTCATGAAAATCCCTATTTAGTAGAAACTAAAACAGGTCATATCCCACACTTTATTCTTACGAACAAAAGCCAGTTGACTGGCTATATTTTTAGCAGATGCTTACTCAAGTAAGTTCTTGCTTACAAAAAAAACACTCAGGAGGCGTACATAGTGACTAAATACATTTTCGTTACGGGAGGCGTAGTTTCTTCCCTTGGAAAAGGAATTACAGCTGCTTCCTTAGGCAGACTGCTCAAGAACAGAGGTCTAAAAGTTACGATACAGAAGTTCGATCCTTATATCAATGTGGACCCAGGAACTATGAGTCCTTACCAGCACGGTGAAGTATTCGTTACCGATGATGGGGCAGAGACGGATCTGGATTTAGGACATTATGAGCGTTTCATCGATATTAACCTCTCCAAGAGTTCCAACGTAACTTCAGGTAAAGTGTATTCTTCGGTTATTACCAAAGAGCGCAGAGGCGAGTACTTGGGAGGCACTGTTCAAGTGATCCCGCATATTACGAATGAGATTAAAGATCGCGTAATTCGCGCAGGTCGTGAAGCGCAGTCGGATGTCGTTATTACTGAAATTGGCGGTACGGTTGGCGATATCGAGAGCTTGCCGTTCCTAGAAGCCATTCGTCAAATGAAAAATGATATCGGCCGCGAGAATGTTATGTATGTTCACGTAACGCTGATTCCTTATATTAAAGCCGCCGGCGAAGTGAAGACGAAGCCAACGCAGCATAGCGTTAAAGAGCTTCGTGGACTCGGTATCCAGCCTCATGTTATCGTTTGTCGGACAGAACATTCCCTAACGGAAGATATGAAACGTAAACTAGCATTGTTCTGTGACATTGATCCTGCAGCTGTCATTGAATGTAGAGATGCTGAAACGTTGTATGAAGTTCCAATGATGCTTCGTGAGCAAGGCTTGGACGATTATGTCGTCAATCACTTGAAACTGCGGACGAATGAACCTGATATGAGCGAGTGGGAAAGCCTTGTTCGTAAGGTCAAATCATTAACGAAGAAAACAGAAATTGCTATTGTCGGTAAATATGTGGCGCTTCATGATGCTTATCTCAGTATCGTGGAAGCACTGGGTCATGCTGGTATCGATAACGACTCGGAAATTGATATTCGTTGGGTCAATGCCGAAGAAATTTATGATCATAATGTACATGAACTGCTCTCTGGCGTTCAAGGTATCTTAGTACCTGGAGGCTTTGGCGATCGAGGAATCGAGGGGAAAGTTTCCGCTATTCGTTATGCCCGTGAGAATGACATTCCTTTCTTCGGAATTTGTTTGGGTATGCAAGTGGCTGTCATTGAGTATGCGCGTTCTGTGTCAGGACTTGATGGTGCAAACAGCTCGGAGATTAACCCGACGACGGCTTACCCGGTTATTGATTTGCTTCCTGAACAGAAGGATATCGAGAACTTGGGCGGTACGATGCGTCTTGGTCTCTACCCATGTAAGCTTGTACCTGGTTCATTGGCGGCTAAATCCTATAACGACGAACTTGTCTACGAGAGACATCGTCATCGGTATGAATTTAACAACGAATACCGTGAGCTGATTGAAAAAGCAGGACTGCGTATTTCCGGTACATCTCCGGACGGCAGATTGGTAGAAATGATTGAGCTTCCTAGTCATCCATGGTTCTTGGCTGTGCAATTCCACCCGGAATTCACTTCGCGTCCGAACCGTCCGCAGCCGCTTTTCCGCGAGTTCGTAAAAGCAGCTCAGCAAGTAGTACGTTAAGCGGCTTGATTGCTTAACCGTCCACTCATCGTCTCCTGATATTCAACTTTTTTGTAAAACTTTTCAATAATCCTCTCTTCTTCGGAAGGAATCCGAAAATGAATAGCGAATAACTAATTTAATAAATGTTGGGAATTTGTTATTTGTTTTTGGGAGGGACTTACCTAATGAAGAAGAAGGTATTGATTGTTGATGACCAGAATGGCATTCGTGTACTGCTAATGGAAGTTTTCAGTAACGAAGGTTACGAAACCTATCAGGCTGCGAACGGGAAGCTAGCTTTAGAAATCGTGAAAAACTCTTCGCCTGACCTTGTCTTATTAGATATGAAAATCCCTGGTATGGACGGTCTGGATATCTTGAAACACGTGAAAGCGATCGACGTCACGATTAAGGTGATTATGATGACGGCTTACGGTGAACTTGATATGATTAAAGAAGCGACAGACCTTGGTGCTATTATGCATTTTACGAAACCGTTTGACATTGATGAATTGCGTATGGCGGTCAACAAGCAACTTAACAACGAATCTAGCAGTGGTTTTGCAGTAGGATCCTAATCTTTAGGGTCTTTTTTTGTTGTCAAAAAAGCGAGGGCTTGGTTATCATTTGAAAATTTATGTGCTATAATAACTCAGTATGACAAAGAGCGGTTTACGCATCTACTATAAGGGTTCTAGGAGGAAGAGAAACATGGCATTGGTTTCAATGAACGAATTTTTACCTAAAGCAAAAGCGAACAAATTCGCGGTGGGTCAATTCAACATGAACAATCTTGAGTTCGCTCAAGCGATCGTGGAAGCAGCGATCGAACTGAAGTCCCCGTTCATTTATGGTGTTAGCGAAGGCGCACTGAAATATATGGGTATCGAGTTTACAGTAGCCATTGCTGAAGCAGCAGCTAAGAAATCCGGCCTGCCAATCGCGTTGCACTTGGATCATGGTAGTTCTTTTGAAGTAGCGATGAAATGTATCCGTGCAGGATTCAGCTCCGTTATGTTCGATGGTTCCCACTATTCTTTCGAAGAAAACATTCGTTTGACGAAAGAAGTTGTTAAAGCTGCTCGTGCAATGGGCGTATCCGTTGAGGGTGAGCTTGGAACAATCGGTGGTGTTGAGGATGACATCTCGGTAGACGAAGAGCACGCTAACCTTGCAAAACCGGAAGAAGCTATCCGTTTCTATGAAGAAACAGGTGTTGACTGTCTGGCAATCGCTGTCGGTACTGCACATGGCATGTACGCAGGCGAGCCTAACATCCACTTTGACATTATCGAAGCTGTTTCCAAAGCAATTCCAGTTCCAGTTGTTTTACACGGTGGATCTGGTGTTCCTGACGAAATGATTCGTAAATCCATCGCAGCTGGCGTTGGTAAAATCAACGTGAACACAGAGAATCAAGTAGCTTGTACAGAGTCTATTCGTGTAGCTCTGAATAAAGATGCAAAAATTTACGATCCTCGCAAATATCTCACCCCAGCCCGCAACGCTATGATTGAAGTCGTTAAATCCAAAATTCAATTATTCGGAAGCAGCAACCAAGCTTAATTCCAACTGTATAGATATGGTGGGAAATGCAGTAATACTCAAACGGACGAAGAATGACAAATGTCGTCCGTTTGAGTAATTATGGGCGTTTCCTTCTTCTGTTTTTTCTGTTCATACCTTTTTATAATACGAAATGCTGTTTATTGTTTCAGGGATAGCCTTGCCCTGTTGTGTGCAACAAGTAGGTACCTGGTTTAGGGGGAGAATCATGTTGGAAAAATTAATGGTGGTCGGAGGACGTCCACTACGGGGAACTGTTCAAATTAGTGGAGCTAAGAATAGTGCGGTTGCACTTATTCCAGCTGCTGTACTTGCAGAAACGTCGGTAACTTTGGATAATCTGCCGCATTTAAGCGATGTGGCTATATATACAGAAATTTTAACGGATTTAGGCGCTACGATTGATTGGAATGAAGATCGGATGACGATTGATCCCAGTCGAATGAAGTCGCTTCCGATGCCAAATGGCAAAGTGAAGAAGCTGAGAGCTTCCTATTATTTAATGGGAGCCTTGCTTGGAAGATTTGGAGAAGCGACGATTGGCCTGCCTGGCGGTTGTAATTTCGAGCCGCGTCCGATTGACTTACATATCAAAGGATTCGAAGCTTTAGGAGCCGTTGTTAGTAATGAGAACGGTGCATTAAAGATTCGCGCAAAGGAGTTGCGCGGTGCAAAAATCTTTTTGGATATGGCCAGTGTGGGGGCCACGATTAACATCATGCTGGCGGCTTCACGTGCCAAGGGTGTTACATTAATCGAAAATGCGGCCAAAGAGCCTGAAATTATAGATGTGGCTACGCTTTTGAACTCGATGGGTGCTAAAATCAAGGGAGCGGGAACGGAAACCATTCGTATCGAAGGTGTAACTGAGATGCACGGTTGTCGTCATTCCATTATCCCTGACCGGATCCAAGCTGGTACCTACATGATTGCTGCCGCCGCAACACGTGGCGATGTAACCGTAGATAATGTGATTCCCAAACATATGGAGGCACTGACGGCGAAGCTCCAGGAAATGGGTGTTCACATTTATGAAATGGATGAGTCCATTCGTGTTGTCGGACAGCCTGAGTACGAAAGCGTCGATGTGAAAGCGCTGGTTTATCCCGGATTTGCTACAGACCTACAATCTCCGATGGCAAGCCTGCTTTGTCAGGCCAGAGGGGTTAGTATATTAACAGATCATGTATACAGTAATCGGTTCAAGCATATACCTGAACTTGTCCGTATGGGTGCCAAGATGAAAGTGGAAGGTCGCTCTGCCATTATTGAAGGCTCGCAGTTGAGTTCGGCGAAAGTAAGAGCTACAGACTTGAGGGCTGGTGCTTCTCTTGTACTTGCTGGTTTGAGTGTAAGAAGCGGAGGCATTACGGAAGTATCCGGGGTTGAGTTTATCGATCGTGGTTACGAAAACTTGGTTTTCAATTTATCTTCGCTTGGTGCTGAGGTTTGGCGCGAGAGTGAGGAATAAAGTACCATGCAACAGGCAATGCTAGAATCCAATTGAAAATTTAATAGTTTGGTGGTCTAAACATGAGCATGCAGCTTGCTGAGCTTGAAGTACTCAAGCTTACTGAATTATATAAACTGGCTAAGAAGTATCAGATTCCCTATTATGGTCAGTTGAAGAAAAAAGAACTCATATTTGCTATTTTACGTGCGCAAGCAGCTGAGAGCGGCTTGATGTTCATGCAGGGTGTTCTCGAAATTCTCCAGGAAGGCTTCGGATTCTTACGTCCGATTAACTACCTGCCAAGCTCTGAGGATATTTACATCTCTGCATCACAGATTCGTAAATTCGATTTGCGATCTGGGGACATTGTTTCGGGTAAATGTCGGCCGCCAAAAGAGAATGAACGTTACTTTGGCCTTCTGCAAGTGGAAGCTGTCAATGGTGAGAAGCCGGAAACTGCGGCTGAACGACTTCATTTTCCCGCATTAACACCGCTCTATCCAGATACCAGAGTTACGCTTGAGACAGAACCGAACAAAATTTCCACGCGTATTATGGATCTACTCGCTCCGGTAGGCCTCGGACAACGCGGATTGATCGTTGCTCCCCCTAAAGCAGGGAAAACACTGCTTCTCAAAGAAATTGCCAACAGCATCTCCACCAATTATCCCGATATTGAACTTTTCGTTTTATTGATTGACGAACGACCAGAAGAAGTGACGGATATGCAGCGGTCGGTCAAAGGGGAAGTTGTCGCTTCCACATTTGACGAACTGCCAGAGAATCATATTAAAGTGGCTGAGCTTGTGCTTGAACGAGCTATGCGATTGGTTGAACATAAGAAGGACGTTGTTATTCTGTTGGACAGCATCACCCGTTTGGCTAGAGCTTACAACTTGGTTGTGCCTCCGACTGGCAGAACATTATCCGGGGGGATTGACCCCGCTGCATTTCATCGTCCTAAACGGTTTTTCGGAGCTGCTCGTAACATTGAAGAAGGCGGCAGTTTGACTATCCTGGCTACAGCTCTTGTTGAAACGGGCTCGCGTATGGATGATGTTATTTATGAAGAATTCAAAGGAACAGGTAATCTAGAGCTTCATCTGGATCGTAAAATGGCTGAACGCCGCATTTTCCCAGCTATCGATATCCGCAGATCGGGTACGCGCCGCGAAGAGGCTCTCCTCGGTAAAGATGAGCTTGAGAAGGTTTGGGCGCTTCGCAAGGGAATGAACGATTCGCATGAATATACAGAAACGTTCATTAAGAAACTGGCAGAAACCAAAACAAATCAAGAGTTTCTTGATTCTCTCGCCTCTCCCTCTAACGGATCGGCAGGAGCGAGTAAAGGGAAAGTGAAACATTCAGCTTCCTAATTCGCATACTTGAATGAAAAAAGTTTTGCTAAGCAAAACTCTAAGGAGTACCGTTATGAACTTGGTTTATTCGGATTCACAAGGAAACGTCTTCGATCATCCCGATTTTTTGGCCCTTGGTCGAAACGCGGAGATGATCACAGAAATATTAGAGGAAGAGCTGATTCCGCTCCCTGAGGGATCTACGCTGGTCAGTCTTCCTTTCACGCGCCCTGTAGGCATAGATGCCGCTACAGGTGATATGAAGCTGGTAGAGGGAGATTATCACGCTGTAGGAGCGCTTCTTCCTCAAGGTTTCACAAGACTCTTGCTGCCCGGTTATGTGAAGTCAGATAAGAGCAAGGTGCTGCCTCTTTTCGGTTATACGGCTGTTGTTTGGAAAGAGGACGGTTTCTATGTAGCTGCTCGTTTGACTGACAATCCTTACTTCTGGAATCCTATTCACTGTGATCCAACAGAACTGGAAGTCGAAGTTAAGCGTCTTGTTGCCAAATATCCGGACAATCGTCTTTATCAGCATTTATCCAATTGTGCGCTGGGTTATGAATGCTTAACCGCTTCGAATACGTTCCTGCAGCGTTGGGAGGGAGCGGTTCCTGTTTCTTACTCCTGCAATGCGGGTTGCTTCGGTTGTATTTCGGAACAGCCAGATGACAGTGGTTTCGTTGCTCCTCAGACACGAATGAATTTCAAGCCGAAGGTTGAAGAAATCACGCAGATTATGCTGGAGCATTTGCGTACGCCGGAAAGCATCATTTCTTTCGGACAAGGCTGCGAAGGGGAACCTAGCACACAGGCTGTAATTATTATTGATGCCATCAAACAAGTGCGTCAGCAGACCCAAATGGGCTACATTAATATCAACACAAATGCTGGTTTGACGGATCATATCCGCGGCATCGTGGATGCCGGACTTGATTTGATGCGCGTGAGTACGATTAGCGCGCTGGATGATCACTATAATGCTTATTACAAACCTCGGGCCTACACATTGAAAAATGTAGAGAAGTCGCTCCGGTATGCCGCAGACAAAGGGGTTATCACCTCCATCAACTATCTCATATTCCCTGGGGTAACCGATCGGGAAGAAGAGATTGAGGCAATGCTCGGCTTCGTGCGTAGAACGGGATTGAAATTAATCCAACTGCGCAACCTGAATATTGACCCCGAAAGCTACCTGGGGATTATTCCTAAAGCCCAAAGCGAGCTGCTGGGCATGAAGCAAATGATTGAGATTTTCGAAGAGGAACTGCCGGATGTCGTCATCGGTTCTTACTCGCATACGCCGAAATTCTACAGCAGTGATCGAGCCGTCACTACCGTGCTTTAACAACAGGGAAGTCTTGTCTTTTCATTGCATCAAGAATTACAAGTGTGCTATAATACACAGGTACGTCCATTAACTCTGTTTCAGCAAATGATTCAGGGCGGAAAGAGGTGAACCCATCATGAAAGCAGGCATTCATCCTACTTATCATGCAACCACAGTGACTTGCGCATGTGGTAACGTGTTCGAAACGGGCTCCATTAAGCAAAATCTTCGTGTTGAGATTTGCTCTAATTGCCATCCATTCTACACTGGTAAACAAAAGTTTATCGATGTAGGCGGTCGTGTCGACAAGTTCAAAAAGAAATACGGTATCTAATTGGCATCAATTACTTGTTTGCCAATCGGCATAAGACAACCTCCCTTGGTCATCCTAAGCATAAGCTTAGAAACCAATGGGAGGTGTTTTTATGTGGAACGGCATGCTAAGAGGGTCGACTGTTGCCATACTTATCCTAAGTCTGATGGGATGCGGTGCCTACATGGGCAACAACAATAAGCAAACGGACGAGACAAAGTACAAAGCACAAACGTATAAGCAGGACGGTTTGTTAGGTATAACAAGTGTCAATCCGAACAATCCCCTCAACCCTACGTATCATCATTACGAAGATGATACGAATTTGATGAAAGCTGTTCTTGCTCAGCTTCAAGGCATCGAAAAAGTAAGTATCACCATGAGTGGTCCAACGGCAAAGGTAAAAATAAAACCGAAACCGGAGTTAACAGATACACAGGCGGATGAGCTTCGTTCCCAGGCACAAATGGCTTTGGATACGAATATGCCGCGGTATAATGTAAAAGTTAGAATAGAACGATAAATAGCAGATATTACCCCTAGTTGCTATTTGCCAGTGAATCAGCTATACTTATTTTTACCGTGCTAGATGGGGAGGTAGCGGTGCCCTGTAACTCGCAATCCGCTGTAGCGGGGTTGAATTCCTGTTAGCGGTACTGTGATGTGAGGTCTGGCTTTTACACGTGGTGTTGAGAGTCGGGTCCTTCGCAATGAATGCTCGTGAACCCGGTCAGGTCTGGAAGGAAGCAGCCGTAAGTGAGATGTTTCATGTGCCGAGGGGTTGCCTGATTTGAGCTAACGATAAGAGTACGCTTGTATCCCTTTATCAATAACAGGTGCACGGTTTTGAAATTAAATTTAATGCCTCATATATCACACAAAACACCCAGTAATTTGGGTGTTTTTTCTTTTTTTCAAGAGAAGGAAAATTCTTGCTATAGAGAGAATGAATATATTAATTCGAATAATGTAAACGTTTGCGAGTGATCTTTGCAAGAGAAAGGTGAGGGTGCTGCTAAATGTCTATATATGACGCTCAGGATTACATGGTATCCATTGAGGAAGTGCGGAGGCTTTTCAATCACGGGTTACAGAGCAGCATGCTGGTTGTTGATGACGATGCAAACATCATTTTGGCAACGGATCATGTACTGAAGTGTTCTGGTTACTCGGCGGAAGAAATAACGCAAATACCATTCCCTCAGCTATTTAAGGTTAGGGCGCCTTTGTCGGAGATGTATGATTTTTATTTTAATCATGAGGAGTCTGTCTTAGTAGAATGGCCACACGGGTTTCTAATCAGTAAAAATGGGGAAACCATTTTTTATCGTTTTTCCATCTTAAAGCTGATGCAGATCGGACAACCTAGGTATTTGCTGGTCCTTAACAATCAGGTGGAGTGTTCTCAATTAAATTTGCTGCAGCGTTTCTCGGATGCTTTTTTGAAAGATGTTAATCTTGGTGTTCTACTCATTAGTATGAATTTTACCCTTGTAGATATTAGTGATATGGCTTGCCAAATTCTAGGGATGGTACGAGAGAATATTCTGAATATGTCCTTGGAAGAGATTTTTGCTACGGTTCCCGCCGAGCATCGCTTGGTGCAGCGAACGCTTTTGAATGGCGTGGTCGCCCGTAATCATGCTGTTTCATGGACCAATAATCATGCGCGTTATGAGCTTTTGCTGGATTCTAGTGTGCTCAAAGATAACCAGGGAAACATGGTGGGGGCTTACATCATTTTCAAAGATGTGACGAATATGCGCTCCTTGGAAGAAATGGTTCAACGCAGCGACCGGCTAGCTATGATTGGCCAAATTGCCGCGGGAACGGCCCATGAAATTCGTAATCCGCTTACCTCCATCAAAGGTTTTATGCAAGTGCTGAGACGCACTTTTGAAATGAAAGGCATGGATAAAGAACAAAGCTATACCGAAGTCATGCTCGAGGAGATCAATCGAATCAATGAGCTTGTGAATGAATTTCTATTACTGAGCAAGCCTAAGCACGTCTCTTATGAGCGTATCGATGTAACCGAAGTGTTACGAGGTATTTTGCCGATCATTAACAATGAAGCTATTTTGTACAATGTCCATCTTCAGTATGAAGCTTCATATCACTTGCCAGAAATTATTGCCGATAAAGAGATGCTCAAGCAAGTGTTCTTAAATATATGTAAAAATGGAATAGAAGCTATGCCGGATGGAGGGATACTAACGATTTCGGAAAAAGTAGATACGGCAGAGCGGAATGTGTGTATTGATATCCACGATACCGGTTCGGGTATTCCTATGTTCGTTATTGATAAAATATTTGACCCGTTCTTCACGACGAAAGATACAGGGACAGGTCTGGGGCTTTCTGTTTGCCAACGAATTATCCACGATATGGAAGGAAGCATTCGCGTTTCTTCTAAGGGCTTCGGAACGACCTTCACGATATCCATTCCTTATGCTTGATCCTCTATTTCATCCCCAGAAGGGTTATAGTATAATGGATTCAGTCATTCCATGCAGGGATTATTGGAGAGGAACACTATGGCACACATTGCTCTGTATCGAACGTGGAGATCTCAGACGTTTCGTGATGTTGTTGGTCAAAAGCATATCACGCAAACACTGCAGAATTCTCTTCGAGAAAATCGTCTTACGCATGCATATTTGTTTAATGGACCAAGAGGAACGGGTAAGACCAGTACGGCCAAAATATTAGCCAAAGCAGTTAACTGCTTACATGGTCCGGCAGAAGAACCGTGCAACGCTTGTTCGGCTTGTGAGCGAATTACTGAAGGCGCTGTGATGGATGTTGTCGAGATCGATGCAGCCTCCAACCGTGGCGTTGAAGAAATTCGTGACATTCGCGATAAAGTGAAGTATGCGCCTACTGAAGTCAGGCAGAAGGTGTACATCATCGATGAAGTGCACATGCTGACAACGGAAGCTTTCAATGCGCTGCTCAAAACGCTGGAGGACCCTCCGGCACACGTGATGTTCATTTTAGCTACGACGGAGCCCCACAAAATTCCGGCCACGATTATTTCGCGCTGTCAGCGCTTTGACTTTCGCAGAGTTTCCATGGAAGAACAGGTCATGCGATTGCAGTATGTTTGTGAACAGGAGCGCATCGCGATTAGCGAGGAAGCTCTCCATTATATAGCCAGATTATCGGATGGAGGGATGCGGGACGCGCTTAGCTTGCTGGACCAGTCGGCATCCTTTGCAACTGGGGAGGTAACGCTCGCTGATATTTTGTCTATCACTGGCGGAGTTGCATCCGATCAATTCAAGAAGTTAGTGCTCATGATTAAAGAGAAGAATCTTGGCGCTGCTTTGGAACTTATTGATACCTTCATGCAGGAAGGGAAGAGCGCGGATAAATGCATGGAGAATTTGATTAACTATTACCGCGACTTGCTAATGGTTCGTATGGTGCCGAATTCTCCGGTGATTACAGAACGTGTTTTTGATATGGATGAGCTGCGAGCAGTAGCTAATCACTTCTCTCCCGCCGAAATGATGGGAATGATTGAGACTCTAAACCATTACCAAAGCGAAATGAAATACTCCGTACAGCCTCAGACACTTCTTGAAATTGCCATTATGAAAATTAGCGGTGGACACAGAGAAGCTGCGAATAGTTCATCGATCGGTATGCTGGAGGGCTCTGGAAATCATTTGCCATCGGGAGATCTCTTGGCCCAAATGACCAAAAAACTTCAACAGCTTGAAGAACAGATAGCAGGACTGGTAAAATCGGGTGTAGCGGCTTTATCGCCGGATCCCAATGCCAAGCAAGTACCTCCTGCCAAATTGCCGGTCGCCTCGGCCCCTTCGAAAAGATCGGGTATTAAACTTGACGGTTATTTGAAAGCGGTAGAGGCTCCTGACACGAAGTCAGCTCTTATGAAATGGAGTCAAGTGCTTGGGGTTGTCAAAGAAAAGAAAATTACTGTTCATGCTTGGTTTGTAAACGGAGATCTCGTTTCTGCTCTTGATGATGTTGTACTGGTTGCTTTCAAAAATGAAATGCACCGCAATACAACGGAAAAGCCTGAGAATAAGCTTATTATTGAGCAAGTGCTGACATCGGTACTAGGTAAGCCTTATCGGCTGTTGACGATTATGCGCAAGGAATGGGACGATGCAAAGACGGATGCCACCCAGGCAGCCCCGGAAATTTTGGAGCTGCAAGCAGAAGATGGTAACCAGCCAGTTAAAGAGGAATGGATATCGGAAGCAATCCAATTGTTTGGCGAAGATTTGGTGACGATTAAAGAAGACTAAATACGAGGGAGCTACTAAAAATGAATAACATGAATCAAATGATGAAGCAAGTGAAGAAAATGCAAGAACAAATGATGAAAGCACAAGAGGAGTTAGGCACGAAGTCCATTGAAGGAACTGCAGGCGGCGGTGTAGTTACGGTTATCATCAACGGGCACAAAAAAGTACAAAGCATTACAATTAAGCCGGAAGCTGTAGATCCGGATGATGTTGAAATGCTGCAGGATCTTGTTCTTACGGCAGTTAATGATGCCATGACCAAAGCCGAAGAACTGGCTAATAAAGATATGGGCAAATTTACAGGTGGCATGAACATCCCTGGATTGTTCTAAGACAACGAAGAATAGCGAATCTGAACGATGAAGGAGAACGTCCGTTGTATTACCCCGAACCGATAGCCAAGTTGATTGACGCTTTCTCCCGCTTGCCGGGAGTGGGCCCCAAAACGGCCGGTCGCCTGGCCTTCCACGTTCTTCGCATGAAAGAAGAAGACGTGATTGACTTCGCAAAGGCGCTCGTCAACGTGAAACGCAACCTTCACTACTGCTCAGTCTGTTGCAATATTACAGATATTGATCCTTGCCGGATCTGTCAAGATAAGAGTCGGGATGCTTCTGTCATTTGCGTGGTTCAGGAGCCTAAGGACTTAGTCGCTTTGGAAAGAACCAAAGAGTTCGAAGGGTACTATCATGTGCTGCATGGAGCGATTTCTCCTATGGAGGGAATTGGGCCTGATCAAATTCATATAGCAGAGTTGCTCAAGCGTTTGGGTGATGAGACCGTACAGGAATTGATTCTGGCTACCAATCCCAATATTGAGGGAGAGGCAACGGCGATGTATTTGTCCCGATTGATCAAGCCATTTGGTCTCCGTGTTACGCGTATCGCGCATGGTTTACCTGTAGGCGGGGATTTGGAGTATGCGGATGAAGTGACTTTAACCAAGGCTATGGAAGGTCGCCGAGAGCTGTAGATATTTCAATACAAGAGCTAGAGAGCTGAAAAGCTCTCTTTTTTTTGCGAAAAAACACGATGCTGTTCTAGTTGCTCTACTCTTCCCATATATATAAGTATATAGGCCGGGGTGGATAGAATGGAGGCTTGCGTGTGAGACCTTTACTATTAGGTATGTATGGCAAAAAGAAGCTAGTGAATAAAGTGGCTATTGAAGAACAAAAAAAGGACAAGCAGCAGCTTATCCAAGAAATACGAAAAGCACACGAAACTTGGGTAGCGGCGCAGGCACATTTTGAGTTTGCCGTAGAGAAAGATCAAATCGATTATGCAATCTTTGCTATGGAAGCGGCAGAGAAAAGGTTTGAAATGCTCATTAAGCAGGCGAAAAAACTTGGTCTCAGTCTCATTGATAGCGATCGACTCATGGAGGGATAGTATGAATCTGAAATATGTATTATGGGGGCTGCTTATCTTGTCCTCGTTGATGCTGCTTTTTATCCTATTTCGCAATCGTCGCGGAAGCAGATGGCTGTCTGTGTTGGGGCTAAATATGGTTTTCGCTGCGTTTGCCTTATATATGTTGAACCTACTTAGTACGTATACCCATTTTGAAATTCCAATTAATACAGCTACATTAGGGACTGTAACGGTTCTCGGCATTCCGGGTATTCTTCTGCTCGTTGGCTTAAAGCTAACATTGCTTTGAGGCAAAGAAAGATAATATAAAAAGTGGGTTGACTCTATAGCGACATCTGTGGTATCTTATAAAAGTTGCCTCTGAGCCACACGGTAATAAACAAGTAACTTAGAAAAAACAAGTTGCATATGAATAATTAGTGTGGTATATTGGTCTTCCGGCTTTCGAAAGAGAGAAGGAAAATGAAAGAAATTGATCTTTGAAAACTGAACAACGAGTGAGTAAGCACGAACGAGCAATCGTTCAAAAAAGAGATTGTAAAATCTCGCTAGCAACGCAAATGAGCAATTAAGCTTTCAGATATACGGACATAATATAGGGAACTTTGATCGTAGATCAAAGTCTCTCTGCTAAGTCCACTATTATGGAGAGTTTGATCCTGGCTCAGGACGAACGCTGGCGGCGTGCCTAATACATGCAAGTCGAGCGGAGTATTTCCTTCGGGGAATGCTTAGCGGCGGACGGGTGAGTAACACGTAGGTAACCTGCCTATAAGACTGGGATAACTATCGGAAACGATAGCTAAGACCGG
>NZ_VRTT01000094.1 GCF_008017805.1 Paenibacillus sp. N3.4 | reverse complement strand
AGGGTCCTTTCTTGGTGGTGTCGCAATCCCGAGAATACCCTACTTTTTTGTTATCTGTGAAGACTCCAAATTTTGTTACACAGACTACTTTACTTCATCCAACATTCCGTCCGTTTTCTCTTTTTCCTTCGCTGTAAGCACGTTTTTCGTGCTTACAGCGTCGCTGACGGACCACTTGCCTTCCGTAACGCGGAAAAACAGCTTTACAGTTCAACATTCCGCCCACTCACTCTTTTTCCTTCGCTGCAAGCACATTTGGACCTCCTTCAGTCGCTCTGTAAGAAGGAAAAACCTACTTACAGAGATGAAAATGGCGCGAGCGAGCGAAGCTTGAGATGTAAAGCTGTTTTTGAGACTGTCGAATAACTATTTTCGGGGAGGGGGGGAATTTTACTGAATAGCAGAAAAGTTGGCTGTCAGACCAGTTGCAATCGTTTTTTTGTTATGAGCCCCACTACTCATAAAAATCGATTGTTAGCCAAAACGATCTAGAGGTGTTCGACAATTTCCAGAAAGGCCATTCAAGACTACAATAACCGCTCCACGGCCCGTTCATTGTCCCCATTCCAGTACACAAAAAGGTCCCCACAGCCTGAACACTTCATCTAAGTGTCCATTCTATAGGAACCTTTTTAACTTCTACCCCTCTCTTCTCATCGACAACCCACATCTTTCAACAGCTCGGAAAATCCCTTCATATCCCGTACAACGACATATGTTGCCGCAAAGCGCCTCCTCGGCTTCCGCCCGAGTTGGGCTGGGATTCGTTTCCCAGAGTGCCGTCAAACTAACGACCATGCCCGCTGTGCAGTACCCGCATTGAAGCCCGCCTTCTTCCAGCATCGCTTGCTGAATCGGATGCCGTTCGTCTCCGTCAGATATCCCCTCGATGGTCGTTACTTGCTTGCCGGCCGCCTGATAGGCCATCAGCAGGCAGGCATTTACCGGCTTGCCGTCAAGCAGCACCATGCAGGCCCCGCAGCGGCCAATCTCACAGGAAACCTTGGTCCCCGTTAAAAGCAAATCGTCACGCAAAATGTCCGACATGCGTTTGGAAGCCGGCACAGGGATCACCATGTCCTTGCCGTTAATGGAACATTCAAGCACGTACGTTGTGTTTATCATGCGCCTTCCACCCCTTCCAACCAATCGATGGACTGCACGATGTCTTCAGGTGAAATCGGCAGCCGATTCACCCAAATGCCCGTTGCCTGTCGGACTGCGGCGGTAATCGCCGGCGCTAATCCGACCGAGCCAATCTCGCCAACGCCGCGCGGACCGAAGGTATCGCCCTCCGGCAGCTCTTCAATGGCATCAACGCGAATTCTATGCGGGGCGTCTTTAAAGGTGGGAATCAAATACGTATCCAGATTATGCCGCACATATTTGCTCTCTTGCATCACGGCATCCTCCGTCAGCGTATAGCCCAGTGCCATGAGGCTGCCGCCCTCAATCTGTCCGAGGAAGCCCATCGGATTAATGACAGGGCCGGCGGCGATGACATGATCCGTCTGCAGCACCTTCACGCGTCCGGTCAGCATATTCACTTCAACCTCCGCAATCACGGATGCGTAGGTGTATAAATAGTGCGCGCCGACCAGTTCATCTGGCGTGGTCGGATAGTCGAACTCCGTATGCGCGATGATCGGCTCCGCTTTCCTCTCGGCCGCTACTGCCAGCTGCGCATACGTCACGACCGGCTTGCCCGCTTCATCGTCTATGCGATGAATGCCGCCTATGCCGGTCCTGAGCTCTTCGGCAGCGAGGCCGGCGAGCTCCGATGCCTGCTGCAGCAGCGCCTGCACGAATGGCGGCTTCAGCCGCTGGAGCGCGCGCCACATCATCGTGGTGGCGCGCGATGCTGTGCTCGATCCGCTGACGGGCACACGGTCCGTATCGCCGATGACGATACGGATGTCCTCGGCCACGCAGCCGAAGAAGTCCTGCAGCATCAACGTGAGTGCTGCATACAGCCCTTGCCCGAACTCCTCAAAGCCGAAGGAGGCCTGGATTTTGCCGTCCGGCGTGAGCTCGATGCGTCCGCCCGAATGGTCGGGGATGCCGAAGCCGAGCCCGGCGCCATGCATCACTAAGGATGCGCCGATGCCTCGGCGTATCCACGGCTCAGCTTCCTGCTCCTCCGACTGAACCAGTGTCGACTTGCCTTCCCGAGCGGCCAAACCCCGCTTCGCCCAAAGCGGCGACTCCATCGCTTGGCGCCACACTTGGTCGGCGCCCTCCGTCTGCACGATTTGCTGCCCAAGCGGCCCCGGATCCTCCGGAGCGCGCAGGTTCAGCTTGCGCAGCTCCCAAGCATCCATGCCCAGCTTCTCGGCCAACCGCTCCATTTGGCTCTCCACAGCGAAAATCACTTGGTTCGCGCCAAAGCCACGGAATTCACCGGATACGCCATTATTCGTATAGACACTCATTCCCTCCACATCTACATGTGGGATGATATAAGGCCCTGTCGTATGTTCGGTAGCGAAATTCAAAACCTCGCGGCCCAAGGTTGCATAAGCCCCTGTATCGGCTAAAATTCGAACCTGATGAGCAATCAAGCGTCCATCTTTACCTACGCCTGTTTTCATTTTGATCCTCATCGGATGTCTTTTTATGCCGGCAATAACGGATTCCCTGCGTGAATTGTGCATCTTGATCGGAGCCCCTGTCTTCAATGCCAATAAGGCCCCGAAGGGCTGCACATTGAGTTCATCCTTGCCGCCGAACGAACCGCCGATCGGACTCGAAATAACCCGAATCCGCTCCTCTTCTAGGCCCAAAATGCGTGAGAGCTGCATCCGGTCCTTGTACCCATGCTGCGTCGGGGAGTATACGGTCAGCCTTCCGTCTACCTCTGGGATAAACAAACCACCCTCCGTCTCCATATAAGTGTGCATCTGGCGAGGTGTCCAATACGTTTCCTCTACGATGTGCGCACACGCTGCGAACGCAGCGTCCGCCTCTCCATGCTTGATCTGGGTTTGATGCAGCAAGTTGCCTTCCGGATGGAGCAGAATCGTTCCTTCGTCCAGCGCAGTCTCGGGATCATCCACAATCGGAAGCGGCTCATACAGCACTTCAATTAAGCTAAGTGCATGCTCTGCAACCTCTTCCGTGTCTGCCGCCACAACTGCCAATGCGTCCCCGATATAGCGGACTCGCTCGTGACAGAACACCGGTTGGTGAGGAAAAGCGATACCGAACAAATTCATACCTGGCACATCCTCTGCCGTCAAAACGGCTTGAACGCCGGGAAGCTGCTTGGCTTTACTTGTATCTATGGATAATACCCATGCATGCGGATAACGACTGCGAAGCACTTTGCCATGCAGCATGCCAGGAGCGGTTAAGTCGGTCAAATATCGGAGCTTTCCGGTTACCTTCTCGTCCCCGTCAGGACGAATCATCCATTTTTCGGCATGCGTATTACGATTCAAGAGCATCCGCTGCGCCCCCTTTACGCCAGGCTTTATATAACTCGGATACGATTAAATTCGCTGCCGTTCGTTTACGGTAGGGTATTCCCGCATAATCGTCGGCTACCGCCTTGAAGCCTGCCGCAACGCCTGCATGCAGTGTTTGCAGCAGCTTTTTAGACAACCGTTGACCGATTATCGAAGCCTCCAACTCCTCAAATCTTGCCGGAACAGCATTCCCTCCCCCCGCAGCTAAAGCGATTGTCCGAATCTTACTTTCGGCGTCCAGAGACACTTGACCAGCTACCGTAACGACAGATGGCGTGAATGCTTCTCGCCGTCCCACTTTCAAATAAAATTTATACCTATACCCGTATTCCTGCTCCACCAACTCCGTAGAGGGAACCATAAGGCCTGTCAATAATTCATAATCCTTAGAAACGGGGCTTGCCAACCATTCACAGATCGGCAGCACGCGCTCCACCGTACCATCTGAACTCCTTACCTGTGCATCCATAACGAGCAGAGCAGGAAGAAGATCACCCGTCCGGGTCATGACATTTCCACCAATAGAGGCTAAATTTCTTACAGAAGGTGCTGCAATTTCCGAACAAGCTTGCACCAACAGCTTACATCGGTTTCTTATAAGTTCATTATTAATCAAATCCGCCAGACAAAGAGCGGGTCCTATATGAATAAGTCCATTGGGATCAACCGATAATCCTGTCAAAGTGGGGATACGTCCCAGACTAATCAAATGCTGCGGCAGAGGTGCCATGGCATTCTCCCAGCGTGTACGAAGCCAAGTTCCTCCGGCTACAAGCACGGCATGATCACCCCATTGTTGTTTCATTTGCATGGCTTCTACCACACTCGCAGGTTGCCATACCGAAGGCTGCTGCTCAGGTAAGGGATATATAGAAACTGACATGAACAACCCTCCTTTTATGAGTAATCATGATTCCGAATATTATATGTCATAATATATGACACAAAATCGAATTTTATATAAAAAAATAGCGCATCATAAACAAAAATGCACTACCTGTTTCATATATGTTATTTTATCTTACATACAATTATGCGTAAAGGTTTTTTTCGCCTCTTTGTACAATTCAGGCGTATCTACATCCATAAACTTCCATTCATTTTTTTCTTCCACGACACATCCACGATACTTCGGCGACCGGAACAAAGATCGGGCTCCCACATCACCGACTAAAGAAGCTGCTTCAGCCCACATGCTTCTCCCTAACACAACCGGAGGTTTAGGCAGGCCCTCATCTCCACTCGCTATATAATCGAAGTCATCATTCTGATCGTACGTGCGGATAAGTTTATTCAACATATCTTCGTCCACGAAAGGCTGATCGGCCAGCATCACCATAATACCTTCCGCCCCTATAGCTTCTGCCGCCTGAATACCAGTCCGCAGCGAGTGTGCCATACCTAGTTCGGCATCGGCGCACACCTCAATCCGACACCTGCCAGCCGGTATAGCCCCCAGAGCTTCTTCCGGCAGCCAGTCTAACGGATCTCCAGCGCGAACAACAATTACCATATGCGCAAGATCGCGCGGAGAGCATGTGCCAAAGCAGCCCCACCAACTCTCTTGGTCTCAGAGAGCTCAAGGGAGAGCTTCGGCATTCCCATTCGTCTGCTGCTCCCAGCTGCCAAGTAAACGCCTACCACCCGCTTCTTCATCAGGCTCACCATCTGTCGTAGCCATGGACATCTTGCTCCACGATCAATGATGAGCTGCGCTCCCCCATTCGGTTAACGCCACGGCGAATGCTAATAAGCTCGGCCAGCACGCTAACCGCATTCTCAACCGGACCTTCCGACCCAATCCGCAAACCTATTGGATAATGCAGCCAATCGGGTCGCTCCAGCCCTTCTATCATTTTTTCCGTTCGCTGCCTTGAACCCATGATCCCCAGATAGCGCAACGGCGAACCCAAAGCTTTATTCACAAAATCGGCATCCTTCTGAAATTGATGACTCATCACCACAACATAATCCTGATTATTCAGCTTTATTTCGTTTATAAGCCGCTCCGGAAAAGCAACAACCGTGGAAGCTCCCGGAAACCTCTCAACCGTGCAAAATGTGTCTCGCCAATCAGCGACCACAACGCGAAAGCCTGCGCTAACCGCCATTTGCGCAAGCGGAATCGCATCGTCATTGGCACCGAATATAACTACTCTTGGCTTCGGGGCGAATAACGAACAGAAGGTATGTGCAACAGCTCCCCTTATTGGAGTAATGGCCGCAATAGCTTCTCCCTCTATGAGTAGTTCATACGCCGTGTTTGAGTAGCCATCCGTGAAGGTGCGCACAAGTTGTATAGCTTCCCCACGATCCAAGCTTGTTTTGATCGCCAGCAGATGAACCAGTAGTTCACCGGCAATCGGCTCTAAAAGAACTCGAATGAGTCCCCCACATCCAATCGTTTCGCCCCATCCCATGTCATCGACAGGCCGCATGTCATACTCCACCACTTGGGGCTTTTGCGATTCCCAAACCGCTGAACGGTACTCAGCCAAGTCCGCTTCCAGGCAGCCCGGAGAAATGCTCCCTACCGAGCTTCCATCCTCCATCAGCAGCATGATGGCTCCTTGTTTGCGATAAGCATGGCCTACCACTTCCATGACCGTGGCTATAACTGAAGCTTGGGAACTTCTCTCTACTACAGACAAAATGTCATAAGCTTCCATCACTCATCACACCTCTTCTTATGGATTCGTCGCTCGACACGATTACCACCCGATAGCTAAACCATCCCCGCGCGATCCGCTGCGCCGCTCATCATCCCTTTTTCATCAATGACAATGCCCTGCGCTTGACCCATAATGCCATCCCAAGGGTTAACGGGCTCCACACGGTGCCCCCACTTCTTAAGCCGAGCATATACATCAGCTTCCAGACGATGTTCCAACTTTAACGCATCCCCCTCTTCCCCCCACGTACGACCGTACACCCAACGAGGCAGCGCAATAGCCTCTTGAATCGACAAGCCATAATCCAATACGCCGGTTAAAATGGAAAGCTGCGTTTGCGGCTGCCCTTCGCCGCCTTGTGTGCCAAATAGCATGTAAGGTTTACCCTCCTTGGTCACCATTGCAGGCATTAAGGTATGAAAGGACCTTTTACCAGGCTCAAGCGCATTCGCCGAAGCTGGATCGAGAGCGAAATAGGAGCCCCGATTTTGCATAATAATTCCTGTAGTTCCCGGCACATAGGCAGCACCAAAATCGAAATACAAACTTTGAATAAAGGAAACGGAATTCCCTTCTTCATCCACAACAGCCGCGTAAGCCGTGTCCTGCCCGATTGCCGGAGATAAATGTTCACTCGCTTTCAATGGCTCCGCCTGAATCTCATTCCATAATTGTTTGGCATACGATTTGGATAGAAGACGTTCCAGCGGGATTTCCCGAAAACGAGGATCGGTCAAATACAGATCGCGATCACGAAATGCCTTTTTAATGACTTCCGACATCATATGATAAAAGTTTGCCGAAGCCCTCGGCACAGCGCTCATCTCCATATTTTCTAGCATATTCATCATCATCAGCGCAGTGAACCCTTGTGAATTGGGGGGCATCTGATAAATCTCATACCCACGGTATGTGGTGGAGAGCAGATCTACCCATTCCCCGGTAAAGTTTAGAAAGTCCGCTTCCTGAAGCAATCCTCCGTCCCGCTGCACATGACCCACGATGGTCTGCATGACTGCCCCTTTATAAAAGGCATCCCTGCCTTCTTGTTGAATGATTCGCAGAGTTGCAGCCAAATCTTTTTGTAGAAGGCGATCTCCTTCTTTTTTCAACTCATTGTCAACCATATATAGTGCACTCAGCTGCTCAGAGGCCCGAATAAACACTTCATCCTTCCGCATCCAATACGCTAAATTCCGTGAAATAGGAAACCCTTGTTCCGCATAAGCAATAGCAGGCTCCAGCAGCTTCTCCCATGACAATTTGCCGTATTTCTCCCAAACTTGCCACCACGCATCCACCATACCCGGAACGGTGATTGCGCTGAGAATACCCCGCTGCGGAATGGCAGTCATGCCCTTACTGCTATAATAATCAGGTGTTGCCCATTCAGCCGACTTCCCGCTTCCATTGAACCCAGTGAACGTTCCCGACGCAGCGTGGTGCATGAGGAAAAAAGCATCTCCGCCAAGCCCCGTCATATGCGGATATACCACACCTAACGTCGCACTAATTGCAATCGCAGCATCAAAGGCATTCCCGCCCTTTTGCAAAATTGCACTTCCAACACTGCTGGCCAAATAATGAGGCGTTGCAATCATCGCGCGCTCCGCTTTAGGCATAATATTTAACATGGCAGTTCCCCCTCTTTACGAGCATATATGGCGAGTGCCGCCTGCAGCGCTTTACCCGCTGAGATATCCACACCATGCCACATGAGTACGGCTTCCAAGGCGCCCAGCACATGAAGCACGTTTTTCTCATTACAACTAAAGCCCATCGTCCCAATTCGCCAGATTTGTCCTTTTAAAGGTCCGAAAGAACTCGCAATTTCGATACCAAAGTGACTCAGCAGCATGGACCGCACAGCCTCTCCATCCACGCCGCCAGGAATACGAATACAAGTAACTACAGGCAGCTTGCATTCCGAATGACCATAAAGCGTCAAACCCATTGCGCAAAGTCCGGCAACCAATGCCTCTTCATGACGTTTATGTCGTGCAAAGCGTTCTTCCAAGCCTTCCTGCAGGGCGATTCGCAATCCTTCGCGAAGCGCATACAGCATGGAGGTCGCTTCCGTATGATGGTTAAGTCGTTTGGGACTCCAATAATCTTGAAGCTGTCCAAGGTCAAAATAATTGCTCGCAACAGGCCGCATGCCTACATACGGCACAGCCCCTTGCTCGCGAAGCCCGCGTTCAATCGTTTTGCGGCGAAGCACCTTTGCCTCGACACGTTCATTATAAGTGATAGGTGACATACCTGATGGAACAGATAAGCATTTTTGAGTACCGCCAATGACGGCATCCAGCTGCCACTCATCCGTTTTGACCGATACGCCGCCGATCGTCGCTACCGCATCAACAACAAGCAGCGCTCCGACCTCGCGACAAGCCGGCCCGATTCCGTCGAACGGCTGTATGCATCCCGTAGACGTTTCACCGTGCACAACCGCTACGATGTGCGGCTTCTCACGATGAATGGCCTCGATAATTTCCGCAGGATCAAACACCGTTCCCCAATCTTTTTCGAGCATAGTTACTTCGGCTCCGCAGCGTTCAGCGATTTCCACAAGCAGATTGCCGAAACGCCCGTAGATCGGGACTAATACTTTATCTCCAGGTTCAATAACGCTAACCAGAACTGCTTCTATACCCGAACGCGAGGTGCCATCTATAGGAAAAGCCCATTGATTATTCGTTTGAAACAGCTCACGAAGCATCTCCATGGTCTCATTCATCAGCTCAGTGAATTCCGGATCGAATTGACCTAATATCGGATAAGACATCGCGCGCAGCACGCGCGGGTCGACTTCAACAGGACCGGGCGTCATGATGGTGCGCAAGGAGGGTGATAAGTCTTTATAGGTTTTCATCCGCTTTGCCCCCATAGCCATATTGATACAACACATGCACCAGCGTTTGGAATCCGGCGATTAGATCCTCGGGCGCTGTATATTCTTGTGGACTGTGACTGATTCCTGCGCGACTTGGCACGAATATCATGGCTGTCGGACAGATTGCCCCAAATAACTGAGCATCGTGCCCGGCCCCGCTCGGTAAGCGCATACTACGGAATCCATGTTCATCACATACCGCTTCAATTTCTTCCGAAATCCCCCCATCCATCCTCACAGGAGAAGAATATAAATTTTCAACCACATCTATATCAAGCTCTCGTCGCATCGCGATTTCTTTAAGCTTCGTAAGCAATTTCACACAAAAGGCATTCATCTTCACTTCATCTGTATGGCGAATATCCAAGGTGAATGCCACTTCTCCAGGCACTACATTTGACGTACCCCGTTTCACATCCAACCGACCTACGGTGGCAACGAGCGGCTCACCTTCCGCAAGCGCCATCTTCTCCGTCAGAGCAACCATTTCGGCTGCACCGACCAGAGCGTCTTTACGCATCGTCATCGGTGTTGTTCCGGCGTGATTGGAAGTCCCCTTCACAATTACGGTCATTCTGATTTGGCCTACAATAGCCGTTACTACGCCAATCTGCTTCTTTTTGTATTCAAGGACAGAACCTTGTTCGATATGAATTTCGATGTATGCCCCTATATCAGAGCGTGCAGCCGAATGATCAGCCGCGTACTTCAAATCAAATCCCGATTTCTGCATAGCTTCCAGCAGAGTGACACCATTAGGGTCAGCAATCCCTGCAACTTCCTTGATAGATCGCACCCCGGTCACATGCCCTGAACCCCAATAAGCAAGCGGGAAGCGGCTTCCCTCTTCCTCACAAAACGAGACAACCTCCAATGTCCTCTTCGGCATCCCATAGGCAGCCTTTAAATACCCCAATGCCAACATACCGGCGACAACACCGTAAGCACCGTCGTATTTACCCCCATTTTTCACCGTATCTATATGAGACCCTGTAAGCAGCGGTTTCAGAGTTTCGCTGCTCCCCTGCAGTTTCCCGTATACATTGCCAACCGCATCCGAGTGCGCCTCCAACCCCAACTTCCGCATTCTGCCCGCCAACGCAAGCTGCGCATCCGACCAGTCCATCGTGTAAAGCAAGCGGGTTACCCCACCGTCTGTGGTAGCTCCATATGTGGCAAGCCACTCTAGCACTTCAAGCAGTTGCTCCGAATATTGAGACAGAAGCTCCGGCGAGTCCAGTGTCATTTTAGCCATCCTCCTCACCTCCGATACTTGCTGCATGACGAAGCCACAACCCCTTAGATTCGCCTACTACTCCTTCACCTAGTTCGTATACTTTCGTGCCGCGCAAGAAAGTCGCCTTCACCCGGCAACCGAACTCTCTTCCGATATATGGACTATGTTTGTGACGGAAAAGCAAATCGCTTTGCTGAAGCTTGTATCCACACTTCATATCAACCAAAGCAAAATCAGCATCCGCGCCTACGACAATTTCGCCTTTGCGTGGATACAGCCCGAATCGCTCGGCAGGCTCCTGCGACAGCATTCTTGACAGCAATGGCAGCGGGATTCCTCTGCGAAGATGACCTTCATCCAACATGAGCTCTAGCGAGCTCTGCGCGCCGGAGATTCCGCCCCATGCCTCGAACATATCTCCCTGCTTCATATCCGTAGGACATGGAGAGTGATCAGAGGCAATGATGTCTAAACGCCCAGCCGCCAGCTCAGCCCACAGCCGCTGCTGATCTTCCAACGTGCGAAGTGGCGGCGCGCACTTGGCAACAGGCCCCAGCTTCTCCAAGTCATCTGAGGTAAGCGCCAAATAATGCGGACACGTCTCCACCGTGACGTCCATGCCTTTAGCCTTCGCTTCCGTGATGGCCTGAACCGCCTCAGCGCTGCTGATATGCACGAAATGCAGCTTGCAGCCCGTTTGCTCCGCGTAGAAGAGCGCGCGCTTTACTGCATCGAGCTCCGCTAAGATCGGTCTCGTCGCCACAAAATCAAGCGCTCCACGCTTGCCCTCCGCCAAGGCTTGTTTAGCGAGGCTCGAAACGATCTCTTCACTTTCCGCATGAAGGGCAAGCACCTTGCCTAGACGAGCTATTTCTTCCATCCCCGCATGTAACGTCAGGTCGTCCACCTCAGCGAATATGTCCTCCCCTTCCCCGCCGGGACAGGACATAAATGCTTTAAATCCAATAACTCCCGCTTCCGCCAGTCCCTGCAGCTGTTCGATATTGCCCGGAACAAGACCGCCCCATAGAGCATAATCAACGTAGGACGAACCTTCGGCTGCCTTCAACTTAGCAGTCAGCGCGCTCATACTAACTGTAGGAGGCACACCATTGAGCGGCATATCGATATAGGTCGTGCACCCGCCCGCTGCAAGCGCAGAAGAGCCTGTGACAAATCCTTCCCAGTGACCGAGTGCCGGTTCATTAAAATGTACATGCGCATCAACCATCCCGGGAAAAATGTGCAAATGTTCAGCATCATAGACGGGTGTATGCTCGGAATAAACGAGGTTTTCGCCCAGCGCAGCAATTTTGCCACCCTGAATACCGATATCTAACAGGCGTACTTGATCCAAGAGGACAACGGTGCCATTACGTATCACCAAGTCAAACTCTTTATTCACACAAAAACCTCCTCGCCTTTGTAAGTATTTATCCCAATGACTTCAACTACCGCGATAGGTGTTATATCCCCAAGGCGCAATCAGCAGCGGCACATGATAATGAGCTTGGCTGCCGGATACACCGAACCTCACAGGCACTTCTTCTAGAAAAGCAGGTTCTGCCAGGTCTGTACCACGACTGCGGAAATACGGACCCACATGAAAAACAAGCTCATACATACCCGGAGTGAAATCCTTTCCGCTTAAAAGCTCCCCTTGGACACGGCCATCCCCATTCGTCACCGCAGAATGAAGCAGCTGCGACCCACCATTATCGAGACGAAATAAGTCGATACGCACACCACTTGCCGGGCGCCTCCGCTAACATCCAAGACATGCGTCGTTATCCCCACGCTGCTCATAGGTCACCCTTCGTCATCGAGAAGCCTTGGAAGCCATAAGGCGGACGAGGTTCGGTAAACACCTTGCCTTCTCCCGTTGAGACATGTTCAAGAATGGTTTCCCATGTGCGATTGTTCGATTCAAAGCGAATTTCCTTCAATTGCGGAAAACGAGTCAGCGAACGCTGACCAATGCGATATATTAGGTTTTGAATCGATGGAGAATGCTGCTCATGGAATACGGTATGTGCGATATCACGAATCTGCTCGGCGGCTACGTAGCGCCCAAGATCAGCATCAAGCGCGTCCGCAACTTCTTCATAGCTCCAAGCGATATCCAGAAAAATAAATAGCGGACGATCAAAGGATTCCGGAAGTGTCGTATATTCATCTCTCACAAAGCCTGAGAAAGAGCTTCCTTGCACCTTAATCAGCTTAAGGTCGGCGATTCCGCCGGAGTGTTCCACAACAGCAACCTCATCTCCCGTTCGTAAGACCTCAACCAAAGCGGTCGGATGCTCGTTCTGCGAGTAGCGGTAAACGAGCTTTCCACTTTCAAACCCTTCCGCGCCAGGCACCGGCAGTACTTCGAATGAAACCTGGTCCGCAGTCATGCGCACACCCGTCATTTGCGGATACGTCTCAAGAAACTTACGACCGGCATATTCTAGGAAGCCCTCGGCCGTAGCCCCTTCATACTCTCCAGCTTTACGAAGGATGAAATTCTTCATCGAATCTGTTGCAACGACAAGTGAGTTATCTCCTTCGGAGAACGAAGTGAAAAACTTTTCCCCACTGACCGCAATTTTAATATTCATGCCGAACAAAACATTATCGCGTCCCGTAAAGCCTGATTCAGGTATTAAAGTGAAATTCGTAAGTGGCTTGGCATAAGAACGATACACCCATACATCACCTTTACCGTAGTACATGATTCTTTCCGATCCATTCGTTTGCTTCATCGCTCTTCCCTCCACTTCATTCCTTAACACAGCCTCTAAACGGAAACGCCCTATCTTGCAAACCTCCTGCAGCGCTGTTCCCAGCTCTACATCCAGATCCCCATCTATTCGATGACGGATCGCCTCTCGAATCGTCTCTTTCGTCTGCCCTTTGACAGCCATAATGAAAGGAAACTGAAATTTATCCGTATACTGCTTGTTATAAGAAAGAAATTGTTCATATTCTTCTGAAATCAGCTGGTTTAGTCCCACACCCGACTGCTCTTGAACGGAATGATTTGTCATGGCCACTCTTGTTCCCAAATCAGGGTGTGCCCTTAGCAAGGCAAGCTGATCTTCTCGATCCGCTCGCCAAACTTCTCGCTCCAACGCGCTAATGAATTCCTGCTGTGTAGTAAATGGCAGTGAGCTCCAAGCACGCCCCGCAACCCATGGCGAGTGCTCGAAGAGAGAGCCGAAAGCTTGGATGAATCCATCCTGATTCAATTTATTCACTTCATGTAATGTTAGCTTCACTCACTCATCACCTCTATTTCTATGCAAAATCCACTATCTGTTTATCAAGATTTGTTTCATTGTAAGTCCGGTTCCCCTATGGGTCAATTTATATGATAGAATTTTGTAAACTTTCATAACATCATCATTTTTTTTGGATATTTGCACCGAAATGTTAGGAGCATGCACAACAAAAAACCGCTCAGCATCATTTGAGCGGTTTTCGCTATCTTTTACGACCAATATCCAGCATGTGCAGCTACAGCAGCAGCCTCCACTTCAGGAAACGGACCTAATATCTCAATCGCCTTGTTCCCTCTGGCAAAAACCTCCCGGCATGGCAAATCAAGCGTAGGATTTTGCTCATCATCTCCTGTCAGTTCAGCCAACAGCTTTTCCGAGATCCCATAAACCACACGTCCTACGTTCCCCCAGTAAATAGAACCCGCGCACATGGCACACGGTTCGGCCGAGGTGTAGAGGGTGCACGCCCACAATTGTTTCTTGCTATATAGCTTGGAGGCCGCCTCCATTAACGTTGTCTCAGCATGCCCCGTACAATTCGACTCCGTAATTTCGATATTTCCTTGTTCCAGCAAAATGTCTCCGGAAGGTCCGACTAACAACGCACCGAATGGGGTATTGCCCGATTGCCTGGCTAATATCGATAGCTCAACAGATCTTTTCAAATATGGAATATGGTCGTTATGGTCGCTCAATATACGTCCCTCCCTCTGCTATTCTTTAATTAAAATCTTTGCTCCCGAATGTACGGCAATCCAAGCGCCTCAGGTGCTCCCGATGGCTTATTGCGGTTACGCCAACCGAGGAACATCAGTACCAGAATGGTGACGATGTACGGAATCATTTTCAAAAAGTAAGAGGGAATATGACTGCCAATCAACTGCGCACGGAATCCCAGTGTATCGAGTACACCAAAAAAATAGGCACACACCAAAGCCCGAACCGGGTTCCACCTCGCAAAAATAATGAGCGCCACCGCAATCCAGCCACGTCCGGACGTCATGCCTTCGTTCCACGTTGGCGTGTACACAAGCAGCAAATCAGCCCCCGCAAGGCCAATCAACATGGAACCTACAATGATGCATCCGTAGCGAATAGCGATTACCGGAATCCCCATTACATCCGCAGTTGCCGGATTATCGCCGACTGCTCGGAGATGAAGCCCCCACGAAGTCCGATGTATGAATAGATGCAAAACCATAACAATCACAAAACTGAACCAAGTGAATATGTCCATATGAGCAAAAATAGGTCCTACTACAGGCACACTCTCCAGCCACGGTAAATGGATCTTCGGGACTGCTCCAGGCAGCGGTAGTCCACTTACAGGTTTACCGAGATACGCGCTAAGTCCCGTCCCGAATAACGTCATAGCCAATCCACTGACAACCTGATTAGCACGCAGCGTCACACAAAGAAATCCATGAAGAATACCTAGAACGCCGCCAATCGCAAGCACACTAAGAATCGCTAGCACCAAGCTTCCTGAATGAATAAAAACAAGACAAGAGGTTACAGCCCCCATCAGCATAAGGCCCTCTGCTCCTAATTGCGTAACACCTGATCTTTCAATAAGAATGCCGCCCAAAACAGCAATCAGCAGCGGCGTACCTGACGATATCGCAGCTTGAATCATTTGTATGGCGATGTCCATTCTCGTCTACCCCCTTTCTATCCTCTTACCGGTTACGGCGCAGACGAATCTTTCCAGCCATGCCTCCCGCTATAAGAAAAAATAAGATTGCCCCCTGAATCATCGATGAAGTAGAAGATGGCAAACCTATGGTTTGCACACTGTATCCTCCCACAATTAGTCCACCGAAAAGCACCGAGGATACCACCAACCCGAATGGATTCAGCTTTGCAAGCCAAGCCACAATAATGGCTGTATATCCATAGCCTGGTGAGATCCCGTACATAAGGCGATGCGCAACACCCGAAACCTCACTCATCCCTGCAAGCCCTGCCAATCCACCGCTAATGATCATCACAACCAACACATGTCTGGAAATCCGAATTCCTGCGTTCCGCGCCGCTTCTCCATTCGCCCCGATAAGACGAAGCTCGTAGCCCCATCGTGTATAACGAATGGTGAAAGCGTAGAGCAGCACAGCCACGATCGCGAAAACAATCCCCATATGGAGTCGCGATGATCCGAATGCAGGTAACGATTGTGCCGCCGTAAACATGGGGGAGCCCGGAAAATTAAACCCTTTGGGATCTTTCCACGGCCCGAATACGACGTAATTTAAAGCGAGCAGAGCAACATAATTAAGCATTAAAGAAGTAATTAGCTCATTGACTTGAAAATACATTCGCGGAATGGCTGTTAATAAACCCCATATCCCTCCCGCTGCGATACTTGCGACCACCATCAATGGAATCGACACATACATCGGGAGGTGCGGAAAATAGACAGTAACCGCCGTCGCTGCCATCGCCCCTGCCAAAAACTGGCCTTCAGCGCCTATGTTCCACACTGAAATTCGGTAGGCGATCGATACCCCTAAGCCACAGAGGAGCAGCGGAATGGTTTTCACAAGTGTCTCTGTCATCCCAAAGGAAGATCCAAACGCCCCCTTCAGCATCTTGGCGTACACTGTAATCGGGTTCATCCCATTCAAGCCAATAAATATACCACAAGCTACAAGCGCCAAAATAATGGACACAACGGTAATCCACCAAGGGCTGCTCCCCCCGGCAGGATCAAGCTCTAGATGATACGGTATGCGGAAGCTTTTTTCCCGCTTTGCCGCCTTATTGTCAATCGGGATTGTTCCCGCTATTTGTTGTTCACTCACCCTGCATCCTCCTTTGTCATAAGCATTCTCCCTGTCACGAGGAGCCCGCCATTAACATTCCGATATGCTCACGATCCGCTTCCTCGCGGACGATATTGCCGACAATTCGCCCATCATACAGAACCAGTATCCGATCGGCCAGCTGCAGAACCTCATCCAAATCTTCGGAAATTAGCAGGACAGAGCGTCCCTTGCCTCGCAGCTCATTCAAAAGTTGATGCACGCCATCCGTTGCACCTACATCCAAACCCTGAGTCGGATGCACAGCAACCATAAGCTTTGGACTTTGATCAATTTCACGGGCAAACAGCAGTTTTTGTTGGTTGCCCCCTGACATTTGTTGGACAGGCGCCTCGATTCCCGGCATCTTCACATCGAAAAGCTCAACAAGCTTCTCCGACCATCTCCGATTGCTTCCTGTACGCAGTAAACCGAAACGAGATCGTTCCCCAGACCAATAGGTTTTGAACAGCAAGTTATCTACAGCATCCAGACTTCCTGCCAGGCCACTCTTCATGCGGTTCTCCGGCACATGTGCAATACCGGATTCAATTGCTGCGCGAACCGAACCATTTCGCAACGCCTTTCCATCGAATCTGACAGCTCCTTGCTTCCACGTGCGAAGACCCGTCAACACCTCCGCAAGCTCCTTTTGCCCATTACCGGATACACCGGCAACCCCCACAATCTCGCCTTCATCCACTTGAAAATGAAGGTCCTTCAGCGCCTTTCGTCCGTGATCCGCGTACACATCCAGACCCTCAACAACAAGCATCGCCTTTCCTAGCATTGGCTCTCTGGAGAGAATCCGATTGTGAATTCCCTCTTTACCAACCATGAGTTGCGCCAATTCCCATTCAGTCGTTTCCGCCTTTGCCATCGTCGCGATCATTTTCCCCTTGCGCATAACAGAGATGCTGTCGGAGGCGAACATAACCTCCTTCAATTTATGCGTCGTCATAATGACCGTTTTCCCTTCTCGCTTCATACGGCCCAGCGTCTCCAACAATTGATCCACTTCTCCCGGCGTCAACACTGATGTCGGTTCATCCAAAACAATTAAATCCGCCCCCCGATAAAGGGTCTTTACGATTTCCACACGCTGCTGCTCACCAACTGACAGCTGCCAGATAGGACGGTCTACCGGAAACGGTAAACCAAAATGCTTCGAGATCGCTTCAATCTCCTCCGACTTCTGTCCAAGCCAGCGTGGACCGCGCCAGAATGACGATTTCTCACCGAGCACAATATTTTCTGCCGCCGTCAACGTCTGTACGAGCCGAAAATTTTGAAACACCATGCCAACGCCTAAACCCATCGCATCCTTCGGAGATCGAATACGCACCTTCTCCCCATGGATGTGTATATCTCCGCTTGTTGGGCGATATACACCGGAAAGCATGCACATCATCGTACTTTTGCCAGCACCATTCTCACCAAGCAGGGCGTGAATCTCTCCCGCTTTCGCCCGGAAATCAACATGATCGTTCGCCGTTACGGAACCAAACTGTTTCACAATTTGATTCATCTCAACCGAATAACTCGCCGCTCGATCCATCGGTTCTTCACCCTTATCTGCCATAGTCCTTACCCCTTTATGTTCAAAACAGCATCTCCCTATAAGGGATCTGCTGTTTGGAGTTCTACTACTTAGGAATTGTGCCATCCACACCTTGCACGAACCAATTCATTTCAAGAATTTTTGACAGCTCGAGCTCTTTGCCTGCCTCGACTTTACCGTGCCAGCCGTGTCCTTAATGGGACCCTGAAATACTTTGAGCCCTCCGCTTACCGCTTTTGATTTCGCGTCTTCCACGAGCTTCTTCACATCAGCCGGAATATGGTCGCCAAGCGGCGCAATCCCCACCATGCCATCTGCCATAGAGCCCATATACTGTTCATTCGTCCATGTACCGTCCATAACGGACTTCACTAGCTTGGTGTAGTAAGGACCCCAATTCCATGTTGGATTCGTCAAATAATTTTTCGGCGCGAACCGCGACATATCCGAATCATTTCCACCTGCTAACGCACCGCGTTCAGCCGCAGCTTGAATCGTGGCCGGTGAATCCTGATAAGCAAGCAAAACGTCTGCGCCTTTGTCCAGCAAGCTAATTGCTGCTTGTCGTTCCGTCGCTGGGTCGTACCAAGTATTCGTCCAAACGACTTGCACCTTAGCATTGGGATTCACACTTTGAATACCTAGCGCAAACGCGTTTATGTTATAAATGACTTCTGGTATAGGGAATGCGCCCACATATCCGATCAAATTTTTCTTTGTCATTTTACCGGCGGCAATACCGCTCAAATAGCTGCCCTCAAAGTTTTTACCGAAAAAAGTACCCATGTTTTTATCTGTCTTGTAGCCAGCGGTATGTTCAAAAATAACCTTCGGGAATTTCTTCGCTACATTCAGCGTGAAATCCATATACCCAAAGCTCGTTGTGAAAACAATATCGTGCGATTGTGCCAGTTCAGTAATTATCCGTTCGGCATCTGCGCTTTCCGGCACATTTTCAACAGTATCCGCTTTAATACCAAGCTCTTTCTCCATTTGCTTGCGTCCTTCATCGTGTTGGAACGTCCAACCCCCATCACCAGGAGGACCAATATAGACGAAAGCTACCTTAGGTTTTTTCTTTTCATCAGTAGTTGAAGTTGCAGGTGATGCACTTGTTTGTGCTGCCATCGTCGCAGCGGGTGCTGAACTGCTACCCGAAGATGAAGAACTGCTTGAACAGGCTGACAAGATAGAAACCATCATCATGATTAAAACCAGACCCATCAAACTCATTTTGCCGCGATTATTCATAGGCTTCCTCCCCATTTTCCACTGATTTATCTATCTTCTCCCCTCACTATACGAGTCAGATGTTTTATACGTCAATTAACATAACATCAATTTAGCTTATATTACAAATATATGGAAGTTAATTGTATGGAACGCCTAATTATGTGTCACGTAATATTACGTTATATTTTTCCGAATAAAAAGCATAAGAAAAACCTAACCTGGATATTGCTTTGGGTATGTCCCTGTCGTTAGCTGTCTACGCTAACGAACCGTATAGTGTTTATCGAGGGGAATTTAGCTTGTCCATTTTTCTAACGAACTGAAGCGACGTTATGGAGTCAATTATGAGTAAAGTGAGGCGCTTTTACTTGAAATAAAGCGTCTGGAGTTCGTTAAAACGATAACTCTCTGTATTTTGATCAAATAAGGCTTGCTGAGTTCGTTAGGCGTCCCCGTCAAAAAAAGAAAGGCGCTCAACTTTAACGAAGTTGAGCGCCTTTAAAAAAGCGCTCCTTCTTAAAGGAGCACTAATTATTGCTATATTTCCTTCTTATGAAAGGAAAATACCGCCATAAACGAAGCCTGCGACAATCACAAAGGCCGGATGAATCTTTCTTTTTTGAATCCAATAAAAAGCCACTACGGCAATACCTATAAATTGAAGAAAACCAATTGTTTTGGTAGATTCCACCACACTACTCCATGTGACCAAAACCATCATAATCGCAATTACCGGTTGAACGAGCAAGGTCATTCCTTTGATCGCCGGCGATTTTTTATATTTTTGCAACAGATTGAGTAAAATGATGAGTGCTATTATAGACGGCACCACCGTTGCCGCTACGGCAATGATTACGCCAATCCAGCCTCCGATCTGATACCCTACATATGCCGCTATTTTGGTGGCAATGGGTCCAGGCAATGCATTTCCGAGCGCTAACATATTCGAGAATCCGCTGCTGGTCATCCAAGAATGATTAGGAACAATTTCCTGATACATCAAGGGAATAGAAGAAGGCCCACCGCCATATCCAAACACATTGGATAAAAAGAAGCTAACAAGTAAATGCCACCACTCCATCATACGCCGCCACCTTCTCCAAGCTGTCTCTTCTTCCATTTATCCGTCAACTTATGATGGAATGCTCCGTACAGCAAAAAGAGAAAAATGACGATGGCCGGATGTACCGAAAATGTCTGAAGCAGCAAGAACGATATGATAAAAAATACAACACCTGCTAGCCAACCCAATCCTTTAATGGCCTTCTCCCCAAACTCATAAGCCATCACACCTAACATCACCGCTACAATAGGCACAACCGCCGCGATCATTCCCTTGATAACAAGCGACGTACTAAAGAAATGTATAAACGAATACAACCCAACCATAGCTGCGCATGTAGGTACAATGTGAGCCAAAACACCAACCACTGCACCCCATACACCCTTGAGGCGATATCCTAAATACCCCGCGAGCTTCGTTGCAATGGGTCCGGGCAGTGTGTTAGCGATCGCTAACACCTCCACGAATTCCTCATCCTTCATCCATTTGAACCGCGTAACCGCCTCATATCGAATTAACGGCACGATGGACGGCCCGCCCCCATAACCGAGAATACCCGTCCGGAACATGGCCATTCCAATCTCCACATATGCATTTCCCACTTGTTCTCCACTCCAGTCTAAGTCATACACGGGCACAGCTATGTACGCAAGTTGGCTATTTCTAAGTAAACTACGCTTTATTGTAATCTAATTTCTAATTATTTTCTGATTTTATGTTTAATTTTGTGAAAATGACAAATTTTATATCAGTTGTTTGGCAGCTTTGCTTGATCGAATTTGCTCCGTCAAGACCCTGATGCTTACTAATTAAAATAACAAAAAGCCTTATTAGGAATCATCCCAATAAGGCTTGCTCATTTGCTTGGCAACGTTCTACTCTCCCAGAACCCTGCGGTTCAAGTACCATCGACGCTGGAGGGCTTAACGGTCGTGTTCGAGATGGGAACGCGTGGGTCCCCTCCGCCATCATCACCAAACAGTCAAAGCGTGGTTTGCGCCTTGAAAACTAGATACGAAACGTTGCGTAAAGTTTGAAATGCTTAGGTTTTCTGGGCCCCAATCAAGTATTCGGAATTCGCTACAAAGCTTATCTTCACTTGGTTGGGATTAGGTTAAGCCCTCGACCGATTAGTATTCGTCAGCTGCATACGTTGCCGCACTTCCACCTCGAACCTATCAACCTCGTCGTCTACAAGGGGTCTTACATAC
>NZ_VRTT01000093.1 GCF_008017805.1 Paenibacillus sp. N3.4 | reverse complement strand
TGGTTGCTATTCACAGACCAAGCCACTAGCTTCGTGCTATCTACGCTGCCTACGGCCAGCTTCGACCCTTCCACCGCGCCTTCGGCGAGGTGTTCACTGCTCACAGCACCGACAGCCAACTTATGACTGTCTACACTATTCGCTGCGAGATGGTAACTGCTGATCGATCCCGAGGCTAGCTTGCTGCCGTCAATGCTGCCTGCTGCCAGCTTCGCACCGAACAAAGAGCCATCTGCTAAATGATGATTGCTTACCACACCCTCTGCCAGTTTGGAGCCGTCCACAGATCCATCGGCCAAGTGACTGCTGCTTACTACTCCTGCCGCTAGCTTACTACTGTCGATGCTGCCCGCTACCAGCTTTGATCCTTCCACGGATCCATCCGCCAGATGGTTACTATTTACTGACCAAGCCGCTAGCTTCGTGCTATCTACGCTGCCTTCGGCCAGCTTCGATCCATCCACGGCGCCTTCGGCGAGGTGTTCACTGCTCACAGCACCGACAGCTAACTTATGGCTGTCTACGCTATTCGCTGCGAGATGGTAGCTGCTGATCGCACCCGAGGCAAGCTTGCTGCCGTCAATGCTGCCTGCGGCCAGCTTCGCACCGAACAAAGAGCCATCCGCCAGATGGTCGCTGTTCACGGAGCCGGCGGTCAACTTGCTGCCGTCCACGCTGTTTGCTGCCAGTTTACTGGCATCCACTGTACCATCTACGATGTGACTGCCGCTTACCGAACCCGCTGTCAGTTTGCTGCCATCTACGCTGGCGGCGGCCAGCTTCACACCATCGACAGCCCCGTCGGCCAAGTGATAGCTGCTTATCGCTTTGCCTACCAGCTTGCTGCCGTCAATACTGCCTGTGGCTAGCTTCTCACCAGTTACAACGCCTGGAGAAAGATGGTTGCTGCTTATAGCACCCTCGGTAATCTTGCTGCCATCCACACTGTCTGCTGCCAGCTTCGAGCCATTGACCGAACCGGGTGCCAGATGATCACTATTCACAGAACCGGATACCAGCTTGCTGCTATCTACGCTGTTCGTCGCCAGCTTAGTGCCATTCACGGCGCCATCAAGGATATGCTCGCTATTTACAGCACCTGCGATTAAATTGCTGCTATTGACGCTGGATTCAGCCAACTTTGTTGCATCGATTATGCCATCAACGACATGCTCCCTACTGATGGAACCAAACGACAGTTTCGTTCCATCTATTAAACCATCTGCCAAGTGCTCACGACGAATGGCATTGGTTATAATTTTACTGCCATCCACAGAGCCGTTAGCCAATTTTTTTCCATCCACAGCACCATCAACCAGATGCTCGTTGCTGACAGAGCCCGCGGTTAACTTGCTGCCGTCTACGCTGCCCGTAGCCAATTTCGCACCATAAACAGCGCTGTCTGAGAGGTGATAATTGCTTATGGCACCGAGTGCCAGCTTACTCCCGTCCACCGATTTGGCGGCTAATTTATCATTCTCAACGGCACCTGCTGCGAGGTGCCCACTGCTTACACATTTTGCAGCTAGTTTAGAGCCGTCCACGGCCCCGTCAGCTAAGTGTTCATTCGTAACTGCACCCGCAATTAACTTAGTACCATCCACACAGGCCTCGGCTAGCTTCGCACCATTCACTGCCCCATCGATGAGGTGATCCGTATTGACGGATTTGAATGCCAGCTTTGATCCGATGATCGTTCCATCTCCCAAATGACGGGCATTTAGCGCACCGGTAACCAACTTGCTTCCGTGGATGCTCTCATTCGCGAGCTTTGCCGCGGTAATAGCTCCGTCTACAATATGTTCGCTGCTTATCGTTTTACCCGAAATTTTACGTCCCGTCACACTCGCATCAGCTAATTTCGCTTCTGTTATGGCATGATCTTCTACTTTACTCGTCGTAACTGCCAGATTTTGAAGATTCCAAGCCGATATAGCTCCTGCCTGGAGATGCTGCGTTCCCACAGAACCGGTAGCCAGTTTCTCTTCCGTTACTGCCTCTTGGGCGAGCGTATCTGTCGTAATCGAGCGTTCAATAAGTTTAGAACCTGCCAAACTATGATCCGCGAAAATGCCGAGCGTGATAGAGCCTTGCGCCAAGTGCTCCGATGTAATAGCACCCGTCTTAATATGAAATCCGTCAATGATATTTTCTTGCAAATGACGATTTTCAATCGACATGGATGCGATTTTGCTGCTCGTCACTGCTTCTTCAGCGATTTTGCTCGTCGTAACCGTTTGTTCCTGGACATGTCTTGTTGTAATAGCTTCGTCCGCGATATGCTCACGTTCAATAGCTAGTTCTGCGATTTGCTCTTGACCAATCGCTTGTTTGGCTACATGTTCAGAACGAATAATTTCCGTTCCCAGCTTATTCGCGGAAATGACACCATCTTGAAGATGCTCCGTACCGATTGCTTGCCAAGCCAGATGAGATCCCGTTACAGCTTCATCCGCCAAATGCATTCTACAGACGGTTCCTTCCTGCAAATGAGCAGAAGTAATCGTATTCTTCGCGATTTTATCCGATGTGACGCTTGCTTCCTTCAATTTCGCTGAATCCACGCTTTCATTCGCTATTTTGTCCGTCGTTACGGAGCCCGCTTCCAGTTTGGCACTCGATATAAGGCTATCCGCAAGATGAACACTTTGAATCGATTGTTCGCTGATATGTCTTCCTGTAATTACATTTTCGGCTAATTTAGCGGAAGTAATGGATTCATCTTGAAACATGCTCGCATGGATAGCACCCTCCGATATATGTTTGCTATGAATGGTATGCTCAGCGATGTGATACCCGCTTATGGCATCGCCAGCAATATGCTCTGCTTGAATAGAAGCCCAAAGCACATGTTTCGATTCGATCGATTGCGGGGCAAGCTTCTGACTTGTAACTGCCTGATCGGCCAGTTCATGCTCTGTAATGGAAGCAGAAGCCAGCTTATCCGTGGTTACGGATTCGTTCTGCAAGTGAAAACTTTCCACAGCCCCATCTGCGAGATGTGTTCCATCGATCTGATACGGCGCGATGCTTCGACTCCATATGCTTCCTTCTGCCAGATGCTCATTACCTATACTTCGCGGCTGGATATGCACCGAAGTGATACTGGCATTCGCAATCTTTTCTTCTGTAACGGATTGATCTCTTAGCTTATCCGTTGTGATCGAGGCATCCATCAGTTTGGCTGTATCAATAATGTAATTGGATAAATGCTTGGATTGCACAGCTCCACTGCGTATTTTATCAGTCGTAATGGCTTGATTGTCAATTAGTTCACTTGTAATCACAAGCTCGGACAGATGCTGGGGATGAATAGAACCGTCTGCTAATTTCGAAGAATCGATCGCCTGATCTGCCAATTTATCCGGGGTAATACTGTTATCGAATAGCTTGCTGCCAGAGAGCGAATTGTCTTGAATTTTATCGCCCGCAATACTTTGCGGCGC
Source organism: Paenibacillus sp. N3.4 (assembly GCF_008017805.1). Lineage (GTDB taxonomy): Bacteria > Bacillota > Bacilli > Paenibacillales > NBRC-103111 > Paenibacillus_E. Next base: position 17,967 of record NZ_VRTT01000093.1, on the reverse strand, counting down.
GATGTGCTCATCGTGGATGGCACCATGGGCAACTTTATCTCGGGTCACACTAGCCTGAGCCAGCTTCGAATGTTCAATAGCAAAATCCTTGATGACTTTGGAGCCAATGCTAAGAGGCTTAATTTTGCTTTCATCGACTGAACGATTCGCGATCTTCTCCCAAGTAATGGCTTCTTCTACAATATCATCCGTATAGACAACAGGATTTACAAACTTTCCTGTTTTTCGCTCTGACAACATTAGTAAAGGAGGTGCTGGATTGGGTGCCCGAGAAACATTCAATAATTGTGAGGTTCTAGTCTGTTTGCTACTTTCGGTTGTTGAAGACTTGCTTGCAGCACTTTTCGTCTGTGGTTTCGCATCATTGTCGCGACTTTATGACTGGCCTCTACTTTTTCCTGTTTCTCAGAAACCGTTTGGGTTTCATTATCATCGAGCCATTGAAGCTCATTTATGCTGGATTTCACCTTATGCACATATGGCTTAGCACTGCTGCTCTTTCGCTTGTTCATAGACTCCTCTCCATTTCCCCATGAATTAGTCATTGGTAACATATTCACGCTTGGCAGAAGAGGTACGTTAGCCCGAGAAAAATGTGCGCTCACCTAGCTAAAAGGCCGTTCCACTTTCATCTTTCTGTACAACTCATATCTCATTTCAGCAGCCCGCTCCCAGGTAAAGCACTGGTGAACTCTCTGAATGCCTTGTTCTCCCATGGCCCGCTGCAGCTCAGCATCTCCAAGAAGACGAAGGATATATCGGGGTAAATCCTCGTTCATTCGACTAGCTTCTATTAAATAGCCGACCGTTCCATCTTTAATCACTTCCTGGATACCGCCTGATCTTGCGGCTACAACCGGTACGCCTGATGCCATAGCTTCCACATTCACCAGTCCGAAAGCTTCCCCTTCGCCCGATGGAACTGCAACAACATCGGCGATTTGGAACCATTTTGGAATATCTGGGTGTGAGATATAGGGAATGAACCGTACATTCTGCGGCATTTTATTCCCTAGCTTATACAAATTTTTCACATATTTCGATAACCGTCCAGACCCATAAAAGGCTCCACCTACAATAATAAGAACCGCATTTGGTTCTGACTCTATAATGACCCGCATCGCATTTAAAAGATGGTGCACGCCTTTCTTAGGAATCAATCGCCCAACAAACAAAATGATTTTCCGATTCTCATAACCTAACTTTCGTAGCAGCTCAAGGCGAGTTTCTTGGCTTTCCTCGGACCATCTGGAGGTGAATTTAGCAACGTCGACACCCAAGTGCTGAGTGACAATTTTGTGTGCAGCGCTTGGTACCTTTTGCGCTAGGAACTGTTTCAGAAAATCACTGTTCACAATGATGACATGCGCCGCGCGCAAACAAGCTTTCAATTCTTTGCTCCCAATATGCGGTCTCGAAATAAAAAAGGTAGAATGAAGAACCAAGCCCAAAATCGCTCGGGGATGTCGCTTCCGAAGATAACGCACAAACCGCGGTCGATTGTCCACCTGAATAAATGCAGGCTTGAGACGAGCCAACTGCTTGCTTATTTGCGAGATGTAGGTGGATGAGTTTTGCCTACGAACCCGAATGTAAGAAACGCCATTTCGATTTTCCCGAATGGCTTGAAACGAAGTCGACCTGCCAAGTACGCAAACCCTTGCTTGCTTAACCAACTGCTCAGCTGTTTTTTGAACAACTTGCTCCACCGAGCTGCTCTTCCCTGATGGAATAGGGAATGACCCTGGGGTGACGATAGCAATCTTCATAGGTCTTTCTTTCGATAGATAATCCCCTTCCTTACTCAACATAACCTTCTCACCCTTTCCTTGCCTTCCTACTATACATATGCCGATTCGTAGACAAGGTTTGGGTAGCTGTTCCACCCTTCTCCCAAGTATCTATATACGAAAAACAAGCAAAAAAAAAGCAGTATCCAAATGATATTACATTTGAATGCTGCGCTTATTTACGAATATAGGTGTTCAACAGTTGATGAGCGTCATTGTTTATTTGTTTCGTATCCGGTGTTTGGATCACCTTATCGTTAATTTGATATTTCTGCTTTAGACTCATGATTTGACCAACACTTTGATTGATCATTTGCATGGAAACTTGCTTCGTTTGCACCGCTTTTTTTAATGCTTCAATGACCGTAACGACTTTTTCAAATTCGTGACCGACTAATATGACATTCGTGCCCGCACGTACAGATTTCACAGCCGCTTCACCCAAATCATAATTTTTGGCAATCGCCCCCATCGTTAGATCATCCGTCATGATCAACCCTTTGAAGCCCATTTCTTTTCGCAAAAGGTCTGTCATGATGACACTGGACATCGAGGCCGGATTTTGTCCATCCACCTTGGGCAGTAAAATATGTGCGACCATCACCGCATCTGCCTGCTGCTGAATCGCCTCAGCGAAAGGTACAAGCTCGATCCTGCGCAAACGGGCCAAATCGTTCTGAACAATTGGCAACCCAATATGGGAGTCCACTCCAGTATCCCCATGACCTGGAAAATGCTTAACGACGGACAGAACACGCTGAGATTGCAGCCCTTTCATCGTCTGAATGCCCATTGCGTTGACGATTGTCGCGTTAGACCCGTAAGAACGATCACCTATGACAGGGTTCTTTGGATTGCTGTTAATATCAAGTACGGGCGCGAAATCAACATTTAAACCATAAGCATTTAGTTCTTTGCCCAGCAAACGACCGATACCATAAGCGAACTCTTTATTATTCGTCTTGCCGATTTCTTTATTCGTCGGTGTTTTGGTTATTTCATCGGGCAGCCGTGTCACTTTTCCGCCTTCTTCATCGGCACCAATCCAGAGTGATAGCTTATTTCCCTTATTGGTTCGTTTTAAATCATTCACTAAGCCTACAAGCTGGTTGCTAGTTTTGATATTTGTCTTATATAAAATAATCCCGCCTACATGATAGTTCACTATAAGCTCCTGCGTATGCGAATTCAGTGTATCATCATCTATACCCGCAAATATCATCTGCCCAATCTTCTCTTCCAACGTCATGCCTTGAAGCAGCGCTTCCCCTGATGTCGGAGAAACTACCGCTCCTGTCTCGACTGGTTTTGGAGTCGGTGATTGAGCCGGGCTGACATTAGCTTGTCCGCTGCCCTCATGATGGAAGCAACCAGTGAGCAGGAAGACACTTATGCTGCAAACCGCACAGCACCTAATCATTTTTTTTAACCTCATGCCCTCACCTCCCTCATATCGTTTAGAAAACTTCATCTTTCACTCTTGACGCAACAGGTTCAAGGTTTGTTCAGTCACTATTCCGTCTTAATTCCAACAATGTCAAGTATAGCAACATATAAATCCCGTAACTGCCCAAATACGCACCGCTTATCAGAAAAAGGTTGTTCTCAAATATACCGTGAATATTGGTCATAAATACGGTCTTATCGTGCAAAATACGATAAATAGCTAAAGCACTAAGGATGCCAAATACATAACCACAAATGACGGCAAGGCCGTGGTAGATTGCCTTCCAAGATGTGAATAACCATACGCTGACCAGCATGGCAGGTGGAACCAGGATAATAAGTATAACTAGTAATACAGACATTGTATCTCACCTCATCTTTAGCATTGACGATTTGATCTGGAAATACTCCCCATCTGGCTTCAAATTCTGTCATGGATGAAACCAAGATGACAGTATATCCCAAAATATGCTATAATCACTTCAAGAAATAAAGCGCTTGCATAAAAAAGGAGTTTATTAGTTCTCATACACTAGCACCTCATGAAGGCTGTTTTTCTTATCCCATGCTGCTTCATATCCCTTACACGGAAAAGAGGTTCGGCCATGAAAAAGATGATAACTGCCCAACAACTGCTCCCTTTAGATGCCGTTTTATCGCAAATTGCCAACTGCAAATCTTGTATAAGCACTTCTGACTACTCATCCCGCACGCCTGTTCAATGTATCAAGCTCGCAGGTTCTCACATTCCGATCTCAGTGAACATCGCCACCTGCCATACGTGCGGAGATTATAAGCTCGAATAAAATCATTCTCTATCAGACCCAAACAGCCTCTAGGCTGTTTTTTTCTTGTTCTTTCCTTCTTCTCCTACTCAATTCGGCAATTGATTCTTTTAACTTTCTGTGGCAAGATTAGCGAAGAACCATTAATAGGGAGCTTTGAGCATGCATGAAAGTCTCTCTAACCACGAATGAACAGGAGTTTTTGATCTATGTCTAAACCTTTTTTTCGATTGCTGACGGAGCTGTCCTCACGCAAATGGGTGTCGCAATTGACAGGCGCCTTTGCCAGATCCAAAGCAAGTCGGCTTTTCATTTCTCGATTTGCCCAAACGTATGGCATTCGTATCCAAGATGCCGAGAAACAATTGAAGGAATATAAGTCTTTAAATGATTTCTTCACAAGAAGATTGAAACCCGGATTACGTCCGATTCATGAAGACCTAACCCGCGTAGTCAGTCCCGTGGATGCCGCGATCACAGGCATTGGCGACATTAAGGAAGGCTTGATCGTAAATGTGAAAGGACAAGATTATACGATTGAAGAATTACTTAACCGTTCGCCTCGTACGGTTAATTACAAGAACGGCTTCTATTTCGTTCTGTATTTGAGCCCAACGGACTACCACCGCATTCATTCACCGATTTCCGGCGATATCCTTGAAAAAGAACACGTGCTTGGGAAGGTGTACCCTGTTAATGAGTTCGGACTTCGCCACATGAAGCGAGTCTTAAGCCGTAACGAAAGACTCATTACCTTTATCCAACATGAGGCCGGAGAAGTCGCTGTAGTTAAGGTTGGCGCCTTGAATGTAAGTTCTATTCAGTACGTAAAGCCTCTTCCCAAATCGCTTGAACGCGGTCAAGAACTGGCATACTTCGAATTTGGATCTACTGTCGTGCTACTTTTTGAAGATCATATGTTTGAACCTCGCAAGGATTTGCAGCTTGGTTCTAAAGTGAAAATGGGAGAAGACCTCGGCCGCTTTTTAGAAAAATAGAAGGCTCAGTGCTCCCGGGAGGAGAGAACCATGGCTTCAATAACAACGACATCTCCAAAGCAAAGTTCCAATAGCATCCAAGGAACTGGAGATATCAAACCTACTGTTTACCGCATTCTGTTTGCCATTAGTCTTGTGCATTTACTCAATGATTCCATACAGTCTGTCATTCCGGCTATTTTTCCCATATTGAAAAGTCAGATGGGCTTGAGCTATACACAAGTCGGTTGGGTGCAATTTGCTATCAACTTTACAGCATCCATCATGCAGCCCGTTGTCGGTTTATACACAGACCGTAAACCTTCCCCTTACATGCTGCCGATCGGAATGACCTCAACCCTTATGGGGATGCTGCTGCTTGCCTTCGCTCACTCATATTGGGTTGTGTTGCTTTCTGTGTGTCTCGTTGGACTTGGCTCAGCAGCTTTTCATCCGGAAGGATCAAGAGTCTCTCATATGGCAGCTGGAGGACGCAAAGGTCTAGCCCAATCGATCTTCCAGGTAGGCGGCAACGCAGGCCAATCTCTGGCTCCGATGATGACCAAATGGATTTTCATCCCTTTGGGATTATTCGGCTCGATTTGGTTCACAGGCGTAGCAGCTGTTGCTATTGCCGTGCAATTGTATATAGCTCGTTGGTACAAAGTAGTCTTGCAAGATGCGCCTGTTAAAGCCAAATCCATCGTACAACGTACGGTGAATCCGCAGCGTCGTAAACAAATAAGATTCGCCATTTGCATGCTTATCTTTCTTGTCTTTGTCCGTTCTTGGTATGGCGCAGCGATGAGTGGCTATTTTGCTTTCTTTTTAAAGGATACATATGGCATTACCATTGACCGCGCGCAGGATTTCATCTTCTTATTCCTAGCCGCTGGTGCCGTTGGGACATTTTTGGGCGGTCCGCTAGCCGATCGATTCGGCCGACGCAATTTAATCTTTTTTTCCATGCTTGGTTCAGCGCCGTTTGCCCTGCTCCTACCTCACGTCAGCATCGCATGGGCGTATGTGCTGCTTGTTATTATCGGTATCATCCTACTCTCCAGCTTTTCTGTCACTGTTGTGTATGCACAAATGCTGTTTCCCGGCAAAGTAGGAACGGTCTCAGGTCTTATTACGGGTCTTGCCTTCGGTATGGGCGGCATTGGCAGTGTCGTTCTCGGGAATCTTTGCGATACGCTCGGAACGGCCAGGGTCATGGAGCTGTGCGCATTTTTACCGTTGTTCGGTATCTTAACCTTCTTGCTCCCTTCCGATCGAAAATTAAAGGAATGGACCGAAGAATCAAGCTTAATTTTATTTGCCCTTTTTTCATACTGCAAAAAAACCTTGAAATAGAAGCTGAAACATTCAGCTCCTCATTCAAGGTTTTTCTTTATTGTCCGTTTTATCCGCTATTTGAAGGCTGACGGACTTTTGCCTGTGTATTGCTTGAATTGCCGACTGAAGAAAAACACATCCCGATATCCTAGTGCATCCGCGACTTCCGTTACGCTCATCCCCGCGTACTGCAGCAAATGCTCGGCACGTTCAATCCGCGCTCTGATCAAATACGACTGGACCGATTGCCCGATCAGTTCCTTGAATTTCAGTGAGAAATACCGTGGCGACAAATTCGCCCTACCCGCCAATTCCTCCATTGTGTGTGTCTTAGCAGCATGCTGACGCACATAATTCGCGATTTCTCTTATTGTATCGGAGAGCTGACGTCCGCCACTTTTTCTTATCTCTTGCTCTTCAGGCCGCTCCTCCCGCAAAAGATGAATCATTAGCTGCTTGAGCAGCAAACGTGCCTCTTCCTCTGCTCCAAATGCGCCTGAAAGCCTAAGCCGTACATACCCGGCCAACAGCATTTCGAAAGCGGGCTTGTCCCCAATGATGCGATACGGAATCGGCAGCATTTGCGGATCGGCGTCGTCCGACAGAGCGAAATGAATATAAGTTAACACAAGCGGCTTTTGCGGGTTGTGAGTTGCGCTCGTCACATTCCCCGGTCGGAACAGAAAGCAGCTGCCGCTGCGCACTTCATAGAGAGAATGGTCAAGCTGTACTTCACCCTCCCCGCTCCATACATAAAACAGATCGTAATTACTCATCGGATGATCACGCTTCGCCCATTTCCAACCGGGCTCACAAGTGATTTTAGCAAAGGCAGGGAGCATGCCAAAACGGTCCGGAGATAAGTACAACAATACCCTCACCTCACCTGTATATTCCCTCTATTATGACACATTTTCCACATGAAAAAAACAGTTCGATCCCTCTCCTAAGAGATTTATCGAACTGTTTGAATAGCCCTGCTTAATCGTTGTTCATGTTGTCTTGTGTTTCGCGATTACGACGTCGGGCTACCCCTGACTCGTAAGCAGCCTCCATAACGGCTTCTCGTACTTTTTCGACTACGGTATGATTAAACACACTGGGAATAATATAGGATTCGTTCAACTCATCGTCATTCACTACAGAAGCGATGGCTTTGGCAGCGGCCAGTTTCATCTCTTGTGTAATACGCGAAGCTCGGCAATCCAACACGCCTCGGAAAATCCCAGGAAAACAGAGCACATTATTGATTTGATTCGGATAATCCGAACGGCCTGTCGCCATAACGCGCACGTAAGGCTCTGCTTCCTCAGGTGTAATTTCCGGTGTCGGATTCGCCATCGCAAACACGATCGGATCCTTTGCCATACTTTTTACATCTCCCACCTTAAGCACGCCTGGCCCCGAAAGCCCAATAAATATGTCAGCGCCTGTGATTACATCGGACAGCTTGCCCTTTTCCATAAATGGATTCGTATTAGCTGCGTACCACTCCCAAGCCGAGTTGGAGTAAGTCTCATCACGTACAATCGCACCTTGTCGATCTACACCAATCACATTCGTAACCCCAGCAGCAAGCAGCATCTTGGTGCAGGCAATACCTGCGGCTCCAATGCCGGTAATGACGACTTTACAGGATTCCAACTGCTTGCCGATCAGCTTGACAGCATTCAGCAGCCCTGCAAGGATAACAACAGCCGTTCCGTGCTGATCATCATGGAACACAGGAATATCAAGTTCCTGAATTAACCTTTCTTCAATCTCAAAACAGCGCGGTGATGAGATATCCTCCAAATTAATGCCGCCGAAGCCTGGCGCAATCGCCTTTACTGTACGAATGATTTCTTCTGTGTCTTGGGTATCCAAGCATATCGGGAATGCATCCACACCCGCCATCTGCTTGAACAGCATAGCTTTCCCCTCCATCACAGGCATCGCAGCCTCTGGACCAATATTGCCTAATCCAAGCACCGCTGTGCCATCTGAGACAACGGCGACCGTATTGCGTTTAATTGTGAGTGAGTGCGCTTTCGTAGGATCATTATGAATCGCCATACATACACGGGCAACCCCCGGCGTATAGACACGGGAAAGATCATCCCTATTTTTTATTGGCATTTTTGGTGTGACTTCAATTTTACCGCCCAAATGCATAAGAAACGTTTGATCTGATACGTTTATCAATCGAACGCCGGGAATAACCTTCAAAGCTTGTACAATCGTTTCTGTATGCTCCGGATCACTGACATTAACCGTGATATCTCGCGTTGTCGTCATCTTGCTTGCACGTGTGACGTCAATCGCGACAATATCGCCCCCGGCATCCCCAATAGCTGTTGCGATTTTCCCAAACGTAACCTGCTCTTTATGTAATTCCAAACGCACAATAACGCTTGTGCCTCCACCGTTTGCCCCTGCCATCGTAAGGATCACTCCCAAAGAAATAAAATTAATTGACCACATGTTAAATCATAGCACACAATGCGAATCCTGCCAAAGATCTTGTTTCTGTTTTGCCTAATGGATGGCAGATCATAAAAAAAAGAGATAAGAGATAAGAAAAAGAAGATGGAGGCCTCTGCCTTCATTGAAAATCGTGTACAATCAGACGCTTGCTATCTCCATTTTATCATGTTCTTGGCTATTTGGCACATGATTGTAACACCAGTGTTCATTTCTTCCTCGGTGAGATGCGCAAAGGCGAAACATGCCCCTTCTCGCCCGGCGGGCATGCCGTAATTTCCGGCGTCGCTCCATGAGACGCCGCGCTTTCGCAAGCGGCTGCATACTTGGCGTATGTGGTGGATTCCCCCCGCCACCAGCCAAATAGATGCAGCCCGGCATCGCTCTCCACCCAATCGAAGAGGGTGGAGAGCTGCTCCTGCAGCAGCTCCTGCAGGAGCAAAAACTTGCTCGCGTACACCCGCCGCATGCGGCGCAGGTGTCGCTCGTAGCCACCGCTCGCCATGAAGGCGGCGAGCGAACGCTGTTCGAGCAGCCCCGAAGGGTGCGGCTCGAACAGCCGCTTCGCGGCCACGAAGGCGCTGAGCAGCGCCTCCGGCAGCACCACATAGCCGATGCGCAGATCCTGCAGCATCGTTTTGGAGAAAGTGCCGATGTAGACGACTCGGCCCTCTTGGTCTAACACCTTGAGCGGCTCAATCGGCCGCCCACGGTGTCTGAACTCGCTGTCATAATCGTCTTCGACGATAACAGCGTTTTGCTCCACCGCCCATTGCAGCAGCTGCCGGCGGCGCTCCAAGCCCAGCACCGCCCCTGTAGGGAATTGGCGGCTGGGTGTCACGAACAGCAGCCGCGCCTCCCAAGGCTGCGGGATGAGACCATGCCCGTCTATTTGCTCCATGGACGGCATTCCGCCAGCAGCCAGCACAGCGCGGCTGATGCCATGATAACCCGGGCGCTCCACAATAACCGGATCGCCCGTATTTACAAGAATTTGGGTCAGCAGCGCAATCGCCTGCATCGACCCATTGACAATAACGATGCGATCAGGAGACGCATCGATTCCACGCATGCGCCAAAGATGATGCGCAATCGCTTCACGAAGCGCATAGTGTCCCTCAGCGATGTGGGACTCCTCCTGCGGCGACTCCGTCATCCGCCGCACCTGCTCATACATCGCTCGGTTCCACAAATCTCGCGGGAAATCATCCAACTGAGGTTTCCCTATTGCAAAAGAAATACTTCGTTTTTGTTCTTGCTTATGCTCCTGCTCCTTTACGCTGCCTTGAGCAGCACGATCTTCCCCACTAACCCGCATACCCCAATCGGAAAGCACAATTTTGCTCCCACTGCTAGACTCTGGCTTTTCCCTGCCTCCCTCGTACACAACAAACGTCCCACTGCCAATATCTGCCTGCAAGTACCCCTCAGCAATGAGCATATCATAGACCTGGTTGACAGTCCCGCGCGAAACCCCTACTATCGCTGCCATTTCACGAGTCGAGGGCAGCTTTCTATGTTGTTTCAGCTTATTTTCCAAAATCCCATCATGCATCGCCTGATACAAGGCCGAATATTTGCTTGGATATCTCTCTTTATAGGCAAGGTACTGTAAAAGAAAATCCATCTTCAACCCTCCATTGATTCATTAGCAAAGTGGTATATACAAATTTCAACTAATTGGATCTTTTTATTAAACCATTATTCGATTATGCTAACTAAAATCTCATAAAGACAACAAGTTGACAAGGAGAAATAATTATGAATCTACAATCCCCTATTTTAGAAGGAACTCGCGTCGCTCTGCTTCCTCTGCAAGAATCTCACATTACGGGTCTTACAAATGCTGCTAATGACCCCCAGATTTGGTCCTACATGACCCCACTCTCGACTAAGAAAGAGGTTGAGCAATTTGTTCACCAAGCGCTGAATGAACAACAGTTGGGGCAAGGCATCCCCTTCAGCGTGTACGATAAACAATCCGATACCTTCATTGGCAGTACGCGTCTGTTTGATATTTCTACCGAGCATCGGCATCTCGAAATTGGCCACACCTGGTATAATCCCAGTGTCTGGCGTTCGCGTGTTAACACAGAATCCAAGTATTTACTGCTTCGTCATTGCTTTGAAGTTCTCCATACCGTCCGTGTTCAAATCAAAACGGATCTTCGGAATGAACGATCTCAAGCTGCCATTGCCCGATTGGGTGCACAGAAAGAAGGCGTTCTGCGTCAAAATCGCATCCTTCATGACGGCTACATTCGAGACACTGTTATGTTCAGTATTTTGGATAAGGAGTGGCCGGAGGTAAAACAAAAATTAGACGGGTTTTTGAATCAAATCAGAGTCTAATTTCCAAACTGTAAAATGAATTTGAAAAAAATCATTTAGCGCAGTGACGTACCCCTGTGAAAGTGATATAATAACTGCAAAAAATGATTAGTTCATTGGAAGGAATGACCCACTCTTATGAATCCTCTGGCACGACAGTTAAACGAGACCCTGGAACGTGAAAATCCTCATGTGCATGACATGCTTTCCGCATTAGGCAAATCGATTTACTTCCCTAAGGAAGGTATTCTCAGTCAATCTGCTGAAGCGAAGGCCAAGGCCAAGAAGTACAATGCTACAATCGGTATTGCTATCGAAAATGGTCAGCCTATGCATCTGAAGGTCATTCAAGACACTCTCTCCACCTACGCGCCAAAAGATATATACGAATACGCTCCACCTGCTGGTAAACCTGAACTACGTACAGCGTGGCGTAAAAAAATGCTTGAAGAAAATCCCGAGATTGGCAGTAAACGAATCGGGAATCCCATCGTTACCAATGCGCTAACCCACGGTCTGAGCATTGCAGCTGACCTTTTTGCTGATGTAGGCGACGCTGTCATTATTCCCGACAAAAATTGGGAAAATTACGAGCTCACATTCGAAATCCGCCGCGGTGCCCAAATCGTAAACTATCCCCTCTATAACGAGGAGCAGAAGTTTAACGCTGCCGGACTTCGTGAAGCGCTGCTGGCTCAAAAAGCCAAAGGCAAAGCGATTGTCGTTCTGAATTTCCCAAACAATCCAACGGGCTACACGCCGGGTGCCGAAGAAGGCAAAGCCATTGCCGCATCGATCAAAGAAGCCGCTGAAGCCGGCATCAATGTCGTTGTTCTTACCGACGACGCGTACTTTGGCCTTTTCTTCGAAGATTCTCTTCATGAATCCTTATTCGGCCAGCTTGCCGACATTCATCCACGTGTGCTTGCCGTCAAAATCGATGGCGCGACGAAGGAAGAATACGTTTGGGGCTTCCGCGTAGGATTCATCACCTATGCAGGTCAAAGTGATGCCTTGCTTAGCGCCTTGGAGCAAAAAACAATGGGTATTATCCGCGCAACCATTTCTAGCGGCCCGCATCCTTCTCAAACGTTCGTCCTTCATGCTTTGAACTCACCTGAATTTGCCCAGCAAAAACAGGAAAAGTACGAAATTATGAAAGGCCGCGCAAACCGTACAAAATCTACGCTGGATAGCGGAAAGTTCGATGATGCCTGGGGCTACTATCCATTCAATTCCGGCTACTTCATGTGCTTGAAGCTTAAAACCGTTGATGCCGAAACATTGCGCCTTCACCTGCTGAACCAACATGGCGTAGGCACAATTGCACTAGGCACGACCGATCTACGGGTTGCCTTCTCCTGCATCGAAGAAGAAAACCTGGAAGAACTTTTTAACCTGATCTACCAAGGTGTCAAAGAAATAGAAGCTGCCGCGGTAACTAAATAAAAAAGACAAGAAGAGCACTTACTAGCCCCTCTGGGCCGTGAGTGCTCTTTTGCATAAAGGGCTTCTTCTAATCTCTATATCCAGCCCTTACGTTTTTTTAATGAATCAGTTTGAGCGATATGATGCTGTCCGTGCCAAGCGTATCTTTGCGTTGCGACATTTAGGGTCATAGTGCCATGAGTTGGGCTCATAAAAGTGCGCTCGATAAGAACCTGCCATAGCTGCTTCTTCTGTTAAAGCTCTTTTAAAACGAATATATGCATTCATATCGTTATCGGCTACATGATGTACGACTACATACTTGAGGAGAAAGAAAGCCTCTTAACTTTTGGCTTTAGTGATCATCTCCGCCTTTGGATCAATGAAGAAGAAGTTTATCAAGGCGAATTTTGGGGTTGGGGACTGAGTGTGAAAACAGGATTAACTGATTTGTCATTTATTTTGATCGAAATTGATTCATTTTTATTTGGATCTGACTATATGATCTTTCTTTGTCGTTATCCAGCTATTCTCTTTTCTCTCTATAGTTTGTCTCATCTGAATGGTCCCTAAAAAAGTTTTTCTGCTGATAAGCAATATTTTTCCATCGGTCCTAAATCTTATATTTTCTAATTCAATTGCCATCCCGCCAAATTTATGGTTCGATAAATTTCTCTCTATGTCTGAATAGTCACCCTCACCAACTTCAACTCCACTTTCCTGCTTCATATCATTTAACAACACATTTTTCTCTTCATCTGTAAGATCCAAATTGTCTGTTCGAACTAAAAGATAGGTCATTGTTGAATGATTGTAGCTGCTGGCTTCTTGCTTGAATAACGCTTTGTATGCGGCTTTATAAATATCTACATGTTCTTGTCTATCGATTTGTTTCTTCTCCGAGCATCCTACTACAAAAATTGCTGCTAAAAATGTAACAAGCAGCGTTTTTTTCATTTGGCCATCCTCCAGTGTCTTTTATATTTAAAAGGCATGGCATATGGGTTGTATAATCATAACTGTTGATGTTGTACACTTGACCCTATAGGAATTCGCACTGTCACTTTTGTGCCTTGACCTATCTTTGAGTCAATTCCGACGACTCCATTTAAAAGGGATACACGACTCTTGATTTGCATGATACCGAGTCCTCCACTTCCTACCACTTGTAATCGCTCCAGGTTAGGTATTGCCTTCATGTTAAACCCGCTGCCATTATCATGGTAGTATAAGCAAATGAAGTCATCTAACACTGACAATTTAATCGATAATCTTGATGCGTTTGAATGTTTCCGTGCATTGCTTACTAGCTCCTGTGTGATTCTAAACAGGTGCTTTTTGGCTTCTATATCAATGGACTCCACAATCATTTCTGAACTGGAAGAAAATTTGACTTCGAATTCATTTAATCCAACGTCTAACCACTGATTAATCGTTTGGATGAGTCCAACAGCCTTAATTAAATACGGGTTTAAATCTAGGCAGTTCTGACGTAAGTTTACATTAATTAAATCGAGATGCTCCATCATACGACCAATATCCTTTCGCTGATCGATACTCAATGGTTCCTTTCCCTCAAGAAAAATGTTAAGCCTTCGTTTCATTAAAAAAAGATCTTGCATCGTAGAATCATGTAAATCCATCGCAATCCGGTTACGTTCTTTCTCTTGAATCTCAAACATAGCCTTCCGTAGCCACAGAATGTCACCTGTTGCCTCAGCATTGGAAACCTGAGAGGTAATCTCGTAAAGCCTCATCTCAAGTTTTTGGATCAGGTATAAGTTCTCAATACTAATCCTTAGGTTAGAAACAATTGGACGCAACCATTCAATTTCTTCTCTGTTCAGGTGTGTTTGATTACGCTTTCTTGTTAATACCAAATAACACTCATACTCTTCATGCATACCCAGCATAAAATAGCTTAACTCATCAACTAACATTTCTTCACCATGAAATTGTGCAGGAACACCTTTAATAGCTATTTCCCCTTCATCAATAACATCCAATCGATCCGAAAAATTAAATACAATCGCACAACCAAATACATCGAGGGTCCCCTTAATATCAACGAGAACAATCTCTCTTAGCTCACGAAAGCTCTTGATCGAGCCTAAATGATCGGCAAGCTTATGCAGAGCATGACGGAGATGATATTTTCTTGGAAAAAAAATAGGTTCCAGTTTAGATGTCAAATATTCTAAGGAATAGAGAAGGCATGTCATTGCAACTATCGTCACTACTAGAACGAAAACATGAGTTTCGATACTAACTTTTGTCCGAAAAATTGTTGCAGATAATAAGGTGATCGCAGCAGCTGGAACTATTGAAATAACGAATGCAACTAGGATTCTTCTTATAAATATTTCAATATCATACAATCTCTTAGCTAAGATTAAATAGGCAAAAGAAAGCGGAAATAGAGTAATGAACCACCCTGTATACAATGGCTCAACGAGGTCTTGCCCAGTGAGTAATCTAGGTAGAAAGGATAAGAGGATGAATGGTGCAAATGACAAGAACAATGTCACCCAAATTAATTTAACTATCATACTAAAATAATCATTTTTTCTGCGGTGCTTAATACAAAAATAGCCAAGTGTTCCAAGAACCGCTAGCGTCCCTACGATAAAAAATAACATTGTTAAAGTAATCATTATGGTATATAGGTGTGAAGCAATTTCGGGATTTATCATAAGAAGTGCTAGTATATTAATTATTATCGGTAAAATGTATAACCCTTTTATCAATTTTTTTGAGTAAGGAATCCCTCCCTTCTCTTTCAAAAAGGCACAAAGAAAATGAAGAAATACAACAGGTAGAGCCGTCATTGAAACAATAATAATGATCTTTGCTACCATATCGCCTCTACCAGAGCCCAGTAAACTCATATAAATAATTGCCATATTAAAGAATAAAACAGATAATATGCGAGATGAACTTAAGCTTCGTGCCTTGAAATAAATAAGAAAACCCATAAAAAAACAAAGAGCTTCATTGGCAATTGGAAGCACGTTATAGGCTGAACTGCTTTGAAACAACTTAGTGTATACCGTAGCAGTTGTATCTCCTCTTACAACCTCAAAAGATTCTGCTAAGTAAATTGCACCCCATCTTTTAATGGAAAGATTTGATTCTAATGAACGGCCATCAATGGAAACTACAATGTCTCCTATATTTACTCCTAATTGTTTGCTAGTCTCATTGTCCTGAAAGTCACTGATTACCCAAGGGCCTTGGTCCGTATGTTCAACGAAAATTCCTATTACTGGATATCTAATAGCAATGTAACTAAACCACACCTGTAGTATAATTACCGACAATACAAGTAGAGATGCTACTAACTTACGCCGCATAAAAACCTCCTAATTTACATTTTATTGTTAAAATATAATATAATTGTCTGTCATTCGACTATCTAAATGATTATAATGTTGATAAATCTAAAAGAAAGAGAGTTGAATACATATGCAAGCAAAAGCTTTATTCTGGTCATCTGGTTTGCAGGAAGCTATTCATTACTTGAAACAACTAACTAATGAACAACGACAGAACTATCTTAATGACTCGAATAACTTATTAACGTTGTCAATTAATCAATATGAATTGAGAGCGCTAAAACAAACTTTTTCTAATTCACAAGCACTTGATGGTACAGGACCTGGTTGGTGGTTTTAATTCCCTTATAATCTTTTAATTACCATTATGTTTAATAGTTATATAGCACAATAGAGATGATCGTGTCGATAACTATATTTGCACGCTCATCTCTATTCTTGTTTTTTCCTTCAACCTTTGTTTATACCAACTTTTTAACATCCATTTTGTTATTATCATTTATCAGTTTTTGGTTTCTTCAAAATATGATACTACCTCCAACTTCTAGTTCCCAGTTTCTTATGTGTTTGTTCATACTCATCACTCAATTTTCCCGTAAGGAGGAATTTTGCTAGTAAAATCGATTATTTTAAAAATAAAATATCTAATATATACAATTAATACCTGATTACGGAAAAATACCCTGTTTATATATTACCATATTAAGGAACAAACGGTCATTTCTAAAAATTCCATTTGCTAGGAAATATCCTGCCACATGCCCCTCACCTGAACTTATCCTCGATTCTGCCCATCTTGCAACTACAAAGAGTTTCCAGATGTCATTCTCAAAAAAAGTTCTGATATGCTTAACAACAAATGTAATTCAACAATAAAAAAACCTGGATTCCTATAAAAAGAAATTTCAGGTTTTTTATTTGGATTTAGTCGGATGAATTAGAACCCTCATACCTTGTCAACGCCACCCTCTCGTGAGGGGAGTCAAACTTGGTTGCTTTAGCAGTGTTATCCATATTGGCTCCAGACTACTTTTTACCAGTTACCGATTTATTAAGGTCATCCGCTGTGTATATGATCGTATTGGGAAATCCTTGGCTATTTCATCTTTGATTCGGACATCCCTTTAGAGAGATAAATGCTAAACTCTGCGATTGTGCTAGGGTATTTCTCAATTAAATGGAGGAGTATAAAAAGAATAATCCATGTTCAGAAGCATCTCTAATTGAATCTAAACGATAATCGATGCATCCGCTTCGAATAATCTGGTTCCGGTCTTAGCAACTGGATAATGTAATACTCATCCAAAAATCGTTTCCGAACTATTAGGGCACACATACATTCAAATTACGTTTGGCCTTTACTCTCATCTATTTCCCAATCTACAAGAAGATGCACTACCCAACTTGGCTAAATGATCTCCCAAATCAAAAAGCAGCAACCAAAGAAGTGTAATTAACGACTTCTAGGAGTGCTGCCTTTTTGCTACCACAGTAATAACTTTTAAATTTTCCCCTACATTGAAGAAGGCCATAAAATAAATAAAAACCCTTATATATCAAGGGTTTCGTCGTTTTAAAACAGGATGCGGTCGGAGGGATTTGAACCCTCACGCCTTGTGAGCGCCACCCCCTCAAGATGGTGTGTCTGCCGTTCCACCACGACCGCTTATAAAAAAATAAACTGGGGATCTAGGATTTGAACCTAGGCATGACGGAGTCAAAGTCCGTTGCCTTACCGCTTGGCTAATCCCCATTGCAAAAGGGAAAAGGGCGATCGACGGGACTTGAACCCGCGAATGCTGGATCCACAAACCAGAGTGTTAACCCCTTCACCACGACCGCCACAGCAGGGTAAATTTGTTCCCTGAAAACTAGATACGAAACGTTGCGTAAAGTTTGAAATGCTTAGGTTTTCTGGGCCCCAATCAAGTATTCGGAATTCGCTACAAAGCTTATCTTCACTTGGTTGGGATTAGGTTAAGCCCTCGACCGATTAGTATTCGTCAGCTGCATACGTTGCCGCACTTCCACCTCGAACCTATCAACCTCGTCGTCTACAAGGGGTCTTACATAC
>NZ_VRTT01000092.1 GCF_008017805.1 Paenibacillus sp. N3.4 | reverse complement strand
TTCGCATGACGGGTTGTCCGAATGGATGCGCACGTCCAATGTTGGCGGAAATAGCCTTCATTGGTAAAGCTCCAGGCAAATACAATATGTATTTGGGTGGCGGTCATTCTGGAAACAGACTTAATAAGCTTTATAAGGAAAACATTGGGGAAGCGGAGATTCTGGAGTCGTTGCAACCGATGGTTACGCGATATGCGAAGGAACGTCATGAAAACGAGCATTTCGGTGATTTTGTTATTCGCGCCGGTTATGTCAAGGAAGTTCGTTCCGGACAAGACTTTCATTCTTAAATCAAAAACGAAGTGCTCATTACTGACGCACTTCGTTTTTTTGTATTTTAGTAGGATTCGTTGAAAGATGTAAGCAACCTGTAATATAAATCATACTAGCGTAGAGGCTCTTAACTTGTAAATATATGTAGTGCAATCACTAAGCAAAACTCTCTGGCGTTCCGCCAATGATGGCGAGCAGCAGTTCCAAATTTTCTTCGAATAATTCATCATAATCATCCAGACTATAACCAAAAAGCGGAAAGGATTCAATGAACGAACCCCGACCAGCCATAATTTCGGCTCGGCACGATGGTGTTCCCCAATGCCATAGACATCCAGACCGACCTGATCGGCCAAGACGATTTCTTCAACGGCATTACGTATTCGTTCAGCATGAGTAATGACTTCTCCTGTCACCGTGTCAGGTGTAGTCTCCAAAAAAGTACTAATTCCAATTTCCATGTTGTAGTAGCCTTGATATAACTTGCAAGGCTATTCGGTTTGGCAACCCTATTTCATCTATTTGGTCTATGACTTTTCGGTTTCTATCATAATGACATAGAAATACGAATAGATATATGTAAAGAAAAAAGGATGTCCAGTCCAACCACTATCGTATTTTCGCAAGGAGATGAGTAATGCAAATGAAACAAGACAATCCCATCATTGCGATTCTAGGAATAGGCACTGCCGTGCCGGATTTTCTTCTGGATCAGGCTGATACCTCACACAGATTAACTCAAGTATTAAGTGACTATCCAGACTCTGCGCGATGGGCTAAGCGAATTTTTAAGCAGTGCGGGGTGGAAACCCGATACACCTGTGAACCTAACCTCCTTGAATCCTCTGACAATTGCCGCTATTTTTCACAATCACCGGATCGATTAGTTCCATCGACAGCTGATCGTATGGATACCTATAAGAAAGAGTCTGTTCCATTAGTGCTAAATGCTGCGAGAAAAGCTCTCCTAGATGGACAGGTGTCTGCATCTGACATTACGCATCTGATTACGGTGAGCTGCACAGGACAATTCTTACCAGGCTTGGATACTGTATTGGTCCAACAGTTGGGACTAGCTGCTACAGTCAATCGAATTCCACTTAACTTTTTAGGATGCGCTGCTGGATTAAAAGCCGTTTGTCTGGCAAGACAACTAGCATCTAGCAGTTCCGCGGCCAAAATATTAATTGTTTGCGTGGAATTATGTACGCTTCATATTCAACCCTCTGGTGACCGTGAGGCCTTATTTGGTGCATCATTTTTCGGTGATGGTGCTTCAGCATGTATCGTTGGCTCCACGAATTCTCCTCATATTGGCATGTTTCAATTAGGTTCTGATCATTCTATTCTCTTACCGGATTCAGCCGAAGAGATGGTATGGGAGGTAGGGAATTACGGTTTTGATCTTTTTCTCTCAACGAATATTCCGAAGCTTATAGGCAAATTTATCCCAGAACAAATAGAGCAGCTGATAAAAGGAGATCAAAAACCCAACATATGGGCCATACATCCAGGGGGCAAGGGCATTATAGATACGCTGGAAGAGATTTTCGACCTTTCAGATGAGCAAACCCGACCAAGCCGCACTGTGCTGCGCAATTATGGCAATATGTCCTCTGCGACGATATTATTCGTGCTTGATGAAACAAGAAAGCAGCTTTCTGAACGCGAAGCCGGACCAACGAATGGGATTGCTCTGGCATTTGGCCCTGGTCTTTCCTGCGAGTTGATCCAAATCACTTATCTTCCTTCCGTCACGATGCATGAAAAGCAGGTCGATGAACTTCATGTTTAAGGGGTTCAAGCAGCGAGCAATTAAAACAGAGTTAATGGATGATTTTTCGACCGGGGGAGCGGAGCTTCGAGAAGCCCTCCAACATCTTCGTAGGCTTAATTGGATTTTTGGCGCTGCTGCACCTACCATATTCGGAATAAAACGATTATGGATAGAAGCGGATAAACCCAAACGGTTGGCTATTTTGGATATCGGATCAGGCTCCGGAGACGTAAATCGACACCTCCTTCGTTGGGCAGACGAAACTCAAATTGATCTTACAATCACACTTGTCGACATGACAGAAGAAGCCTGCGAAGAGGCTAGGTTGCTTTTTCGTCATGAACCAAGGATTCATGTGATGCGGAGCGATTTATTTCAGCTTTCCGAAGATTGCGCAGATGTGGTTACGGCGACGCAGTTTGTCCATCATTTTACGACGAATGAGCTTCCTCTAGTTGTAAATAGCATGCTTAAAGCGTCTCGGTTAGGGGTTGTTATTAATGATATTCATCGGCATTGGATTCCGTGGGCAGCCGTTTGGCTGACTGCTCGGATCGTATCCAAAAACCGGTATATTTGGCACGATGGACCGCTGTCTGTGGCAAAAGGATTTCGTTCGGAAGATTGGAACAATCTCAAGCATTCCTTGCGCAAATCACAGATGTTTTTTACCTGGAGGCCTTTGTTTCGGTATGTCGTTGTCATTTGGAAAAGTAAGGAATAAATCGAATCTTCGGAGATGACTGGGATGAATCACAGCCATGATGTAGCGGTTCTGGGGGCGGGAATCGCTGGAAGCTGTTTAGCTAAGTCTCTAGCGGATCAAGGCTGGGACACTGTTTTAATCGACCGCAAGCAGTTCCCCAGGCATAAAGTATGTGGAGAATTTCTTTCCCCTGAATCCCAGAATATGTTGAACGACCTTGGACTAGGCGGGATTGTGGAAGCTTTACAGCCGTCTATCATTAACCGGACACAGTTAATTTTCAATTTCGGGACCTGTCTTGAAATTCCTCTTCCTGGTATGGCTTTAGGGGTAAGCCGGTATTCCCTGGATTCCGCACTCCATCTTGCAGCCCAAAAAGCAGGCGTGAATGTGCAGACCTCAACCACAGTAACGTCCGTGTATCCTTGCGACAGTGGCTATACGATAGAGGCGAAGCAGGGTGGGGAAAGAAAGGGCTACCAAGTTCGGGCTGTTATTGCAGCCTGGGGAGCAAATGGTCGTTCAGGGCTGCTAGGACAATCTCCTGACTCTAAAGCAACGAATACGTATATGGGTGTGAAATCTCATTATACGGGGATTGAGATGGAGCAGGTTGTGGAGTTGTATTTTTTTGATGGGGGATATTTGGGTATTTCCCCCATTGAAGGCGGTCGTGTGAATGCAGCAGCACTGCTGAAACAGGAAACGTTTAAACATACGGAGAAATCGATTTTAGGGTTAATCGAGGCAGCGAGCCGTAAAAATCCGAAGCTGCATCAGAGAATGGCGAACGCTTTACCTGTCCTTGGCACTCAGTCAGCAGTCGCCCCAGTAAACCTAGAGCGTAAGCCGCTTACTTGGGATAGAATTCCATATGTAGGAGACGCCTCCATGATGATACCGCCGCTTTGCGGGGATGGGATGTCCATGGCACTCCGTTCCGCATTGATTTGTGCCCCGCTGGCCTCCCGTTATTTAGGTGGTGAAATCTCACTTGACAGGTGGCAGCAGGAATATTCTCAGTCTATTAAACGAGAATTTAAGCGTCCGTTGCAATGGGGTCGTTTTCTTCAATGGTCGCTAGGGGTACCCATTTTACCGCGAGCGCTATTAGTTGCAGCACATGTAACACCGAGAATGGCCTATGGTTTAGTTAAAGCGACCCGATTAAAAGAAATGAGATCATAAACATCCATTCGATGAATAGAGGCGCATGTCATGGATTTTCAAAAACTGGCCAGCATGTCCCTTAGATACCCAAAAACAATTTTGCTGTTTTGGACTTTATTTTTCATTTTTTTCGGAATTTACGCACCAAAGCTGCCAACGGTGCTGCAGGATCATGGCCTGATATCAGATGGAGCTTATGTGAAAGTCGAGCATATCCTATCTTCGGATTTCCATATTCCCGAGAATCCAATTATTCTTGTTTTTGAGAAAAAAGAATGGATTACGCCTAAGCAATTTCAACAATTCATTCAGCAAAATTTGTTTCAACTGCATGGAATCGAAGGTCTAAGTCAAATCATATCTCCCCTGGACAGGGAAGGGATGGTTCAAGGTGATTTTGGCTATGCGCTGCTTGCTTTTACACAAAGTCCATATGAGATGAAACCGATATTGAATGAGATCCAAAGACGGTTAGTGAACAATAAGGATATTTCGGTAAAAATGACAGGCAAATCTGTCGTCCAAGAAGATGTGAATCGTGCGAGTCAAAGTGATTTGAAACAAGCAGAACGAATCGGCATTCCCGTGGCTTTTTTTATCCTTTGGTTAGCTTTTGGGGGAATCACTTCAGCACTGATTCCTGTTTTGGTTGGTGTGATTGGGGTCACCGGTACAATGGGAATGATGTATGGGATTGGGACCAGGGTGGAGTTGTCTAATTTTGTGCTGAACGTGATCCCGATGGTCGGATTAGCTCTCAGTATTGACTTTGCTTTAATGCTGGTCAGCCGGTTTCGAGAGGAACTGCAGCGAGGGCCAGCGGGACTAGCTATCCTAACAACCATGAGGACAGCCGGTAAAGCTGTCTTATTTTCTGCGACTAGCGTTTTCTTGGGCCTGATGGGCATATTATTTATTCCACTTCCCATGTTTTCTACGATTGCTTTAGGAGCTATGACAGTATTAGTGGTATCGGTTTTGATAACGTTAACTTTAGTTCCAACACTTTTATATATGTTATGGCCAGCTATTCAAGCAGAAAGTAAACCGTTATCCAAGGTTAGGAACGTTCCTATCTGGCACACCTGGGCACTCTTTGTCATGAAAAGACCCGTTCGAATGAGCTTGTTGGGCTCCGTGTTATTAATCTGTTGTTTACTGCCTCTAAATAACATGAAATTAGCCATACCGGATGCAGCATCCTTGCCGCAAAGCTTTCCATCTCGCATGGCTTTCGAGGCCTACGAATCTCATTTCCTTTCTCGTACGAGTTCCGAGGTGTATATCGTCGCCGAAGGACAATCAACTAACCTGATAAAAGACGACTGGTTAAACACCTATTCGCTTATCCAAAAACTAGAGGTGGATCCGAACGTAGAAAAGGTAGATTCCGTTTATTCAAGATTGCAAATGGCACCTGAACAATTGGTTAACTTATTGCAAAAGCCGGCCTTACAAGCAAAATATGAACCAATCATACAATCATTTGTTCATGAAAATAAGATGCTGATCCGAGTTACTTTAAAAGGGGAGCCTGCTTCAAGCGTAGTAAGAGATTGGCTCAGAGCTTGGGAAAAAGAGGGACAGGCCAACGCTGTACATTTTCTGTTAGGAGGCGAAGCGAAGTATCAGCAGGAAATCTTTGATGACATATTTACGAATATCAAGTTTGTACTCCTATTTATTTTGGTTTCAAACTATGTGGTCTTGTTCATCGCTTTTCGATCTATCCTTATGCCATTAAAAACGATTCTTATGAATCTGCTAAGCCTAGGGGCTTCCTTCGGCGTATTAGCCTGGATATTTGAAGAGGGTCACTTCGGAATGGAACCGAATAAGATTGCCATCATGATTCCGGTTTTTATTTTTGGACTTGCTTTTGGGATCAGTATGGACTACGGGGTGTTTCTGATTTCGCGCATTTACGAGGAATATCAGCAGACCCATGATAATAACAGAGCAGTGTTGATGGGATTATCGTCCATAAGTAAGGTTATTAATTCGGCTGCTGCAATCCTGATTGCTGTTACTGTGCCGTTTGCATTTGGCGAAGTGGTTGGGGTTAAGCAACTCGGAGTGGGCATCGCAGCTGCGATTTTTATTGACGCAACGATCATACGATTGGTTTTGGTTCCTTCATTAATGAAAATACTTGGAAAATGGAATTGGTGGGCACCCAGTTGGATGAAGTAATTTCATACATGACTCGAAAAAAGTTCTCAAAAATTTGAGGGCTTTTTTTGGTTGTCTCAGCCAGTGCAATCTTGTGATAACATTCAAGTTAGATTCAATGTAATTAAATAATTGTACTTGCTTGCATGTTTCAACTCATCTAAAATTATCCCGTATACAGTATCCTTATAAATACCTGCAGGTAGACTAAACCAAAGTTTACGATATTTTTCAACTGCTGATAATTCACCTTGAAGAGCCTTCTTCAGTCCATTGACATAGGAATCGACTCGTTGATATTGTTCGTTGCTTACACCTGTGATTTCCTGTCCTGTAAGCTCCCTAAAAATACCGCGGAACATATGATTATGACCACGTTCATCATCACGAATTGAAGTAATGATGGACGCTTGCTCGGCGTTCGGGGCAAGTTTGATGAGTTCATCGTAAAACAACTCGTCATTTGTTTCTCCTTGGACGGCTTCTTTCATTAAATGAAGCGCTTGCTGGTAAGATACGGACCAGACGGGCTGAAACATGGGTCTACTCCAATTTGGATTTGCCCAATACATACACTGCACCTCCAACTATTTTTAGGTAATTGCTAGAATTAACGTATGTGCAAATGCCTAATTTGGTTACAAATGCTTCAAATGATAAGTTATTTTCATTTAAATTTCATAAACGTAGGGTATATTATACCTATCATTACGAGGGGGTCTTAATATGTCAACACAAGAAGAAAAAGTAGCGAAACAAACATGGATCCCTCAGAAAGAACGAATTTGGGTATTTGGTGCAATAGCTGTATCTGTGATTCTAGTGCTATGGCAGCTTTGGAGCATGTATCAGCTGCCATCATCAACCCTGCACAGTCGTAGTTTCGAACATACGTATAAGGACTATGGATCGAATGCACGCCTTGCTTTGTTCTTTGTATTAGCTAATTATGTGCTTGCATTTTTTATCAAACAGCGCGTTTGGGGATATTTGAACCCGCTATTAAAGAAGTGGATAGCTGCTCTATTTCGATTCGTAAAAAACTGGCACACGCCTGTTGCCATTCTCGCGATTGCTTTTATTTTAATTCATGCTGTTGCCGTTTTTATGTATGGTTTTAAATTTGATTTCCACAACATCAGTGGGCTGCTTGCTCTTATCGTTTTGCTGCCAGTACCCGTTTCAGGCTTATTGAGATATAAGAGGCTGGACCGAAAGTGGCATTTGCGATTTGGACTGGCATTTGCTGTTTTATTTTTGATACACGCTTACATATAGGCACATGCAGGCTTGCGGATTAATCCAGAAGGCTTGCATTTTTATTACGCTAGGAGGTCAAGTATGAACATTTTACTGGTAGAGGATGACATAAAACTTGGTGAATTAATTCAATATAAATTAAAAAAACAGTTGTTCCAAGTCGAATGGGCACAGGAGGCAGATACAGCTCTGGCATTTATGGAGAGGTCCTCATTTGACATTTATATATTAGATTGGATGATTCCACACAAAACAGGGATTGAATTATGCAAGGAGATACGAATGAAGAAGAATCAGACACCTATACTCATGCTTACTGCGCGTGATGCAGTAATTGACAGAGTGCAAGGTTTGAATGCGGGAGCAGATGATTATCTGGTAAAACCTTTTGCATTCGAAGAACTGATCGCGCGTTTGAATGCTTTATACCGTAGGAAAGAGACGAATTGGGAAGGGGATACGAAATCATTCGGTGACACCCTTGTCATTAATCACACCACGTATGAAGTGGTTAGGAACGGAGTTCCTATCGTGCTTTCACGTCGCGAGTTTCAATTGTTAGCCCTAATGTCAAACCATCCAAGACAAATATTGAGCAGGGAGCAGCTGTTAGATCGAGTATGGGGATTTGATGCGGAAATAACCCTAAACGCCGTCGATGCCACAATTAAATTGCTTCGCAAAAAAATGGATGATCCTTTTCCTGATAAAATCATTCAAAACGTTCGTGGACTCGGCTATCGTTTGATCGTGGAAGGAGGAGAAACGTGTTTGAAAGAACAAGAAAGCAATTAACGCTATTATTCGGGAGTATCCTTGCAGTCGTTATTATTCTTATTACAGTCACGTACTATCTCATTCTTCAGCAAACATTGCAAAACAGTGAATTCGAGAAATTGGGTAATCTCAAGGATAAAATGAATCATCAATGGGAGCACCGTCTGGAAGAGCTGAAGAAGCAACGAAAGGATAAGGAAACGGATCATGAAACAAAACCCATGGAATGGGTCTTTTTGCTATCTGACGAGTTAATCGCATTGGTTACTCCGGATGGGAAGATGTACACATCTCCTTCTTCATATACAGCTATGTCCAATCAACTTTTGCAATGGGCTCAGAGCAAGGAGGATAAAGGAGAGCAAGGATATCGTTTTGAAGTTAACAATGAAGGAAAACGAGAGGTTTTCTTAGTTAGTTCAAGTAAGTTAACCAACTTCGGTGGGGATTATTGGATGGCTGTTAATATAACTGGTGATATTGATTTGTTAAAGAAAATTAAGCTTCTGCTGTTTCTTTTTACGATCCTATTATTATCCATCGCCAGTGGACTCGCTTACTTCTTTGCTGGAAAAGCCATGGTGCCTATTAAAAAATCCTATCACCAGCAAGTAGAGTTCACAACCAATGCCTCCCATGAGTTAAGAACACCGCTCAGTGTTATTCATTCATCTGTTGAACTATTGGAAGATTGCAAAGAAGCATTACCTGAGTTTGAACAGCACGTATTGGACGGTCTACAGGATGAAGTCAAACGAATGATTCGTCTTGTTGAGTCTTTACTAACTCTGGCTCGCAGTGATTCGAAACAACGATTTTTCAAAATGGAGCCCGTGGATATTGGTCAAATAACGTTACAAGCGGTTAACGCCATGCAGCCCTTGGCGCAAAAAAAAGGAATCAACGTCCAGATGGAATCATCATCTATCGATGCAAGTTCGTCAATCATTCAAGCAAATGCAGACCAAATACGGCAGTTGCTTTATATATTTTTGGACAACGCGATTAAGTATACGCCCGCCGGAGGACTAATTACGATCCATTATGGACGTGATCACAATTCGAAAATGAGACTTCGGATTACAGATACTGGCATAGGGATACCGAATGATGAGCTTTCGCGCATCTTTGAAAGGTTTTATCGAGTAGATAAAGCACGGTCTCGTGAGCTTGGCGGAGCTGGTCTGGGACTTTCGATCGCCGCGGACATTCTAAAAGGCCATCGAGCATCCATTCATGTAACTAGTGAAGAAGGGAATGGAAGCCTTTTTGAGATTGTTTTTGAAGCGTAACCGGATTTCATTTTGTTTTCACTTATATGCTGTATATTAGGTGTTGTAACCGATTTTACATTGGAGGGATCTACTTGGCAAAAATGAATAAAAAGTGGGTCGCACTTTGTTCAACAGCCATTGGAGCGATATATGCCTCTGGCTATTTCTCAACAGAGACACAAGCAACATTGCAGCAGCAGTCTCAACCTGTCAGCCAAATACAAATTCAGGCAGCAAACAGCCCATCCAAAAGCCAATATAAAAATGGGACTTTCTATGGAGAAGGAAGTAATCGGCGTGGATCGATTCAAGTGGCAGTAAGCATAAAGAACGATAAAATTACCGATGTTGAAATTAGCCATTTTGCCATGCATTATTCAGAAAGAGACGTAGCTCTGTTACCTCAAGAAGTGTTACAAAAACAAAGTGCGCAAGTACAGAATGTATCCGGAGCAACCTATAGTACACAATCATTTAAAGATGCTGTATTAGATGCTCTTTCTCAGGCGCGAAATTCATGACTAGCAGAATAATCAATAAAAAGAAGTTATTTATGGATACGGTTGTGGATATACAAGTTGCTACACGACGAACAAAGGATGAGACGGAATCAGCCATTGATCGAGCTTTTGAGGCGTTTCGGAAAGTTGAGCAGGCCTGCAGTCGATTCAGCCCGGACAGTGAATTGATGGAAGCATGCCGATTGATCAAAACTCCTGTTCAGATTAGTCCTTTTTTATATGAACCACTGAAATTTGCTCTGGAAATGGCGAAATGGACCCATGGGATCTTTGATCCAACAGTGGGAAAAGTCATGGAAGATCATGGATTTAATCAACATTATTTAACTGGGGAAACGATTCAAACCCTCTCAGCTGATTCCGCTACCTATCGGGATATCCTTCTAAATGAAACGGATCGCACGTTGTATTTGCGAAAGAAGATAGTTATTGATTTAGGTGCTGTGGCTAAAGGATTTGCCATTGATTTAGCTTCTTACGAGCTGGCAGGATTCGATGGGTTTGTTGTCAACGCTGGTGGTGACCTTTTTGCAGGAGGCGTAGATGAAAACGGCAAGAAGTGGAGAGTCGGTATTCAGCATCCTACGGACAAAGAACAAATCATTCAAATGATTGAAATTTCAAATGAGGCTGTCTGCACATCGGGAAGTTACGAGCGTATAAGCTCAGTTCAAGCCGGTGTGCATCATATCATCGAGCCCAAAAGCAAACGTTCACCCAATGAATGGATCAGTTGCAGCATCATTGCCCCTTTCGCTATGATGGCGGATGTTTTCTCAACGGCTTCATTCTTATTGGGTCCAGAAGGAGCAAAGGCCTTATTGGAACAAGCGGATCTCAAAGGAATCCTTATTACTTCTGATTTACAAATATGTAGGGTAGGGGGGATTTAAAATGACAGCCAACCATTGGGCGAAGAAGCCAAAAGGATATGTCATTAATGCCATGCTTGCCTTTCTACTTCTATCAGCGATTTGGTCATTTGACATCAAGGGCGTTTATAATGTCGTCGTGGCCGTCGGAGTTTCAATAGCAACTGATATTTTATGTTCTCGCTTTTCCAAAAGAAAGCCAGTATTTCCGGATGGTGCAGTGGTTACAGGGTTAATCATTGCTTTGATCTTAAGCACAGCTACTTCATGGTATATGGTTGCTGCAACATCGATTATGGCTATTTTGTCCAAGCATTTACTTGTCTATAAGAAAAAACCAGTCTTTAACCCAGCAGCTCTCGGACTGCTCTTGTCGATCTTATTCTTTCAAACAGGACAGAGCTGGTGGGGGGCATTTGGAGATCTTCCTGGATGGACAGTCGTGTTTCTCTTGATTGGCGGATACATGATAACGAATCGAGTAAACAAATTTCCTCAAGTTTTTTCATTTCTTGGCATGTATTTTTCCTTATTATGTATAATGGGGCTAGTTCATTATGGAAATGCCGGTGATGCACTTCGCTCGCCATTTATCAATGCTTCACTTTTCTTTGCTTTTTTTATGCTTACAGATCCACCAACTTCTCCAGCGAAATATAAGGATCAAGTCATTTTTGGCATCCTTAGCGCGGTCGTAGGATCTATCGTATATGGCGTTTTTGGCGGATTGACATATTTATTCATAGGATTGCTCATAGGGAACCTGTACCATTTATTAAAAACAATTGCTTCTTCACGTGCACGCAAGGTTGTATCGTCGCTGTAGACTCAAGAGAGAGCATTCGGAGATTGGTTATGAGAATTCAACCTAATAAAGTGGCAGAGACTTGCGTTTCTCTGCTATTTTTTGATAAGATACAAAATGAACGTTCAGTATTATTTGGATAAATGGGAGTGGACGCGAGTGAACAAAAAGCATGTGCAAAGCGAGCAGACCAAAAAGCGAGTTGCTGACGCAGCTAGGGCTCTATTTGCAAAGAAAGGATACAAAGCAACTTCCATTGAAGATATTGTTGA
The DNA here is from genome assembly GCF_008017805.1 of Paenibacillus sp. N3.4. Classification (GTDB taxonomy): domain Bacteria; phylum Bacillota; class Bacilli; order Paenibacillales; family NBRC-103111; genus Paenibacillus_E. Next base: position 10,196 of record NZ_VRTT01000092.1, on the reverse strand, counting down.
AGCTACTGGCAGCAGTAAGGGAAACATTTATTATCATTTCAAAAGCAAGGAAGGTCTGTTTCTCTATTTAATTGAAGAGTGGGACCATGAGTGGGAAATGAAATGGCAAGAAAAAGAATCTCTTTACACGACTACGATCGATAAATTATACGGGATTGCCGAGCAGCTCGTGACAGATGATTTGAGCCATCCACTCACCAAAGCAGCAGATGAGTTTTTTAATAATGAAGAGAAGACTAGCGAGGTTGAAGAAAGAATTACTGAGATGGTAGCCAGACATCTTACATTCAATCAAAAACTGATTCAACAAGGAATCGATAACGGCGAATTCAAGCAGGAAAATGTTGAAAATCTTGCCCTTATTCTAGAAAGCTTAATTATCGGTCTGAGCCAGCTGTCTCGAAAGTCAAACCGCGAAGGCGCTCTCGCCCTATACCATTTAGCGGTAAAAGTACTCTTGCATGGCATTGCGAAACAGCCTGGCTGATTTCATGCATATCATCTTATTGACCGCAGTTTATTTAGAACGCTGCGATCATCCAGCACTTTTACAAAACGAACGTTCAGTATTAATTCCGGAAATACGCTTAAGCAGAATGATTAACTTTGTATCTGTGGAGAATACAAGGTGAGTAAGAATTTGGAGGATTTTTTATGTCATTATTGTTAAGAAATAGGGGAGCCATACTCATTCTCATCCTTAATATATTTCTGGTTTTTACAGGAATCGGTCTCGTTGTACCCATAATGCCGAACTACATGTCAGAGCTCCATATAAACGGAAGTGTTGTTGGACTGTTATTTGCTGCTTTTTCGCTCACACAGCTTTTGTTGTCGCCTTGGGCTGGAAGATTATCTGATTCATTCGGACGAAAGAATAACATTGTTTTAGGTATGATTATTTTTGCTCTTTCTGAGTGGCTTTTTGGCTTCGTTAGCACACCATATCTTCTTTTTGCTTCAAGAATGCTAGGAGGAATTGGCGCAGCGCTGATTATGCCTTCCATCATGGCTTACACAGCGGATGTTACGACTAATGAAGAGAGAGCCCGTGGTATGGGATATATCAATGCGGCCATAACGACGGGATTTATTTTCGGACCAGGCATCGGAGGATTTATAGCTGAGTATGGCATACGCGTGCCATTTTATGCAGCCGCGGCAGCAGGCGTTGTTGCTACAGTGATTACGCTATTTCTGTTACCAGAGTCACTACCAGCCAATCAGCGTACAACCTCCAAATCTGTACAAGCTGAGAAGCAATCACTTTGGAGGCAACTCATACAATCATTTCGTGCTTCTTACTTTATGAGTTTATTGATTGTATTTGTGCTATCTTTTGGCTTAGCCAACTATGAGACCATTTTCGGACTTTTTGTTAACCATAAATACGGGTTTACACCAAAAGACATCGCATTCATCATCACTTTCGGTTCCATAGCTGGCGCTGTTGTGCAAGTCACGATATTTGGATGGTTATTGAATCGGTTTGGAGAAAAGAAAGTCATTTCTCTTTGCTTAGTTATTGCAGCCTTGTTTGTCTTATTAACTCTCTTTGTGAGCAGTTACTGGATGATACTGGCGGTCACCTTCATCGTCTTTCTGTCCATTGACATCTTACGTCCAGCCATTGGGACGCAGATGTCCAAGATTGCTCAAGAACAGCAAGGATATATCGCGGGTCTGAACTCGGCTTACACCAGTCTGGGCAATATTGCTGGACCTATTGCTGCAGGTTTTCTTTTTGATATCAACATTAATTATCCTTATGTATCGGCTGCTCTTGTACTCTTTTTATGTTTCGTTTTATCTATGAGAAGCAAGAGAGGGACGGTGGCTTCAACGGCAGATTAAGGTTCACAGCTGTTGGTCTAGAGATAAAAGGATAGATTTTGGGGACGCTCTTTATTGGGCGTCTTTATTCATGTCAATAAGTGATATACAATAAACTCATATTTACAATACTAAATTTAAAAAAACGAAAAGAGAGAAGGTTTAATATGAACAATAAAGAACGCTTTTCAAATCGTGTTGATACTTATGTAAAATTCCGCCCAAGTTACCCCAAAGAGGCAATTGATTATTTGTATGATAGCGTTGGTCTGCAGTTGAAAAGTGAAATAGCGGACGTCGGTGCTGGAACGGGTATTTTTTCAAAGCTGTTACTAGAGAGAGGGAGCCAAGTTATCGCCGTCGAGCCGAACCAAGCCATGCGGGAAGCCGCGGAGCAAATGTTAAGTGGGGAACCCAACTTTCATGCGGTGTCGGGATCTGCTGAAGCGACAGGACTACCTGATCAGTCGGTTGACTTTATCGTTTGTGCTCAAGCGTTCCACTGGTTTGACCGCACTGCCGCACAAGCCGAATTCCATCGGATTTTAAAACCAGGCGGGAAGGTGGCTTTGATCTGGAACACGCGTCTATCACATGGCAACCTATTTCGAGAAGAGTATAATCAACTGCTTGTTCAATTCGGAAGCGACTACGAGAAAGTTACCCATAAAAATATTTCTCAAACAGCACTGACCTCTTTCTTTAAGGCAGGCAGCATGCAAGTAGATCGATTCGCTATGAGGCAGGTTTTCGACTTTGAAGGATTAAAGGGGAGATTGATGTCTTCTTCCTATATACCTGTATCCGGTCATCCGAATTACGAGCCGATGATGATGGAGCTTCACAATCTATTCGAGCGGCATCAACAAGAGGGACATGTACTTTTTGACTATGAGACTGAAGTGTATTGGGGAGAGGTATAAAAGTAACGGGGAAGATATAGCTGGGGTACCGCATGCTCCCAACCTAGAAGCGAAGTATGTTGCATTAGCTCTTCTACTGCGAATAGGAACGGGTATTCCCTATGATAAGCGATGCGGAAACTCTCCCTTCTCGAATAGAATGGGCTAGCCGCGCAGCACGTCATCATAAATTTCCCGAATGACTTTCGTATTTAATTTGGTCACGGCGCAAATCTGGTTTCATCATCTTAGGTGACCTCTATGGAAATATAAAAACAATATAAAGCGGTGGATTCCATACATGGGTATCTCACTGCTTTTTGTATTTTATTGTTGAAACATTATGTCACGTCGTGATGTAGTCGTAACACAACATATTTGCTTGTGACATAGTTATTACCGTACAAAGATAAGGGAGGTGTACATTCTGGATACTGAAAAAGTGCTGAAAAAGTATGTGCCCATGACTGAAACGGCGTTTTATATTCTCCTATCCTTAGCTGAACCGCGTCATGGATATGGAATTGTTAAACACGTAGAAGAAATTTCTAATTCACGAATTCGATTAGGTTCAGGCACCGTATACGGAACTTTAACAAAGATGCAAAAAGACGGGATTATAACAGTATTTGCCGATGAGGAAAGAAAAACGGTATACGAAATGACTGAGAGTGGACATAAATTAATCACTGCTGAGATCAATAGACTTAAAGAGCTGTACCAGAATGCACTAAAATACGAGGGAGGGTTTTTATGATCACAAAAGTATTTAGGCCATTATGGAGCTACGATGTGCAGAAAACCGAAAAGTGGCTCGCATCTATGGCAGATAAGGGTCATGAATTAGTGAAAATAAATCGAGGAACACGGTATTTTTTCTTTCAGCAAGGCCAGTCGATAAAAGGAACTTACAGGATCGGGTTCGATAAAATTCAAACCAATTCGCTATCTAAAGTTTTATTAGATGATGGATGGGTGAAGGCTTTGCAGAGTGGCAACTGGTATGTAACGGCGAATGAAAAATCTCTTGAACAAATAAAAACCTTCCCTGTACGCGAAGGTATTATCAAACATAATAAAACAATAATGTACATTTTCGCGAGTGTTTTAATCTATTTAACGGGCATTGCTGTATTTAATCTTATCCTCGGTTTGGTAATATTTTTCCAAGATGTACCTGGTCATTTTGTCGAAAGTCCTCTTTGGATTATTACATACTTTTCAATAGGCATTGGAATTGCCCTATGGGTACTTTCACTTTATTCTGTTTTAAAAATTAAAAAAACAAGCAAGAAATTGATTGGAGAAAACATACAACGAAAGGAACTGCAGGGGAGGGGCCAAGTTGAAAGAAGGCTAAGCAAGGATGAAGAGAAGCAGTTAAGACGTTCAGGTCAACTAATTGTTAAGAGAAAGTTTGGATGGATGTATGCTCCGGATAAGCTTGAAAAGTGGATCGAAGCAATGGAAGAACACGGGCTTAATCTTTATCGTGTTGGTAAAACAGGAACTGTTTTTTACTTTACAATGGGAAGTCCTCGTAAAGTAAGTTATTGCGCGGATTATCAAAATATCGCAGATGAAGGCTACTTCGACATTCACAGTGATGCCGGCTGGAAGAGTGTTTTTATTTCCACCTCATCTATTCAAAAATGGACCCTATGGAGCCGTGAATATTCAATGGGCGAGGAACGACCACAAATCTACAGTGATAAATCACATCAATTAAAACATGCTAGACGTATAGCCATCACCTATTCTTGTATGTTTCTTCCATTAGTCATTATATATATTTTATTCTTAGGGGCAAATATTCACTGGATGTCCAATCATAATATGGATAAAATGCAAATAATAAAAATCATTTTGTTTGTACTATTAATCATAAATTTTGGTTCATATTCAATAAGAACTTGGCTGTATTACAGGCGACTAAGTAAGCGTTATAAGTAGAGTTTTGTTGGCTGAAGCCCTAGCTAAAGGGGGAAGTTCTATAACAAGTATAGAGGCGTTAATTGAGGAAATTAAATGGATACGAAGACCTGAGGAACTTGCAGAGGGATTTTGCACTTGAATTCAAAAAAAATGCCCCGCATGAGATCATAACTGCAGATTTAAATACGTACCTCATGTTTATCTCAGGGCTTGCTTCAGGAGGACTACAAAGTCAATTAGAGGATGCTTTGGAACGATTTAATATGAAAAAATGGTTGGAAAAGAGTTTCTACGATTGGTTTCCCAAATATCGATTTCTAGAAACTTGGGATTTAACACACTACTCGGCCCTTAATGCTGACCTCACATTTTTTAATCAGGCTAGGTCAATGATGCTCGAGGTCATAAGAGAAGTTGAATCCAATCGAACACGCAACTAAACAATAGGGCGAAGCCACATTTTAATAGCCTAGGTTTCCAAATGATCATTACAATGAATCAATCTCTACTGGCATCATAAATTTTTTGAGCTAACATTTTAGGTTCCGTTTTTGCGGTAGACATATGATCCCCATGCCCTTTAATAAGTCGGAACAGACCTAAGCGGCTGGACATGTGCGGATGCCAGCCAAAACCTTCACCTTGTGGCAACGCGTTATCTTCCGTGAGATAGACATAACTCTTTGGAATGTTTAAGGAATAAAATTTTTTGAGATCCAACTTTTCAAATAATGGTTTTGAAGGCTCTGGAGATATTTTATTGTACATTTGCTGAGCCAATTCGAAGCTTGCTAAATTAGCAAATGCTTCTCTGTATAGGGAAAATGGAAGCATAATGGTTTGATCTCTTGAATTTTGCAAGATCTGTACAAGAGAATCGCGAAAAGGAGCTGGAAATTCGTCACCCAGATTTTGACCATCCTTCAGAACAAAAGCATCCAAGAAAACTAAACGTTTGAGACGATTGGGTATAAGTTCAGCAACTTTTTGGACTAAGGTCCCGCCAAAACTATGTCCGACGAGAATGACATTTTTTAAATTTTTGGAAGTGATGAAGTCAGCGATAGATTTGGTAATCATGCCATGTGTCACATTTTTATTAGGGTCAGCACCGTGTCCCGGATACTCGGGTACATAAACGGTATGGCCTTTTTTATGCAATTCAGCAGCTATTCCGTTCCAGAAACTAGTATCTGCCCATGAACCGTGGATAAGAACAAAGGTAAGAGGCTGCTGCTTTTCCCGATAATCTTCTTCGTTTCTATATGCCAAAGGTGCAGAGTAATAAGGCCAAGGATTAGCGGGATATGGCTGTATTTCGTAAGCAGGCCGATAATAAGCGGTTGTCCATTCATTTTCATAATGTTTCATGTACACATTCCTCTATTCATTCAGATAGCTCACTATATGCCCATATTTCAAATTGGTTAACGTAGGGACGAAAGCTTCAGAATGTGTCGGGTGACAAGAACATTATCTCATTCCCGACGGATGATAAGAAATAAGGTTAGTTCGGTTAAAATATAGCTGAAATCTGGACTTACAGTTAAGCTTGGGCAGTAGAGTGGAACATCTATGAAAGTGAATTTGTTAAATATTGGAACTTTCGCGAATTGTGAACGTCTAATTTACTGGTAGTAATTAACAGGAGGTGCTCATTGAAGAAGATATTAATAACGAGCTTATTGGTTGTTATTTTTATAGGTCTTTTATTAAGTTGTGATGAACCAAATATTAACCAAGTGAGTTCAAGTTCCAAAGCAGTTAATGAAAATAAAATAAATATTTCAGAAGAAAGTCTGCCAGTGAGTAAAACATTGCTCTCTGATCTTACTCCTGATCAATTTTTAAAATTAAAAAATTTAGATGTACAGTTTGGACCAAAGAAATTCACAGTAAATGTACCCTTAGATTGGACTGTGAAGACTGGCGACTATCCGGTTGGTTTATATTGGAGATTGGCAAACGTATTTTCTGAAGACGTGGGTTTGAGTTTAATTCCACAAAAAGGCTCCCCCGTGGAGGTATGGCAGTATGCATTAAGAGATGGTCTAGCCGATAGAGATCAGAAAAGTGAGTTTCACTATCCAACCAATGTTAATTTGTTGGTAAAATCCGAAAAGGTTGTTGGAGCATGGTTATCCTTCAACACTCAGATAGGTCCTTCCGTAAATAAACGTTATTTAGACGACATCACTGGACTTTCGTTTGAACAGTGGAGTGACCGGGAAGGGATATTTATAACTGATAGTTCTAACAACGAACTGACAGAGATGTCACCTACCGAAGTGTTGACCGCTTTCTTCAATGCCATCGACAATATGAACACCTATAGAGCTAACGCGTGCTTGGATCGACAGCGAATGCTGGAAATGTTGACAGTAAACCTAGGCTCAGATCAGCTATACAACCCCGGATTTGGAGAAAATAATTCTCTCGTAACAAATATTGTTAGTGCTACCCCAATCGCGTTTAAACTTATTGATCACGAAAGCCGAGAGGAACTTCAATCAATTACCAACTTAACGGAAGTAGTTATTGAGGTATCCCTTAAGATTCATTGGAAAAATGATGCGTTTAACAACCCTGATGGACATGAAACTCGTTATGCCTATATGAAGAAATATGCGAACGGATGGAAAATTGGAGGCTTGGGCACAGGTCCGTGACAAAAATATTTATGAACTTTGAGTTGAGTCAATGTAAAAAAGCGGTCTTTATAATATCGGAGAACGAAAGTGGAGGAGCATGCCGCGATGCAGCTCCTTTTTTCATTGAATTAACAGGGATTATGTTTCATTAATCGATTGCGAATAGTTGCCATTCCTGATTGATCTGCTTGAAGTAATAGGTTGAATCCCCATCAGGTTTGATGGTGTTAGAATCATTTAAAAAGAGGGTTCTAGAAACTGTTACACTAAACTCATCGGTCCAATTAGAATTGGGGGTGAACCGCGGAGAATCTATCTTTATGATATATTCATTTTCATGGTTCACCATAAATTCATAAATACCATTCACTTGTGTAGGATCTTTGACTGCAAAATCTGCAAAACTCTTATAAAATGCATCTTTTTTTCGGTCATTAATTGCTTTTGCATTTTGGTTAATAGTCGTAATCAAATGACGCTGCATCGGATCTAGGTATTGATTTTCATTAAGATACGAAATGGGTGGCACAGTTGTCAATGGTTTCGACGTTGGTTGCGGATCAGAGGTAAAGTATTGGGCGGATTGAGAAACTACTGGAGATGATGGATCAATTTTAGTTGAGGAAACCCTGTGCAAGCAACCGCTAAGAACCATCATGATCAATACAACAGACGTCAGTTTTATCATCATTCTCCCTCCTCTTCTGACCATTGTAATCATTTCAATAATATCCTATAATCATCCATTTTGACACCAAGAATAAATAGCCCTTTTTAAGGAACCAATGAATTACGAACGGATAGCAATAGTTCAATATTAAAAGCTACCAATGAAATAATAGACTTCGTTGAACGGGCAGGATAGCGAGAAAACTACCGGATAATTGTTATAATATGGACAAAACATATATTCTTAAGGAATGCGAGCTAGTATGTATTTAGAAGTAGCAATAAAAGAAAATATCTTCGAAAGTCTTAACAAATATGTAATTGAAACAAATAATCTATAGTAATCTTCTAGGAGGGATCATGTTGCAGCAGCTCTTTAACGATATGATTAAGCAGGACGTAAAGCCGTTCCTTTCCAAGCGTGGCTTCGCAAAGAAGAGTTTGAATTTCAATAAGATAACAAAAAGCCTCATCTACATGTTCAATTTCCAAAAATCCTCTGGCAATTCAGCGGACAATGTAATGTTTTATGTGAACTGCGGTATTTATGCAGCGGAATTGGCACAGATACAATCGAGAGAGATTCTGACAGCACCCCAAGAAGCGGAGTGTCACTTCAGAGCAAGAATTGAGCAAATTGTTGAGTCTGTTCCAGATCGATTTTCAATCACTCCTGATACGAATATGGATGATTTAAGAAAAACGCTGCTAAGTGGATTAGAAGAGGTTATTCATTTCTATGATACTATGACCAGTGCCAGATCCCTTGTTGATTATTACACTTCAGGTCCATTTTTACATCTGGGTGAAGAGAGCTTTCATTTGTTATTACAATCCAATGATGTAGCTGCGGCTAAACATTATTTGAAGGCTTTGCAGGAAAGTACGGAACAGAAAAGCGATGGACCATATTCGAAAATGAATACAAGGCCATCTTCAATAAATACGGAGTGGAATTTGATAAGCTATAAGTCAGCATAGTGAACGTTAACCTCCCTCGGAAACTTTAGTTCAAAGAAAATAGGTGAGTTGAAGATGGTACAAATTTGGCCATTTGATGATCCGGAAAATGTAGCTGTCATAACCACAGATAAAATCATGAAGCAAGAAAGCCCTGTTTTATGCGTAACACATGATGAGGACGATGGAATGTGGCAATTTCTCGATGGTGGGGAAGTAAGTGAAGAAGATGCTCGTATACTGTCGTTAAAGCAAATAATCAGTATTGACCCGAGCTTGGTGAAACTTTCTGATCTGCCGCTTGGCTGGGTTGCATGGAGGGAAACAAAAGATAGCCAGTGGATTAGAGCCGAAAGGTAGGCACTCATCATTGAACAAACGAGGAGCGATAGCTTCATAACAAGATCTAGCAGGCTGCCGGTGATAAACTCGGCGGCCTGTTAACGGGTAGGTTAATTCTAATAGAGGTTTTGGGGAAAGTTGGAAGAATACATTATTAAAAATCTAAGTGGAGGGTAGGTTGAATGGTTGAATTGGACAAATTTGCCCCGAGAAAAATACATATTATAGGTTCCGTTGGGAGCGGTAAAGCAACATTAGCCAGAGATCTATCAAATAAACTGAGTATTCCACATTACGAATTGGATAATGTTGTTTGGAAGAGACATAAACCGAGAGACATTAAAAGAACTGATGAAGAAAGAGATCAACTGTTGAGTACAATTATTCATTCAAATACTTGGATTATAGAGGGTGCTCATTATAACGAATGGGTGTTCCAAAGTTTTAATAATGCTGATTTAATTATATTTTTGGATACTGATAATTCGAAACGAAAGTATCGAATTATCAGTAGATTTATCTTACAGTTACTCAGAATAGAAAAATCAAACTATAAACCGACTTTTGAAATATTCAGGAACATGTTTATCTGGATGAAAATTTTGAAAGTCGAATTAGAATTAAACTGAAGGTTATAAATAAGTTGGGACAGTATTCTTCTAAGTCCATAACACTAAAAGATACAATCGAAATTATAAGCTCATTAAACTGATATGAACGAGGCGGTCAATACCTCTTCTAATAATTAAATGTTTTTTTATTTTTGTCAGGAAAAAAATCCATTTTTAACCATTAATGGAGACAGTGGTTGTTACCTTGAAATCTTGGCACGAAGGCAAAGACGTTGACGGTGGTTAACAGTCTGATATGCGCGGGTTGGGTACCGCATTTCAATCCATCCGTC
>NZ_VRTT01000091.1 GCF_008017805.1 Paenibacillus sp. N3.4 | reverse complement strand
CAGATCCGTGTAATCATTCATTGGGCTGGCTTTCTGTTTGAGGGCGTTCATGATGTCATCGTTTAAATAAGGAATTACGGTTAACTTCTCAAGATCGTCTAAATACGATTCAATATTAATTTTTAGTGAAGCTACGGTACTATTCGTTTCATTCATGGAGTTATGAATAATAATTTGCTTGTAATAGGCGGGCATAATAATCGTAATGACAATAGTCGGAACGATGATAATGATCAGGTAGAGAGTAGATAACTTGAACCTGAACGAGTAAGCGAAATTCATACATGGCCCTCCACAGAGTTCTCTACTCTATCATAGCAAATTATCTTCCATTCATCACCCTTTAACTGCTCCGGCAGAAAGCCCCTGGATAAAATATTTTTGCATAAATAAATATAAGACAGCAAGCGGAAAAGCAGCTATAACCGAACCGGCAGCAACCCATCCGACATTGTTCGTATATTGACCGAAAAATGCCGACAAGGCTACCGTAAACGTTTGTGCGCTCGTCTTTTGCAAAAAGAAGATGGAGAATTGGTAGTCATTCCAAATGTTTACGCCATTTACGATGATGACTGTAGCGGTTACCGGCTTTAAAAGCGGCAAAATTAGTTTGAAAATCACGCCTAAACGGGTGGATCCGTCCATTAACGCCGCTTCATCCAACTCGCGAGGAATGGAGCTAATAAACCCGGTGTAAAGAAAAATCGTAATGGGAATATAAAAAGTGACATGCAATAGAACCATTCCCCAATACGTATTTAATGCGCCAAGACTAACGTAAAACTTATATAAGGGGACCAGAATGGTTAACGGCGGAACAATCAGAGCCGCAATAAAAACAGTGTACATGAAGCGATTCCAATGTGTGCGGTAACGAGCCAAAGGATAAGAGGAAATCATACCTAACAGAATAAGCATAAGAAGAGTAAGACCCGTTATCATAACGTCATTAATAAAAGCTGTGCCAAGATGAGCACGCATCCAAGCATCCTTAAAATTGTTTAGGTATAAGTAATGGGGAATACTCCACTTTGAACTCAAATCTGAATCTTTTTTTAACGATGTCGTAAGTAAGATATAAAAAGGCAGTATATGAGCAGTGCAAATAAGTATGGTTACGATGTCCATCCATCTTTTTACCGGCTTCATAGTTCCAACTCCCTTTTTCTTAGTAAATAGAGCGCTGTGAGGCTGATTACAGAAATGAACACAAACATCAATATGCCAATGGATGATGCGAACCCGGCATCCTGCCGCGTAAAATATTGTCTGTACATATAGGAAGATAAGGAAGACGAAGCGAAGCCAGGTCCACCTTTCGTTAATGACATAATAACGTCATACAATCTTAATCCTCCGATTAAGTTTAAAACGACACTTATTGTGATCGCTGGTGATAATAAGGGAAGGGTTACATGCTTGAACTTTGAAAAAGCAGAAGCGCCATCGATATCAGCAGCTTCATAATAATCTTTGGGAATCGTCTGAAGTCCGGCCAAAAAAATAATCATCGCAATTCCGAGAAATTGATATGTATTTACAAATGTAATGATCCACACATTGATTTTAGCATTGGCTAATAAGTCAATTGATTCTTTCTGGAATACATGGATGATATCATTTATAGCTCCACCATTATATTGAAAGAAAAAGTACCATATATATCCCATTATTAATGGACTTATAATAACCGGTAAATAGATGATCGTTTTGGCAATGCCTGCTGTACGCATCTTATGATTTAGAAATAGAGCATACATCAACCCAATTATATTTTGAAAAATAGTACTTCCTATTCCATAAATAAACGTATTTTTTATAACAATCCATACATCTTGCTCCCCTAGCATTCTTCGGTAATTGCCAAAGCCGAACCATTTCCAATCTTGTGAGAAACCGTCCCAACTCGTGAATGAAATTTTAATCCCGTTTAGCAGCGGGTATAGAATAAAAATGAGCAGCAATAGAATTGTCGGCACATATAGCAAATTGAGCCAAACAGGTGAATTAAACTTTCCCCGCCTAATCAGGGGGACTCGCTTTTTTGTGTAAGTGATATCTACAGTCTCCAATGCTTTCCCTCCTCATAGTTGGCGCCCCAAAGTATGTTTTTATAAAATTCCCGCACCACCTCCTTATGGCACGGGAATTTGATTCATTCAGTTTCCAGACTCTTGTATGTGATCTCCGTGAAATTACTTTTTATTTAATCGGGCTACATTCTCTTTCATAACATCGCTGTATTTCGCCGCAGTAATATGTCCGGAAATTAAATCCAAACCTGAATTACACATGACATCCCACATTCCGCTTGGCAGGTATACACGGTCAAAATAAGGGAATACGCGAACAGACGAATATTGATCATAAAATGAGGCAAATTCATGAGTCGCAGTTACACCTTTCAAACCGGCTGGGAGCTTCATGACATTAGCGATTTTAGCCATGTTTTCAGGTTTTGCATAGAAAGCTAGCAGCTTTTTCGCTTCGTTGATATGTTTTGAATCTTTCCAAACGCCCATGGTATCCCTTTCCCCACCGGAGAAACTTGGTTGATCACCTGCAACCATAGACGGCACGGGCATAATACCAATTTTGGTATCCTTGTTCACTTTATAGGCATCATCCGCAAAAGACGGACCGCCCATGAAAAAGGCTACTTTATCTGTCGCAAACAACTTGGCTAGATCTGTATATTTCGCTGTTATAACATCCCTATTCATGTAACCTTTATCAAACATTTCTTTAAATTTTGTAGGCAGCGGTGTCCATTTTGTCCAATCGAAACTGCCATCGAGCAAAGCACTAGCTGAATTTTCCTTCGGCGATATGAGCAATGGACTTGCAAATTCGTCAAAAAATTGTCCGACTGTCCAGTTATCCGCACCCGCATAATAGAAAGGGGTGACATCTCCTTTGCTATCCGTTTTAATCTTACCTGCAGCAGCTAAAAATTCATCAAATGTTTTTGGAACTTCAATGTTATATTTTTTTAATACATTTACGTTATAGGAGATTCCGTCTTTCGCTTCGCTGATCGGAAGCACATATACTTTTCCAGCTTTGTCGGTAACAACGTCCTTGATGGTATCCGTCATTTGCGGAACCCAGCTTTCAGCTTTCAAATCGGTTAAATATTTACCGTATCGAATTTGCGCCCAGCCATGAGTATCGAATACATCCGGAAGTTCGTTCGCAGCCATTTTGACTTTCAAAACATTTTCATAATCACCAGGGAATTGCAGGTCCACTTGAATGTTCGGATTTTGTTTTTCAAAATCCCTTGCTATCTGTGTGTAAGCGTCCTGTCCTGCTGGGCTAGTCACATACATGAACGCAGATAACGTCATTTTATCCTGTTTTGTAGGTGTTGGAGTAGGCTTATCAGCTGTTGGTGAAGCGCTTACAGTAGGTGCAGCAGAAGCTCCCGAGTTTGAATTGGTACTGTTACTGCATCCCATTAACGACAATGAAGACACCAGCATTAGGGCAGTTACAGTAAACAATGATTTTCTAAACATGTTAACCCTCCCATTATTTCATAATAGTAGCCAACTATAATTTGTTGACCTTAGTACAATCTTAGCATTAATGACAACGTTTTCGTGATACACAGAACAACACTAAATGTATAAATTTATAATGTGAAAGTTTAAAATGATTTTGTAAATGCTATCGTAGTTCTCTATTCCACCAATTTTGCAGCAACATTGCGTTCGGATATTCAGACTGCCACGTTGTTGATATCTTGTATGATGCGTATATACGAACAAACAGTGAAAAAACCACCCAAAGGGCGGTTTAAATATCAGTATACTTATTTTATTTCTTTCATAAATTCCCTAAAGTTTTCGACGATTTCTTTTGATCTGGTATGGTGTAAATAATGTCCTCCTTCAAATGTCATTACTTTTCCATGTACAGAATTTTTGACTTGTTCTTCATGCAAGGGTATCCATCCTTCAACTTCTGTATCATTCGCTTGTAAAAAGAAAATGACAGGAAGATTTTTTGGGAAAACTACTTTTTTAACTGCATTAAAATTATGATTAAAATTTTCCCCTTCATTTAAGATGTTAGGATTAAACATGTTTTTGAGATAAAGAATTCTAATTTGTTCTTTGGTTTCATCATCAACTGTTGGTGTAAGAAGTTGGTCAGGATTTAGTTTCAATAGCAATCTAAAGAACCCTGATTTTTTGAGTAGTTTATAAGTTTCTGTTGGAAACTTATCATCCGTGCCGCCTTGTGTTGGAACACTGCTATCGATCCCGACAAATGCACTCACTTCGTTTTCATATTTGTTCACATAATCTAGTCCATAAATGCCTGAAATGGAGTGGGCCATTAGAATATATCGGTCAATGTGAAGCTGCTGTAAGGATTCATGCAGTTCACTTACCATATTTTCTATGCTTCGTTCTTTCTCCGTTACATCACTTAATCCATAACCAAAAGGCTCAATCACGACTACTTTGTAAAATGGAGATAGCTCCTCCACTAGAGGCTTATAATCAAGTGCTGGTGCTGGTGTTCCAAAACCAGGTAGAAGCACGACTGTTTCTTCGCCTTTTCCTTGAATCGTAACATTCATATGTTTCCCATCCACAGATACAGACTGACCATAGGGTTTTATTTTTCCTTGCTCCGATTTGTTGCAGATCATATTAACAATAAAAACAATGGCTAGAAAAACTCCTATTGCAATAACTATAACTCCTATTGATTTAAGTATTAGGATCAGCATTTTTTTCATCATTTATGCACGAGGGTATAGGCTGCAATTGAAGCCTGTATACCTGTTTTCGTGCCCTCCCTTCTTTTGATTACCACTTTTTAGTTTCACTTGTATCTTCACCTGTCCTCATCGGTTTATTCCAGCTGCCTTAATTGGCCGCTAAGTAATCTTATACGACGTAGATGTACTCCCTGTGACGGCAATATGAACGGAGTATGAACAAGCAAAAAAAATGCTACAGTGTCTCATGCAAGGAAGCTTGCGCATGATGCCGTAACATGGACAAAAGGGGATAGTGTTAAAACAATTACTCTTTACGTGTTGCCATTGGCAAGGTAACAATGAAGGTCGTACCTCGGCCCGGTTCGCTTTCCACTCGGATGTCACCTTGATGAAGAGATACGATCTGTTTAACAATCGCGAGACCCATACCGCTGCCTTCATAATTACGACTGTGAGAACGATCGGCCTTAAAAAAACGCTCGAAAATACGCTTCTGGTCTTCTAGGGAAATACCAATACCCGTGTCGGATATTCGGACTGTCACGTTTTTGATATCTTGTTTAATGCTGACACTAATCATGCCGCCTTCCATCGAAAACTTGATGCTATTGCCAAGTAAATTGGTCCATACCTGATTTAACAGGTCATGATCAGCCGATAGACTAACTGTAGGTAAATTGAGCTCGAAACGGATGTTACGAGTCGACCAAGCGGCTGGATCGCAACGATGACTCGTCTTATCTGTTCATCCAGACGGAGTGTAACCATCCGCAGCTGCTGTGACTGTGATTCAAGCAAACTTAGCTTGAGCAGGCTATCGCTCATCTTGGACATTCGCGCCGCTTCTGCGATGATAATATCGAGATAACGACTTCGCTCGTTATCTGCGATGTTTACTTGCTTGAGTGCCAGCCCATAACCGGATATCGAGGTGAGCGGCGATTGCACTTCGTGCGACACATTCGATACGAATTCCCTTCGCATCTGCTCAAGTTGCTGAAGATCGCGCATCATTTCTTCGAAGCTGCGAGCCAAAGTTCCTAGCTCACCCTTTTGCTTAATATTCAGCTTAACGTTGAAATAACCAGCTGCTATACGCCTTGTCGCTTTTGTAAGCTTTTTGATTGGTCTTACTAGGAACATAGCGGCAACCAAAATAATTAGACTTCCTGCTATCAACGAATATGTCAAAAAGGTCAAAACCCACTTTATGAGAAAAGAGGTGGAAGGGGGGCTGCTCTGCTCTACAAACATCGCTCTCATTCCCATTTCAGTTTTCAAAGGCACTCCTATGAGGATCGTGTCCATCGTATTGGATTGAACAACATTTCCATCTAGTACTTCCTTTACTTGGTCCATAGTTACAGTAGGAGTATTGTGTTCGTTAAGCGCACTATAAGAGTGGAACTGCCCCGTTGCTTCGTAAATTCGAATATGATAGGAATTGAGCTGCTTCATGCCACTTACGAACGAGTCCGCTTCACGTAACGGAAATGTCTCGTAAATCTGAACAATGTCTTGGGCAAAGTGAAGTACAGTGACTTGCAAGTTTTCGTTCAATTTATCTTTAAACATCCAAGTTGCCACAAAAAAAGCAATGATCGTGCCCCCAATTACCGAGACTAGAAATGTCAGGACTACACGTGTATATAAAGAACTGACCATTCCTACACCTCAAGCCGGTAGCCAAGACCACGCACCGTTTCGATACGAAAATCGGGTGTAGTCGCGAACCGTTCGCGCAGGCGTTTAATATGTACGTCTATCGTTCGATCATCTCCAGCGTAATCAATTCCCCAAATCTGATCGATCAACTGCTCGCGCGTATAGACTTGTCCGGGTGTTCCGGCGAGCTTATAAAGCAATTCAAACTCCTTGAGCGGCAACGTGAGCGACTCTGTCCCTCTCATCACCTTATATGTCTGCCGATCAAGAATGACGTTACCGAATCGGATCGTCTTCGTAGAGTCAATCCGGTATCGTTTCAGTAGTGACCTAACACGAGCCGTCAACTCCAACGGATCGAATGGTTTCGTCAAATAATCATCCGTCCCAAGCTCGAACCCTTTCACTTTCTCCCAGGTTTCGCCCCTCGCAGTCAGCATGAGTAATGGAAGATCAGGATTGGCTCTTCGCAGCTCCCTGCATAACGTCCAACCATCCATAATCGGCATCATAATATCGAGCACGACAAGATCGACATGTTTCGAGGCATAAACGGCCAGAGCTTCCTTGCCGTCCGCGGCTTCGACTGTTGCGAATCCGTCGTTGCGTAGAAATAAGCAGACGAGTTCGCGAATGTTCGCATCGTCGTCAGCAACCAGTATAGTAGGCATCCGTTTCCTCTTTCCCTATTTTCTTTCCCATATTGAATTACCCCATCATAATTTTCTAAATAGAAATGTTGATTTTTATTACAATACATGAATAAGAACGAGCGTGCTTAATCCCTATTTTCTACGTATTCATAATGAATCATTCACGGTGTTCTTCTTCACCGCATCGAAATATTAATCTGCTTCCTTATATGGCGAAGCCCAGACCAGATGAACAGCGTTAAATATGTACCTCTCCGTACGGTGGATTCGCACTTTGGATTGTTGCAGGATATTTACTATATCTCGGTCCAAATGGCATCCGATTATTCGCATGAATAAAGGTTCCATTATTTTTTGGGCTGAACCAATGAATAAGTTCGAACTGAGGCCATGCTCCATCAAAAGAATTTGGCCACCTGGTTTGCAAAAGAAGTTGAGTGATTCTAATACTTGAACAGGATTGTCATATCCGCAAAAAGATAATGTGGATACAATGGTATCAAATGAGTTTTCGGGAAATGCAAGCAATTCAATATCAGATTGAAGGAACGTTGCCCGAATTCCACTCTCCGCAGCGGAATCTTTTGCTTTGGACAACATCTCATTGCTGAAATCGACAGCTGTCACTTCGACATCTTTAGGATAAAATTGAAAGTTGGCTCCTGCGCCAACGGCGACCTCCAATACCCTTCCCTTTGCACTTGCAAGCAAGGTTGACCGCCATTTTCTTTCAGATTGCTGTTTCCTTCTCAACTCGTATATGTTGGCTTGTTTATCAAATTTACGGATTAATTTCTCTTTATTCACAATACGCCTCCGTTGACCAGCTAGTAATAAGAAATAGTCAAACACAAAAAAATAGAGCACCTCAACTGTTGCCAGCTTGCACCCCATTTCATCAATGAAAAATTACGTTCAATGGACACTTCTCATCTCTTCATCGACTGTTTTTACAAATTCCTTTACTGCCATGACGGCATCTTCACACTGTGTAATAATAATAACCTATTTGACTCACCATAATCTAATTTTCGGAGAAACTAATGACAGTATGAGAAAACCTAAAGTAAAGGGAGGAACACGATGACTTCTGTACCTACATGCTTTGCGCTTTGAATGTCTATTGTTCCATTATGAAGCTTGACGATTTCACTGGCAATAGATAGCCCGAGCCCCGTTCCTCCAGTTTTCCTAAATCTGGAGGAATCGACCCGGTAGAACCTCTCGAATACCCGCGGCAACTCTTCCAAAGGAATACCAATCCCCCGATCTCTAATTCGTATTTCAATCCCATCGAGCTCACCATTCATTGATTTTTCTTCAGTTAAAAGGATTGTTATTTCATCATTGCTGTATTTGATCGCATTATCAAGTAAAATGACCAGCAATTGCTTCATTTTCGCAGCATCTGCGCGGCATAAAATGGTATCCACCGTATTCTGTACGATGACTTCCCTTTGATAAGAATCATGGAGTAATGCAGCTGTGTTTTTAGAAAAGGATACAAAGTCTATCTGTTCAAATTTCAATTGCTGCTCTTGCTCCAAGGAAGCTAAGTCTAATAGCTGTTGGGTCAAATGTTTCATTCTTTCAGCTTCTGTATAAATGTTTGCAACGGCTTCTCGCCCCTTCTCCGCATCCTGCAACCCCCATCTCTGCAGCATTCGAGCATAGCCTACAATTATGGTAAGTGGTGTTTTAAGTTCATGTGATGCATCGTACACAAACTGCTGCTGCCGATAAAAGCTGACTTGAAGCCGATCCATCATGCGGTTAAATGTAGATACCATTGAATAGAGTTCATCTTTGCCACTGTTTTGCATAGGGATTTTATGAATAACAAGGCTTTTCTCAATGTCTTCCATGGTTTTGACCATTGATGTGATCGGTCGCAAAATCCACTTGGATAACCATAAACCACCGATCACACTCATACCAATAGCACCAAGCGATGTCAACATCAGAATGGAGATCAGTATTGCTATATTTTCAGCAAGTGAATCCAGTTTCTCAGCTATTTCCAAAGTTCCCACGAGTTGGTCTCCAACATGTACAGGAACTCTTGCAACCAGTACCTTCACACCCCTTAACTGATAAAGTTCTGATTCATCCGATTGAACGCTTTTCGTTTCAATGGCTGTAAGCCTATCATCCCCATGAAGTTCTTGGAGCGTATGGCCCGTTCCATCAAGTAATCGAATCATGTTATTCTCCAGAAGGAAACTCTGAAATACGTCCATATTTTTTCCTTGCACTACTTCTGAAAACTGCACTTTTTTCAGCAAAGAAGCAGCACGATTTATTAAATTATCTCGTTCATTATCCGTTGTTATATGAATAAAGGCGAAGTAAATAGAAAGATTTACAACAATTAAGATGCCTACAAGCCATAAAGTAGCAAGACCCGCAATCTTATGTTTTATACTCATTTATTGTTCTCCTTGATGCAGTAGCCAACACCACGATAAGTATGAATCAATTGTTTTTTGAAAGGATAGTCTACTTTTTTCCGTACATACCGAATATAAACATCAACGACGTTCGTTTCTCCAATGAATTCATGTCCCCATACCCCATTAATAATTTGCTCTCGATTGAGGACTTGATTGCGATTTTGGATCAAATAAAGCAGGAGTTCAAACTCTTTGGGTGTCAAATCGATCTGTATGCCTTCACGTTCCACTACTCTAGTCGCAGGATCAATAGCTAATTCATCTAAAACAAGCATTGTACTTTCTTTCTGAGAATTACTTTCTATATATAAGTTCCGATTACGAAAACATGACCTTATCCGCGCGAACACTTTTTCAATCTCAAATGGTTTGGTCATATAATCATTGGCCCCAAGATCTAATCCGCTTACTTTATCAGGTGTAGCGTCTCGTGCCGTTAGTAAAATAACACTTGTGTGTTTATCGGTCTCTCTCAGTCGACGCAGTACCTCTAACCCGCTTAACTCTGGCAGCATAATATCTAGAAGAATCAAATCATACTCACCTGTTAGAGCTTTCACTAATCCTTCTCTTCCCGTTGTTGCGCAAGTTACGGTATACCCCTCATAAGTAAGCTCCATCTCCAATAACCTAGCTATTTTACTTTCGTCTTCAATAATGAGAATATTACCCTTCATGAGCACCCGTCCTTTCAACATGGTCGTATTGTTACTATTATAACTTCTGTGAATGATATTCCCATGAGAAAACATTGTCTAAAGACAATCCTTATGATCTTTCTGCCCTGATCCAAACGAACAAAGCAGCCTATTTCAATTAAGAAACAGACTGCTTCATAGAGGATGTCATTTTGCCTTCACTCTTCTTCGGATCATAAGAGTAATCAAGCTTCCAAGAAGAATGACTGGCTCGCCGATTGATACTAGTTGTACAATGAAAGGATCAATTTTTGTATTTCCCATAATTTCTATAGGAATCGCTGAACTCGAATAAATCCAGGGTTCTATGGTACTTGTTGCCGTCACGTACAAATGATAACGACTCGTATACACAAACCTTATAGGTAGGGATACCTCTTTCGTTTCATTTGGTAATAGCGTTCCGAGGGATAGAGGTTGATCCGCGCTATAATCTTCAAGATTGACTGTCCAATGTTTATTAAGGTCAGCCATCGTAATGTATGCCATTATATCTTCAATGGTATGATCGGAATGGTTCGTTACTTTAGCTTTTATTTTCATTTCTGTTCCAGGGTAATCTTTGACGCCGTCTGGAGAAAGGATAACCACTTCAACGTTTGGCTTTTCCGCTGCGTGAACGGTAAGCGATAAACTTAAGCATAGTAAACAAAGCATGAGAATGGCAGCTTTAATTCTCATTTTATTCGCCCCCCAAGAAACTCACTTTTTTGCTTGCGCCAATACATACAAGAAGCACGATACAAAAAAAGATGTATACGGGCAGGCCATCCATAACAAAAGCCCCGAAACCAACTTTGTTCACCATGGCATCTTTCATAGCCAACATACTCGAGGATACTGGGCTGCTGACATCAACCAAATGAGCAAATCCGACCTTCTTCATGGTTGTGGACAAGAACATCGGAATAATGGCTATTACGAACAATATAATAGCGTACATTAAAGCGTTCTTCGTCGAAGATAGCCACGCCGAAATCGCAAGAGAAAGCGCTGCGAAACTAATAATAAATACGGTTCCATTACAAAGAATATATAACAATACAATAGGGAACAGATTCGTTCCAGCGGTTAAAGCTATCATATAAGGCAGTGAAGTATCATTAAAACCATCCAAAACAAAATGATTGCTATGAGCTTAGAAATCATTATTTGTAACGTAGACAATGGTGTTAAAAGCAAACTTTCAAGCGTGCCTTTCTCTTTTTCTCCAGAAATCATCGTCGATCCTAAAATGATAAGTACTAGACTATTTACGCCTAACATCAACTTCAGAAAAGTCATATTAACCTCAACTTGGGCTAGTAAGCTCAGCTCTTTTACTGAAATAAAACTAAATGCTAGGAGACTGTACAACACAGAAATGATGAATAAAATAAAAAGTCCTTTTCGAGACAGCAGATGTTCCAGAAGCTCTTTATGCAACAATGCCATCATCACATATGTTCCCTCCCAACGACTTCTCTATTTGTAAGGAAAAAGAATACTTCCTCTAAGGTAGGATTTTCTTTCCCTAAGAGATCACGATACCCATAAAGTAAGGAAGACAACTCACCTTCTTCAACAAGCTTTCCACTATTCACGATCGCAACACGATTGCATATTTCAGAAATTTCTTTTAACAAATGAGATGTAATAAAAATAGTGATTTGTTTTCTCTGATTCAAATCACGAATGATGGATTGAATATCCTTTTGACCTTGGGGATCTAACCCAAGTGTAGGCTCGTCCAAAAAAATAATGGATGGTTCATGCACAATTGCCTTAGCAATGCCAAGTCGTTGGCGCATACCGCGGGAATACTGACCTACTGAAATATGGGATTTATCGGACAAACCTACTGATTCCAAAACTTCAGAAACGCGCGATTTTTTTAGCTTCTTCCCAACGCCATACAGATCAGCAAAAAGGGAAAGATACTCCATCCCTGTCATCCATTCGTAGTAACCATGAGATTCAGGTAAAACACCAATGTGTTGTTTTATTTTAGCCACTTGATCCCCAATATCCATACCTTGGATGTGTATACGACCCTCGCTTGGGGTAAGGAGACCTGTTAACATACGTATTGTCGTCGTCTTCCCAGCTCCATTGGGTCCGAGAAAACCATAAATATCCCCTTTTTTAACATGAAGTTGCAGCTCATTGACAGCTATAAATCCGTTTGCATACCGTTTGGTTAATTTTTCAGCTACTATCATTTTTGAAACCTCCTTCACCGCATAGACACAGCATATCAACGCTAGATAAGATTTCTATGTGTGTTAGATAAGAATTTGATGAGAAATTTATACTTTGACCGCACATAAGGATAGCTGACTTCGTCGTCCTTCAGGGACGAGCGAATTTGTCAGTATAGACATATACTTATCTACAAAAAAAGTTCGATCTAAAGGGCTTTATTTACCCCAAGATCGAACGATAGCCAAACATCTGGATTTCCGATCAATAAAATCAAACTTTTACCCGATCTTTATCCCATATACCAAAATGCTCTGTAGCCGGTCAGCACGTTCATTTTTCTTATCTGTTCGATTCGTCTTTTTTCTCCTCGATGAAGCCGTTAATGCTCTCTTTACGGCGATCATTTTTGGATTCAATGCTTTGTTTTTCTTCGGCAGTTATTTCATCCGCATGTTCGTCCAAGTAGTCTTCAGCCTCGCGCAGGTTAGCTAGCGTATGGTCGATGGCGTTCTGCAGATGGATTGGGTTATCTTCACGATTGTCTGGCTTTGCCATTGTATTTTTCCCTCCCTTTGAAGATAGATTGACATCCTATTATACGATTCCTCAAGACCGATAAAATTATCCAATGTATTTCTTATTTTAATGATTTTTCCTCACAGATCATGCGGCACTATTGCTATGTCACACGCTAGATAATCACTATTTTTGATCGTATTGCTGCAGTTTTTTGAGAAAAACATCGGTTGATACATAGGGCATCCCCACACTTATCCTGGTAATTTCTTCACTTCTGCCTGTGTTAATGCCTTCTCTTGTTGTAAAAAATAAAGAAAATCCTAACTGTTTTGCTTCCTCAATAACCGTTTGATTGTATTCCCCTAATGGGAAACAGAGGAAAGAAAGCTGATTATGGAGCTTGGTCTTCAAAAACGCCTCTCCCAACTGCAAATCCGCTCTCACACGCTGCCTCCTCTCTTCTTCCAACTCCATGCGCTTCTCCTTTGGCAGGAAGATCCGATTAGTCAAAGGAGGAACTAGATTGCCTGCCTCATCGCTCATTTTATGATGAAGATCATACGTATGCGAGTAAAAGCTAAAGCCATCGCGTTTCATTTCAAGGATTTGACTCCAGGTCAGAAATGGCAAGGAAGGGTTGTCGGAGTCAACATCGCTCACAATAACAAAATTCGTCGCTGGATACCCCATCTGCTTCAGCAAAGGATACGCCTTTTCATAAAAAGAGCGGTAGCCATCATCAAATGTGATCACAACCGCATTCGGAGGCAGCGTCTTCCGTTGTGCATGGAAACAGGCATAATCTTCTATAGAAATGACGTTATAATGTTTCTCTTTTAAAGCCAAGAGATGCTGTTTAAATTTGTTGGGTGTAATAGTAATGAAGGATTCCTGATCATCCAGATGATGATAAGTCAAAAATAGAGCTTTGTTCGTATAATGAATTGATTTCGTGTCAATTGGCGTACTAATGGTCGCGCTTTCATTTGTAGGCGAACAAATCGTATCCAATGGGCTCCCTTGCTCACCCACCTGTGTCCAGCTCCCCGCAAGGAGAAGCATTAGAAGGAAGTAAGCGTTCACGTGATCAACCTCCCTTGGCAGTTCCGAAACCATCCCTAAAATATACTCAGCGGTTCAGCGATTAGAACGCCTTTGAAGATCAACCAGTATCCTTCTTAACTAAAGAAAACACATGAAAAGCCTTCTTAATAAAACAAATAAAAAAGAGCAACTGCCGCAGCAATTTGCTCTTTTGCTCTTGGCTCGAAAGTTAATCACTTTACAAGACAAATTTTTTCTGCAATATGTTTGGTTTCATTCTCCAGTGTATCATCAAGTTGAATGAGACTCTTGATACCATACTTCTTTCTATTGCTGCTGAAATCATACGGTCGGCAAGCGTCGGGTTTTTAGGCAAAAGCGGGCCATGAAGATAGGTTCCAATTGTATTTTTATAGGAAAGTCCTTCCAGCCCGTCTTCTCCGTTATTACCAAAACCTTTTATTACTTTCCCTAAAGGTTCATATGGATGAAAGGTCCTTCCCGAATGATTTTCAAAGCCTAAAACACGTGTTAAATCCTTCGTTTCAATGAGTATGTTGCCTACCAACCGCTCCTTGTGTCCTACCGAATAAAAATCACAGATCTCCATTCCACTGTATGTCTTACCTTCTGATGTTGTGTAATTATGACCTAACAACTGGTATCCACCACAAATGGCCAAGCAGCCTACACCATCTTCAATGCCGTCTTTAAATTCCTTTTTGATTTTAAGCAGCTCGTGAGCAACCAGTCCCTGCTCTCGGTCACTCCCCCCACCAATGAATAATAGATCGGCTTTTGAAAAGCTAAGGCTTTGCGTCGATTTAATATTTACAATTTCTAGCGCAATGCCCCTCCATTCGCAGCGTTTTTGGAGAGCTATTACATTTCCTCTGTCCCCATATAGATTAAGTCGATCAGGGAAAAAGTTATATAGAACTAACTTCATTTTTCTTATTTACACTCCTAGTCATATATGACATTACCTGATGCAGAGCGGTATAAGTTGGTAATATATAGGTAGGCATTGGATGATCATATGTATATTGGAGGGCTTTTTCTATAGTGGGTATAATAATGAGTTTGTTCTGGTTGATAGAAGCATATTTAAGCCGTAGAGAGAGATCTGCTGCACGTCGGCCAGAGCAAATGATTCTTGTAATATCTTTTCTTTGCAAACATTCGTAATCCACATCCCAAATCCATGACACATCCTCGCCATCTGCAACCAGATCATTAAGACATAATACGATTTGTTTGTCATGTTGAGTTGAAAGTATTTCCGACAAGGAGACGTTTGTTCCTGAAGGATTTTTACTGAGATTAACGATGTACGGAAAACCTTGATGATAAAACAGCTGCATTCGCCCATTTTCGGAATGATAGTGATATAAGGACTCTCTGATCATCATAGGCTGAACACCTAATTCTGCCGCGCACGCAATAGCTGCTAATGCATTATACACATTATATGCACCCGTTATATTCATTTCATAGATGTCATCCTTCAATTTAAAAGATAAAGGGCTGTTTTGCACGTTATTAATTTCGTAATGAGGCTCTGGGCGCTTAAAGCCACAGGTGCAGGAATAAAGGCCAAGTTGGCTAAAGTGAATATACTCATACTGTATTTCTTCACCGCATGTCGGGCAGTATTTGGAATCGCTCATGCCATAATCGCCAAAGCAATAAGCATCTTTACTCAGTCCATAAAAAACCTTGTCTTTGCCTGGCAAGTTAAGTCGAAATACCAAAGGATCATCCACATTTAAAAACAATTTCGTATCAATAGGATCAACCGCGTTTATGATATCTTTAATCAAAATATCAATCTCTCCGTACCGGTCCAACTGATCACGAAAAAAATTAGTGATGATGATCATTTGCGGGGCAATCTGCTTCACGATAACAGGTAAACTGGCTTCATCGACTTCCAAAACCGCATAATCGTATTTGAGGATACCGAATAATGGAGCTTGATTGATAAAACATGCCGTGATTCCGGACAACATATTGGATCCTTCTGAATTATTTAAAATTTTCTTTCCGGTTGACCTTAATAAGTGTGCTAATAAATTGGACGTCGTCGTTTTGCCGTTGGTACCCGTAATAAAGATTAACTGATTAATGTGTTTAGATAATTTTATTAATATGTTCGGATCGATTTTCAAAGCTACAACGCCAGGTATGGTTGATCCTTGATGTCCGAATAGACGACTTACTTTCCCAAAAGTCTTTCCACCTAAAATAGCCATTTTTTTCTTCAAATTCTGTTTTCCCCCTAAAAAAGTAAAGTAATCCGAAGTCATATCTTTATACTATTCCCACCTATTTTCAGAAAATACTTTGTATAATTTCAAAAATACGCAACCAACTCCGTGAAGAGAGTTTAATTACGTTTTTTAGAATGAGCCAATTTAAATGGTTGATCCGTTTGTCTCAACATACGAAATATTTCTAGTAATAGGATCTGCAGGCTGATCCAAACACCGCCAAATGAGAAACCAGCAACGATATCACTCGGATGCTGATTAGCATAAATGAAGTCATTACAACCCACCCAAAACAGAATAATGATGAATATTGGCAAGATAGCTGTCTTGAGCCACACGCTTGTCGTATGACGAAATAACATATATCCCGCATACCCATAAAGGATAATGGCAGATAGCGTTGGTTCAGACGGAAACCCTGCATCACTCACGATGTATGTTCCCAATCGGAGAGACGGTGAACCTAAGCGATGAAAAAAACCGGTTAATACCTCTCCCCAAACTTCTCCCCCAACCACAGTTAAGCCTAGGAAAAAAATCTCTAGCAGCTTATCTTTCCCTTTTCGAACAATCCATAACAAGATGGTAATGCAAACAATCAATTCTGCAGGCAATGTAACTAAATAAGAAGCAGGCTTAGCCCATATGGACGAAATATCCGCTGTAAGTGAAGCCATAATCACCCTTACAACTTCATCAAAGGTGTCAAATTCTTGTGCAAGATAATCTTGAATCAAACCGATCGTAAACAAAGATACCCCTAAGAAAACAATAGCAGTGACGACAACAATAAATTTAACGCGGCCGAACGAATGAAAAACGTTAAATCCTTTTTCGAACCAGACTTGAAGTTTAAGAACGAGTTGACTCCGATACCTCCTGATCAGAAAGAAGGCTGCTGCAAACACACATAAGATGAGAACACCAACCAACATATAACGGGTCAGAACGTGATGATATTGTTTCCATTTGGGGCCCAGCAGCTTTCCAAGTGTTATGAATACACCAACCCATAAAAAGGCCCCCGTATAGGCGTATAACGCAAACGAACGGAACGGAATTCTGACGATCCCTGCGAAGTAACCAATAAAATGCCTGACTCCCGGAATAAAATATGAAATAGCCAGCAGTTTGTTCCCATACGTGGAAAACCATTCAGATGTCTTATTCAGCCTAGATGGGCCGAAATGAACATATTTGCCATACTTATGTACAAAAGGCATTCCAAGTTTATATCCGATGGTATAAGCAAACGTCATGCCGAGGGAAGCACCAAGTCCTCCCATTGCAATACTGCCAAGCCAACTCAACTTGCCTTGATATACCAAAAGTCCTGCTGAACTCATGAGGATTTCTCCAGGAAGCGGTAAGGCTAGAAGTTCCAAAAGCAGCGATAGAAACAATACGACATACCCATAATGTTGAAAGGCATGAATGACCCAATCCAGCATAAATTCCCCTTCTCTCTAAAATAACCAACTCATACATAACCAAATAAAAAAGGAAGAAGACGATTATTTCTATCTTACTATATCCTGTATGGTAAGGGCCTTATCCATCCCCTTTTTCCATTGATGCACAACTTATCGTGTAATCGTAGTAGTCAAGCTGCATCTCCAATAGACATCTTCTTAAACAAAAAAAACCTAAGGCTCAAAAAAATTGAGCTTTAGGTTTAATTAATAGCATTATTTATAACCCTAGACTTTGGTTAACTCTGTACACGCCGTTTGACAGGATTGACTAAGTGAGCAAGCTGCACATTTACCTTGTTTCGTCTTTCTGGCATAACGAATTAAAGTCCATCCCGCATATCCGAATATAGCCAGACCAGCGATTATGTTGAAGATCATCGTCCTCATCCTTTCAACTTTTAATGGAAGCCAATAAACAAACCAATACGGTAAAGCAAAAAAGAAATGATATAAGCAGTTAATAACGCATACCCGACCGAAAACCAAGTCCATCTCGCAGATGCTGTTTCTTTGCGAATTACACCGACAGTGGCCAGACACGGAACATATAGAAGGATAAACACCATAAAGCTGTAGGCTTGAAGTGGTGAAAAGAATTGAGTAATCATCCCTTGAAGGCCTACTTCCGATGGAGCCGCATAAATAATATTCATCGTTGAAACAACAACTTCTTTAGCTAGGAATCCTGTGAGAAGTGCAGCACCCGCCTGCCAATTTCCAAAACCTATTGGATGCAATATTGGAGCAATCATACTGCCAATCGCGTGCAGAAAACTTTGATCAATCGATACGTTCCAACCATGTGGTCCTGTATAACTAAGCAGCCATATGAAAACGGATCCTCCGAAGATAAACGTTCCTGCTTTCCGAACGAACCCTTTCCCCTTTTCCCAAGTGCTTCGTGAAAGAGTCTTCCATTGTGGGAATCGATATGGCGGAAGTTCGACAACAAACATGCTTTCTTCACCTTTGGCCAATGTTATTGAAAATAGCTTTGCTAAAGCAAGTGCCACCACGACTCCAAGCACATATAGCGACAAAACAATGATTGCTTGGTGAGAAGTAAAGAACGTGCCTACAAATAAGCTATAAACCGATAACCGCGCCGAACATGACATAAGCGGTGTCAGTAGGATGGTCAGCAAACGTTCTTTGGGTTGTTCAATCGTACGGGCTGCCATGATACCAGGAACATTGCAGCCAAACCCGATGATCATGGGAATAAACGTCTTCCCATTCAATCCAACACCTTCCATGAATCTATCCATAACGGTAGCGATACGGGACATATATCCGGAGTCTTCGATAAAAGAAATGATCAAGAATAGCATGAAAATTTGGGGAACAAATACAAGTACACCGCCCACACCGGCGATAATACCTTTTAAAATCAAAGCTTTAATAAATTCTGCCGCGCCTACAGTATCTAGAAGCATCGATAGTTTATCCGTTAGAAAACCATTCAATAAATGGTCCAATTGATCTGATAGGGGAGTACCTACCCACTCGAATGTCAATTTAAAAGTAAAATACATGAACAGCAAGAAAATAGGGATACCCAAAAATTTATTGGTAACGACCCCGTCCAACTTCTCAGAAAATGTAACTTTGTTTGATATTTTCACTTGTACAGCAAGATTCATGCATGAGTCAATGAATTTGGAACGCTGATGACGAATAAATTTATGTATTTCGTCTATCCCAGTTTCGATAGCAAGAGCTCTTTTCGTTTCATCATAAAGCTTTTGTAACCATTCACTGTCTAGGTAAGCAGAGACGTATTCTTGAACTGGCTGATTCCCTTCAAAAAATTGCAGGGCAAGCCACCTCTTATGCTCGACCTCCATTGGCAATTTATCATTAAACTGATTTATTGCTTTTTCCAAAACATCGCCATAATGTATCTTGAAAGTCATGTCGCTTTCTTTATTTGAATCCACGGATTGCAGCAGTTCTTCGCACCCTTTTTCACTCCGTGCAACGACTGGGACAATCGGTGATTCTAGCAATTGTGAGAGCCTGGATATATCGATGTCTATTCCCCTTGCTTTTGCAACATCCATCATATTCAAGGCAATCACGACAGGTCTTCCGTATTCTAAAATTTGCAGGGTTAAGTGCAGATTTCTCTCCAATTGTGAGGCATCCACGACATTCATTAGGATGGATGGCGTTTCTTCCAGCAAATATTTACTAGTCACACCCTCATCCTTGGACAGTGGACTCAAGGAGTAAAGACCTGGCAAATCGATTAGTTCGCCTTTTTTATTAGTGAGAATACCGATTTTCTTCTCGACTGTGACTCCAGACCAATTGCCTATATATTCATAAGAAGAAGTAAGAGCATTAAATAATGACGTTTTTCCTGTATTGGGATTGCCAATAAGCGCAATGGTTGTCATACAGCTTCAACCTGGATGCATTGCGCCTCTTTGCGTCGGATAGCAATCCACTGACCTTTCGTTTCGATGGTACAGGGTCCCCCGAAAGGTAATGCATTGCGTAAAGAAACTATCGTACCTTCGACAATACCTAAATCACTAAGTCTACGCTTTACTAGATCGTTCATTGTTGACAGATTTTTCACTATAACTTTGGATCCCCAAACTGTTTCTGTTAATTTCACTGGAACATCACCTTATAATTTGATAATGATTATCAATATCTTCGAACTTAATTGTAGGCGAATTTACTTCAGTTTGCAATGGAAAAAAAACTGCCGATTCATACATATATTCTTAATGCCAAATACGATCCACCACAGGAGGAAATACCAACATGTTGAACATGAAGAAACACCGCCTTGTTCCTCAGCCTTACACAGACTTCACTAGTTGAAAATCAACCGCAACAGACTCATAAACCGTCCAAACATACGTATAACCCCGTAAAGGTATATCACCGTCCAGCAAAATCTTCTGACGGTGATAACCAGCAAGAAAATTAAATGTTTTTATATAGGACAATCGAGTAGGAGGGGACGACTAGTCCCCGACCTCTCACACCACCGTACGTACCGTTCGGTATACGGCGGTTCATGAAATATTCCGTAATGAGTTATATCTGTCCATTAAACTCTTCACCCCATTAGATTTCCAGTATTGGTTATCTAACGTGCGATGAAGAATTGGACTGCCTGCAATTCGCCAATATCCCTTGCGGGTATTGCCCCATTCAAAGGCTTTGTCTTTAGGTACTCCTAAAGATAGAAGCCTTTTTACTTTGGTCTTCGGTTTCTTCCATTGTTTCCAAAGGCACATACGTAGCCTTCTTCGAATCCATGCGTCTAGTTCTTGAAAGATACTTGGTGTGTCCGCAAGCGCAAAATAACCGCACCAGCCTACGAGATACTGGTTCAGTTCTTTGACACGCTCTTCCATCTTCATCGGCTTCTTTCGCGAGGTGATCTCCCGAATCTTTGCTTTTGCCTTCTGTAGGGATTGCTTTGCAACTCTTACCTTTGGTTTCTTATCCACACTAAAACTGAATCCGAGAAACTTTCGTTTCCATGGTCGATCTACCGCGCTTTTGGCTTGGTTTACCTTCAATTTTAGTTTGGTTTCGATGAATTCAGTTACGGACGCCTTGACTCGTTCCCCTGCTTTACGTGTTTTCACGTAAATATTGCAATCGTCCGCATAGCGGACGAAGTAATGTCCTCGCTTTTCGAGTTCTCGGTCTAGTTCATCCAACACAATATTGGATAACAGCGGACTTAACGGACCGCCTTGCGGCGCTCCTTCTACTGTCGGTTGAATCAGTCCGTTCATCATAACACCCGATTGCAGGTACTTTCGAATAAGTCTTAACACGCCCTTATCCTCTATTTTCTCTGCTAATTTCATCATCAATCGGTCATGATTCACACGGTCGAAAAATTTGGCGAGATCAAGGTCAACTACGAATCGGTATCCTTTTGTCATATATTCTCTTGCTTTCTTCACTGCATCATGTCCTCGCCGATTTGGACGAAAGCCATAACTATGCTCGGAAAACTGTGGATCAAACAACGGTGTAAGTACCTGTGCGATTGCTTGTTGGAGTAGCCGATCTGTCACAGTAGGAATGCCTAATAACCTGACGCCATCCCCATTCGGCTTCGGGATTTCGACCCGTCGGACAGGGCTAGGTTGGTAGGTTCCCTCTTCTAGAGCTTTGCGCATCGTATGCCAGTTTTGTTTGATGTATTCTCGTAAGGATTTTACGGACATTCCATCCACGCCATGGCTTCCTTTATTACTCTCGACTCGTTTCATAGCTGTTAGAAGGTTTTCCCGCGACAGCACTTGTTCCAACATTTCTACCTCTCCTTACGTGAATTGTACCTTCCTCTTGTGCCACGGATGAATTCTGCCCTTCCGAAGTCCCACACGGAATTCACCGCTTCCTCCTTCGGACAAGTCCTTATGGATTGTCTGCTTTCATCACTCATCCTGAACGCCTTGATGTACATCTTCCTATTTCATGTTCAGCCCTTCCGTAGGATGTTGCAACATCTTACGTACTATGGCTTCTGCTGACTTCTGCCGATTCAACCCGCTTTCACAAACAGGCTTACGAAATTAGATTCGCCTACCGACAGATCTCCCCAGGTAAGAACGCTATCTTCCTCTCCATCTATCTGCCACATTTACTCCTACTCGCCTTCGGCAGTATGGACTTCACTTTGTTAAGCAAGCTCATCCAACGAATATTAGCCTTATATGTGATTCGTATTCCTCAGACCGGAGATTTGCCGCCGACTTCCTTCAGATTCCGCCTCACGACGGACACCCTAATACGTTTAAATAAGGTATAGTAGTAGCATTCTGGGGAAAAGCCTGGACACCCCGGGACTCGATCCCTTAGGCAAGACCTGCTTTCCTC
>NZ_VRTT01000090.1 GCF_008017805.1 Paenibacillus sp. N3.4 | reverse complement strand
GGTTGCCTGTTTGCGACTCTGTAAGCTTGAAAAACGTGCTTACAGCGAGAAAAAAGGAGAAACCGCACGGCATCCTGAGCTGTAAAGCTGATTTTCCGCGTTACGGAAGGCGGGTTGCCTGTTTGCGACGCTGTAAGCTCGAAAAACGTGCTTACAGCGAGAAAAAAGGAGAAACCGCGCGGCATAACCTCAAAAAACCGCCAGCAGCTCTTGAAACTGTTCAAGAGTCACTGACGGCTATTGTATATCTTACTTAATCAAGTCTTCCACGAATTTAGGCAATACGAATGCCGCTTTGTGTAAACGAGGTGTGTAGTACTTGGTTGGGAATTCTGGAATTGAAGCTTCTTCCACTTGAAGCGGATCATGCTTTTTGCTTCCAAGTGTGAATGTCCATAGACCGCTTGGGTATGTAGGAATATTCGCACTGTAAACACGTACGATTGGGAAAATTTCCTTCACATCGCGGTTAACGGTTTGAATCAAATCTGCTTTAAACCAAGGATTATCCGTTTGCGCAACGAAGATCCCGTCTTCTTTTAATGCATCATAGATGCCTTGGTAAAAACCTTTGGAGAACAGTTCTACTGCAGGGCCAACAGGTTCTGTGGAATCGACCATGATGACATCATAGGTGTTTTTGTGGTCATGAATATGCATATAGCCATCGTTTACGATTACTTCTACGCGAGGGTTGTCCAGTTCTCCGGCAATGGTTGGCAGGTATTTCTTGGAATACTCAATAACTTTGCCATCAATATCCACCAGAACTGCCTTTTTCACTTTAGGATGCTTCATAATTTCACGAATCACACCGCCATCGCCGCCGCCTACAACAAGCACGTTCTCTGGGTTCGGATGCGTCACTAAAGCAGGATGTGCCACCATTTCGTGATAAACGAACTCGTCTCTCACCGTTGTCATAACCATACCGTCCAGGGTCAGCATAGTGCCCCATTCTTCGGTTTCAATCATGGAAAGATCTTGAAAATCCGTTTGTTCTCTTACGTAAGTTTCTTTGACTTTAGCTGTAATTCCGAAGCTATCGGTTTGTTTCTCTGTGTACCACAAATCCATGTTTATACCTTCTTTCGCTTCTATATTGGATGAATAAATCCTGACATTCGCATCGTTCACAGTATTCCACGAGTTGGAAAAAGTCATGCGATCAGAGACTTCCGTTTCCAGTCCCTTCATACACACAAATTGTATTATAGTTCATTACCCCCAAAATGCAATGATTTCCTCGGGGTTTTACACATTTCGCAAAATTTATTTACAAATTGTTGAATATGGATTGCCATGCTTTTCCATACTGGATACTAATGACTTCCTCGTATGCTGAAAGGAGGCTTAGCGTCATGTCCGATAATAACAAACATCAAACCGCCAAAGACTCCTCCAAAGGTTCTAAGCCTAAGGAGCTTCCTTCCATGCGTTGGATGCGCCGTATCAAAAAAATGTTCTCTTTCTTTTTTACGATCTTTATTCTTCTTCTTATCCTGGCCGCCACAGGTTTAGTCTATCTGCGCTCACAAACGCTGCCCGTCACCAAAATGCTGCAAACGTCTCAAATGTACGATACGCACGGCGAACTGATCGATACCTTCTATTCTGGACAAAATCGACAAGTCGTCTCACTTAGCGAAATTTCACCCTATCTCATTAATGCTACACTCGCGGTCGAGGATCAGCATTTCTATGATCACTTCGGTGTTGATGTAAAAGCTGTCGCCCGTGCCGCCATTGTGAATGTTCAGGCGATGGCTAAGGTCCAAGGTGCAGGTACTATTACCCAACAGCTTGCTAGGAACTTATATTTAACACATGATCGCACCTGGTCACGGAAAATTAAAGAAACGGTACTTGCTTTACAAATGGAGATGCAGCTTAGTAAAGATGAAATTCTCACAAACTACTTAAACCAAATTTATTACGGACATTCCACTTATGGCATTGAAACTGCATCTGAGCTGTTTTTCGGTAAGCATGCCAGCGAATTGACCTTAGCCGAAAGCGCCATGATTGCAGGCGTACCGAAAGGACCACGCTACTATTCACCTTATTATGATCTGACCAATGCGATGGATCGCCAAAAGATTGTGCTGCAGACGATGGTTCGCAGCGGGTTCATTACCCAAAGCGCGGCTGATGCTGCTGGGAAGGAAAAGCTGGAGATTCAACCTCTCACCAAGAAAAAGCCGGCGGCAGCCCCCTACTTTCGGGATTATGTTCGTTCGCTGGCAACAGATAAACTTGGCATTCCGGAAGAGCAGTTCGACGAAGGCGGTATAAAAATTTATACCACCCTGGATAAAAACACACAAAAAATCGCTGAAGATGTAGTCACGAAGCAGCTCGCTGGCAAGCCCGATATACAAGCCGCACTCGTGGCACTCGACCCGAGGTCCGGACAAATTAAAGCCATGGTCGGGGGACGCGATTATGCGGACAATCAGTTCAACAGGGTGTTGTCGAATACGAGACAACCCGGGTCCTCTTTTAAACCCATCGTCTATATGGTCGCCCTGCAAAATGGGTATACGCCTGTGACGCAGGTGAAAAGTGAGCCCACGGTGTTTACCTATGATGAAGGCCGTCAGAGATACACTCCGCGAAATTTTAACGATCAATATGTCAATGCGGCCATTGATATGCGTCAAGCAATTTCCAAGTCTGACAATATCTATGCGGTGCATACCATTCTCGATGTCGGACCTGCCAAGGTCATTGATTTGGCCCGTAGGTTAGGCATTGCCTCAACAATGAAGCCACTGCCCTCTTTGGCGCTAGGCTCCTTCCCGGTTAGTCCGCTAGAGATGGTGTCTGCCTTCGGCACAATTGCCAATCAAGGCGTTCATCACGAAACGACAGCCATCACCCGCATTGAAGATGCAATGGTAAGGTTTTGTATGAAGCACACCCGCAAGTGCAGAACGTGCTCGATCCTGCTGTTGCTTATGTAATGACGAATTTATTGGAGAGTGTGTTCGAAGAAGGGGGTACAGGCAACCGTGTAGCCAGTACGATTAAGCGACCTATTGCCGGTAAAACCGGAACGACGGACACGGACGCCTGGTTGGTTGGTTTCACACCAGAGCTCGCCACCGCGGTATGGGTTGGCTATGACAAGAATCGGGATATCAGTACGGTAGAATCCCATCTGGCTTCCCCTATATTCGCTGAATTTACAGAACAATCTTTAGAGGCGATACCGCCAAAGCTATTCCCGATTCCTCAAGGTGTGACTAGCGTCTACATTGATCCGGTCAGCGGCAAGCTTTCGAATGAGGACTGCCCTAACTCCCATCTGGAAGCCTTCCTGGCCGGGTCGGAGCCAACGACTTACTGTACAGACAAACCCGCTAAGGCCGAGCCTCCAGGGGATAAAAAAGGAGCTTCAAAAGGTCAAAACGGCTCTTGGTGGAATGATATTAAACGCTGGTGGAACGACTGACGCAGCGATTCAAAACAACACAAAAAGGCAGAACTAAGCGCGTCTTAGTCTGCCTTTTTGCTGTCCTAGTATATGAGGTAACATACACTAGGGTCTAGTATACTCGGTTCACACTAACGTAACAATGGATGACACATAATGTTCATAATATCCATTTGATCATCTCCGCTATTTATGAAAGCGCATCTTTTAACCCTTGATCCGTACGATTCCACCATTCTTCGTTATGCTCGATCAGTCGTTTCTTAAGGGCTGAACGTTCCCCGTCTTCCAAGCCATCCAGAATAAATTTGCGCTTCATGGCAGCATCCATTTTGTTTACATGTTCAGCCAATATTTTCCAACCCCTACGTGCTTCTGTATCTACCAGCATCTCACAAGCTGTCAGTCCAGCATAATACGCGCCTTCTTCTGTACGATCTACCGCCACCCAAACAATCCAAGCCTTACGGCCATTGGGCACATCTTCTTTGTTCGTTGAGAACTTAATTCCCTTCTCAATCTTGCTTTTGGCATGAAGCGCGCCTTCATCTACATAGGCTTCATCGCCATCAATAATAATGCTGGATACATTGCTAAGATCAATGGCTCCTGCACCGAATCCTTTATGGTTCACTTTGGAGCTTACTATATTTAAGGCCAGCTTCTTTTTGTCCGCTTCCATATGGGCACCTTCCGATCTTTCATAGATAAATTAAATCCTGCTTTTCTCTCATTGTAGCTAAAGTAACTCTCTAGAACAAGAGCAGCCTTTCAAGCAAGACTTTGATGAGAAGACACCGTGCTTTATCTGCGATTTTTTCAATTCTTTTCCCGTGGCAGAAATATTCCTAAGGTTGTCTACATATACATGCTGTAGATGCTTGTCAACGGGGTGAATATCATGAATGATCTATTCAAAAACCGCAAGGTCCAGTGGTTCGTTGTCATGCTTCTTGCAGCAGGCGCTGTATGGCTGGCTGACGCTTTGCTCCCATCTAATTCCGCGTTATTCGTACATGTCGCCTCCAAGGAGGAACCATCTGCGCCAGCACCGGGCATACAGCAGTCCGACGATGCCAAACCGTTAGAAAAGAAGGCAGCAGAGCCGCTTAGCTATCGCATTACGGAGTACCATATGAACGTCGCCTACGCCCCGGATACCCGACAACTCAAAGGACAACAAACGCTAACATGGGAAAATCCAGGTACGGTTCCTGTACAAGACCTTTACTTACATCTTTACCCCAATGCATTTGAGTCGAAGAAAACAACCTTTATGCGTGAATCCGGCGGAAAGCTTCGTCAGGATGAAGCGAAAACAGGCAGTGTAGGCCGTATGGACCTTCTTTCCGTGAAAACCATTGACGGCAATGATCTCAGCAAGCGCATGGAATTTGTACAACCCGATGACGGTAATAAAGATGATCATACCTTGCTTAAAATCCCTCTCGCAAAGCCGGTGGGAGCAGGTGAACGCGTCACCATCAAGACCGAATTTCTCGTCCAGCTTCCCGCTGCCTTCGCCAGAATGGGGTATGTCGATGACTTCGTGATGGCTGGACAATGGTTTCCCAAAGTTGCTGCCTACGAGCGTCTCGGAACGAGGGGCCGAACGACAGAAGGCTGGAACTTGCATCAGTACCATGGCAACTCCGAATTTTATGCCGATTTCGGCATGTATGACGTAAAAGTCCAAGTGCCCTCCACCTACACCGTAGCAGCAACCGGCTTTCCAATTAAACCGGCTGTCATCGAGAATGGAACGAAGACGTACCAATTTTATGCCGAAGATGTCCATGATTTCGCTTGGTCGGCTTCCCCTCATTTTGTCTATGTCGAGGAGCCTTTCTCTACCGCACAAATTCCCGGTGTCAAAATCAAGCTCTATCTCGATCCGAATCATCAAGCTTTGAAAGATCGTTATTTGTACGCCGCCAAAAAGGCGCTATCACGCTACAGCCAGTGGTACGGAACTTATCCTTATTCCACCTTGTCCATCGTTGTACCTCCAGCTGGCGGCAATGGTGCCGGAGGCATGGAATATCCGACGCTAGTAACGGCTTGGGGGGCTGGGGACAAAGATCCTGACTCCGAGCTCGAACGTGTCATTGTCCATGAGATCGGACATCAATTCTTCTATGGACTGGTTGCCAGTAACGAATTCGAGGAGGCTTGGCTGGATGAAGCCTTCACCTCGTATGCAGAAGATAAAGTGATGGAGGCGGAGTACGGCATTTCTCCGAATTTGCCGATTGAATCGAGCTATATTACATCCCCTTCTTCGTTACAGCAAAATGCTTGGGCCTACAAGGACCACGATCAATATGCTGAAAATGTATACACCCGAGGGAAGCTTGTTCTGAAAGCTATTGAAAAGCAGGTCGGCTCCAAAACGATGGACCGCATTATGAGGACATACTTCCAACGTTGGGAATTCAAGCATCCCTCTACGAAAGATTTCCAGAACGTCGTGGAGGATATTACCAAAACCAAGTGGGATGACTTCTTCAACCAATACGTCTATGGCGCACAAATGACCGACTACAGCGTCGAAAGCATTAACGTTAAATCCTTAGGCAGCAAAGGCGCGGAGTCGTACGAAAGCACGATTCTCATATCCAAACGCGGTGGGGACTCACCCGTCGTGCCGATCCAGTTCCATTTCTCAGATGGCACGGTGCTGGACAAATCGTGGGATGGCAAGGAAAGCAGTATCGAATACAAGCTCGTACATACCACACCCATCGACTGGGTGCGTATCGATCCTGCTTATTCTCTTATCCTAGAGAACAAACACATTAACAATTATATGCAAACGCAAGTGGATCCCAAATGGAAAATCCGCTTAAGTCTAGGCACCGTTCAATTCCTTCAAGCTGTGTTCGGTTGGGTAGCCTGGTAAACGGCGGCTCAAATAAATACGTACGAAGCCAATTATGTTCATGATTAACTTTTGGGAGGGATGACCATGATCCATTATGTAAAATCCGGGTTTGGGGCATCAGTCAAACAGCCTTTTGCCGTCATTCTCTTATTTTTGTATCAAATGGGATGGGGCATCCTGCTCTACAAGTTCGTACAAAGTGTGCTCGTCCCACTTATGCATCGCTTTCCAGGCGGGGAACAGCCTAAACAAGCACTCCAGCTCTTTCTTGCCGAAGGTCAGTTCCAACTTCTCAAAACGGATCTCAGCCATTCGTATCTCTGGTTTCTTGTTCTTCTCTTGAGCATTCGCATGCTGCTGACACCTGTCTTGCAGGCTGGGGTTTATTATTCCCTTACGCATTCTCAGCAAAATGCAGGGTATCGTTTTTTCCGAGGGATTAAGGAGTTGATGCTGCCCTTCCTCTTCGTCTATATGCTGCGGATAGCCCTTTCCTTCTTACCGCTCATTTGGCTGCTCCCAAAGGCTCAGGCACTTTTCGCTCACAGCACCTCTTATGAACAGACCGCTCTCCAACTGCTTCCCTGGCTTCTGGGAATGCTCTGTTACGGATTTCTTTTACATCTTCTCTTCGTATACATTCAGTTCGCGATTGCAGCTAAGCTTGGCATTTTATCTACCATCATCATCTTCCTACGATTCGCGCTTCCGATTGTTGGGCTTGCGCTGACTCTCTTGCTCAGCTCGGGACTTTTGGCAGGGATTACCGTAACCGCTACCTACTTATGGGCAGGTCTGGTAGCGCTAATCATTTATCAGCTTTTCCCCCTCTTTCACATCTTTTTGCAAATGTGGGCGATTTCATCGCAATATCAACTACTTTCCGCTAAAATGAACAAATAAAAACAACGAAATAAACCCAAATGGCTTGAATTCCGTTTATCCCCTTGAAAA
Organism: Paenibacillus sp. N3.4; assembly: GCF_008017805.1. Lineage (GTDB taxonomy): Bacteria > Bacillota > Bacilli > Paenibacillales > NBRC-103111 > Paenibacillus_E. The sequence goes on along the minus strand of NZ_VRTT01000090.1, from coordinate 15,989 downwards.
AGGGGCTTTTTTTTGTCTATTATGCGGATTATCACACATTTTTTTACGTGCAGCTCACAGAAAAGGAGGAATTTCGATGTTTACGACGAAATCCTAGTATTAGCATCAAAAAAACTAAATATTGCATGCCGAATTCCCCATTTCTTGGGGAAACGGGGGAACCACACCGGGTGAATTGATCTTGCCAGACAGGGATCATAGGGAACCTTCAACCGAACCCTCCAGCTAACCTCGTAGGCACCGGAAGGAGACAAGCAGTTGAAAAAGGTTGTTGCTCTTGTTTTTGGTCTTGTTTTGTTTTTAAGTGTGAGTGCAGGAAGTGTTTTTGCGTCTAAATCCTCGATCGACGACACAATTGATGGATTAGTTGGAACGCCTTACAAATGGGCGGGAACAACAACTAGCGGTTTTGATTGCTCCGGTTTCACTTCATACCTGTTCAATCAATTCGGTATCGACCTCCCTCACAGCTCCAAAGAACAAGACGGAGAAGGCTACTGGGTAGACAAAAAAGACCTTCGTAAAGGCGATCTCGTATTTTTCAACACAGATGGCAAGGGCATTTCTCATGTAGGTGTATACCTCGGAGACGGTGAATTCGTTCACTCCGCCACGGACAAAGGTGTTGTTAAGAATAAGATGAGCGATTCCTATTATGCGAAGCGGTATGTATCAGCCAGACGTGTTCTGTGGGATGATATTTACAATCAACTAACTGCTGAATCCAAGTAAACTCTTTGATTAACTGATGAATAAAGCCCAGACAAGCCTCATGTCGAATGAGCTGCTTTCGGGGCTTTTATTCATTTTGGAGCAAAATACGTGATCGCAAGTTGAAAGAGGCCGCACACGAACACGGAGTAACCATAACCAAACTTATCGATCATACCCTTGCCGATTTGGCGGATTTCCAACAAACATCAGGCAGGAGTGACCCTTACAAGGTCTATACCCCCTTTTATAAAAAGTTAAACACCTATTTGCAAACTTTTCATCAACCTTCTTCTCCCATTACTTCAAACGATTTACAAACCGTAGATTTACAGGTGATGGAAGGTGGGCCTGATCTATTGGGGCTATTTTAACAATGGTCACCTCTATTCACGATGGAACGATTTGAACACGATCAGGTTGAAGAACCTACGGAGATGCTTAGGGACTTTTTCTCGAATCATCTCCCTTTTTATGCTCAACGCCGCGATTTCTATGCTTTTGAGGAGACCAGCTCGCTAAGCGCAGCCATCAACGCAGGAGCAATCTCCATTCGTTGGGTATATGAAGCTTTGATGGAACAAGAACATTCAGCCGCTTGGCTCCGACAGCTCGTCTGGCGCGACTTTTATTTGTATCAGTCGATTGATGACGAAAACTTTTTTAGCTATGAGAAAAAATTTGATTTATCTGCGCTAAGCGATCGACATTTCGACAGCTGGCGCAAGGGCCAGACGGGCATTCCGATTATTGATGCCGCATCCATGACCGAATTGAATGGCTGGATGATTGTGTAACTTGACACCTCATGTTAGCCCGCGCTATACTAACGCCATACTGTTTTCTAGGGTTCCGTGGCTATCTTCGCCAGTCTGGTCCGAGAGAAAACACACAACGGATACGTTGTGGACACGGAGGGGAAAAAGCCCGGGAGTCATATCGCTAAGCGATATTTCTTCCAGGCTTTTTCTTTTTTTTGTGTCGCTATTAAGCAAAAGGAGTGGTTGAGTATGGCATGGTTATATCTCGTCATTGCTGGTGTTTTTGAGGTATTATGGGCAATTTCATTGAAGTTTTCCCATGGTTTTACACGTTTAGTTCCTTCCAGTATCACAATCGCCGGCATGATTGTCAGCTTTTATTTTCTAGCTGTAGCAACGAAGACGCTTCCCATCGGTACAGCCTACGCTGCATGGACGGGGATTGGCGCTGTCGGAGCGATCATTATCGGGACCTTGTTCCTGGATGAACCGATCAGTTTGACCCGGATTTTGTTTATGGTTCTGATCTTGGTCGGCGTGCTTGGACTCAAATTCACTTCCGGCCATTAAGAGAGGAACAGCCGATCCAAGCAGCAAAGGCTGCAACCCGCTAGATGAAACTAGCTCGTTGCAGCCTTATGATACTTAAGTACGGAACTGCGCCTGATGCAGGCGGCTATAAACGCCTCCCACAGCGATAAGTTCCTCATGAGCGCCTTGTTCGGTAATGCCCTGCTCTGTCACAACGACGATGCGGTCAGCATTTTTGATTGTCGCCAATCGGTGCGCGATAACCAGTGTCGTACGCCCCTGCGACAGCTCAGCCAAGGACTGTTGGATCGCCGCTTCTGTCTCTGTGTCGAGCGCCGAAGTGGCCTCATCGAGGATGAGAATCGGCGGGTTTTTCAAGAACATCCGCGCGATAGCTAAGCGCTGCTTCTGACCGCCGGACAGCTTCACGCCGCGTTCGCCAATAATCGTTTCCAGTCCTAGCGGCTGGGACCGGATGTAGTCCTCCAGCCGAGCTCGCCGCGCGGCTTCCCAAATCTCAGCTTCCGACGCGCCAAGCTTGCCGTAAGCAATGTTCTCCCTCAGCGTGCCGGAGAACAAGAAAACATCCTGCTGCACGATGCCGATTTGACGTCGCAGCGACTCTAGCTCAATGTCGCGAATGTCGATGCCATCGATGGAAATGCTGCCTTCGCTCACATCATAGAATCGAGGCAGCAAGCTGCAAATAGTCGTCTTCCCGGCACCGGAAGGCCCTACAAAGGCAACAGTTTCTCCTGCGCGGATGGATAATTGAATATGGTTTAGAACCCGTGCCTCGTCACCATAACTAAAGGATACGGCGTTGAAGGCAATTTCACCGACGACATGGTTGACTTTAACGGCTCCTGGACGGTTCTGCACTTCAGGTTCGGTATCAATGACTTCCACATACCGTTTGAAGCCTGCAATCCCCTTCGGGTAACTCTCGATGACATTGTTAATCTTCTGAATCGGACCCAGAAACACATTGGTTAGCAAAACAAAGGCAATAAACTGCCCATATGTAATTTGCTTATCAATGACGAACCAAGTACCGCAAATAAGGACAAATACGGTCACCAATCGCATCAGGATATAACTCAGTGATACGTTCCAAGCCATGATTTTGTAGGACAGCAGCTTGGTCAAGCGGAAACGGCCGTTGTTATCCTCGAACAATTTGCGTTCATGCGATTCATTGGCGAAAGCCTGTACGACACGAATTCCTCCGATGTTATCTTCCACTCTGGCATTAATATCGGCCAGATCACCCATCATACGGCGGAAGGTCTTCGTCATTTTCTGATTAAAATAGACCGCAATCCACAGCAAGAAAGGAACAATGATAAAAGTTAGCAGTGCTAACTTTGTATTAATGCTTAACATGAGAATGAGTGCTCCAATGAGCGTCATAACAGCAATAAACAAGTCCTCCGGGCCATGATGCGCTACCTCACCAATTTCAAGCAAATCGTTAGACATCCGTGACATCAATTGGCCGTCTTGTTGTTATCATAAAATCGGAACGAGAGCTTTTGCAGATGATCGAACATTTTCTTCCGCATATCGGTTTCAATATTGATGCCTAGCTTATGTCCCCAATACGTTACGACAAAATTTAAAACGGTGTTTAGCCCATATACAGCAAGCAAACCTACGCAGGCCCAGAGTATCCATGTCCAATTGCCTGCTGGCAGCAGTTGATCAATCACTCGATTAACAGCAAGCGGAAACCCAAGTTCCAACAGCCCGGCAACAACCGCGCAGGTAAAATCCAAAATAAAAAGATGCTTATAAGGCCGGTAATATGAAAAAAAACGTTTTAACACTGACACACCTTGCCTTTCTTCCTTACTCTTCCTAAGAGGCTTGCGAATTGACAATCCAACAGCCACAAAATAAAAAATGGTTATTCGATTCTCTATTATAATTGATAATTTTTCTCAATCACAACTTTTCCTCTAGTTTCTTAAAGAGTCGGCAATCTCCGAAAGCTTGGCAGCCAGTTCATTCATTTTGTTAGTAGCAGCAGCCATCTCGCTTGTAGCGGCAGCTTGCTCATGACTGCGTATAGCGCTATTGTCTGAAGCTAGCGTAATCGCAGCCATCTTACTTCCTATTTGCTCAATCAAATAGGCAATCTGTTCAGCATTTTCTTTGGATTGAGCAGAGAGCTTACGAATTTCTTCCGCTATAACCGCAAAGCCCCGTCCATACTCCCCGCTCCTTGCTGCCTCAATCCCTGCGTTGAGCCCAAGAATATGCGTCTGGGTAGCTACGGTACGAATAAACGCCATGCTGGAACCGATCTGCTTCGATATTTGCTCAACCTCTTTGATTTCCTCAGCTAATTGCTTCTCATTCAATTCGATCTCTCCTGCGGAGCCGGCAATCGCCTCAATCCCCGCTACCACACCTTCTGTATGGTCATGGAGCTGTAACGCTACCTCCTGCAAATCTTTGCCTACACGCTGCACAAGCTCGCGGTTCACATGCCGTATACGGGAAGACAAGGCTTTCATGATCCTCCACGCAATTGTGTGATCAGCAGCCAGCAATTCGAGGAAATCTTTTTCATGCAGCAGTACAAGCCGACAATCCTCGACTGCCACAGCTGTGCCGCTCCGAGGCAAACCCTCCAGGAGGGACATCTCTCCGAAAAAATCCCCTTGCAAAAGCTTAGCTGCTGTAATTTGCTTCCCTTCAGTCTCAAGTCGAATCTCGACGGAACCTTCTAAAACCATATACATATGCTGCCCTGCGTCACCTTCTCGGAAGATCATTTCTCCCTCCGGCAGGCTAACTTCTTCTCCAATTTTCCCTTCAAACAGCTGTTCCACATTCATCATTTCTCTCATCTCCTATCCCTATCATCTCTGTCTCTTCAAACTGAGCTCTTTCCTTCATCTTACACATCAGCAAGCTTAAAGTCTCTAAAAAAATAGGCAACTGTCCGAAGATAGGTATCCATGTTTTCCATATATATAGGTTAACAGCATCCTGTAAGTGGAGGAACTCGAGATGGCCAATGACAGCTTAGATGTAAGGACAGCAATATTCCTGGCTGCGATGTGCGGCCAGAGCTACAACCAATTTGAACACGCTGACGGTTCCTTCACTGTTCCAACCCCCTACGAGGTAGTTGCCGCCTTCAAAGCGACCTCTTTTTTCGGAAAGAAAGAATGGTTTGGTTTTATCGCCGAATCTGATGATCGCGTTGTTCTCGTTTTTCGAGGGACTAATACGAAATCCGACTGGATTTCCGATGCCATCGCCAGACAGACCCCGTATCCCTATACCAAGGAAGGGGGACTCGCGCATCAAGGATTTCTCGATATTTATTCCTCCGCCCGCAAACAAATCCTAACAGCACTCAACAAACTCTCCGCTCAGAAAGCTCTCTATATTACAGGACATAGCCTTGGCGGAGCGCTAACTGCTTTATGTGCGGTTGACGTAGCTGCGAACACCAAGTTCAAAGCTCCTGCTATTTACACCTTTGCTTCACCACGTGCCGGAAACCCGGTATTTGCACGCCTTTTCAACCAGAAGACCGGCTCACACTTTCGTATTTATAATATCAATGATATCGTCCCAGAGCTGCCGCCGGTCCTCTATACATCGCCACGAACCGACAAAACTTATCACTATCTTCATGTCAAGAAAGCGGTCGAACTGAGCTTTCAAGCAGGTTCTGTCTCCGCTAATCATGCCATTGGCAGTTATTTCGCGGAGCTTGCTAAACGCAGTCCCCAGTATGTACAGCAGCTATGCCTAAGAAATCCGGGATTCTGCCCCTCCATGAAATAAAGAAGAGACGATGGGTGAGTGAATTTCCATGTCTCTTACATAAAAAGATTCGTGAAAAAATAGCATCAGCTCTAACCCTGACAGACTCTTGTCAGGTTAGAGCTGTATAATTTCAACTATAAACATGGATTCAAGAAAGGAATGGATCACACAATGAAATCAACAAATAAGACAGGAATCGTTTTAGCAGGACTGCTGCTCGCGATTCTCATGTCATCGATGGATAATACCATCGTAGCAACGGCGATGGGCTCTATTATTGGAGACCTTGGAGGACTCGATAAATTCGTTTGGGTAACCTCGGCATACATGGTGGCCGAAATGGCTGGGATGCCCATTTTCGGCAAATTATCTGATATGTATGGACGCAAGCGCTTCTTCATTTTCGGAATCATTGTGTTTATGCTAGGGTCCGCTCTATGCGGCACAGCCACTTCGATTATTCAATTAAGCATTTACCGGGCGATTCAAGGAATTGGCGGGGGTGCGTTGGTACCGATCGCTTTCACAATCATGTTTGACACGGTCAAACCGGAAAGCAGGGGTAAGCTTACAGGCTTGTTCGGGGCTATTTTCGGGATGTCGAGTATATTCGGCCCTTTACTTGGCGCTTATATGACCGACTATATCAAGTGGGAATGGATATTCTATATTAATTTACCACTCGGCATGGTCGCTTTTATCCTCATTGCCTTCTTCTACAAGGAATCGCTTCAGCATGCCAAACAACGTATCGACTGGGCAGGCGCTCTATCGCTTGTTGGCGCCATCGTCTGCCTCATGTTCGCCTTAGAGCTTGGCGGTAAGCAATATGACTGGAATTCCATCCAAATCCTTGGCTTATTTACTGGGTTTGCTTTGCTTGCAGTCAGTTTCCTCTATGTAGAAACACGGGCGGAGGAGCCTATTATCTCCTTCCGAATGTTCCGAAACCGTCTCTATGCATCAACAATGCCATTGCCATGCTGAGCGGTGCTGCCTTTATTACCGCATCTGTTTATATTCCGATTTTTATTCAGGGCGTTCTCGGTGGAACTGCAACGAATTCCGGACTCGTGCTGCTGCCTATGATGCTCGGCACCGTGGTTACAGCGACCGCTGGAGGATTCCTGATCCAAAGATTATCCTATCGAACCGTACTCATTTCTACCCTCATTTTGCTTGTAGCTGGGATTTCGCTTCTTACCACCTTGCAGCCAGATTCTACACGTTTACTCATTACCATCTATATGATCTTAGTTGGTTTAGGCATTGGGGCGTCTTTCTCGGTACTAAGTAATGCAGCCATTCACGCTGTATCCCCTAATCAGCGTGGCGCCGCGAGTTCGACGTTGAATTTCCTCCGCTCACTCGGCATGACAATTGGCATTACGATATTCGGAATTGTTCAGAGTCACTCGTTAACAAGACATTTAACCGACACGTTTGCAGGCAGCGGTCAAAGTTCTATCCCGCAAGGGCTAGACTTCAAAGACCCGCATGCCCTTCTCGACCCTGTAACCCGTATCCAAATACCAAGCCAGGTGCTAAGCCAAATTACAGAAGGGCTCTCTTCCTCCATTGTGGTCACCTTCGCTTGGGGGATCATTCCTGCTGTACTGGCGTTAGCTGCTGCTATGGCGATGGGCAAAGAGAAGCTGCTCGTAGAGGAGCAACCGGAAGGACTTGTCGTTTCCCATTAATCACAATGTATGAAATTCAAAGACCACGGAAACGGCGGCAATAGCTGCCCTTTCGTGGCCTTTTAGATAAGTGGTGCCCTCATTTGATGGGGATATAAATTTTAATTTTCAGGTCATGTGGAAACGTAGAATTCATCACATCGGTAATCTCAAAATCAGGTCCATCTGTCCGCTCGTAATTCGCATTGGCTAACCATGTTCCGTAGATATAGTTTCTCGTATCTTGTACAAGCCCATGAGGGCCATGAGCAACAAACTCGGCATACTTACCACTTGGGATTTCAAAATTTATAAAACCCTGCTCCAGCTCGTTTGCTTGCTTATGTACTTCTTCCCCAACAATAAATGTAAAAGCCCCGCTCGCTTCAAAATTGCAGGCAATCCCATACGACATGCCCGGGGTACGTTGCCCAGGAATTCGCAAGTAGCTTTCCGTTACCCCAAAATCATGATAAAATCCCGGTATTTCTTCAAAATGCTTATCATTATTCAAATTGGTTTCATAAGCGCGTCCAATGATAGGAATGGGATCTACTTGAATAATCGTAGGTTTCTTCATATCCACATCTCCGATCCTCCTTGTCTGTAAATCAAGAAATCTTATTTTCGCTTGTTTGGTCACACTCGATGGGTTTCTCCGATATCTACCGGGCGTCAGGCCAAAACAATTTTCAAAAGCCCGCGTAAATGCCTCTTGTGACTGATATTGAAAAGCTACAGCTATTTCTAATACACTCTGTTCCGTATTTTCAAGTAAAATAGCGGCCTCCGACAACCTCCTCTTGCGAATGTAAGTTTGCACTGTGAATCCGGAGATCGCCTGAAAAACTCGTTGAAAATGGAAGGCAGAAAAATAGGCCTTAGACGCAATGTCGGTTATGCTGGTTTCTTCCTGGAGTTGGCTTTCGATGTACTCGATAGCCTGTTGAATTCTTTCATAATAATTCATAGGGTTTCGTCCTTTGCTTAAAGTCTCCTCTTTATTATAAAATAATCTATTAGCATTTTTTTGAGTTTTTGTGCTATTTTTCGATTTTTAATGATTATATATTTTACATTCGGTGTTATATCTGTATACTTTTATTGAGACACTAGCAAGCTAAGATAGCATGAGGAGGAATTTATTTTGCAACAAACCATTAAGGTCGGTATTGTAGGTTACGGAAATTTGGGTAAAGGCGTACGTTTTGCTATTGAGCAAAGCAAGGATTTAGAACTTGTCGCCATATTTACACGTAGAGAGCCTGTCCAATTGGAAGCAGCTCAAGAGGGAATTCGTTTCGAACATATTTCCACGATCGAACAGTATAAAGAACAGATCGACGTGATGATCCTTTGCGGTGGTTCAGCGACCGACCTTCCGGAGCAAACGCCTTTCATCGCCAGCCTTTTTAACACCGTTGACAGTTTCGATACGCATGCCAAAATCCCTGAGTTCTATGAGACTGTGAATGCCGCGGCTAAACAGGGCGGAACGCTCAGTGTTATTTCGACGGGATGGGACCCAGGTCTATTCTCGCTCAACCGACTTCTGGCAGAAGCCATCCTGCCTCAAGGCAAAGATTACACGTTCTGGGGCAAAGGGGTCAGCCAAGGCCATTCCGATGCAATTCGCCGAGTGCCTGGCGTGAAAGCGGGCGTTCAGTACACAGTACCTGTGCAAGAAGTAATTGATCGTATACGCTCAGGCGAAACACCTGAATTCACGACCCGCGAAAAACATTTGCGCGAGTGCTATATCGTAGCTGAAGAGGGCGCTGATCAAGCGAAAATTCGTGAAACTATTGTCACTATGCCAAATTATTTTTCTGACTATGACACGACGGTAACCTTCATCTCCGAAGAGCAGCTGCAAGCTGAGCACCAAGGTATGCCTCACGGTGGATTCGTTATCCGCAGCGGAATTACGGGTGCAGGAACGAAGCAAATCGTGGAGTTTGGCTTGAAACTTGAGAGCAACCCAGAGTTTACGGCAAGTGTGCTTGTGGCCTACGCGAGAGCGGCCTACCGCTTAAGCAGCGATGGACAAACTGGCGCTAGAACCGTGTTTGATATTCCACTGGGGCTTCTTTCCCCTAAATCAGCCGAAGAATTACGTCGCGAATTGCTTTAGAAATAGGAGTTCTATACACACTCCTGTCAATTTGTGAATAATTAAAGAGGTAACAGCACAAGGACTCTTGGCTGTTACCTCTTTTTCTGTTTTTGGTTTTCACGATTAAAGATTTTTCAACTGATATCGTTTAAACTTAACGTGTGATCGTTAAACATAAATCGTTCGGGCGCATTCATAAGCACCTACATGCGATTTTTTCTGATTTTAAAATGACCGGATAGAAAGGTGGAATAAACAAAATGATAGATTTACGTTATCCGATTGGCCCGTTTGCGTACGAAGGTGATTTGACTAGCGAAGTCATAGCTGGATGGATTCAAGATATAGAAGCTGCCCCAGCCCAACTCAAAGAAGCGGTCAAGAATTTGAGCGATGACCAACTGGATACGGCTTATCGCCCAGGCGGATGGACCCTTCGCCAAGTGGTTCACCATCTTGCCGATAGCCATATCAATAGCTATACTCGCTTTAAATTAGCGCTTACGGAAGATAATCCTACCATTAAACCTTATATGGAAGAGAAGTGGGCAGAGCTTCCCGATTCGAGGTTGCCCGTAGACATTTCCTTGTCACTTCTAGCCTCATTACATGGCAGATGGGTTGTTTTGCTTCGAAGCTTACAACCTTCGGACCTTGAGAAAACCTTCATCCACCCCGACTCAGGCATCGTTACATTAGGTTTAAATATTGGGATTTACGCCTGGCATGGTCGTCATCATATTGCCCATATTACTTCTCTTCGAGACCACTTAGGATGGTCGTAAAAAAATGGATAGAGCCTCAGAGCTTTCTGAGAACTCTATCCATTTTTTAGGTCTTAGTTCGATAATCATATAGGAGTCGTCGTAAGTATCTTTAATCCTATTTCAATCAGGTGCATGCATAAAGATGATTTCAAAATCAGGTACGAATGAGTTATCACTAGCATACACAATATGCTCTGTTTCTGTGGCCACATAGCTTAGTACGACCGGATATGCGCTTGCACGTGAGAATATAAAATTGTAATTAGCTGCTGAGCTGCTGGAGCCGCCGGTAGTTAAGTAGCCTAATTCATTTCGAGCCGTTACCGAATAGTAGGCGCTGCCGAACACATTTTGCTTGAAAACAAGACGATATTCATCTTTGTCTCCAATCGAAACTACAGTAGAGCTATTCAACAAGCCTACCCCATTAATAATCCGCTGGATTGACTCTCTCGTAAGCTCGTTGCCATGAGCCTTATATGCCAGCACCAATTGGCTCTTTATGTACGCTTCATTCGAGGAATCGACTCCAAGAAACCCACCTGTCGTAAAGAAACTTTCATCAATTCCTGTCCAGTTATTCGAAGCAGCAGCTCTCTCGATCCATGCTGCTTGTTTACTTACAACTAGATTTTGGGCAATCGAAAGATCGGAATACCCTGCCTGAATGGTCAAATTGCTAAATGTCAAAGGACTATTCAATGCAGTATCCAAAACCTCAAACGAATACAATCCATTACCCAGATCTGTAAAATTGGCAAAGTACGATGGATGGTTCAAAGCAATTAGAACAGCATCCAGACTCACTTTTACTCTATCTGCTGTAAGTTTTGTAATTCCATTACCAAACATATTCGCTACCTTGAATTTTACAACAACATTAGATCCATCTGCTTTCAAATGTTGGCTATCTATCTGGGTAGCGTACGTTGTAGGATGGTAACCGGTAACATGGAAGCTAGGCACCAGATCCGCTAGGCTAATAAGTTGTGTTAACCCTAAAGGCTTTCCTTCTGCAAAAAATACATCCAAGAATACTTTTTTCACACGAGAAAGATTGGTAGAATCTACATTGTAAACCCCGTTAGCACGCATATCCTCTACACTGATAGCGTTCCAGGCTTCAGCGTTGTTCTGTTAATCATAAAGTGCCTGATTTAACAAGGCGGTAAGATCTTTAATAATTGATCTAATTAAAGTATCAACTTCAAAGCTAGATGCATATTGAAATGCTGCTCCTTGCGCAATCAATGCCCTTTTATAATTATCAAAAGCGCTATCTACAATGTTACCCACGCACGTATCCTTCAAATCTTCTAGGGTTAACGGAGCATTACCACCACTTGCTGCGTAAGATTGAACTTTGGATAGAGCGACCTGTTTATCTACAACAGTAAGATATAAAGTCTGACTTACGCCTGACAAAGGATTGGTAGCTGTAATGGCTATTGGTCCTAAACCTTTCGTATTAACGTATCCGCCTTCCGATATCGTAGCAATGTTTGTTGGAGCAAGACTCCAAACAATATCCTTATTTGTGGCTGAATCAGGTTGGATGATAATCCTTAGCCCAAACGATCCATTGGCCTCTATTCGTGTCGTATTCTCATTCAAACTCAACTTAATGGACTGAATTGGAGTTCCTGCTCCAGGTGTAGTTATTTGTAATGGAGCAGCCTGAATTGGCGTACCCATCACGCTTAGTTCGCTCAAGGTATACTCAGCTGCATGATCAGTACCCTTGAAGATAACATTGTACGTCTTACTTTCGTCATTGTAATAAAATCCTGAGAATACATCTGAGTTAGAAAGCGATATAAACATTCCGTTCACTCTTACACTGAAGTCGGAAGCGGTATAACTTGTGAGTGGTCGACCCTCTGCATCCTTCACTTCAAAATTTAAAGCGACCTGCTTAGTCCCTAAGCCTTGCGCTATTGGTATACCCTTCCAACCTGAGTGTGCCCAATCTGGAACAGACGGATATTGCGACGTTGGAATGTAGATAACATTGGATGGTTGTGAAATCCGGTTCAGTCCATCAATTGCATAAACCATGTATTGTCCTTCTGCAAGGTTGGATATATCCATGGAGGTCTGTTCTCCTCCCTGAGCGCTTGCAGTACGTACAGCATTCCATAAGATCATCTTGAAATCATATTGCCCCTCAGTAAGGGCAGGAACAAGATATAGATTTGCGTTTTTATCAGCTGATACTATTAACATATTCTCATTAGATATATATATTTCACCTAGCATAGGTGGCTGGCTCAGTACTACATTTTCCGTCATAAAATGATTAGTCTCGAGATAATGGTCAAATGCAATGACCTTCCCCGAATTACTTACGATCTGAATGGGCCGATCGAAAAATTCGAAGTTTTTAACAACTCTTAAATTATTCGTCACATAAATTTTGGAAACATTCTCATTTTGCAAAGCCTGCATAAACCCTTCACCATTGTTCACAAAAGCCGTTAGGCCTTCCAAACCATCCGATAAATAATACCTTTGCTCTATAGCCCGATGTATGATTCCAGTATAGCCACCAAAACTATTTACTTTAATAGTAAACTCATATTTCTCAAGAGCAGCGTTTAGATCAGCTTCATTACTACCGACATCAGGAATAAGTGTTAAGTTGTGCTCCACAGTTTGTCCAGCATAAACGGAAAAGGAATCAATCGGTAACATATAATATCCTGCTTGCTGCATGAAGATGGTGTAACTTGCACTTTCACTCGCTGGCACGTGTTCAAAAAGGAAGTTTCCATCGCTATCCACTTGTACCGTCTGTTCATAGCTGCTCTGCAGATCCTTAATAGTAACAGAAGCACCCGACATGTCTGACTCACGAAAATCTCTGACTAACCCCGTAACTCTCCCCTCTTGGGCTTCCGCAATAGGCGTTAGGGCAATCGTTTTTCCTAGTGAGGTAGACCCTCCACTGACAGTAACACCACCTAAAGTCATCGTTTCGTAGCCATTTGCAGATATCTTAAGCTCTACCAAACCTGTCGGTATACCACTAAATAGAAAACGACCGTCATTTCCTGTTTCCACACTAGCTATCACATTATTAGCCGTCGCTGCGCTTACCAGAGCATGAGCGATAGGTTGATTAAATCCATTCACGACTTGGCCTGCAATACCACCAACCTGTCGAGCCAGCGTTATTGTACCTGCATCGTATTCGTTCGCAGTCACGGTAATGCCATTGAAGTGCCGGTCCACATAGCCTGCTGCCGCTATCGTAAGATCCACAATTCCTGTAGGAATTCCATTTATAACAAATTGACCACTAGAATTGGAATTTATCCAATATGTGCTGCCTGTTACCGTTGTAATCGTGGCTTGAGCATCAGGCAGATAGATGCCGTCCACATCTTTTACTACACCTTTTACACTACCGGTTATAACAGGTTGACTACCCTGATCCAATTTATAGCTAGTTATGACCGTATTCCCAGCCTTCACATCGATGGTTTGAGTAACGGGTTCGTAAGTTCCGCTTGTTACGGTAACGTCATGAAGCCCCGTCCTGAGCTGCGGAATAGAGAAATACCCGCTTCCATTCGTGCTCGCGAGCACAGCACTACCGCCATCCACGGTTACAGCCGCTCCAGCTATAAGCTGATTATCAGGTCCGTATACGTAGCCCGATACCGATCCATAGGTGGGGATTTTACTTAGGATCAAAGTATCTAACGTCCGTACGTTGCCCGCAAAAATGTTGAACGGCTCTGAGTAAAGGTCGATATATTCCGACTTCGTTACTTTAATTTTTAATCCATAGGTAACAGGTACATTTGCTAACATGAATTTTCCAAATTCGTCAGTTTGAACTCTGATTTTTGAGTCACCTAGTGTTACCCAAGCATCGCCTACCGCACCCATTTCGTCCCTAACTACCCCATAAATAGTTCCAAACTTTGGTACCGTTACTCTTACCGGGCTCACTTGCTCCAACAGGCCTCTAATATCTGATTTATCAAATGATGTTTTTCCAGTGATTTCACTTGCCGCCTGGCTATCTTGAATCACACGGACGATATCCTTAATATCAACACCATTGTTATCGGCGTCCAGATTGACCGTTGCCCAAACAGAAGTGGGCATAGATGCTGACAATAAACAAACACTGAGTAAAACTTTTAATTTACGCATTTTCATCCTCCTGCATCCATATAATTAATCCGACCTATTTTGTATCTATTATCTCGAATCCTATCATATTTTGGCGGAAAATGGATGCCTTTTTTCATAAAGTTTTGCTAAAATCGAAAAAAATAGACCCCATAATGGGTCTATTTTCACATTTGCCAAAACTATACACTATTCTTCTTGAAAAAGAGGTGTAGATAAATACCGTTCCCCTGTGTCAGGCAAGATAGTTACAAGGGTCTTCCCCTTGTTCTCGGGTCGTTTGGCTATCTGGGTAGCCGCATATACAGCCGCGCCGGATGAGATGCCCACCAGCAATCCCTCAATTTTGGCGAGTTGACGAGCCGTAATAAAGGCCTCTTCATTTCTTACCGTAACGATCTCATCTACAACAGATCTCAGAAAATTATCAGGGATAAAACCGGCACCTATGCCCTGAATGTGATGGATACCCCGTTTTCCTCCGGATAAAACCGGCGAATCAAAAGGCTCAACGGCAATCACTTGCAAAGAGGGATTTCTCTGCTTCAGTATTTCTCCAACGCCGGTTATTGTGCCCCCCGTGCCTACACCTGCTATGAAAATATCTACTTCACCATTCGTATCTTTCCAGATTTCTTCTGCCGTTGTCTTCCTATGAATCTCTGGATTAGAAGGGTTACTGAATTGTTGAGGAACATAAGAATTCGGCGTTTGTGCAGCCAGTTCCTCTGCTCTATGAATTGCACCTTGCATACCTTCGGATGCCGGAGTGAGGACCAATTCTGCTCCTAACGCTTTTAGCAGCTTCCTACGCTCCACACTGAAGGATTCAGGCAAGGTAATGATTAATCGATAACCTAGCGCAGCCGCTGCGAACGCTAGCCCGATTCCGGTATTCCCGCTCGTCGGTTCAATAATGACGGTGTCTTTATTTACTATCCCAGCAGCTTCAGCCTCTTTAATCATGGCAAAGCCAATACGATCCTTCACGCTTCCTGCTGGATTAAAATATTCCAGCTTCGCAATTAATCTAGCTTCTATAGCTTGTCTTTTATTATAATTTGAGAGCTCCAACAGGGGTGTATTGCCAATCAACTCTGTCAAATTGCTGTAAATATGGCTCATTTCCAAAACCTCGCCTTCCGTATTATTAAACCTATAAGCATAATCGGATAATAACATTGTAGCATTGAAAGCACTTATTTTATAATTAGAAATGCTGATAGCAATGTCCACCTTATGCTTATAATTCAATAAAAGAATCCGTTTCACATACCTTCACCCATTGAACCTCTCATGACTAAAGTCACGAGATTCTTGGGTAGTCTCTTCTAACGAAGAGAAGTTTACCAAGCTAACCCTGTCGTTCCGACAGTTCGTGTAAGGGGATTACACAGTAAGCAGTCTTTTGCCTTCGGTAAGGATGTTCAGGCTTGCATTCAAGTCTCGGTCGTGATGCGCTCCACATTCGGGGCAATCCCACTCG
>NZ_VRTT01000008.1 GCF_008017805.1 Paenibacillus sp. N3.4 | reverse complement strand
TGCAGAAGAATAACACTTGGAGAAATGTTCCATACGCTTCTTCTGTTCCCGCATGCCCAAGATTGGAATAACGGTGTCTAATGATGTCTAATGAGCTTACTTATCGAACAGCATCTGTATCCCAAGGCGACGAAATCCTGCGAATGAGTGAGTATATGCGAGATAAACCCTTAAAACCGAGGGACGAGCAGTTAAGGTAAATCGCGGAGAACCTTGCCACAAGTAATGGCAAGTTTTTGATGAACAGCATTAAGTTTCAAGGGGGGCAGCCAATGAACAAAACAGACCGTTTATTAGCCATCGTGCTGGAGCTGCAAAGCAGAGAAGTGGTACGGGGCGAAGATTTGGCGGACCTATTCGAAACCAGCGTGCGGACCATCTATCGTGACATTCAGGCACTTAGTGAAGCGGGCGTGCCGATTATAGGTGCCCCAGGCACAGGATATTCTTTAATGAAAGACTATTTCCTGCCGCCGATCAGTTTCACGGTAGAAGAAGCCGTGACCTTGCTTATAGGAACGGACTTTATCGAGCAACGATTTGATGATGAGTATCGTGTCAGGGCTCAAGCCGCTCGGAGGAAAATCGAGGCCATTCTATCGGAGAGCGTTCGCAATGAGACCTCTCGTGTGCGTAAGGCGCTGCGCTTGCTCACTCCCGGTAAACGGGTCGCGCTGTCAAAAGAAAGGGAATATTTCGAAAAGATCCGTCGAGCGATATTAGATGAACGAAAGATCAGATTTCATTATTCGAAAGGGATTGGGGATTCCAAGGGGAATCACCATCGTGATCGTACCGTCGCTCCCTATGGCCTGGTACTCGTTGAAGGATCTTGGATGCTCGTGGCCCGTTGCGATCTACGCCAAGACATTCGCCATTTCCGTTTGTCCCGAATGACCGAACTCATCGATCTGGAAGAACGATTCGAACTACCGGCGCATTTTAACTTAAGGGAGTATACCCCTCCGGATGATCGCCACTTGCGAGTTCGCCTTCGATTTAACCATGACATCGCAGATAAGGTGAAGGAATCGAACTATCATTACATGGAGGATATGGAAGAGCATCAAGATGGATTGCATGTGGTCTTACGCGTTCGTCAACTGGATGAATTGTTGCAATGGGTGCTTGGCTGGGGAGCGGGTGTGATAGTATTGGAACCTGAATCATTCCGAAATTGGATTCGTGAGGAAGCCCAAAAAATGTTAAAACGTACTGACATAACGTTGTCAGTAGCGTTGTTTTATAATCGGGTATGTAAACGTAAAGGAGTGGTGAGAATAAATGCGAAGTACGTCTTGCATCGGTTGGGGGACATAGCCAATCTATTTTTTACAGCTACTTTGCCCCTTAAGGAAGCTTCGCTGGTTCTGGCCCACGATATGATACGGTATTGTATTATTTATTATAGGAAGGATGATATCTTGTGAATTTCGCTTCTGTGCGCATCATTACCGACGACGTGGATCGTCTCGTCGAGTTCTATGAGAAAGTCATGGGTGTTTCGGCGGAGCGCCCCGCGCCCGTTTTTGCCGAACTCGTTGTGCCATCATGCACCCTGGCAATCGGCCACTCCCAGACGGCGCAACTATTCGGCGCTGGTTCCGTAGTGGCGGCCAACAATCACACTGTCATCATCGAGTTCCGCGTCGACGATGTCGAAGCCGAATACGCACGCTTGAAGCCATTTGTCGATGATTGGGTAAAGGAACCGACCACGATGCCGTGGGGAAACCGTTCTGTGCTTTTCCGCGATCCCGACGGCAACCTCGTTAACCTCTTCGAGCCAGTGACCGAGGAAGCGATCAAACGGTTCAGCGGTAGGCGTTGACGGACAGTTAAAGTGAGTGAGGCATCAATTTAGGGAGTGGCAACGATTCGTAAAATATATGGCCATCTAGTGCAGAATGCCTTAAAACGAGCAAATGTGAAAAGCTAAAGAGGAATTGAATGAAGTAAATAAGCAGCTGAGGCATTTGCAAAAAGATCGTATGGAGCTTGCTGATAAACTGCTGAACAAGACGCGGGACGATGAAATATTCAAAGGGTAA
The DNA here is from genome assembly GCF_008017805.1 of Paenibacillus sp. N3.4. Lineage (GTDB taxonomy): Bacteria > Bacillota > Bacilli > Paenibacillales > NBRC-103111 > Paenibacillus_E. The sequence goes on along the minus strand of NZ_VRTT01000008.1, from coordinate 129,066 downwards.
AGGAATTGGATAACATCATTTCCCAGGAACAGGAAAACGAAGGCTCCATACATGCGTTCCAATTAGAAGTTCAGCGTTTTACTCAACTGGAAATTTCGGATGAAGAAATCCTTCGAGAAGTGTTTCATCGATTAATTCACAAGGTCGAAGTATTTGAGGATAGCAGCATAGAAATCCACAATAGTTTCAAAAATCCGTTGTCTCGACACATGTGGAGTGCTGTGTGTTACTCATAAGAAATTGTTGAATTAAGCCACATTTACCTCTTTTTTTTGGGCTCAAGCGTAGAACATGCTTGGGCTCTTTTAATTTGATTGCATTGTAGTCGTTAATCTAGGAAATAATTCTTATCTAAAAATTGTAGGGTGTTGAAGATCGAAAATGGAACTTGAATGAGCTTTCTGACAGGGATGCTCGAGCCCCATCGTGCAGAACAAGTAATCAAAGACCAAAAAACCCATAGTCTTGGAACAATTGACGCTCTACCAACGATTGAGCCGCAGAAAAAAACTGCAGGATACATTCATTTCACAGCTTTGTTGATGGATTGTATGCAGCGTTTATTGGAATTTCTGCTTGGCATTAGTCAACTCCATTTGCTTCTTTGAGAGAATGAATTAGAAGACTATGATCGATCGGTGAAGACATGACAATCAGGATTGTATAGGTTCCATATTTATCGCACTGGTTGCCAAACTCTTCGAGCGTGCGTGTGGATTCCGTCACTACTTTTAATAAATAACTGTGTTCTCCGCTTATGCGGTGGCACTCGGCAACTTGGGGAGATGCATGGACAAAATCAAGAAACGCCAAGCAGTCCCTAGTCCGAAACAACATATAGGCTGCCGCATGCTTCCCAATTTTTTCAGGAGAAATGACGGTACGATACTCTTCGATTATTCCCTTTTCTTCCATCCTCTTAACTCGTTCCGTTACAGCAGGTTGGGACAACCCCACGTTTTTACCCAGTTCAGTCATTGAAATCCTTGCCTGGTTTTGAAGATAGAAGAGGATTTGTTTGTCTACATGATCCACTTTGAGTGTGCTCCTTTAAATTTAAGGTGTTTTAAATAAATAACTTTTATTACTTTGTATAATCATCATATTTGATTTAATGTGTTATGTAAAATGAACGATTTAAATTATATAATAAGACTCACATGAATAAGGGCGATTCACACATGAGAAGTCAGAGAGGAATGGCAAGCAATGAGCAAATACGATTTAAATAAGGCAGGTACAGAAGATTTACAGGCACGTATTGATGAGGTTATTGATTGTACAATTGACGAAAAAAAGCTGGCTGGTGCTGTTACCAAATCTAAGTTTGGAGGGTACTCTCAATGACTCTCTCGCATTCCAGCAAAAATATAATCGCATTGTCCGCGATATGTTTGTCCGCGCTAATGTTCGGCCTCGAAATTTCCAGTGTGCCAGTGATACTGCCAACCCTGGAAAAGGTATTACATGGCAATCTCAAGGATATGCAATGGATTATGAATGCCTACACCATTGCCTGTGCGACGGTTCTGATGGCTGTGGGGTCCCTAGCTGACCGTTATGGAAGGAGGCGCATTTTTATTATCAGCCTCATTTTGTTTGGCATTACATCCCTGATTTGTGGTTTGGCGCAAAGCACATCGGTTCTAATCGTCAGTCGGTTTCTTCAAGGTGTGGGTGCTGGTGCGATGCAGATTTGCCAGATAGCCATTCTTTCGCATCGGTTTCAGGAAGGACGAGAACGCAGCAAAGCCTTTGGAACATGGGGGATCGTGTTCGGTATCGGCCTCGGGTTTGGACCCATTATCGGGGGGATGATCGTGGCCGTATTGAACTGGCATTGGGTTTTTCTGGTCCACGTCCCGCTTACCATCCTTACTTTGATCCTTGTCTTTGGGGGTGTGGAGGAATCCAGTGATCCGCAAGCGGAAAAGCTGGACGTTATCGGTATTGTCACGCTTTCGTTGACGGTCTTTGGTTTGGCATACTTAATCACACAAGGACCCGAACTAGGCTTTACCAGCATAGCATCCATCAGCATTCTTGTTGCAACGGCAGCAAGCTTCATTATTTTTCTTTTTGTGGAAAAGCTCAGCGCCCATCCGATGTTCGACTTTTCCGTATTCAAGATACGCAATTTTTCTGGCGCTATCCTTGGCTCCATCGGCATGAATTTCAGTTTCTGGCCATTCATGATCTATCTGCCGATTTATTTTCAGAGCGGTCTTGGTTATGGCATTGTAGCCACAGGCCTGTCTCTCTTGGCTTATGCGCTGCCTACCCTGGTGATCCCGCCATTGGCAGAGCGTCTTTCGCTACGATATCAGCCGCGTATAGTTATCCCATTGGGTCTTTTCATCATCGGCCTGGGCTTCATTTTGATGAAATATGGCAGTGGAGGCGATCACGCCAACTGGCTGACCATGCTCCCGGGTTCCCTGTTGGCTGGTATCGGGCTGGGCTTGACCAACACGCCTGTGACCAACACGACTACCGGCTCAGTTCCGATTACCCGTGCAGGCATGGCTTCCGGTATAGACATGAGTGCCAGATTGATCAGTCTAGCCATCAACATCGCCGTGATGGGATTCATTTTGCAGGAAGGCATCCTGTCTTATTTGCGGGGAGCCCTTCCAGGGACTCTCGATACAACGCAATTGCGGACTTTGGCCGAGAAAATAGCCGCCGGAAACTTTGCATCTCTCAAGCAGGGTTTGCCAGAACTGTCCTCTCTGGATGCGTCCGGAGCCGTGGTCCATGCAGCTCTTGTGCACGGCTTTGGCTTGGTGATGCTCTATGGTGGCATTGGCGTGTGGGTTTTGGCCACGATCAGTTTTATGATTTTTGGATCCAAAAGAGCAGCTAGAGTGTGAAGGGCATCGCGCCTGCAGGTGGTTACTTGTGAGTATCTTCTAGCAATACATCAGCTTTTCGTTGGGCGAGCGTGAGATGTTGTTACCCGCGAAAGACGAGTCATGGATCACGGGTTGTTCGGGCTGCGCGACGATGTCTACTGGTTTAATCATCACCGATCAACAGTGACCCCGGCTACCTTACGCCTGTACAAGCTAGAAAAGTGCCCTCGTAAATAAGCCACATTTACCTGCTCTAATGGAGCTCAAGCATCCTTTCGTGCTTGAGCTCATTAGTTGTATAGGAGTTTATAAGAGACCATAATCATTTCGACTCGTCTGCTGACATAATATTGCTATTCATCTTCATTGGCTCTCGTAGTGCAACTGGTTGCAGTTGCTCAGTAACCCCACCATTGTGGAACAGAGGCATCAACATGTAGTTCTCAGCAATTTGAAACGGAGTTTGATTGAGATATAATAAAAGGAAAGCATAAGATATTACTCTATAAACAACTAAGGAGTGTTCTTCCACTTATGAAAACCGACATTACTATAATAAACCCATATATAGATGGTAATTACACTGTTAGTGTTGCAAAGAAAGAAGAAGCAGATGAAATAATGTCCCTTCTACTAGATACAGCCAAATGGCTTCAAAGTAAAGGTTCTCAGCAGTGGGGCGAGCTATTGAAAGGACATGATTCTCACAATACTGTAGGTTCAATCCAAAAAGAAGAAGTGTTTGTATGCAAGCATTACAATGAAATCCTAGGAGTCGTCATACTGAAACGTCAACCTAGTACTTGGGATTATCAGCTATGGGGAAGTAAAGCTTATGTAGATGATGAAGCAATTTATTTGCATCGACTTACGATTAGCAGAAAGCGTGCAAATTCGGGGCTGGGATCTGCTCTTTTGAATTGGTGTGATTCGGCTATAAGCTTTAGGAATAAGAAGGTGATACGCTTAGACTGTATTGCCAGTAACCCTCAACTATTTTCTTTTTACGAGAGTAATCGATACCAATATATGGGGCAAGAGGGAGACTTCAAGCTATTCGAGAAAAAACTATTGACTAACTAAAATTGCTTCAATTATCTGAAGAAATCGGAACGAAAAGGATTCCTACTTATCTGCCGTTGCATCTATGAATCTGTCGAAACAGGGGTACTGCTTGCTTGGCAGCGTTATTCAGCTTCCTTTAGCCGCAAATGACATCCTGCAAATTTATGCCGATACAGGGAGCGCGGAAGCTGTATTCAACAGGACAGCAGCTGGCATGCTAAGGGGAAAAAACATAAATATTTACTGTGGTCGAGAAGTGACTGTGGCCGAGCCATTCTTGAATTTCCTTCATGTTCACATTATTAGCCAATAAGGAAGATTCACCAGTTCAGTATGAAAAAATTTCTGACAGACAGAAAGTACAAGTCAATTCTAATTCAGATGGATAAACTTAAAGAGACTGAAAAGTTTGTCGATTGACCTGTTCTTTAATTGGAACTATACTGTGTAGCAAAGAGGGTGAGTAGATGAAACAAATTAGCAGTCGTTTTTCGATGGCAGTCCATATTCTCTCGATGATTACGTTGGACCCGCTATATAGTACAGGTGATCGAATAGCACGAAGCATCAATAGTAACCCTGTTGTAATTAGACGGATCATGGCACAGCTCAAAAAAGCAGGATATATTGAAACAAAAGCTGGAGTTGCGGGGGCCTCCCTTCGAGTATCTCCCGAAAGATTAACCCTACTGAATATCTACCGGGCGGTCGAATCCGTGGAAGGAAACCAGCTTTTCAATTTTCATAAGGACCCTGACCCCAATTGCTCTGTAGGCATGAACATTGAATCGGTTCTTGTACCACAACTCTCTCATGCGCAGATGGCAATGGAGTATGAACTGGCTTCCGTTACCCTGGCTCAGATTGTTGAGCAATTACGGACAAAAGCGAATGTAAAATAAAGCTGCTCCCTACGTGCTGTGGAGCAGCTTTATTTTACATCTTTTAAATTTGTGCCAGTCAAACAGTAGCCTGAGCAGGCTCTACATATTCAATAAAACTGCCATCGGGATGTTGTACAAAAATGCTTGGACCAATAGGACCATGCTGATCCCTTACTATGAGGGTATTTTGCTGTTTTAATACGTCCTTCAATTCGTTCATGGAATCAACGTACACTACGGCACGGAGTGATCTAGCAGGCTCCAAGGCCTCCGGACTTCCAGATACGATAACGTAAGGATATACTGTGGCTAAAGACAAGCCAGCTTCGGGAATATCCCATCTTCGATCCATAGGTCGGTTAGCAAGAGATTCATAATAAGCAACGGTTGTATCCAGTTGATTGGTAAAGACGGGGATAAAATGATCTGTGATTTTCATATTAACCTCCCAAATTTTAATTTTACATATAACTATAGTGGTTATAACTAATATAGTTATATAATATTGTCTTGATCTTGTCAAACTTTTTTGGTGAAGATTCTTCAAGAATTTTGATTCTCTCCGAGTTCTCTCAAACGTCCCCAAATAGCTTCATTTTAATAAATTGCTCAGCCCCCTTTCGGGGCTTGAAAAAACGAGAAGAACCTGGCAAACACCTTGATTTTACAAGGCTTTTGCCGAGTTCTAACTTCTCATTAATGGACTTATTTTCCGTTAGATTCCGAATCGCATACACGATTCAGGTCAGTGTGGGCTTACCACCGTGTAGGTTCGAGTCCTCTCGCCGGTACCACATTAAATAAAAACTGGTTCATTAGATGTTAAATCTAATGAACCAGTTTTATTTTACATAGGGAAGAATCATTCCCAGCCAAACGCTCAGCAGGGCAACACGATCTCAATTTTCGTGCGCTGTTTCAAGTTCTATGGTCAGTCTAATACTTTATTTTTCACAAAACACAGGCTAATTGAATTCAATTACAATTTCGATATTGTTTAGGTACCATGCCAGCATTAATTTGGAGGCTTGCCTTATTTTTTGATAAGTTTCCCATTCTCTAGGAAAAGCACTCGATCACAAAGCGCCAGCACTCGGTCATCATGCGTAACCATAACCGCGCTCTTTCGCTGATCCTTTACTTGTTTCGCGATCATGCTTACTACATCGTGACCTCGAGATGCATCTAAGCTTGCTGTTGGTTCATCTGCGAACAGGACAGCTGGGTCATTCATTAAGGCTCTTGCGATAGCGACCCGCTGACGTTCCCCACCTGAAAGCTTATCAGGATATGCCGTTCGACGATGAGGCAATCCCATCTTATCGAGTAACTCTTTTGCTCGTTTGGATGCCTTCTCCTTGTCCATTCCGGCAAGCTTGGCTACTACCATCAGCTGTTCTTCCACTTTCAAGTATGGAATTAAGTTGGCGCTTTGAAAAATAAATCCGATTTTTCGAAGTCGCATTTCAGAAAGTTCATTCTTGTCTTTGCCGATGATTGATTCTCCATCGAGTAGAACATCCCCACTCGTTGGTTCAAGAAGTGCTCCTGCTATGGACAGAAATGTACTCTTTCCCGAGCCAGAAGGTCCCATTACCGCGACCAGTTCACCTTCGGTCACCTCAAGATTTAGCTTATCCAAAATCGTTCTTTCGATACCGCCATCCTCAAAAGTCCGTGTAATCGCCTGTAATACAAGTCTGTTTCTCATGCTGCTGTCCTCCCAATCGCATCCAAAGCGTCAATTTTGGCGACCTTCCACACCGAAAATAGCGAACCGGCCAGAGACATTGCTACAAAGGACAAGCAAGTAAGTGCCAAGGTGGAGAAACCTAATTGAAATGGCATAGAACTTGGCAATACGGCCTCAAACAATTGTACCAGCAGGACGCTAACGACCAAACTGCCGACCGATAAGACCAAAACCTGCATCGTCACACTCCTAGCTAAATATGCAGTGCGTGTGCCGATGGCTTTCAAAATACCAAATTGACTGGTTTTCTGGATCGTGATGACATAAAAGAATACAGCCAGTACAAAAGCAGAGATTACAAATAAGAATACAATCATCATCATAAGAGAGCCTTGCTCTTCTTTGTAACCAGGAATCGCTGACACTGCCTCAGACTTCGTTATAACCTCCGTATTGGGCAGAGCGGCCTGAAGATCCTTAACTTTTTCGTTCGAGTCTTTAATGGCAATCGCATTGTAGACTTGACTATCTGCTGGTTTAGTTCCTTGACGAGTAAGTGTCTGCGTCTGGAGATCAAGCCAGTCCTGCTTATTTAGAAAAACAGCCGGTGTATGGCTGAATGACTCGTTCTTCACAAATCCGTTTACAGTCCATTTTGTTCCCGAAGCTTGATCGACAATGATTGTGCCTATTTTGACTCCAGAATTGGACAGCTTCTGATCAACGAGAACGTGTCCTTTTATCTGATCCGAGAGGGGTAAACCTTCAGTTACTGTTGGCATCAGCCAGCCATTGATATTAACTGCGAGCAGAGTAACATCAATCTTCTCCGTACCATCAGATGGAATAACCGTTGTCATTTTCACACCAAGCGGCTCTGCATTCTCTTCTCCTACGATTAAGCCCGCCTTTTTAAGCTGATTCTGATCGACCTGAGACCTAGTGAAGCGGTGATTAGAATCCTGTTCGAAGACAAAATGAGATGCAGCCATATTCTTAACAGAAGCCGCGTTATCATACGCGAGTCCCTGTGCAAGACCAGTGACAAACAGAACAAGAAATGAAACAAGCACCATAATTGTAGCGATTAACGTATACCGAGCCTTAGCAAACCTCATTTCTCGAATAGCTAAATACATTTTGCTTACCTCCTTCGTAATATCCTAAGTATAGGAAGTGAAAATGAACGGCGGATGAACAGCAAGTTACAGCTGAGGTAGTGGCATGACTTCGATTCCCATGAATTCCTTTTCCATAGAAATTGCTACATCCTAGACCCCATCATCGTTGGTATGAGATGAGCGAATATTTTGCTGCGGTGACTGGGACTGACTACGAGTTCGTCAGACTCATGGCTGCCTGGAAGATACCATCGTCGTATAGACATCCGATCACGGAGAGACAATGGGTGTACATGGATGGCTGGAGCACAAAAATATCTGGGTATGAGGAATCCATTGGGGTTCCATGCTTTATCCGCTATCCTCGCACTTTGGTTTCGCATTCAGCTTTCACCGCTAGTTTATGAGGAGAAGAAGAGAAGGTCCAGTCTTAGTTTTTTGGCTTAACCTTTTGTTTTAAAGCCTACGGGGAACTAATTTTTTATGCGCACTTGCAAAAAACATCATACTAAGGAATAGCTCCTAGATGAGACAACTGTATTAAGAAGAGAAAATTGTAAGAGGACAAGAACATATATCTATAAAGATCAGCGCGCAGGGCGGTTTTATTGATTTAAAGGATGTAAGTTCTTGTCTTTTTCGAAGACGAGAACTTACATCCTTTAGCGATACTGGCACTTAAATGGTTGATTAACGATTACTTCCGAAATAATGTCTGAAAAACTGACTCTTTATTTCTTCACTATTATTCATTTTTGTCTCATCCCTGAGCTTTCGATTGTAACCTTCACGTCAATGTTCCCAAGTTTGATTGAATCGCTTGGCTTGATGTTTTGTCGATAACAGCCAAGTTTTATATTGTAAATGTCGACACCTACTACGGAAGCGGTTTTCTCCTAAGTTTTGGAGCAAAGCGGCTTCCTTTTTTGAATAGATAGGCAGGGTGATTTCAATCATGAAATTGGATACGGCCCAAGCGGCGCTCGTATGTGTCACGATCTTCATTAAAGTTAGAAATGCGACCAGGAGCCATCGCCCCTGGTCGCGTTTCTATTACTTGTTTCCTCCATATCGTTTAATTGGAAGTAAATTTTGGAGTGTCCGCAAAAATTGAGCCTTGCTTGCGACAAAAGGCATCGGTTACACTACGTATACTTAGGCACTGTAACATCATATGAGGTGAGTCGTTCAAATGAAAATTATGGATTTATTTTCCAAGAGAAAGAACTTGATGCTGAGGAAAATGATAATCGTCTCGCTTTTTATTTCGATTGTGCCGACTGTCATCACGGGACTGGGCAGCTACTTATATGCTTCGTCCGTTGTAGAAACCGAAGTTAACAAAGCTAATTACCAGATTTTGAAGTCCGCTTCTGATAATGTGGATAAAAAACTGCAGACGATTCAGATCAATCTTTTGCAAATATTGAACTCACCTTATTTTCTTACGGATTACAGCGTGGATTTGAAAGTGGATCAGATCGACTTCTTTGGTAAAGTGTATAAGATACTCGGGGCTTTTCAAAATACGAACAAGGATTTACGCGAACTCGCAATCTATATACGGGACATCGCGTATGTCTCTCCGACGAGCGGGACGATCCGACCGGATGGTTTAAACAGGTCTGTCAGGGACAAATTTGACCGTGAGATGAAAGAAAATTATCGGTTACGCTGGTTAAATGAAACATTCCCAGTTACGCCCAACACGGATACGGGCAGAGGCGTTACACTAGTTAACAAGTTTCCTCTCGGCAGCAATGATCCGATCGGACTGGTCATCGCGTCAGTAGACGCGAGTCAATTCCGCGAAACCATCGGGGATTCGACTGTCTATAAAGGACAATACATGTTCGTTGTAAGCGAATCTGGGAAGTTAGTCACAACAACATCGGATGAGCTTCAGCCAAGCAATTTCTATGAGAGCATTTTGCAGGCAGGCGAAGGGAAGTCTAAGTATAATTTTAATTGGAAAGGTACTTCCTATCTGGTTACAAGCATCACTTCAAACTACAGTCATTGGAAATATATCGATGTGATTCCAGTGAAAGAATTGAACGCCAAGTCTAGAGGCATTGCGTTCATGACGATGGGCATCGTTTTCTTCTTCATCCTTGTTAGCGTCGGCGGTTCATTCTTCGGTAGTCGAAAAATTTACCGGCCTGTGGAACGATTGCTGGCTAGCATAAGAAGTGATTCCGGTGCGGAGATTGATTCCGATGAGATGGGGTTCGTCCATCGGAATTGGTTGGAGCTCAAGCATACGGCATCCCAACTCAAGAATGAACTGTCGCATCAGCTGCCGATCATTCGGGAGTCTTTCGTCCTGCAACTGCTGCAGGGCCAATTTGCCCATTATTCCAATAAGCAATTAGGCGAACTATTGAAGCGGTATCAGCTTCCGGATCAAGCAGAGTTCGCTGTGCTGTCGGTTGCGTTCGATATGGATGAGGCCCATGAGGGAAAATTCCGTGACAGTGACAAAGAGCTTATGCTTTTTTCCATGAAAAATATTATTGACGAATTTATTCCTCAGAGTGGCTGGCTAGGCGTTACGGTCAACGTATTTAACGACAGTATGGTCTCTTGGTTATGGAATGTGCCGGAAACACCGGGAGCGGACAAGGAGGAACCCGATTTCTTTGCTTTCGCTGAAAACATGCGAAATATGCTATCAAATTATTTGCATCTCCCGGTGACGGTCGGGCTGAGCGGAGTCGGTTATGAGACGAAGGAAGTTCCGCGATTGTACCGCCAAGCGATGTTCGCTCTGGAGTCTCGCATTATTACGGGGAGGAATAAAGTGCTGCAGGAAGAAGGAAGCCTTGTCAGCGACAGCAGCTACCCCGTGGAGCTGGAGCAGCACTTCGAGAATTCGTTGAAGCTTGGCAATCAAGAGGAAGCGGAGCGCATGTTGAACGACTTCATGGAGACAGTTAGAAGGCAGGCGAGATCTCCGGAAGGCGTGCTTCTATACTACAATCAGCTGCTTGCCGCTACGATGAGAACGGCTTACAGCTTGAAAGTGGAGCCAAAGCAACTGTTCGAACAATACGATCCTTATACGCATTTACGCAAGTTGAAAAGCATCGAGGAGATTAACCTATGGTTTCTGACAGCGCTGGTTTCACCAATTATTACTTCCGTTCAGGGAAATCGATACGGGGAGTATGAACGAATGGTGATGACTGCCGTAAGCTACATTCACGACAATTATCATCGGGATCTCTCGCTTGAAGAATGCGCGGATTATTGCGGAGTCAGTACGTTCCAGATTAGCAAATGGTTTAAGAAAATTATGCAGACTGTCTTCATTGATTATTTGACGGAATATCGTATTGAGAAAGCAAAGCAAATATTAGCGGAAACCGATTTGCCGGTCAGCGAGATAGCTCTTCTCGTCGGGTATCAGCGTCAAAATTTCATGCGCGTCTTCAAGAAACAGGTCGGTACAACTCCTGGTCAATACAGGGAATCAGTCAAAACATAGCAATCTATATGCTTGCGGGATTAAGTCCTGCAAGCTTTATTTTTGTTTGATAAAATCGTATCCTCTCAAATGTCGTATTTATTGTAAGGTGATCCCGTTGCCGCAAGGAATGCGACACGACCCGGCAAAGCCTTGGTCTGACGGGGGTTGCAGCTCTACGCAACAATTGCGTCTTGTAGACTACAAAGCATGAATCGTATATTGCATATATGAAATCTGCATTTGCAGCTATGAGAGGTGACGAATATGACATTATGGTTAAGGGGCTGGAGCGTAGCCCTGAAGCGAGACAAGTATTTGTACTTATTAATGACGCCAGGCTTACTCTTTTTTCTCATCTTTAAATACGGACCCATGTGGGGCTTGTCGTTAGCGTTCCAAAACTACTCTCCGTTCCTCGGGTTCTGGAAAAGCGAATGGGTGGGCTTCAAATATTTCAGTGATTTCTTAACGAATCCTGATTTTTTTAAGCTGCTGCGGAATACGCTAGCGATTAGTTTCTTGAACATCCTGTTCTTTTTCCCGGCACCGATCATCTTGGCTTTGATGCTTAATGAAGTGCGCCGAGTAAGGTTTAAGAAATTTGTACAAACAGCGATATATTTGCCCCACTTTGTGTCATGGGTCGTTATTGCTGGTATTTCCTTCATTTTGCTAAGCAAGTCCTCAGGGGTCGTTAACGGGCTAATTGTTGAGGCGGGCGGGACGAAAATTGATTTTCTGACGAATGCGAATACGTTCTGGTTATTATTGACGTCGCAAAGTATTTGGAAGGACGCCGGATATGGGACGATCATTTTCCTTGCGGCGCTGACCGGCATCAATCCCGAGCAATACGAAGCGGCTCAGATTGACGGAGCAAGCCGGTGGAAACAACTGCTGTACATCACGCTGCCAGGGATTAAGTCCACCATCGTCGTACTGCTCATTTTGCGACTAGGCTCGGTTATGGATGTCGGTTTCGAGCAGGTGTATCTGATGAGCAGCGCTCCTGTAGAAAGCATTGGCGACGTGTTCGATACGTATGCATATCGCGTCGGTGTTCAGCAAGGGAGATTCAGCTTTGCCGTGGCCGCAGGTATGTTCAAATCAATTGTCGGCTTCATTTTAGTCGTCGCGGCCAACCGCATCGCTAAGAAAATGGGAGAGGAAGGAGTGTATTAGGATGGATCGTTCCTCCAAATGGTTTGATATCTTTATCTATATTGTACTGTTTTTATTTTCACTCTCTACCGTATTGCCGTTCATCTACATCACGATCGTGTCCTTCACAGATCCGCATGAGTTTTTGACGACGCCGGTCATGCTGTTTCCGAAGACTTGGAGTTTAGCGTCGTACCGTTACATCATGTCATCCAACCAATTTATTAATTCCTTCTTTATCACAACGATGCTGACGATCGTCGGTACGGTCTGTGCACTCTTGGTGACGTCAGGATTGGCATATGGGTTATCGCGCAAGAGATTGAAAGGCCGAAATTTCATACTGACTGCGATTTTATTCACGATGTTGTTTAACCCGGGCATCATGCCTAACTATTTATTGATTCGAAATATAGGTTTATTGAACAGTTTCTGGGCGCTGGTGCTGCCGGGGTTAGCGACAGCTTTTTACGTGCTGCTTATGAAAAGCTTCTTCCAAGACGTGCCTGCAGAGCTGGAGGAATCAGGGGAAATAGACGGCTGCTCGGATATCGGAATCTTTTTCCGGATTATTCTCCCAATTTCGCTCCCGGTTATCGCCGCATTTAGTTTATTTTACGGTGTCGGGTATTGGAACACGTATTTCAATGGCGTACTTTACATCAATAAGGATACGCTGCGTCCACTCCAAGTCGTCTTGCAGCAAATGTTGGCCGCTAGCTCTGCGCCAGCCGATTATGCCGAAGCTTCAAGCGCTGTAATACCGGCAGAAACCGTAAAAATGGCGGCTGTCGTGCTTTCAGCAGTTCCGATCGTAATGGTATATCCGTTCCTTCAAAAATATTTTGTTAAGGGCTTAACGCTTGGATCGGTGAAGGGTTAAGTAAATATTTGTTGAGAGGGGGGATGCCTTTCTTTAAAAATGGAAATAAAAGTAACATTTTCAAAGGCGGGCAGCAACATCCGAAAGAAAAATAGAGGAGGCAACAACCAATGAAAAAGGTTTTGAAAATGACTGGCCTTACGACAGCTGCGGTCCTTATGTTAATCACGACTGCATGCGGTAACAGCAATACCGCTAAACCAACGGATACGCAACCATCAACATCTGCAAAAGCAGCGGAATCTAAAACACCTACTGAAATTACGATTATCTCGCCAACTTACAATGATTCGCCGAAAAATGATTTGGAAGGCATTCTGCAAGTCAATCAAAAGTTAAATGTAAAAATCAATGCTACGTATGTTCCTTCGAACAATTACGACGATAAAGTTAACGTCATGCTGGCTTCGAACGACTTGCCAGATTTGACGGTTGTATGGGACATTACGAAACAAAATTGGACGCAAGCGCTTGGGCAAGGCGCATTCTGGGATTTAACGCCATATATCAAGAACTATCCGAACTTATCCAAGATCGATCCTAACATTTATAGCGCTTTATCGTTCAACGGCAAGAACATGGGGATACCGCGGGTTAGACCGCAGGATGGCCATGAATCGCTTATTATTCGCAAAGACTGGTTGGATAAACTGGGCTTACAGCCGCCGAAGACGACTGACGAATTGTATAAAGTTATGGAGGCTTTTACGAAAAACGATCCGGACGGAAACGGAAAGGCTGATACTTACGGATTTGCATCATTTGCTACGCCGTCGCCTCAAACATACCTTTTCTCAATGTTCGGCTCATCTTCTTCACAAAATGGAGCTCTTATGCAAGGCTGGGCAAAAGACAGCTCTGGTCAATTAACCCCGGCATTTGCTTCTCCGCAGATGAAGGCTGCGCTCACTTACTGGAGCAAAGCGTTCAAGGATGGCTTAGTCGTGCCAGATTATCCGGTTATGAAGGCCCAGCAGCTGAAAGATATGTTCATTCAAGGGAAAATCGGGATGTATGTCGGTAATATTGTAGACATTTACAATTCTCCGAATGTGATCAAAGAACTTCAAAAGGTGAATCCGAAAGCGGATGCAGTTGCTTATGAGCTGCCTGCAGCTCCGGACGGCAAGCGTTACTATGAAAAAAGTACAGGCTCTTTCGGTCAACTGATGATCAGCAAGAAAGTTTCGGAAGATAAAATGAAGAAGATTTTGGAAGTCATGGATTATGGCAATTCACTTGAGGGCTGGAAGCAGATCCAATATGGTGTGAAGGATAAAGACTATACGGATACCAGCATTCCGACAATCGTGGTACAGACAGATGCCGGCAAGGCGAATCAGTATACGAACCCCGGTCAATGGATACCTGGCTACTTTAACAAATATTCAAGAGCCGAACACGGAGACATGCCACAAGAAGTCATCAAGTATGACCACGATCTTGTTGATGCGATCAGCAAGAACTCCATATTGGATCCGTCCGCAGGTATCAATACATCAACGAATGGAGAAAAGGGCGCTGATTTCCTTAAGAAAATTAATGACAATGAAATCAATACCCTTGTAGGTAAAAACAGTGTAGACGATTGGGATAAGTTCGTTAAATCTATGATGGATGACGCCTCCTTCCAGAAGCTAGCTAAAGAAGTGAACGATGCCTATAAAGCTAAGACTGGCGGTAAATAACCAATTTCATCGAAACCGGCGAACCCGCAATCGACCATAGGTAAAATTGAGCTTGATACTTGATAGTAACAACTCAATAAGAGATCTAAGATATGTAGCGGCAGGTACGGCGATGTCCGTACCCGTCGTTTTTTTATTCATACATAAGTAGGAGAAGTGATGGACATGCTGATGGATCGCTATTTAAATGATATTTCTGGACTCATAACTCCGTATGAAAGCTATTATCCGTACCCAAATGTTGAAGAAAGGGCAACATGGGAATCCATTCCGGATACGATTCGAACATACTGGATTTCCAAGGGAGAAGGTTACCTTGGCTTTTCATGGCCGGCAATTACGGCTGTAGATTACATACAATATTCAAGAAATGGAAATGTTGTCCGATATCAGAACAAATACGAGGAACGCAGGAGTGTATTGGCTTCCTTAGTCCTTGCTGAATGTATGGAGGGAGATGGCCGCTTTATCGACCAGATTATGAATGGGATCTGGACTATTTGTGAAGAAACCTCCTGGGTGATTCCACCTCATATGGTCATTTCCAAAATAAGCTCCAATGACTGTATACCTAATATTTCCGACCAATACATTGATTTGTGTGCCGGGGAGACGGCAAGCTTAATGGCCACAACACATTACCTTTTGCAAAAACCGCTGGATGCAGTCAGTCCCAACATATGTGGTCGAATTCGTATGGAAATGAAGCGCCGGATTTTCGACCCGTATCTGGAACGTAACGATTTATGGTGGATGGGGCTGGAAACGAACCGTAAAATGAATAACTGGAATCCGTGGATCAACTCCAACTGTCTTTCTGCTTTCCTTTTGCTGGAGAGAAGCGATGAGCGTCGTTACCGAGGAATTGAAAAGGTCATGCGAACTCTGGACCGGTATATCAGCGATTGCAGTACGGACGGCGGATGCGATGAAGGTCCGGTTTACTGGGATCGTGCCGGCGGAGCATTGTTTGACTGTCTGGAACTGCTTTATGAAGCTTCACAAGGCAAGATGAACTTGTATAATGAGCCATTGATTAAAGAAATCGGACGCTTCTTATACAGAGTTCACATTGACGGTACCAACTTTGTCAACTTTGCTGATAGCAGCGCACAATTTGAAATAGCAGCTGATATCGTATACCGATACGGATCCCGGATTGGGGATCGGCAATTAGTGAGATTAGCGTCATCTGCGTACCAAACAAACAAACCGCCGCTCTCTAGATGGCTGACGCTGCATCGCATGATACCTTCCTTTTTTGTTGATGAAAAGATGAAGGAAATGGGAGAAACGCCCCCATTTGTTCGCGATGTATGGATGAACAGTATCGAAGTTATGACAGCAAGGGAACAAGAAGGCTCCAGCCGTGGTATGTATTTGGCCGTTAAAGGGGGCCATAACGATGAGAGCCATAATCATAATGATATCGGTCATTTCCTCGTATATTCGGACGGGAGCCCTTTTCTTATTGATATCGGTGTCGAAACGTATACCGCCAAGACGTTCAGTCCAGAGCGGTACGATATTTGGACGATGCAGTCAACGTACCATAATGTGCCTATGGTTAATGGAGTTCAACAGAAGGCCGGCATTGCGTATAAGGCAAGCGAGGTCAAGTATCAGGTCCATCATGAACAAGCGCAAATATCGATGAATCTCGCTTGCGCCTATCCGGAGGCAGCAGGTATCGTTTCGTGGAAACGAACTTATAGCCTTTATAGAAACAAAGAAGCTTTTATCGAGATCGTGGACGATTTTAAATTTCTTCAAGCGACTGACGATATTAAAATCCACATGATGACTCCTTGTATGCCTCAGATTGAGAGCAATGGAAGCATATTGCTGCAGAATGCCAGTGGCGAGAAGGTGAATATTCACTATGACGGAAGCACGCTTCTTGCGTTAAGCGAGGCAATCAAGCTAACGGATGAAAGACTGCGGGCAGTTTGGGGCGATTATTTGTATAGAATCACTTTAAAGGCTAAGCACGCTGTCTCCGCTTCTGTATGGACAATGCGTATTGGGAACGGATAAAAATGAACAAAAAACCGAATATTTTATTTCTTATGAGTGACGAACATCGCGCGGATACCACCGCCTTTGCAGGAAACCCCGTTATCCGTACTCCTAATCTGGATCGGCTCGCCGAAACCGGTGTCGTATTCACGAACGCCTACACCCCTTCGCCGATCTGTATCCCGGCTCGGCAAAGCATCATGTCCGGTCAACTGCCAGAGACGACGGGTTGCAAATCATACGGGCAAGATCTGGAGCCAGGCCATATGACCTTTGCCCGCCGTTTCGCACAATATGGTTACGCGACAGTTGCTTGCGGCAAGCTGCATCATATGGGGACCGACCAAATGCAAGGTTGGATGCAGCGGATCGGGAGCGAGATGCAGGTTGATCTTCCATTTCTCGAAGGCCGTGACGAAATAGCGTGCGGCAAGGCTGTAAAACCGGTTGGAGTAATGAAATGGGACCAGCCCAAGGAAGTGAAGCGTGCGGGAATCGGAAGGGCGCCACATACGGTTATGGATGCATACACGGTTCTCGGAGCGACTAATTTCATTGATGATTATTTTCTTAACCCTTATTATGATCGAGAATCGCCGGATCGTCCCCTGCTGCTGAAGGTAAGCCTTCTCCAGCCACACTATCCGTACATCGCGGACGGTGATAAATTTCGTTATTATTTGAACCGGGTGAAGCCCTTCGAGGATCAGGAAGTGTTCGACCATCCGTTTCTCAGCAGGCTTCAAGTACGGCCGGGCGTTGATGCATCGGAGCGGGAACTTCGGCGGGCGGTTGCCGCATACTACGCCATGATCGAAACGGTCGATGATCATTTTGGCACCATCCTGAAGGCTCTGGAGGCTGCCGGACAAAATCTGGACGATTGGATCATTATTTATACGAGCGATCATGGGGAAATGCTAGGTGAGCACGGTGTCTGGGAGAAGCAAAAATTTTTTGAGGGCAGCGTACGGGTACCGCTCATCTTTCGTTGGCCCAAAGGTTTTGATGGAGGCCGCATAGTTGCGGAGAATGTGAACCTGTGTGATCTGTTTGCAACGATGTGCGAGCTTAGTGATATCCCTGTCCCTCCAAGACTTGACAGCCGCAGCATGGTGCCGCTGCTTACGGGCAGCCAGCACGCATGGGACAATAGAACAATCTCCCAGTTCGGCCCGCATCACATTATGATTAAACAAGATCATTTGAAGTATCAATATTATGGTCCCGACATCCCGGAGGTTCTGTTCGATCTTAGCCGCAATCCGGAAGAAACGACGAACTTCAGCAGTGATCCCGACTATATGAGGGAGATGGAATCTTTTCGTAAGCAGCGGCGGGAATTTCGGCCAGAGGGAGCTATCAGCTGAATCTTTCCGGAATTAGATTGTCGGAGAACTGAGACTTGCGGAACATAGCAGGCGGAACGCCAATTTTATTGGTAAACACGCGTGTAAAATAATGAACGGAGTCGAAGCCTGTAACTTTTGCAATTTCTTTAATGGCAATTTCACTGTTTACCAATAAATTTGCGGACTTTTGAACTCTTCTTCCTGAATGTATTGGATGAAGGTTTGATCTAGATGACTTAAGAATAATCTGGACAAATGCCTCTCAGAGATATGTCTGGGAAGTGCCACAGGTAACGAATCATTAGTAGCGCCTACTAATTTTTTACTTCCAGTTTGAATAAAGGTTATTCTGCACACATTGGACAGAATCATTCTTAGCGCAATGGTAAGGGATTCCGTTATAGTATTGATGATTGAAGGGAATTTCTCATATTTATGTAGTTTTAATATTCTCGGAAAGCGAGTGATGAAATGAAAATAGCAGCACAGCTCTATACAATAAGGGATTTTTTAAAAACTCCCGAGGATGTCTCAATCAGTCTAAGAAAGGTTAAACAAATCGGTTATAATGCCATTCAAGTTTCAGGAATAGGTCCTATCAGTAATAATGAATTGAAAGAAATCGCAGATCGCGAGCAACTGACAATCTGTGCGACTCACATTCCATACTCGGAATTAACCAATAATCTGGATGCAGTTATTGAAAAGCATAAGATTTGGGATTGCAAATATGTGGGGTTAGGAGGTATGCCAGCGGAAAATCGCAGCAGCAAAGAAGGATATGTGACTTTCGCCAAAGAAGCATCGGAAATTGGAAAGAAATTAAAACAGGCAGGACTACAATTCTTTTATCATAACCATTCATTTGAGTTCGTAAAATTCGATGGGAAAACTGGATTGGATATTCTCATGGAGGAGACAGACCCAGAAGCCTTCGAATTCTTACTTGATCTCTACTGGGTTCAATCTGGAGGAGCAGATCCGATAGAATGGATAAATAAATTGAAAGGAAGAATGAAGCTTGTTCATTTGAAAGATTTTGCCGTGATGAGTGATATGGAACAGCGATTTGCCGAGATTGGTGAAGGTAATATGAATTACTCCCGAATTTTGGAGGCATGTCAAAGTGTTGGGGTAGAATGGGCTCCAGTTGAACAAGACGAATGTTATGGTCGAGATCCATTTGAGTGCTTGGCGACCAGCTTCAGTAACTTGAAGAACCTTGGTGTGGATGTTTAATTGATATCAACAAGGAGAAGAGATGGATATGCCGATGGATCGCTATTTGAATGATATTTCCAGACTAATAACTCTGTATGAAAACTATAATCCGTATCAAAGGTAGAAGAAAGGACAACATGGAACTTTTGCAATTTCTTTAATGGCCATTTCACTGTTTACCAGCAAATCTACGGACATTTGAACTCTTCTTTCCTGAGCTGCGGCTGACGATCTATTAAGAGCCTTGATTTCGCATTGGAGCCGGTATTGTAAATCTCATTCATGCCTATGACGCCGATATCGTCATCTTAAGCGGGGGCCTAATGAAATCAAAGAAAGACATTGTACCGCTGCTTCAGGAACACGTTCATCGTCACGCTTATACGCCATGGGGGAAGGTGCGGTTTGCTGTTGCGGAAGGTCCGGACACCTCGGTGCTCTTGGGGAGATTTTGTGCGGCAATCTTGTTGCTGCAAGGAAATGACCCCTGCGCAACAATTGCGTCTTGTAGGCTACAAGGCCTGAATCGTATATTGTAAGCATGAAATTTGCACTTGCAGCTACGAGTGGTGTGAACTATGACAGCAACTGAAGCGAAGCGCCAAACATTTTGGCGCTCGATTAAGAGGCTATACGTAATGAGGTATTCGGGAAAGCGGAAAAGCTGCTGGCTTTAAGCTCATAACAGATGGGAATGGCCTTATTTGTCCAAAAGCACAAAACGAAAAATAATGGATTTTCCCGGTGCTGCTTTATAATCCGTTATTGCGAGTAAAGTTTCGCCATTTCGTAAAATAGGGCCTTATACAATTTGCAGAATAAGACGTGAAGGAGCAATCAATATGAACCAATGGAGAGAGGCAATCGAGGACGCCTTGCAAAAAACGAAGCGAAATATCGTGAAATTCGGCGATTTGTTCCCACATGTCAGCACCGACGGTGACGGTGGCAAAACGTACACGCTGAATCCGAATGATGATTGGACCGACGGTTTCTGGTCGGGAATTCTTTGGCTTTGCTTTGAATACAGCAAAGATGAAACGTTTAAACTTGCGGCTGAACAAACAGTGGAAAGCTTCCGCAAACGGCTAGCGGATAACAGCGCCCTTGAACATCACGACATCGGCTTCCTGTACTCGCTCTCAGCAAAAGCGCAGTGGATAATCGAGAAGGATGTGAGGGCCAGACAACTCACTTTGCTGGCAGCCGATAAGCTGATGACTCGTTGGCGCGAGAAGGGGGAGTACATTCAGGCTTGGGGACCGATTGGCGACGAACATAATGGCGGCCGTATCATCATCGACTGCCTTATGAACCTGCCTCTGCTGTTCTGGGCTTACGAACAATCTGGCGATGAGCGCTATCGCGACGCAGCGGTCGCTCATGCCGACAAGAGCCGCCGTTACCTCGTTCGCGGCGACGATTCTTCGTACCATACGTTCCATTTTGACCAGGAGACGGCCGAGCCGATCGGTGGCACGACGCATCAAGGCTTCACTAACGGCTCGACGTGGACACGCGGACAGGCTTGGGGCATTTACGGCTTTGCTCTGTCGTATCGTTATACGAAAAATCCGCTCTACTTAGAAACTTCGCGGCGCCTTGCGCGTTTCTTCTTGCGGAATTTGCCAGAAGATCATGTGGCTTACTGGGATTTCAATGTACCAATCAACGAGAATACGTACCGTGATAGCTCCGCTTCAGCAATCGTGGCAGCGGGACTGCAAGAACTTATTTCCCAGCTGGACGCGGATGACGTGGAACGCGCTTACTTTGAAGACGGGTTACACCGTTCACTGAAGTCGCTTGTTGAAAACTATTCGACGATCAATGAGCCTAACGCTGAGGGTCTCATCAAGCGCGGCTCCTACCACGTGAGAGGTAATTCGTCGCCGGATGACTTTATGATTTGGGGCGATTATTACTATCTGGAAGCGCTCATGCGCCTGGAAAAAGGGATTAAAGGATACTGGTATGAATAACGCCCATATATTTAAGAGGTAAACAATGCGGATGGACTTTGAATATCAATTGCTTGAAGAGAAATAGGAGGATGGATTGGAAAATGAACCAACTAACCGCAGTATTGATCGGTGCTGGAGCCAGAGGAGCACATAGTTACGCGCCATACGCACTGGATAATCCGCATGAACTGAAATTTGTCGCCGTTGCCGAAGCAGATGATACCCGAAGAGAGAATTTCGCTAAGTTGCACAATATATCTTCCGATTGTTGCTTCGAGTCGTGGGAACAGTTGCTGGAGCGGCAGAAAATGGCCGATATTGCTGTTATCTGCACTCAAGACCATATGCATTTCGAGCCGACCATGCAAGCACTGGCGAAGAAGTATCATGTGCTGCTGGAAAAGCCGATGTCGCCAACTCCGAAGGAATGTATCGAGATGGAACGTACGGCAAAAGAAAACGACCGTCTCTTAACGATTTGCCACGTGCTTCGTTACACGCCGTTGTGGTCCGCAATAAAGCGAGTCATCTCTGAAGGGAAAATTGGTCAAGTCGTGTCGATTCAATTAAATGAAAATGTAGGATATTGGCATATCGCCCACAGCTTCGTACGTGGCAATTGGAACAACTCGGAGACGTCAAGCCCGATGATATTGGCCAAATCGTGTCACGATATGGACGCTTTATCCTGGCTGATGGAACAGCCTTGTGTACGCATCAGCTCATACGGATCGCTTATGCATTTCCACTCTGAGAACGCTCCAGAAGGTTCTGCCGATTACTGTATAAACGGATGCGCCGTCGAGTCTGCCTGTGTATATTCTGCACCTCGCTTTTATCTCGGAGAGGGTAAAAGCTGGGCGCGGCATTTTGTGGATGAGCTGACTAAGGAAAACATCGTGAGAGGTCTTCAAGATACAAACTATGGGCGTTGCGTCTATAAAAGCGATAATAATGTGGTTGATCATCAGGTGGTCAATATGGAGTTCGCGAATGGCGCTACTGCCATGTTCAGCATGTGCGGCTTCACGAGGCACCAGGAGCGGAGGATTCAAATCATGGGAACCAAAGGCGAAATTCGGGCTGAGGAAAGCAAAATCGTTGTGTACGATTTCTTGACCCATGAGGAAACCGTCATTGAAATTCCGAAGCAAACTAGCGGTCACGGCGGGGGAGACAGCAACATTATACGCAGCTTCCTTAAGGAGGTCCGCAGCTACACGGGCGAAGAAAGCCTCACCTCGGCTTCAGCTTCCGTAAGAAGCCATATGATGGCCTTTGCTGCAGAGTATTCGAGACTTCATAAAGGTAAGTCGATTGAGCTGAATGAATTTTACAACAGCATAAAGAATGCATCGGAATCGACTTCTAAAGGTTAAGTCTGAATTGAGGTTTGAGCTTGAAAAAGGACCTCTTGGTATGATCGGTTTGAATTAGAAGGTCGAAGTCCTTTGTTCAATTGCTTCAAATTTGCTGGGGGCGTAAGCCCGCAATGCCGACTGCCGCGCTTTACATGTGATCCCTGGGTCTCAGGCTATATTCATACTGCTGTCCGAAACGGAAGTACCCCGGGTTTTCTCCGCAAACCATAAGACCCATCCCCCAATCAAAATGGGTATCCGCCATAGGAAGGTCCATTGCATCCCTGTACTGGAACAGGACGTTGCGACGCGGTCTTCCGCTTCGGTTGACATTCGAACCGTGAATGGTCAGGTAGCTAAAGAACAGCACATCTCCTATTTTCGCCGGACACGGTGTACCCATGGAGATTGGAAATTCCCTGTGGTCCAGATAATACTTGCCCACATGCGGGAGCACCCCTGCTTTATGAGAGCCTGGGATGACCCGGAGGCAGCCGTTTTCGTCGTCCGCATCGTCCAAATGGACACTGGCCGCCAGCATCGTATGATGGCTGTGGGGAAAGTACGGCGCATCCTGGTGCATAGGGAAAGCGGCGCCTCTCTCCGGCGGCTTGACCAGCATTTTGTGTTGCAGAGCAGGCGAAGCAAATTATCAAGTTTAGAGATGGTAGATTGGTTTATTGAAATGAATAATTTTAGTAACAAAGATCGGCCTTACGAGATAAATCGTAGGGCTTTTACTTTCTTTGCGATGAAAAAGAAGCAACAATAATTCTATTAGACAATGGAAGTAATAATTTTTAGATACTTCACTGACAAATAGAATATTTTAGAAGAAACGAATTATTTGTTATCTCAGGGATGGAAGTAGTTAGTAAAAAATTCTTTGGGACGAGCGTTCAAGACTTGTGCGAATTTTGGCTTGCACGAAACCCGTGAATAAACGGGATCCATCCACCTCATTAAATACCATTACTAAAATAACTGTATTTCATTAGTGGCTCATTTCGGGAGCATTTGGGCAATTGATAAGGAGAGCCAATGTAAATCGTGGTTCTCCTTTTCTCTTACCAAATCATAGGAGATATATGAAACATCGATGCGGTTAAATGAAACAAGAATAAATATGAATCATTCTAACCGGTAATGTATCACGATTTATTTCGCTTCGTAATAAGTTAAGAGACCGGGGGTAGCGGTTATTTGATTTTTACGAGCCAGCCGGACAACCTTTCGTGTTTAAAAAACACGAGGGTGTCTCGCCTATGGATTACGAAAATGCACATGCTTCCTCTTTACACCGCAGTGTGGAAGAAAAATGAAACATACGCGGAAAAATGGAACATACCCTGGAGGAGCTAAAATGGTTCATGATATGGCAATTTGGTGATGTTCATCCCTTTCGCGAGGCGCTTATACTGAGGTTGCGCCGTCGAAACAATCCTTGAACAGGGAGGCGTACTTATATGATATCAATAAGGAGGCATGACCGCATGTTCCGTGCTTGTGCTAAGAAGAAAGCGGTATATTTTTCGAACTGACGTCTTATTTGGATAACATCGGGAATAATTTCCGCAGCTATAAAATCGAGGTGTTTCCTGCAGGTGTAAAGTACAGTCATGTCATGGAAGCGACGGGCGGCGGCCTGCATGTTGCCGGAGGATGGGCCGTGACACAGTTTCTTGAGGGCTTGGATTGTGGGATTCATGCCTTTATGCTAACTGGTATGCATGAAGTGTATACCCGCGATATACAGATTGTACACGGAGGGGGGAGAGAGCGGAGGCTGTAAGGTTATTTTATCGGCTACTGCCTGTTTTGGCGTTTGCGAACCAGCATCTGGACGTGTCGATCCACTTTTTCAAACGACTCTTATACAGGCAAGGGACTTACGATACCCCACGCGTGAGAGAGCCGATCTTAACATTTGACCAATGCCATGAGCGGATTGCGGATGAATTAATTGCCTATGTCTCTCAGTTGACAGCAGAGCTTGAAGAGGGAACAAAACCATGAGGAGGAACGGCTATTGAAGGCGGGAGCCGATCATATTGCAGGTGATTATTTAGATCTAAGTCAATGGTCGATATGGCTGAGATGGTGATCGAATCGGGATTAGAAGCAAACGGGTTGTAACCCCTTAAGCGAAAGGCGTGGAAATGACATTTTCTATTGTGGAGTCACGGCAATGTTTTGAAAGGGGTGATACAGAAGAGGTATTTGATGCTGCTCGATAGTTTGACCTTTGTTAAATAGAGTACAGCAACGGCGATTAACTTAATAAGTAAATTATCTCGGGAGGATGTGCAGCAAGTTGAAACAATTACAACGCTTCAACCTCATGTTATCTTTGATTTTAATGTTCAGCTTACTAGGTACTGCAACGGCAGGCGCAACGTCAAATGGTGACATTGGTGGGATCATTAGAACAGACATTTCACCTGATGACACTGTGAATCATAATCATGGTTCATCCATGGTCGAGCTTCATGATGGTACTTTGCTTGCGGTTTGGTTTAGCGGGGATGGCGAACGAGACGGCAACGTGACAAAGCTTGTAGGAGCACGCTCGAAGGACGGTGGTAATACTTGGACTCCGCCATTTACCGTTTACGATACATTGGATTTCCCCGATAATAATCCGGTCATTTATGTGGATAGTCAATACCGGCTGTGGCTGTTCTATAACGTGATTTACAATGGCCAATGGGTATCTGCACAACCTAAATTTATGTATGCCGATCTTGGAACCTATGAATACGATGCTAGAAGCGGAGGCAATCCGAAGTGGCATTTCCCACAGCCTATTTTTATGAATGTCGGGGACGGAATGGTAGGTAAAGGTACTTACTCTGGCGGGATATGGAAGTACGGTGTTAAGGGAGCCGAAATTAAGTACGTGACGCCATCGAGTGTTACTGCTAGCACCTACCTCGATTCTTCAAAATACGTAGAAGTAACGTCATGGTTTAACCCAACAGACAAACGTTATGTGACCGACAGTTTTGTTGTGAGCATGAAACGCAAATATGAGCAGTTTATTCAATATTTGGAGACAGACAAGCCTTATGACGATGTGTATAACGGAAGAACGCAAACCATTATTGATTCGCTGCAAAACGGTATTTATACTGTAACCGGTGCTACCTATTCGAAGTATGAGCCGCCAATTATTAAAAATTCTATTGAACGCGCTTCCGGTGCTGACAATGACTCGAATACATGGAATCCGATGTACCGGAGGCTTGGCTGGCAAACGAAAAACAAACCTATAGAGATTCAATACAACAACAAGACGAGATTGATTCTGCCTTTGTATTCCGATTCTCTGGCGGCTTCCATCTGCGTATACACGGATGATCATGGGGCTACCTGGAAAATGAGTGACCCGATCGTCGGTGCGGGCACGATTCAAGGCTCATTAATCCAGTTGACGAATGGTAACATTCGCGCATATTTCAGAAGCGGCAAATTGGATGGGAAAAATGGACGACTCGCATGGCATACAACGTACTCGGAATCTTCGGACGGCGGGCAAACTTGGAGTGTAAACAAGGTTGATCCGTATTTGAAAAATGATGGCGGTTTTGAGATATCCAAGCTTCCGAATGGCGATTGGCTTGCTGCGACCAACCAAGAAACAAAGCGTGGTGTAATAGATTCGCTACAAAGTGGTCATAGAAGGTCGTTTAGCTTGCTTCTGTCTAAAGACGAAGGGCTGACTTGGAAGTCGTTTATGATTATGAATGATCCTACATTTGCCAAAGAAACCTATGAATATCCGTCGGTTATTGTTGATCGGAATGGCAATGCTTTGATGAACTATTCGCATTTTATTGCAAGTGGCAGTTCGACAAACAAAAAAATGGGCTTTGTAAAAGTCGGTTCGTCTGACATTCAGCCTCTTTTTGACTCGGTCATTTCAGCTACTTACGGCAGTAATATGCCTGTGCCTGTAATCAATAATATGCCTGGGCTTTCCTTGTCGAAGAGTGATACGACACAATTGAGCTTTACTTTAAAAGTGGCCGGAAATACTCAAACGGATGGCAACCTCTATTGGAGCTCCGATAATGCCTCGGTTGCTACAATCGACAACACCACGGGGGTTATTTCTGCGATTAAAGCGGGTACAGCTCTGATTACGGTTGTAAGTCAGAAATACGGAACGATTTACAAATGTTTGGTCACTGTTACAGATGGCGTTTAACCATTACAAACAAGCGATTGCAAAGGAGTAATGAAGATGAAGAAAAGAAATAAGCTCTTGCTGACGCTAGCTGTGTGTTGTTCACTAACGATTTCGAGTATTCCGGCTTATGCGGCCAATTCAGGGATATTAAATGTCTCGGATACGGTTACGAGCATTTTCGATCCGGTTAAGGATAATGGAGATACTGGCGATCATACGCATGGCTCCAGCATTGTGGAATTACCCAACGGAGAGTTGATGTGCGTCTGGTTCCAAGGAAACGGAGAGCGTGACGGCACGACCACTCGAATTATGGGTGCAAGGTCAACGGATGGAGGTAAAACGTGGAAGACACCATTTGTCCTGGAAGATTCCCCGGATATAGCCGACATTAATCCGGTCGTCTATGTGGATTCCGGCGATAGACTTTGGTTATTCTGGTACCCTGTGTTGGCCGGCAGATGGTCTACTTCACAGCCTAGATATGCTTACGCCGAAAAGGGAAGTTATGAGTACGATCGAATCGGGAACAATAATCCGAACTGGACGTTTTCCGAGAACATCGGCATAAAGATTGGTAAAAATATTGGTGGTGTAGTCGATCCTGACAGCAAAGACGATTACATCAGCCAAGATTTTAATAACCCAGCACGTGCACCGCTGAACAGTGAAGGCTTTGTAAATACATTGAAAGCCAAGCTTGCGGAACAAAAAGTATATGCTTTCAAACCGATTGATCAAGGCGGAGCAGGCGTCAGCAGTAAAATTCACGGCGCTGAATTCGACGGATTGGTCAGCCAGGTCATGCAATTGTCAGGTGGTGACCCGACTAAATATCTTTTTACTCCGACAGTGGCCGATTCAATTTTTAATGCTCGATCAGGCTATCCCTTAGCGCGTCGTCTCGGCTGGCAAACAAAAGATAAGCCGTTTGCGGTTCAGCTCGGCGGAGGCAAGGTGCGATTGCTGCTGCCACTGTATTCCGACACGCTGGAAACCAGTATCATGGCTTTCACGGAGTACGATCCATCCAAGCGGCTTGAAGACAATTCCATCCGTTGGGAAATGAGCGAGCCGTTAGTCGGGATTGCGAACGTTCAACCATCGATGGCGCAAAGAAAAGACGGAACCATCGTAGCCTATATGCGCGACAATGGCAGCAGACCTTATCGCGTCTTATCTTCTGAGTCCAAAGACGGCGGACTCACTTGGAGCATTGCCAAAGACGTTCCCGAATTGCAAGATCCGGGAGTAGGACATGACCTGCTTCAGCTTAAGAATGGCGATTGGGCGTTTGCGCATGTAGACACGGAATCCAATCGGAACACCTTGGCAGTGGCTATTTCTGATAATGAAGGAAAAACACGGAAGTACAGAAGGCATCTTGTCGTAGATACAAGAGCCAACGTGGGCAGTTATCACTATCCAGCCATTTCAGAAGCAAAGAATGGCGATATTCTAGTCAGCTTCAGCCGGTTCTATTCAGCAGACGACAAGAATGCTTCGAACCAGTCGATGGCCAACTACAAGCATATTGTGTTTTCGAGGCTGACGGAGGATTGGGTCAAGCAAGGTGATTCGACTAAAGTGGTACGCGAATATGAAGTCATTGACCGTGAAATTGCTGTCCCTGCGTCGTTCAATATCGCTACAGCATCTGATAGTGCGATCAAAGCTCTGTTTCCGTCTACTATTAAGGCATATTTGACTTATCAGCAAGGCGCAAACAACGCGACGCTGCCTTCTGTTGACTTGCCTGTAAATTGGGATGTATCAACAATTAAATCCAATTTTCAGCTTAATACTCTTCTTATCAACAAGATCAGAGGCAGCATTGATGAGACCAGACTTCCAGCTGACATAACAACTGCCATGCTTCCTGCTTTTAATCCGCCCCTGCTCGTGTATCTTTATAATGATCCAGCAGCGATTGCCGCCACTAAAGTAGAGCTAGATTCAAAAAGTTTGACTTTAGCACCAGGCCAGTCTTCCTTGTTAAAGGCTACCGTATCACCAAGCAACACTAGCAATAAAACGGTGATCTGGAGTACAAGTAACGAGAGTATTGCAAAAGTAAATAACGGTCAAGTAACCGGCGTTAGTACAGGAAGTGCGATCATCACTGCAACAACACTTGATGGCGGCTTTGTGGCGACAGCTTCAGTAGAAGTCAAATCCTCCGGAAGCAGCGAGACTTCTACGATTGTAATTCCGGATAATAACCCGGCTGGGACGACTAAGCCTGATCAGCAACCTGCAACGACACCGAAGCAAGGAGAAAACCCAGTCTTTGTGGACGTAACCGACAATTATTTATGGGCTCGGAATGCTATCAATAAGCTTGCAGGCATGGGGGTTATACAAGGAACTTCCGATCATACTTTCTCACCTGAGAAAAATATTTCACGAGCCGATATTATGACGATGATCGTTCGAGCACTGAATCTGAAATCAACCTTTGACTCCAACTTTGAGGATGTTACTAAGGACGACTACTACTATGAGACGATTGGGGTCGCCAAGGCGCTAGGGATCGTAAACGGCATGGATGGAAACAAGTTTAGTCCGACTGAGGAGATCAGCAGACAAGATTTGATGGTACTTGTTTACAGAGCATTAAAATCGCAGGGTAAATTACAAGCTGTAGGAACGGTAGACGATTTGAAATCATTCGAAGATATGTCGAATATCTCCGACTATGCTG
Source organism: Paenibacillus sp. N3.4 (assembly GCF_008017805.1). Lineage (GTDB taxonomy): Bacteria > Bacillota > Bacilli > Paenibacillales > NBRC-103111 > Paenibacillus_E. The sequence goes on along the minus strand of NZ_VRTT01000008.1, from coordinate 99,431 downwards.
TCGACAGCGTAGCAGCGCTTGTTAAAGCAGGAATCATTGAGGGTAGTGATAATATGATCAATCCGAAGGGAAAAGCAACAAGAGCGGAAGTTGCAATGATCGTGTACCGTATTTTGAACCAACTGAAATAGGCACGAACGTAGCTACTAAGTAAGATGAGTTAGATGCACCCCCACCACCTGTAAAGCTTCGGCTGGGTTGGTGGAGGTTTGCTTTTCCGTCTCCTATAAGTCCTTCTAGGGACATTTACGAATTAATTGCTACCTAAAGCCGCAATGGCTTTGGGTTTTTCTTGATTTGTCCATAGAAGGGGTCACAGTTCATTATCTACTTTTGGGACAGCCACTTTAATTTTCTTATCGTCAGTATGACTTTTTGCATCATAGCGGAGAAATGAATCAAGGCCCCAATTGCGGAAAAACGGTTCTTTAAACGCCAATTTGGATATTCAAATGCTCAAAAATGGTGTGCTATGATCCTCGTGTAAGGCAATCCAATTACATGGGAGGATTTATTCGATGAAATCAAAAAAGGGGATTATGGCAGTAACTGGTTCATTACTAGTGCTATCAAGTGTGCTTAGCGGTTGTGGAAGCAGTTCAACGACTTCAACGAATAATTCGGCGACTCCGGCAACGACTGCTGGTGCGGCAAGCACGCCGGTGTCGGCCCAACCACTATCGCTGACTTGGATGAGGTACGAACACGCTTCGCAGGCTATCGTGGCAAATTCAAAAGCCGTCCAGGAAATTTCAAAGCGTAAAAATGTAAAACTAAATCTTCAAAGTGTCCCTCAAAGCAACTACGATGATAAAAAGAAAACGTTGATCGCAACGAATACCCTTCCTGATGTCATGCTTGTCAAACAGGATGATATTCAGAACTTTGCCGACACGGGAGCATTCCTTGATTTGACTCCCTATTTGGACAAAATGCCAAATCTGAAGAAAGTCATTTCCCAGCAGCCAGAGATAAACAAAAACAAAATTGACGGTAAGCTTTATGGCTTCCCTCTTGTAGCAAATTGGCAGGGTGTTGGCGGCCAACTTTCGATGATACGTATGGATGTGCTTGATAAGCTAGGTTTGAAAAAGCCGACTACTTATGATGAATTGTATCAAGTGATGAAGAAAATGAAAGAAGCGAATCCAGATTCATATCCTTTTACTGCTCGTGCTGCAAATGGACTTACAGGAACAGAAAATCTAATCAATCCAATTTCATTCGCATTTGGAAGCGGCTACACGACATTTAACGGAACGAAAGTATACTACGAACCGAAAGATAAACAATACAAATTCGGTCCGGCTATGCCAGAGTTTAAAACTGCTATCACATGGTTGAATAAACTCTACAAAGAAAAGCTTCTTGATCCGGATTATGCTACGGCTACATCGCAAATTTGGCAAGAAAAGCTAAACTCAGGTAAATCCTTCTATTTCCAAGATAATAATGGTTTCGCTAGCACGTTTAATATTAATCTACAGAAGAAGGATCCCAATGCTAAGTTTGATATGTTGGATACAATGACATCGCCGAGCGGTGCAAAGCGTAACCTTATCTATGCACTTGGCCACTTGTCGGAATCGTACGTAATCAATGCGAAAGTAAAGAGTCCTGAACAAGTTGTTCAATTCATGGACTGGTTCTACTCCCAAGAAGGAATTGAGGTTACAAACTTCGGTAATAAAAGCGAAGATTTCACTGGAGAAAATGGTGATTACAAATTGACTGAGGCTGTTGTCAATAAGTATAAGGACAGACAGCCAAGCGCAGTTTATGCGCTGCAATCTGAGTATGGCACGGGCTACCTGGGACTTGCTCTGGATAATGACGATCATGCTGGATTACCTTTTAACTCCAAGGAATGGGTAGAATGGAACACGAAAGCATCTAAAGCTTTGGCTGCAGGCGAAAATGTTCAATTCGTTAACGACCCTCCATTTACAAAAGAAGAGCGTGAGAAGCTGAAACAAATCCGTACACAGCTTGACGCTTACCTGACTCAAAACATGGATAAATTTATTGTGACAGACGGTGCACTGGGTGATTGGGATAACTTCGTTAAACAACTCAAAGCAAAAGGTTCAGATGATATCGTCAAAATCTACAACGATGCCTTAGCCCGCGTGAAGTAAAGGTCAAGGTTCATGCAGTGAGAGGGCAGGTTGCTAAGTCATACCGGGCAGCCTGTCCCTTTATTTTCAGGAAAGGAGTGGAGATATTTGACATCAGTTGTTGAGATTAAAAAAAATATCCGCAAGAGCATGCCACTGTATCTAATGTTTCTATTACCGTTTGCCTATTTTGTTATTTTTCACTATGCACCTATGGTTGGGAATTTGATGGCATTTGAAGATTATTCGATCGTCAAGGGTTTCTTCTATAGCCCGTGGGCAGGGACGAAGTATTTTCGCCAATTTCTGACGGATCCGTATTTTTGGCAAGTGGTTCGCAATACAGTGCTCATTAACCTGTATTCACTCATTTTTTATTTTCCATCTTCTCTCGTGTTCGCTTTATTGCTAAACGAGCTGCAATTAAAAATTTTTAAAAAGTTTATTCAAAGCGTCACGTATGTTCCGCACTTTCTGTCTACCGTTGTAGTCGTAGGTATGCTGGTTAACTTTCTCTCCATCGATGGTCTCATTAATGAAGTGATTAAGCTTTTTGGCGGAGAAACGAAAACATTCATGTCCATGCCGCAGTGGTTCCGAACCATTTATGTCGGCTCTGAAATCTGGCAAGGTATTGGTTGGAACTCCATTATTTATTTGGCGGCATTGACCTCAATCGACCCACAACTGTATGAGGCGGCGACGATGGATGGGGCAAATCGATGGCGCAAATTGCTTCATATTACACTGCCTGGGATTTCAACCGTCGTCACGATCATGCTGCTTTTGACTGTAGGTAAAATGCTTTCGGTCGGATTTGAGAAAATTTTATTATTGTACAGTGGTCCTACTTATGAAACCGCAGATGTTATCCAAACATTTGTTTATCGTCGAGGGTTGATTGACAGCGACTTTAGCTTCGCTGCGGCTGTAGGTATTTTCCAATCTTTACTGGCCTTTGCGCTCGTTATATCAGCGAATCAAATTGCCAAAAAAATAAATGGATCAAGATTGTTCTAGCGGAGGGGATTGAGATGCGAGGTCGTAACTTTTCTTATTTCGATACGATTAACATAATTTTTATGCTGGCTATGATCTTTATTACCCTGTATCCGCTTTATTATATGGGAATCATATCGATTAGCTCCGGGTCATCGGTTAGCAGCGGTGAAGTGTTTTGGCGACCTATAGATATTAATTTTAAAGCATATAGTGTTATTTTTAATGATCCTGCCATTGTGCGCTCCTACGGAAACACCTTTTTTTATACGGCCGCCGGTGTGCTGATTAATCTGGCGATGACAGCTCTTTGCGCATATCCTTTGTCTCGTAAGCATATGTATGGGCGCTCATTTTTTGCTTTGTTTGTTGTGTTCACCATGTTCTTCGACGGTGGTCTCATCCCGCGTTATATGGTGGTTCATGCGTTAGGAATGGTCAATACGATTTGGGCAATATTAATTCCGACTGCGATCAATGTTTTCAATATGATCCTTATGAGAACATTTTTTGAAGATATTCCTGAAGCACTTCACGAGTCTGCGATCATGGACGGCGCAGGAGAATTTCGAGTTTTCACAAAAATTGTACTGCCACTTTCATTGCCTGTCATGGCCACAATGTTTCTCTTTTACGCGGTGGCTCATTGGAACAGCTTCTTTCCTGCACTCATTTACTTAAATGAGAAGAATTTGTACCCGATGCAAATCATTTTGCGTAATATCGTCATTTCGGGAGATATGGCTACACAATCCGCACAGCTTGGCGCAGCAGAAGCGGGGCTGGCCGTCATGACGGAAAATATTAAATATGCATGTGTCTTCGTTGCCATCTTGCCCGTGCTTGTCATTTACCCGTTTGTACAAAAATATTTTGTGCAAGGAGCCATGTTGGGATCTGTAAAAGGTTAGAGGTTTCAAATTATCATAATGAGTGAAGGGGGATAACATGACTGTTGAAACGAAGCTTCATTTAATCGGAAATGCTCATTTGGATCCGGTTTGGTTATGGCGCTGGCAGGAGGGGTATGCGGAGATCAAAGCGACTTTTCGTTCTGCTTTGGATCGATTGAATGAGTTCCCTGACTTTGTATTTACATGTGCTTGCGCGGCTTATTACAAATGGGTTGAAGAGAATGCTCCCGAGATGTTTGCAGAAATTAAGCAGCGTGTTGCCGAGGGACGCTGGGTCATTACAGGCGGTTGGTGGATACAACCGGATTGCAATTTGCCCTCAGGCGAATCATTTGCTAGGCATAGCTTATATGGACAACGGTATTTTATGGAGAAATTCGGTGTAATGGCGCAGGTGGGCTACAATGTAGATTCTTTCGGTCACCACGGCATGATGCCACAGTTGTTGAAGCAAAGCGGAATGGACTACTACGTATTCATGCGCCCTGGGGCACATGAGAAAACATTGCCACACGATTTGTTCTGGTGGGAATCAGAAGATGGCAGCCGTGTTATGACATTTAGGCTTGCCGGCAGTTATGGCAATTGGGCCAGCATTGGAATGGAAGACAAGATAATAAGCCATAGAAATATGGCAGTTGCAAGCAGTCATGCCTTCATGTCTTTTTATGGCGTCGGTAATCATGGGGGGGGGCCGACAATTGAGAACCTCAAGCTTATCCATGAGATCCAACAGCGACCTGGACTGGACGACATTCAGTTGAGCTCTCCTAATCAATATTTTTCAGAAATGATGAAGATCGTTCCGGATATTCCTGTCATCAAGGATGAAATGCAGATGCATGCAGTCGGTTGTTACTCAACGCACTCGGAATCAAAGGCCACTAACCGCCGAGTGGAGCACCGGATGCTGACTGCCGAGAAATTTTCTACGCTTGCCAATTTGACGCTTAATTTGCCATATCCGTCAGAAGCACTTTATCGAGCTTGGGAAAATGTCATGTTCAATCATTTTCACGATATTATGGGCGGCTGCAGTATAAAAGAAGCCTACGCTGATGTTCAAGAATTTTACGGTGAAGCGTTAAGCATAGGAGCAAAAGCGATAAACGCTGCTCTTCAAAAGATTTCATGGTCGATTAATACGATGAAACCAGGTGTAAAATCATTAAACAAGGAAATGGACTGGCAGCTTTGGGAGCAAGATAATCTCGGTTCACCTCTTGTCGTCTTTAACCCGTTATCATGGGAAGTGGAGGCGCCTATTGGAATTAACAAGCAGCTTGCAGGAGTGGCCGATGCAGCAGGGAGGGCCCTACCGATTCAAACCATCAGGGCATCCCGGACAAATACCAGTGATAAATGGGATACTTTAATCACAGGTCGAATTCCGGCTTTTGGCTATCAGGTGTATTGGGTATACCGCGATAAACCATGCGATCCGATGGAGCCGAAAGGGGCCGCTCAGGCTGAGGGTTGCTTGTTAGAGAATAATAAGCTATTCGTTGAGCTCGATCCGGATACAGGATATATCAGACATGTCATTGACAAGCTTAATGGCTTTAGAGAAGTACTGGCCGGAGACGGAGCGGTGCCAATCGTCTTGGATGAGAGCCACAGCGATACATGGGGACACGGTCTGACACAGTATCGCGATGAATGGGGATGCTTTTGTAACGCAGAGTTGAAAGTGCTTGAAACAGGGCCTCTGCGAGCGACGATTAGGGTAATTAGTCATTTCGGAAATTCTGTCCTTCGTCAGGATATAAGCTTATTACATGACAGTTCCGACTTGCATGTAAAGGTAAGGCTTGATTGGAGAGAACAGCATAAGATGCTTAAGCTTGCCTTTCCTGTAAATGTCGAGCAGCCTCGTGCAGTGTTTGAAATTCCGTACGGCTTCATTGAACGTCCGGCCAATGGAAACGAAGTGCCTGGACAAATGTGGGTGAATGTATCGGGTAATGAACCTGGTACTACAGCTGAGGGAATTGAACCGTCAGTAGTGTTCGGACTTTCTCTGATCAACGATACAAAATACGCTTACGATGTTCTAGACAATGAATTAAGGATGACCGTAGTGCGAAGTCCGATTTATGCTGATCATTTTGGCGAACGTGATGAACAATCGGAATATATGGATCAGGGCGTACAGGAGTTTGTTTACATACTCTCTCCTCATGCAGGATCGTGGCAGGATAGCGGAGTTGTACATAAGGCATATGAATTGCAAACTCCGCTGCAGCAGGTATGGGAAACTTACCACGAAGGCAATTTACCGCAAGTTTCCGAGGGAATTGTGATTTCTTCCGAAAATGTTGTAGCTGTGGCATTTAAACCAGCTGAAGACGGGAACGGCTGGATTCTACGCTGTAATGAGACTTACGGAAGAGAAGTGGAGACAGATCTATTCATTCCAGTTTTAAAACGCAGTTGGCGAAGTACCTTTGGCAAGTGTGAAATTAAAACTTTTTTTATTCCTGCAATACAGCATGAGCCCATCAAGGAAGTGAATTTTTTGGAAATGATAAAAATCAAAGAGAGAGAGATGCCAAATGAAGATTAATAACCCTAACGGCGTATGGCCAACCATGATTACCTTATACAAGGAGTCTGGAGAAATTGATTTTGATGCGATGGGACGTATGGTTGAATGGTTTATTCAAAACAAGGTTGACGGATTATTTGCTGTATGCCAGTCTAGTGAAATGTTCTTCTTGAGCTTGGGAGAGCGTGTGAAGCTTGCAGCTTTTGTCGTGGAGAAGGCATCGGGAAGGGTTCCCGTCATAGCATCGGGGCACATTTCAGACTCGCTTGAAGACCAGGCTCAAGAATTGACTGCGATGTCAGAAACAGGAGTTGAAGCAGTTATCTTGATTTCGAACCGATTGGCAGGAGTGAATGAGTCCGATGACGTGTGGAAGGCTAACGCTCAGAAGCTAATGGAACAGTTGCCGGATCATATTGCGTTTGGTATCTATGAATGTCCATTTCCATATAAGCGTCTATTAACACCATCGGTATTGAAATGGTGTGCGGATACCGGAAGATTTTTCTTCTTAAAGGATACCTCTTGCGATGTGGAGATGATCAAAGAAAAGCTGGAAGCGATTAAAGGAACTTCATTAAAGCTTTATAATGCCAATACAGCTACCCTTTTGGAAACATTGAAGCTGGGAGTTGACGGTTACAGTGGAGTTATGGCCAACTTTCATCCAGACCTATATGCATGGCTTCTGCATAATTGGGAGAAGCAGCCTGAAGAAGCGCAGCGTTTGAGTGATTTACTGAGTGTAGCTTCATTTATTGAGAGGCAGTTGTATCCGATAAACGCTAAATATTATCAGATGAAGGAAGGAATCAGTTCGAATTATCGCTCGCGTGCGAGAAATCATGACGAGTTTACAGCCACGAATAAAATGGAAGTCGATCAGCTATACCGTCTTTCCAAGGAGTTATCCAAACAATTCCCAGTTGCTGCGACTATGAATTAACAGAGGAATGAGGAATATCCATGCTCCGTATGAGCTGAAAACGTTCCACATTCTTTTGGCCTAGTATATCAATTCAGTAAAAATCGAAAGAACTTGGCTATTCCTATAAACTGCTTGCTTCTAAAAAACTAAGGCCACATAGAATCGCTCTACGTAGTAGGCGATTTTATGTGGCCTTAGTTCGTGCTTGTCGGTTAACTGATCCATTGCAGTGATGCTTTAACAATGTTATAGAAAACATTAATTTATAGTGGGAGGATTTCATATAGAATGATTCGAATAATACATAGATAAATTAATGTTACAAAGTTCCTCATCCAATAAATTATTTGGTATTTATGGTGAATAGAGGTTATAAATTAATTTGAAGGTAAAGTTGTTACATCGTATCATAAATGGGGGGAGTAAACTTGAATTGGAAGCATCTGAAGCAATCGTTGAATAAAAACAGGCTATTCTTTAAGATTATGCTTTATTTCATATCCTTGTTGATTCCAATTGTCATTATAGGAATTATCGTTTATTTTAACGCAGATCAGTTAATTAAGAAGGATGCCTCTGAGAAGCTCACTGATAATCTGATTGCATCTTCCAAAACAATTGATATTTATTTAGGTATGGCACAGGCAACCAATAACAGCTTGCTCCTTAGTGAAACAATTCAACAATATTTAAGACCATATCCGTTACTTACGGATGAAGAGAAAATTAAAATGCCATCGATTGTGAAATCAATTGCGGGTAATCGCAATCCAATCAGCCATTTTGTAGATAATATCTTTATGTTTGTGGATGACCAACGCGTTTATTTAAGTGATGGTATCGTTGACTTTGACATTTTCTTTGACAAATTCTATAAAATTGATGGCTATAATAAAGATTTCTGGCGTCAACGATTACACCAAAGCAGCTTATTCGAATTACTGAACCCTACAAGAGTGGTCAACGCTAATATGAATTCTTACCGAGAGGTTATCCCGAGTATTACGACACAATATTTGAACGGGCATTTGGCAACTATGGTGACAACAATATCCATCCCTACGATCGTGGCTACGTTGCAAAATAACTCGATCTTCTCGGCTACCAAATATGTTGTGCTGGATAAAAATAATCAGATCATTTTACAAAGCAGCGGGTTAGATGAGAAAGCGAAGGAGGAAATCGTTGCTGGATTTTCTTTGGAGAAGCGAAGTAACGGGGCGATTGAGATTGGTCAAGAGCAGAACTGGATAGTTCAAACCACTTCCGAATATGGGTGGAAGTATTTTTCTATTACACCTGTGAACTCCTTTAATCAGGAGTCTTTAAGTATTTTTAATTTGATTATCTGGATATGCATCAGCTTAATCATCATTGGCGTAGCATTTTCTTTCATTTTTAGTTTTCGATTATATAATCCGATCAAAAATATAAGAGATATTTTACAAAACACTGAAAAAGTGGATGAATGGAACAATGATACAAACCACAGCGGAGAACTTCAAAGGATCGGAAATAGCGTCAATCAATTGATACAGCAGCATAGGGATGACAATATTAAAATCAACACATTTTCTGACGAAATTCTCGAGCAGTTTTTCACGAATTTAATTAAAGGATATCGAGGGGCACAGCCTTATGCCGTTAACCAAATACTAAATGAAATTGATTTTCACACAGGTAGCTATTTATGCTGCTGCTTCATGTTTCAGTTTAGGGATAGATTTTATCATGACATTTTGGAAGCAGACCGATTATTGATTTTTGAAAAGATGAAGAAAGTACTTTGGGGAATTATGAAGAAGTATGTGAATTGTTATTTGACGGAATATGAGCCTTATTTATATGTTTGCATGGTAAATTTAAAAAGTGAGGAAGACCGAGGGCAATTAGACCAGGCTTTAGAAATGATTAAACTGACCTTTGCCTATGACATGATTTATTGCGAATTAATTATTGGTTTAGGAAAAAAATACGATAAAATTGATGAATATTCGAAATCTTATAGTGATGCTATTACTGCCATAGATAAGCGGACGGACTCATCCAAGATGGTTATTTTAGATGCGACTCATTTTGTTATCGATCAGAATTACTATTATTCATTTCTAGATGAGAACAAAATAGTAAATGCTTTGAAATCAGGTGACATGGGTGGGTTGAAGGTAGAGCTTGAAGGAATCATTGGCTTGAATAAAGCAAGGGGGGTCTCTTATCACTTTCTCGGGGCTTTGCTTGTGGAGTTCTTTAATACGGGTAATCGCTATATTACGGAAAAGCGACTTAGTGTTTATGATTTTCTTGATGCTAGTGAACATGCTTTTTTGAGTCAAAAGGAGCTCTTACCAAGTGAGTTTGATGGAAGGTTGAAACTGATCTTTGAATTTTACGATAAAATTATCACAAAGACGTTATATAAGCCTGAAAGCAAATCGGGTGCGGTTGTATCATTCATAACCGATTATATTGAGAAACATTATGAAAAGGATTTATATCTCGAGGTGATTGCAAACGAAATAGGACTGTCCGCCAAGTATGTGTCAAGAATGTTTAAAGAGTCGACCGGGACGAATATTTCGGACTATATCAGTCTTATTCGGATTGCAAAAGCGAGAGAATTGTTAGCGCATACAGATTTGAAAATTAGTGAAATCGCAGATCAGATTGGCATATTCAGCCGTACAACCTTTCTACGTCTGTTCAAAAAGTATGAAGGCATTTCGCCGAATGAATATCGTAGTAGCCATGGAATTAAGCAGAAATAGGCTGTAAGTAGACTATTGAAACAAGAAGGAATACTGACTCATCCCGATTAATGTGGAATAACGGTTCATCGAATGCTGTTTTGGTTCTTTCAAAGAGAGCCTGTTAGCCTATAAAATAAAATTGCCAGAAATAAATCCCGATTTGTTAAGGAGGAACAACATGGTTATTAAAAAAAAAGATATGTTAACCGTCTGCTGTTCACTCGCCTTATTGGGAAGTTTATTGGCAGGTTGTAGTAGCCTAGTCAAGCCAAATGTTACAGCAAGTACATCAGTAGTTTCTGCCAAACTGATAACGCTTTCATGGATGAGATATGAGCATTCTTCGCAAGCGTTAGATGTAAATTCGATAATAGTTCAAGAAATTCAAAAAAGAAAAAATGTGAAGCTTGAATTACGAAGTGTTCCACAAAGTAATTATGAGGATAAGAAGAAAACCCTAATTGCTACAAACTCTATACCCGATGTGATTATGGTTAATCAAAATGATCTTTCGAACTACGCTGATTCGAGTATTTTCCTAGACCTCACACCCTATCTGGATAAAATGCCGAATTTCCAAAAACTTATTGGGCAGAAGCCTGAAATCAATAAGACAAAAGTCGATGGCAAGTTATATGGCTTTCCTCTCGTAACCAAATGGAGCACGCAGTCTGGTCAACTTCCGATGATTCGTACAGATCTGTTGACAAAGCTTAACTTAAAAACCCCAACGACCTATGATGAACTATATCAGGTACTCAAGAAACTTAAAGATGCTTATCCAGCCTCTTATCCTTTTACTAGCCGTGCAGCGAATGGTAAAACGGGAACAGAAAATTTGATCAATCCAATTGCTTTTGGTTTTGGTAGTGGATATACCAATATTACAGGTACTAAGATTTATTTTGAGCAAGCTACAAAGCAATATAAATTTGGTCCTTACTCACCTGAATTTAAAGATGCTATTACCTATCTTCATAAGCTCTATAAAGAAAAACTTCTTGATCCTGATTATTCCGTAGCAACTTCACAAACATGGGTGGAAAAATTAAGTACGGGAAAATCTTTCTTTTACCAAGATAACAATGGTTTCGGTGTAAACTTTAATAAAGCACTTCAGGCTAAAGAGCCAGATGCCAAGTTCGAATTATTACCTGTAATGGCCAGTGAAAAGGGGGTTAAACGCAACAACGTATATCAACTTGATCATCTTGGTGAAATGTACGTAATAAGCTCCAAGGTGAAGTATCCTGAAGAGGTTATCAAGATTATAGACTGGATGTATGGAGACGAGGGGACAAATCTGACAAGCTTTGGTATAGAGAACGTTGATTATACACTTGCTGGTGGCGAATATAAGATTTCTGAAGCGACGCAAGCGAAGTTTAAGGATAAACAAGATCCTTTCCGTGCGATGCAATCTGCGCTTGGAACCGGTTATCTTGGCTTAGCACTTTATTCTGACGACCATCCTCTTATTCCTTCTTCCGCACCGGAACTAATAAAGTGGTCTGAAAAGGCAATCAAGGATCTTGCTGATGGTATTAATTTCAGAGAAGTCAACGATCCTCCATTTAATAAAGAAGAACGAGAAAAGCTTAAACAGCTCCGCACACAATTAGATGCGTATTTAACTTTGAATATGGATAGATTCATTATCAATGATGGGGCATTGAATGATTGGGATAGTTTTATAAAACAATGTAAAGAAAAGGGCGCAACTGAAATTGAAACGATTTATAATACGGCACTCGCGAGAGTAAATAAATAGGACAGTTGCTGCAGGTACTGAACGTGGCGGTTATGCGAGTATTGTGGAAGCGGCTTCTCGTATGACCCGTGTTCGTCAAGAAAGCTATAGGCCAATCAATGAACATAGCCATGTTTATGATGAGTTATACCTTGAATATAACCGTCTACATGAGCTATTCGGCCGGGGTGGCTGTGATGTAATGAAGGGATTGAAGCGGGTTCAGTTAAGGCAAGACGTATAAACAAGGGCAGAGGTTATCTTTGTAAAAAAGGAGGCACTGTTGAATGAATGCTATTTTGCGTGTAATGACAACTCGCTATCCAGAGTTAAGAGATTGTTTGCCAGATATTGAATTGGGATATGAACTTTTATACAATTCCTTTAATCAAAATGGCAAGCTACTATTATGTGGGAATGGTGGAAGTGCGGCAGATTGCGAGCATGTTGTTGGAGAATTGATGAAGGGATTTATGTCCAATCGGCCACTGTCCGCATTGATCAAATCTCAATTTGAGAGTGAATTCCCGGGAGAGGGCATTGGTCTTGCGGAAAGGCTCCAAGGTGCGCTGCCGGCGATTTCACTCATTAGTCATACAGCTTTGATTAGCGCTTATGCAAATGACGTTGCTCCGGAAATGATTTTTGCTCAGCAAGTGTATGGTTATGGACGTCCAGGCGATGTATTAATTGCTTTTAGTACGTCGGGTAACTCTATTAATGTACTCCGGGCCTTGCAAGTTGCCAGGGTGCAAGGTATGAAAACCATTGGTTTCACTGGTTGTAGTGGAGTTAAAATGAAGTCGCTTTGCGATGTGGCCATATGTGTGCCTTGGGAAAAAACATCGGATATCCAAGAGAGGCATCTGCCGATCTATCATGCGTTATGCAGTATGCTTGAGGAGGCGTTTTTTCCTACATGACAATGTTGGCAGCGATCGATATTGGTGGAACAAAATGTGCAGTGAGTTTGGGTGCTATGGAACAAGATCGAGTAGTTATTTTGGAAAAAATATGCTTCACGACTCCATCTAAGCCGAAAGTGGCAATGGATGACATCACAGTAGCCCTGGAGACTGTAATATCTAGGCATTCTGAGCAGACACCTGCGGCGCTAGGCATCAGTTGCGGCGGTCCATTAAACAGCCAGGCTGGACTCATTCTCTCGCCTCCGAATCTTCCAGGCTGGGATAATATTGACGTGATCACTCCTTTTCGCGCGCGTTACGGTATTCCGGTCGGCTTACAGAATGATGCGAATGCTTGTGCATTAGCCGAGTGGCGTTTTGGTGCAGGGAAAGGCTGTAGAAACATGATTTTTCTTACTTTCGGTACGGGTATGGGGGCAGGGCTTATTCTTAACGGGCAGCTTTATAGGGGAACGAATGACATGGCCGGTGAAGTAGGGCATGTTCGTTTAGAAGCTGAAGGGCCATTAGGATATGGAAAGGAGGGTTCATTTGAAGGTTTCTGTAGCGGCGGAGGTATCGCGAAGCTCGCGCAAACTATGGTGATAAAAGCTATTCTAGAAGGTAAGGCTCCTTCCTTTTGTAATAATATGAACGATTTGGACGGTTTGTCTGCTGAAACGGTAGGAAAGGCTGCGCAAGAAGGGGATCCTTTAGCACGGCATGTTTTTAATCTGGTAGGTCGCCGGTTAGGACAGGGACTTGCTATGTTGGTAGATATACTCAATCCGGAAAGAATCGTTATTGGTAGTATCTATGGGCGGCAGCAAGAGCTACTTGAGCCAATTATCATGACCACATTGAGACAGGAAGCCTTATCTTTGTCCCTGGATGTATGTGAGATTGTGCCTGCTGGGTTGGGTGAGCAAGTTGGAGATTATGCAGGATTATCTGTTGCCATGGATATGTTTGAAAAAAGGGCAGGCGAAGGATGACAGACGGCCTTTCAGTTCGAAAAGTTGGATTTAGAGGCTTTTTTTGAAAAACAAACATAACCAAAATAATCGAATAAGTCTTGCAAAGGGATGAACTTCTATTTCAAAATCAACGTAGATTCACTGCCCCTTGTGGGTTCTCGTGGTGGTTTGGCAACGAGTATGAAAAAGGCTGTGGTCCATTTCACCGTGGGTGCAGCCTTTATTATCACTCGTTTTTTCTTTGTTCATCTTGTCCAAGTCGTCTCCAGAAAATGGGGTCATTCGGTTTAATCCACCGAGATTTCAGTTCGCGGAGTACGGAACCATAATCTGTTAAGGATGGTGTTGAAAATGAAATAGGTCTATATAGGTGAAGATTTGGAGAATCTCATATCGATTGATTAATTTTATTTCGATACTAAATGTATCTTGTCAAATGCTAAATGTGATTAGTTTGATAGTTAAGGAAAGCGTCCATGCAGTACTGGGAGAACAGGAATTAGATGACTGATTTAAGCGGGCTAGTGTGGAATATTGTAAATGAAGTACGTGTTTTTGTAAATACAAAAGACAAACGAAGCAATTACAATGTAATTGAGTTCTTAAATGAGAAAAGGGGGGAAGCCTCAATAAAACGATACTTTTTATAAGTCGTGATACAATATGTTTTGAAATTATGCGACAAATTAGTTAGCCGGATGTGAGATGTACATAGGAGATAAACCTTGGTTTCTAATAACGTCACGACAGAAAATGAAATCGCTTACAAAATTAGGGTATATTAGTTATGAAATGGAATTTTGAATCATTAGGAGGAGTTTCAGTGAAGATCAGTAGTAAGAATCTGGTTAGCTTATGTTTGTCTTGCTCCGTTTTATTTTCGATGATGAATGCAGTCGTCCTCCCCATAGGGGCCGTGCAAGTCGCATCTGCGGCAACTGCTTCCAGCCCAATTTTTAGCGATGACTTTAATACGGGAACGCTGACGAATTGGAATAGTGTCAGCGGGTCATGGACGAATACGGGTACTGCCGCACAGGGGGTTTCTACTGCTGATGGACTATTAGTAAGACAGAGTGCTGTAAGTAGTGACTTCACCTACGAAGCGGATATCAAACTGTTAACAGCTAAAGCAGCAGGGCATCTGTATTTTAGAAGTAGCAGTGATGGAAAGGATGCGTACGCAGTTACACTCGATTCAGGGGCCTCCACAAATGTCGTAAAATTATTTAAATTTACTAATAATGAGTATGCGCCAATAAAGACTGTAAATCAAACCCTTACGACGGATCAAACGTATCATCTGAAGGTCGTCACATCCGGAAGCAGCATTAAAATATATTTGGACGGGGCAACCACACCGATTATCGATGCAACCGATACCTCATTCGCATCCGGTCAATTCGGGCTGGGTTCTTATGGGGGGACAGTTCAATATGATAATGTAGTGGCCACGGATAATTCGGCGCCTGCAGCTGCGAGCGCGAATTTCAGTTTGAATGGAAATGATGCTCCGGTGAAAAGTGTTTCAACTGTCGTAACGGCGAGACTTGCCGATACTTCGACCTTGAAATATCAATGGACGAAAAACAGCACTTCACCAGACGGGGCTTGGACGTCCTTTGCAAATGGAGATATGCTCACTCAATCCGGCGTGGTTGGAGACTGGTACTTGTACGTCTCGCTTACAGATACTTCAGGCGCAGTAAAAACGTTTAAATCGAATGTCTTCCATTTGGACAACACATTAATCACGGCAGGGGCCCAGGCAGGGCTAAATGGCAGCCATTGGGGGTTTGAGAGCGGGACGCTTGAAGGCTGGAATGTGGTATCCAACCCATCGAATATACCGATTCTCGCAAGCAATGCCTTTTTTCATAATAATGCGACTACTCCGTATAACAAGGAAGGCAAGTATTTCTTGTCGACACTGGAGGGTGGAGGTACGACCTATGCCGATACCTATAATGCGGTGGTTGTTTCCCCGCAGGTCACGCTTACGCGTCCAACGGTCTCGATGCTAGTAGGCGGTGGGAACGGGACCAACACATACGTAGCGGCTTGTACGGTAGACACGTCGCAAGCTAACAGCTGCCGTGAAGTTGGCAAGATGCAAGGCGCTAACGCTGAGACTATGCAACTTCGCTCGCTGGATTTGTCGGCGTATCTCGGTCAAAAGATTTTCTTCAAGATGTTTGACAATTCCAACAGCAGTTGGGGTCACGTGACGTTAGACGACATATGGGTGAATATTCCGGCTATGCCAAAAGCTTTGAATATCACTGTTGGCGACACTTCAAATGATCTCACATGGCAGCCAGTCATAGAGTCACAGGTTGCTGGATACAACGTGTATAGATCAACCGATTCACAAAATGGTTTTATCAAACTGAATGACAACGTTTTAACGGCAACTTCTTATCATGACAGTACCGGTCAGGCTAACACAGCCTATTACTACCGAATAACGACCGTAGGAACCGACGGATCGGAATCTACACCAGCTTCGAATATCGCCTTCCATCGTCCGGCTCAAGATCTTTACGGACGAGGTTCTACAATCACGTACTCAGGAACGCAGTTGACCGCTATTCAATTCCCGGTTGGGCCGATTGGTGCTGGCGGCATCCGACACTTCGGTACGGGGGAGCGCAGCGAGGCGTGGATTTTCAACAGCGATGATACATTCCGCAATCGTACGACAGGCATCGTGCCGAACAGTTTCTTCGCAGTACGTGCTCAGTCGAAGGGAGGTCAACCTGTTGTAAAGGCACTCCAAACAACAGCCGTAGGGACATTTAATCCGATGAAATCGTTGACTTTCCAAGGTGAATATCCGTTAGGAAAGTACAATTTCCAAGATGATCAATTGCCTGTTCAAGTTAGCCAGGAAGTTTTCAATCCAATGATTCCTGGGAATATGAAGGATTCGGGAATCCCGACAGCGATCTATACAATGACTTTTACGAATCTATCAACAAGCACAGTGGACGTGTCACTGCTTGCATCGCAGCAAAATGCGGTTGGATTCAATGGAATCAGCTCGATCAGCGGGACGAACAAGCGCGACTTCAGCGGTTATGGCAGCAATAGCAATACGCTGCAAATCGGCAGCAATGCTTCGCATCTGCAGATGACTGGCACCAAAGGCAGCATGACATTGTCAGTCTTAGGACCACAAACAGCTGGAACAGCCTCATGGAATACACTGGACGCGCTGCAAACGGCATTTGCAAGCGGCAGTGTGACAGGGGCGAATAGTGCCTCCAGCCCGCAGACTGGAACTACAGTTGATGGCGCATTGACGTCCAGCCTAACGCTTGCGCCTGGCGAAACCAAGCAAGTGAAAGTCCTTCTGAGCTGGTACTTCCCAACGAACCCTGACAGAAACTTCGGCGGAGAGGGAATGCAGTACACGAATTGGTGGAATAACGCATCTGAAGTTGATCAGTATGTGACAAGCAACTTAACCAGCCTACAGGCTCAAACTGAGCTCTATCACAATACGCTGTACAGCTCGAATATACCGCAATATGTACTAGACCGACTTACTTCCGCTACGGCGTTGCTTCACACGCCTACAGTGTTCTGGGCGAAGAATGGTTTCTTCGGCGGATGGGAAGGTTACGGATGCTGTGTCAATATGCCAAACCACGTATGGCACTATGCTCAGGCTCATTCTCGTCTGTGGCCTCAACTCGGTCAGATGTTTGACCAACAATGGTTAAACGCTGAAACAGCGTCTGGGCTGCTGCCATTTCGTTACAATGAAAACACCTTCGCTTTCGATGGTCAGACCGGAGTCGTGCTTTCTGCTTATCGTGACTACCTTCAGTCATCAGATCCAAGCTGGTTGAACACGTATTGGACCAAGATTAAGGGTGCTATGGATTACGTCATCATCCATCATGATCCTAACGGAAACGGTATCCTGCAAGGTGGAGCTTTAACTACTCTCGATGCGGGCTCGCCAACAATGAATTCATGGCTCGGTTCCATGTATCTGGCTGCGGTAAACGCGTCTGCACATTTGGCTAAAGCAGCCGGTGACACAGTAGCTGAGGCCAAATACAACAGTATTTACAGCTTAGGAAGAACGAACCAGGAAACTATGCTGTGGAACGGCCAGTACTATGATGAAAAGTCACAAGGCGGAAGCGGCGCCACGAATTTTATCGGGAATGGCTCTGAAATCGACATGCTGCTTGGCCAGTGGTGGTCCACACAATTAGGTTTGGGCGACATTTATGATCCGGCGCATATGACTTTAGCGCTCAAAAACCTCTACAAGAATAACTTCTATGATAATTTCATCAATTATACGCACCAATATCGCACTTACGTCGAGCCTAATGACGCTGGACTGGTGATGGCAACATGGCCGGGCAACGATAGACCGTCCAACAGCATTATGTATTTCGACGAGGTTATGTCGGGCTTCGAGTATTCGGCTGCTGCAACAATGATTCAGCGCGGGCTGCTTGACGAGGGTCTTAATGTAGTGAATGCTGCGTCAAACCGTTACGACGGCCGACTCAGAAACCAACCTTACATGAGTTTCGGCGAATGTGGAATTGGCGACGGCACCGGAAACCCATTTGGCGATGACGAATGTGGACAATGGTACGGGCGTACGTTGTCGTCATGGTCACTGCTGCTTGCTCTGCAGGGCTTTAACTATGATGCTCCGCATCAAGCTATAGGCTTCGCACCGACTTGGCAGCCTAATGATCACAAATCGTTCTTTACAGCTGCGAACGGATACGGCACATTCAACCAGAAGAGGGATAACAATGGACAGAGTGACAGCATTAACGTCGCGTCTGGAACACTTGATCTGAAAACCTTCTCGGTTTCCGTACCTGCCGATACGTCTAACACAGGTTGGTCGGTAAGTGTAAACGGTCGAAACGTTGAAGGATCAGCAGTAGCGTTGGATGGAACGACACTCACTGCAACACTGCCGCAAACCGTGACCTTGTCTGCCGGCGATCAGATCACGCTGCAGTCGGGTATAGCTGCAACCAGGGTAACCGTGACTGGGGCGAACGGCATAACATCGATTACTCAAAAAGGAGGCACTTTGAAAATGTCAGCAGCGGTTGAACCTGCAAAAGCAACCGACAAGTCGGTAACTTGGGCAGTTTACGATGCCGATAACAAACAGACGGACTTGGCTACAATTAGTGCTGATGGTTTGTTGACGGCACAAAAAGACGGTACTGTCAAAGTTGTGGCAACGGCAAATGGCGCTAGCGGCGTTCAGGGAGAAGTTCAAATTACAATCAGTGGACAAACGGAGATTCCTACGGGCCCGGCGGCGGTATTAACTGGCACGA
This sequence comes from Paenibacillus sp. N3.4, assembly GCF_008017805.1. Taxonomy (GTDB): domain Bacteria; phylum Bacillota; class Bacilli; order Paenibacillales; family NBRC-103111; genus Paenibacillus_E. The sequence continues at coordinate 80,204 of NZ_VRTT01000008.1, read as the reverse complement.
GTTCTGTACTGGCAGGACAATCATTTACCGATACCTATGGGTTAAGTGGCTTGACGCAGAGTGTATTTGCTCAGGATCTGACACTTACTTATGATCCAGATAAGCTGGAATATATCTCGGCCCATTCTGCGAAGGACGGTTTCCAGATTTTGAAAGAGTCTGATAAGCCGGGCCAAATCCGATTCATTGCGGCAATTACAGGAGCAAACGCTGCGAATCCTAACGGGGATTTGTTGACACTGCACTGGAAAGCTAAATCGGTGACTGCGTCAGCAACCACGGCGATTGTGTTGTCAAATGTTACTGTTGCAAATGGCGATGGTGTGGAGACACACTTATCCGGTAATTCCCACAATGTACTGATTAGTCTAATCCCTGTGGATAAAACGGCACTCGCAGGTAAAATTACTGACGCCCAAACGACGCTTGATGCGGCCGAGGAAGGCAACCAAGTCGGTCAGTATCCGGCAGGATCGAAAGCTACACTGCAAGCAGCTATCGATCAAGCTGCAGTTGTTGCGAATCATACAGCATCTACTCAACAGCAAGTGGATCAAGCAGCGGCTGATTTGACCGCAGCATTGCAAGTGTTCACAGCATCTGTGAATACCCAAGCTCCTGTTGTTAAAACGGCATTGAACACGTTGATTGCTGACGCTCAAACGAAGCATAATACGGCAACGGAAGGTACGCAAATCGGTCAATATCCTGTAGGCTCCAAAGCGACACTGCAAGCAGTTATTGACAGAGCTAGAGCGGTAGCGAACGATTCTGCAGCAACACAGCAGCAAGTGGATCAAGCTTTTGCTGAGTTGAATGCTGCTCTGCATGACTTTACGGTATCCGTCATTATCCCAATGTCTGGGGACATAAACGGTGACGGCAAAATTAGTATTGGCGATTTGGCTATGGTAGCTGCTAATTACGGTAAAACGAAAGACAGTGAGGATTGGGATTTAATCAAGTCAGCGGACGTAAATGGCGACTTCATCATTGATTTGGCTGACCTGGTGATGATTGCTTTGCAAATTTTACAGTAAACTGATGACGGGCAGGGGGCAGAGAGATGCTGATTCCTCTGCCCTGATTTTAATAACGAAAATTCACGTGGGGTTCGATATGAAGTGGATAAATTCTAGCGTTTTTCTTTTTAAGAAAAGTATAAATTTTAGCGGTTTTTTCTAAATACACCAATAATAGGAGATGGTATATTTTTATTAGAGAAAAGTTTAGAGGTGAGAACAGGATGCAGAGAGAAACCATTTTGCAAATGAATCAAATCAGCAAATCATTTGGAACGGTACATGCTTTAAGTAAGGTGGACGTAGAACTCTATCAAGGTGAAATCATGGCTCTTTTGGGGGAAAATGGTGCCGGTAAATCTACATTAATGGACATTTTAAGCGGGGCGATCCCTTCTTATGATGGAGAAATCAGGATTAAGAATCAATATGTTAACATTCACACACCTAATGACGCACGGAAGCAGGGCGTCGTGAAAATTCATCAGGAGCTTCAGCTTATTCCTGAATTGACTGTGGCGGAGAACATTTTTCTAGGCAGGGAGAAGCGAACGAGTCTCGGCTTCATTGATTACAAATTAATGAATGCGCGCGCAACGCAATATTTGAACATTTTAGGTGTTCACGTGGAGCCTAATCAGCTAGTAAAGCAATTGCGGATCGGCGAACAGCAGTTGGTGGAAATAGCTAAGGCACTTTCGCTGGATGCAAAAATATTAATTATGGACGAACCAACAACAGCCTTAAGCAAGAATGAAACCGAGAAGCTATTTCAGGTGGTTCAACAGTTGTCCATGGAAGGTGTCTCGATTATTTACATCACACACAGGATGGAAGAGATCTTCAAGCTTTCGAAGAGAGTCGTAGTACTGAGAGACGGCATGCTGGTTGGTTCGGTGAAAACCTCAGAAACTAGCCACGATGAACTAGTCAAAATGATGGTGGGCAGAACGTTCAACGAGCTTTTCCCTTACCGGGATAAACAGACGAGTAAGGAGGTGCTTCGCGTAGAAAATCTGTGGTACGCCCCTTCTGAGACCCTCGGCAAAAGAAAGCTGAAGGAGGTGTCGTTTTCCCTTCATGAAGGAGAGATATTAGGCATTTCAGGGCTCTTGGGATCAGGGAGATCGGAACTCCTTGAGTGTCTCTATGGGGTTCACCAAGGGAATCACACTGGCCATATTTATATACGAAATCAACTTGTGGAGATCCATCATCCCAAAGAAGCGATCGAATGTGGCATTGGTTTCGTGACTGAGGATCGTAAAGCACAGGGCCTCGTTCTTACGAGATCAATCGGTGAGAATATGTCACTACCTCTGCTTAACAAATTCAGCACATTATTCTTTATGCGAAAGAAGGTTGAGAAGAGACATTGGAATGAGCAAATTCAGACCTTGAAAATAAAAGCCCCCAGTTATGCAACGCTCACACAGAATTTAAGTGGCGGGAATCAGCAAAAAGTCATTATTGGGAAATGGCTGCTTTCCAATCCTGCAATCTTATTACTGGATGAACCGACCCGTGGCATTGATGTCAATGCAAAAGCGGAAATCTATCAGGTGATTCATCAATTGGCCATGAGTGGATTAGGGATTCTCCTAGTCTCATCCGATATGCCCGAAATACTGGGTTTGTCCGATCGTATTTTAACGATTTGTGAAGGTCGGATCACGGGTGAATTTTTGAAACACGAAGCGACAGAAGAGAAGTTGCTGAAAGCGGCAACAGATAGTGAGGCGGAATAATGATGGCAGTATTGAAATCACTTTCAAAAATAGATGTAGGAAAGTCAAAACAACGGTTGAAGAAAATACGAATTCTTAGCACTATTATTCGATTTCAAAGCTTATTTGGTCTTGCTCTGGTCTTTGCTGTAGCGTCTATCATTTGTACACGCGACGGTGAAAATTTGTTTCTAGCGCCGACGAATCTTGCAAATGTTGTTCGATCCATATCCGAAAATGGCATCATGGCCATTGGTATGACGTTGGTTATTTTGATTGGCGGTATCGATTTATCTGTTGGAGCGATTCTCGGTTTAACCGCAACAGCGGCAGCGGATTTGATGATGAATCATTCGATGGGGATGTTGGAGACGATCATGATTGTACTTGCGCTGGGGGCGGCATTCGGTGCTTTTAATGGGATCGTGAGTACAAAGCTAGGTATTCAAGCATTTATTGTTACACTAGCATCCATGAGTATCGCTCGCGGACTTGCCCGGTTTTGGTCAGGGGGCATCGGAATTCCGATTGCTTATGGCACAGGAGAAGGTTCTGCACCGAATTCCTTTAGCATATTCGGGGAACGTGTTGGCGGTATTCCGGTTCCAGCTCTATGTTTTCTTATCTTGGGTGTCATTTTTATCATTATGCTGAAGTTTACCAAATTCGGTCGGCATGTGTATGCAATAGGCGGTAATGCAACTGCAGCGCATCTTTCCGGCATTAATATCAATCGTATCAAGATTATGATATATGTGATTGCAGGTGTTCTATCTGCCATTGCGGGTACTGTTCATGCCGCACAGGTGAGCCAAGGGAGTCCGAACGATGGGATCGGGTATGAGTTAAATGCAATCGCAGCTGTAGCCATTGGCGGCACAAGTCTTGCAGGTGGCAAAGGAACAGTCATAGGCACTATTATCGGCGCATTAATCCTTGGCGTCCTTGATAATATGCTAGGTCTCAAGAACGTGAATACGAATCTCCAATTAGTCGTTAAAGGGCTTATCATCATTATTGCAATGGTTTTACAGAAACAAAAATCATAAAATTAAACAAAGAGGGAAGGTAAATGAAAATGAAAAAATTTCAAACTTTGGTACTAACTACATTTCTATTGGTTCCAACTCTATTAACAGCTTGCAGCAGTTCTACTACGACTACTTCAAAGGATGGGGCAGTATCTGTCGCTCCAGCTGCGACTGCGAAGGTGGAAGCAACTGCCACTAATGCACCGAAACCGAAGAAGAGCAGCTTTCTGATTGGTATGTCACAGGCGAACCTTGGAGAGCCTTGGCGTGTGACGATGAATGCGCAAATCGCAGAAGCTGCCAAGAAATATCCGGATTTTAAAGTCGTTTTTGCCGATGCGGCACAAGATAATAGTAAGCAAATCGCAGACGTTGAAAACTTTATTCAACAGAAAGTGGATTTATTAATTATTTCTCCGAACGAAGCTAAGCCTTTAACAGCTGTGGTGAAAAAAGCCTACGACTCTGGAATTCCTGTTATCACATTGGACCGCCGTGTTGAAGGAGATGCTTTTACTCAACATATTGGCGCTGACAATGTGGTGATTGGTAAAGGGATTGGGACATGGGTGGCGAAAACATTAGGAGATAAAGGCGGTAACGTTGTCGAGATCAAGGGGTTGGAAGGTACATCGGGGCAAAAAGAAAGACATGATGGGTTCATGGAAGGCATCAAAAGCAACCCGAATATCAAGGTTATCGCCGCACAAAATGCCGACTGGTTAAGAGACAAGGCCATTAGTGTGATGGAGGGTATTTTGCAGGCAAATAAGAAGATTGATATCGTTTTTGGACACAACGATCCTATGGCTGAAGGCGCTTACACAGCTGTTAAGAATGCAGGCCGAGATAAAGAGATGTTATTCATTGGCGCCGATGGGCTTCCAACGCCCGATGGCAGCATTAAAAGTATTATCGCAGGCAGGCTGAATGCTACGTACGTGTATCCTACTGGCGGTCAAGAGGCGATTGACAACGCACACAAGCTGCTCGTGGATGGAGTTAAATTAGAGAAGCAAATCGTACTGGGGACAGAAGAAATCAACAAAGATAATGCTGAGGCTATGTTGAAAAAGTATGGCGGCCAATAAACAATTGCATAATTTTTAGACACATAATCCTAACGGTAATCTTGCCGTTGGGATCATGTGCTTTTGAAAGCAGGTGCTTGGATTGGTTTCGTGGCTTAGTGCTTTCCAACGCAAGGGTATTCGCTTCAAATTATTGATCTATTTTCTATCGCTTATTTTACTGCCTTTTCTGACTATTGGCTTACTGAGCGATTTTATCTACACCGGTTCTATCGAACGGGAAACCAATCTTCATGCTCAAGAAATCATTGAGCAAATTCAGAAAAATGTAGAGTTCTATATGAGCGATATGGATCACATCACACATTATATTTCCGAAGATCCAAGTATTCATCAATTTTTTCAAATTCGAACTACGCTTGACTCCAATCGCGTCAGCACTGAAACGGATGTAAGAAGATTGCTAAGAACGTACACGGACGTTCATCCGGAAATAGCGGGCATTCTCGTTGTAAATAAGAATGATCTGTATATTAGCAACGAGCAATACAGGATCTCTCGTGATCCGTTGACTCAAGAAGAATGGTATAAGCGAGCTGTTTCTCACGACGGTAACTTGCTTCTCATCAGCAGGCCAATTGGTAGAAATATTTCCTCAGGTCATGATGTCAGCGCAGATGAAGTATTATCTGTACTTAAAGCAATAAAGGATACGAAAACCAATGAACTCTTGGGTGTCATTGCAATTGATTTCAAACTGGATACGATCGAAAAAATGATTCAAAAAATAACACTAGGTAAAACAGGCTTTATCGCGATCATGGACGAAGCTGGCGAAATTGTGTATTCGCCGGATAATCCTGTTGTATACCGAATCAACGCGAAATGGTTGGAAGACAGTTTAAACACTCAAATGGTCCAGCGGATTAATAACAATCTCTATCAAATTATGTATACGAAATCAGACTTTACAAAGTGGAAAGTTATTGGGGTGTTTTCGGTCAATGAGATTTTTAAGGAAGCAACGAGCATACGTATTTACACATTATTAATTGCGTGTGTGACCATGATAATTGCTGTGATCGTGGCTATCTTCTATACCTCATCCATTGCCAGTCCAATGAATAAATTAAAAAATATAATGAAAAAAGTGGAAAGTGGAGATTTGAATGTCCATTTTGATCATACATATTATGATGAAATCGGCCAAGTTGGAAATGGCTTCAATAATATGCTGAAAGAAATTCGAAACTTGATCGAATTGGTATATAAAGAACAACAAGGGAAAAGAGAAGCGGAAATCAAGATTTTGCAAGCCCAGATTAAGCCTCATTTTTTATATAATACATTGGATGCCATACAATGGATGGCGCATGAACGCGGTGCTAAGGATTTAGTTGAGATGATCGATGCTTTAACGAATTTCTTTCGAATCGGTCTTAGTAAAGGGAAAGAAACACTTTCGGTTCGTGACGAAATTGAGCATGTGAGAAGTTATTTAATTATCCAGAAGATTCGGTACGAAGATAAGTTAGAGTTTGAAATTGATTGTGACGAAGGTTTAGATCAATACTTGGTGCTGAAATTAACCCTGCAGCCATTAGTTGAAAATGCCATTTATCATGGTATTAAAGCAAGACGAGGTGTCGGAAAGGTGACCGTTCGTGCTAAAAAAATTAACGATATGTTGGTATTTAGCGTTGCAGACAATGGCATTGGGCTGTTATCCGAGAAGCTGCAGGAACTTAGCGGAATGTTGGGAAATACCGAAAAAGGCTCAAATGAGTTAAAAGGTTTTGGCCTTTATAATGTGAATGAAAGAATTAAGCTGAATTATGGAAGCGGTTACGGTCTTGCAATTCAAAGCGAATATCAGATAGGAACTATAGTCGAGGTAAGGCATCCACTTTTGGAAAAGTAGGTGGTCTGGGAATGATTAAGATTTTAATAGTTGACGATGAACCCAAAATTCGCGGAAAATCCGCCATTTGCTCGATTGGGAAGCGCTACATATGGAGATTGTAGGTGAAGCAGAGGACGGGGAAATGGCTCTCGAATTGGTACAAGAGCTTCTACCCGATCTTCTTTTCATCGATATATGTATTCCAATCATGACGGGTTTAGAAGTTGCTGAGAAAGTAAGCAGGATGTATCCCAATTGCATCATGATTCTCATTACGGGTCACGATGAGTTTACTTTTGCGCAGCAAGCCTTGAAACTAAATGTTTTCGATTATCTGTTAAAACCGGTCAACCAGGAAGACTTAGGTGCGGTTGTGAGGCGGGCTAAAAAGCAATTGGATCAATTCAGTTTACAAAGTAAATATATGAATTGGGCGAATAACCATCTAAAGAAAAACTTCACTTCTATTCGAGATCGATTCCTGAACGAATGGATAAACGGACAGCTTTCTGAAATCGAAGTGGAGGAACAGCTAAATTTTTTTGAAATAGATTTGTCAAATCAGGTCGGCATTTTGATGATAAAAGTTACCGATCGATTATCGATTGCTCAAGGATATAGAGAATGGAACCGTCAATTACTGTTGTTTGCCGTGCAAAATGTAACGGAAGAGAGTGTGCAAGCTGGCAATCAAGCCTTCTTATTTCGAGACGCTAATGACTATCTAATTGGCATCCTGCCGATAAATAATAGCGTTCAATTTGAGGAACTGGCTCAGCAGGTGATTAAGGATATAGATCACTATTTAAAGTGTGTGGTGCATGTAGTTCAGCAAAGAGTGAAAGGATCTCTTTTGGATGTTCCAAGCATCTATCAAGAGCTCTTACAGGAGATCATGAGGGAGGAACATTGGTCTCCCATTGTAGCTTTAAGTAAAAAATTCATTGATTCTCATTACCAGATTGAAACCTTTTCCTTACAAGTTCTTGCAGAGCAATTTCAGATTAGTCCAGCCTATCTCAGTCGACTTTTAAGACAGGAGCTTGGCGCTTCGTTTATTGATTATTTGACGAGAGTAAGGATCAATAGAGCTATACAATTGATGAGTGATCCTGCTTGCAAAATGTATGAAGTTGCCGAAAAAGTGGGGTACTCGACTCAGCACTATTTCAGTACAGCTTTCAAGAAAATCATGGGTGTTTCTCCGACGGAATACCGCAAAGGGGGCGTTAGTTAAATTGTCTTTCCTCCCACTAAAAATGAGATGGCTGTTAGCGATCTGCTATGTAGTTCTTGGAACAGTATTGACAAGCTGTTCAAGTCATTCACAGCATGTTCCTGGGCCAACCAAGTTTTTGATAGGTATGTCACAAGCCAATTTGGTTGAGCCATGGAGAATTGAAATGAATCGGGAAATAAAGGCTGAAATTCAAAATTATAAAGATGTTAAAGTCATTTTTGCTGATGCAGCACAGAATAGTGAGAAGCAGGTGAAAGACGTAGAGCGACTCATGAAACAAGGGATTGATCTACTCATCATTTCACCCAATGAGGTGAAGTTATTGGCACCTATCGTCAATAAGGCATTCAAATCGATACCAGTCATTGTGTTGGATCGCGATGATCCGGATTTCAATCATACCTTGTACATTGGACCGGATAATGAAATGATCGGCAAACAAGCAGGGGATTTTGTCGTCGATTTACTCGGAGGAAAAAAGGGGAATGTCGTTGAAGTTCAAGGGCTGTCAGATTCCCCTCCGGTTATTGGAAGAAGCAGAGGCTTTCTCCAAGTTATTTCCCAACACCCGAATATACACCTGATCGATACAATAGTTGCTGATTGGTTAAGAGATAAATCAGAGGATCAATTAAAGCAGCGATTTGTTACTTATCCTCAAATTGATGTTATATTCGCGCATAATGATGATATGGCTTTAGGAGCTTACCTTGCTGCAACCAAGTTGAGAATAAAGCATATACAATTCGTTGGAATCGATGGTTTACCAGGGGCGGAGGGGGGCATTCAATTGGTGAATAACGGTATCTTAGCAGGAACGTTTACATATCCAACAGGGGGAAAAGATGCCATCAAATATGCGATGAAGATTTTGAATAAGGAAGTCAATATTCCAAAAAGAGTTACGCTGCAAAGCAGTAAGATTACGCCGCGGCTTTCAATCCATTCTATTTCATCATTAATAAATATGATGAAATAGAATGGAATGTCCAAATTCCATATGGCACACAGTTTCATAAGAGAAATTAAGAATAATTCGAACCGCTTATCGCCGATCTACAAGGGAAGATGCATGGGTGGGAAATATTTGTTCATTCTCAAAAACTATCGCTAACATAATTATTCAATAATAAAGTGGATTGAGGGGGAGGTGCACAAGCTGCGCTCCCTCTTATCTTTTTGCTCTCGTGGGATTAAGTAACGCCGTAAAGGGCAGGCGGAGATACTGGAGGGCTGTGGTGCAAAACAATTCCCATGGTATTATTGGCTGTACTGAAAAATAGGTAGTGGCAAATTAAAATGGAATCGATAATGAACTTGTTCAAATGGAAACATTACGGAGATGAACTTATCTTGTTAACTGTTAGATGGTATTTGACAATATCTTCGCCTCATAGTAAATCACCGCTCGTAATTACAGTTGATAAGAACCCTGCGTATCCAACCTCGTTACAGCAATTAACGAATGAAAAATCCCTATCAAAAGAAACCTTAATCCGAAAGACTAAGTATCTTAACAACATTGTGGAGCAAGATCACCGATTAATAAAGAAAATTACAAATCCTGCTTGGTTTCAAATCGTTTCTGACTGCTGATAAGACGTTGAAGGGAATCGCGTGCATGCATATGATTAGGAAAGGACAGGCCGAATGCAATCATTCGTCTGTCCTTTCAACGGTTGAACTGTATAATCGGCAAAAAGCACAATTATGATTAAAGGGGAATTATTCGTATGTGGCTAAAAAGAAATTTGCTGGCGAAACTTCTACTCGGGTTACTGTTGGCTGTCGTTCTTCCTTTTTCCTTGTCAAACCTTATTACATACCAATCGACATCTCGCTCCGTTGAAGCGCAATTTATTGAACTGAACCAAAAAACGATGGACATCGCAATGAGCAATGTAAAACGTTACTTCGATGAATTGAACAGGCTTTCCGTTTCCTTTTATTTTGATGCGACTCTAATGGGTTACCTCAGGTCAAAGGAATCGACACCGAGCGAAATGTTGTACATTACTGACCAAGTGGCTAACCTATACCACAATCGAACGGACTTTCGTGCCGTTCAGTTTATCAGTGTCTTTACGGGGCAAACATTCACCCATTTTGACAATACTCAGTTAGGCAACGCGTTTCCTTATGTTGGGGCAGCGACACCACTTTTGCGGGAAACGATAGATGAAAGAAGCTACGAGGTTATTGCCACGGAACGAGAACATCTGCTTGTCATGCATAAACAGATAGTTGATTACCCGAGAGAAGATGTGTTGGGGTTTGTTTCACTTTATATTGGACAAAAAGAACTGGAAAAGTTGATTAAACCTTTATCCGATTCATCGAATGGGGAAGCAGTATTTTTGTACCTGCACAACGATTCGAAGCTGCTCTATACATCCATGGAAGCAGGAAAAACCAGTAGGGAAGGCGCTTCTGTTATCCCGCGTTCCGATGGGATTCATGCGACCACAGGATCGATGAACGGACAAGCAGGCGTATACATTTCCGTTAAAGACCAATATCTAAATCTGCCTTTAACTTTAGTTAAATTTGTTCCGGACACAGTCATTAATGAATCGGCGAATCGAACGCTACAATTCTCATTGTGGGTTCAGGTCACCTCCCTCGGTATTGTCGCCTTGGTTGCCTCTGTCTTGGCGGTGCGTGCGATTAATCCGCTCAAGCGGCTAATTCGCAATATGGCACAAGTAGAATCAGGAAATTTCCATTTAGCTCGAAAGGTTACTGGACGAATGGATGAAATCGGCGTTTTGGAAATGCGGTTTGGTCATATGGTGGGAAAGTTGGACGAGTTGATTAACAAGGAGTACCGTAATCGTCTTGAGTTATCGACAGCCAAATTGAAAATGCTTCAAGCCCAGATAAATCCACATTTTTTGTATAATGCGCTGCAATCGATCGGAACGCTGGCTCTTCGGCATCGTGTGCCGGAAATTAGTGAAAAAATAGCAGCTCTAGGGGCTATTCTTCGTTATAGCATGGATTTTAAAACGGAGGTCGTTCCGCTGTATAAAGAGATCGGACATATTGAACATTATTTATCTTTACAAACCGGAAGATTTAAAAATAAACTATCGTACATGCTTTCTTGTACGGATAGTAGCCTCGATATCCCCGTTCCGAAGATGATGCTGCAGCCTCTTGTAGAGAATAGCATTGTTCATGGTATTGAGAATGGAAATGGCTCCGGTACCATTCACATTAGCATTGAACTGAAAACCGAACTTATTATCAGAGTTATGGATACAGGAAAAGGGATGGACGAAGAAACGTTATCCGCTATTCGCTTGGAATATGAAAGTCGGAATGTTAACGGACTGGAGCAAGGCGGTATAGGGCTTCTTAACGTATTAAACCGGATGCAATTATATTACGGGTCAGGATTTCACTGGGAAATGAACAGTACTCCCTATAAGGCTACCATTATTGCGTTATATATCCCCATAGAGGGAAACATTACGGAGGGTAAACAAGTATGAAAGCTTTGATCGTCGACGATGAAGAGCACGTAAGAGAAGGTATAGAGCTGACGATAGAATGGGAGCAATTCGGTATTACTGAGCTTCTGCAGGCAGAGGATGGACATGAGGCGCTTGAGATCATTCGCCGTCATAAGCCCGTCGTTATCTTTTGCGATATGAAAATGCCCGGAATGAACGGAATTGAATTGTTAGGCCACATTCGCGAATGGAATAAGGAAACGCAAATTATTGTCATCAGCGGGCATGACGATTTTCAGTATACCCGCGCAGCCATCAAAGCCAATGGTGTGGACTATATTCTTAAACCGTTTGCCAAACGCGATGTGGAACAAGCTCTTAAGCGGGCTATGGCGGCTTGGACTGAGCGGGAGGAGAATCGGTGTGAACAGCGGGAAACGAATTTCCGTCTTAGCCGTGCGGATGCCCTAATCGACGAGCAGAAATTGGCAGACTATATAAAAGGGGAAATAACCTATCATGAAGGGCTGAATGAGCTTTTCAACAGAATCGGCCTGCCGGATCACCGGCTACTTTTGGCGTTAGTGCTTCCAAGAAATCGGAAGGAGCTCTTGAACCGTCGTTTTCAAGGAGATGCTGAGTTGTTCATTTTTGCAGTAAATAATATTGCCCATGAAATGATTAAGCCATACGGATCCTATTATCTATGCCGAGTCGATGATTATCAATGGCTACTCATCACAGCATTGCCTGAGCCGCTCCAGACAGTACGCGAACATCGTTTGTTAATGGACAAAGTGGCAGCAGCTTGGCGGGAAACATTGGGAATTCATGTGTTGGTCGGCGTCAGTGATCATCCGGCAAGCATTGAGAAGCTAACAACTTCGATAGGTGAGGCAGCGGCATCCTTGCTTCAGTGCAGTATCTATCCGTCTGATGGTAGCAAGGAACAGCATCCTTCTTCGATTTCCGTTGAACTGCCAAGACTCAAGGAGCAGGAGTTTCTTCTACAAATGGCCTTGCGGGGTGGCAACATCTTCTATGCGGAAGACATTATTCGCTCCTTTACACAAAAGCTGCGCGAGCGGGGAACCTTGCGTCTTAAGGATTTGCAGGCATGCACAGTAGAGGCTAATTTACTACTGGAGCGGGCGAACAGGGAGCGATCCGGCAAAGAGGCTGCAGATATGCTCATGCCGCTTTGGATCAGCGATCTGGATGAATGGCAGACTGCGCTAATTGCAAGGTGGCAGAATATTGTTAGGGGTGAGCAAGGCAATCATGTTGGAAATATTGGGATTGAAGCGATTCGGGATTATATCGAAGAGCATTTTGATAAGGATCTATCGTTATCCAGTCTGGCTGAGCGCTTTAATTTCAGCCCCCAATATATGAATAAGAAATTTAAGGATACTTATGGCAATACATTGATGAGCTATTTGACACAATTGCGGATGGACAAGGCTAAATCACTGCTGAAGCATACGAATAAACAGATCTCTGTAATTGCTGAAGACATTGGATATGTAGATGAAAACTACTTCAGCAAGGTATTTAGAAAAAAAATAGGTACATCACCTCTGCAATTCCGGAAACAAAGTAGAGATTCATAAACTCCCCTTTTTAGTTTCTTTGTTCCCTGCCCTAGGAGCAATTTCTCCTATAAAATGAGCATAGCAACACGAATACTTCAAAATAAAGGGGGACTATCACAACATGAAAAAATTGTTTTCGATGATGACTTGTGCCGCACTAATCACCACGACTTTGGCAGGCTGCGCCGGCGGAACGGAAGCACCCAAATCGCAAAGCGCGACCGGAGGGGGATCCGGCTCAGGGGCCGACGGAAAAAAGGTGACCTTGAAGCTGATGCAGTTTAAGGCAGAAATCACTGATAGTGTAATGGCTATGGCTACTGATTACATGAAGGAAAATCCTAACGTAAATGTTGAAGCTGTGGTTACGCGCGATTATGAAACATTGATCAAGACTCGCTTTGCATCAGGAAACGAGCCGGATATTTTTGCAACCAAAGCATTTACGGATACGGCAGATTGGTCCGATAGGCTGGTCGATTTATCAAACGAACCTTGGATGAGCCAAGTATCCCCTTCGGCTGTTCCAGGTATGACGGTGAATGGGAAGAAACTTGGTTTCCCGTTTGCGTTTGAAGGCTATGGATTTATTTACAACAAAGATTTGTTTACCAAAGCTGGTATCGATAAAGTGCCGGTTACCCTTTCTGAGCTAAAACAGGTCAATGAAAAGCTCAAGGCAGCCGGCATTACGTCCTATTCCGAAGGTTATAAGGAATGGTGGGTACTTGGGCAGCATCTGTTGAATCTGCCTTTCGGCTATGAGAAAGATTCAATAGCCAATATCGAGAAGATCAATAAAGGTGAAGCTAAGGTGAGCGATCTTGCGAACATGAACGGGTTCTTCGATGTCCTCGACATGACAGTGAAGTACGGCAAGGGCCCGCAATCCATTGGCGTAAGTTACGACAACCAAGTTTCCGAGTTTGCTTCCGGCAAAACGGCCATGATGCAGCAGGGCGTATGGACGATTGACTCAATCCTTAAGATCAATAAAGACATCAAAATGGGCATGTTCGCTATTCCATTGAACGACAATGCGGCTGACACGAGGTTGCCTGTTGGCGTTCCGGGCTACTATGTCATCAATAAAAACTCAAAAAATGTGGAAGAAGCGAAAAAGTTTCTGACTTGGCTTCACAAAAACGGCCAGAAATATTTGGTGAATTCCTTTAAATTCATACCGGCATTCACAGATCTGAAAACATCTCCGGAACTCGGACCTCTTGCGACCGACCTTAGCGCCTATGTCGAGAAAAACAATACGATTCCATGGGCCCACACCCTGTGGCCGTCCGGCTCAAATCAGGAATTCGCTAAACCACTGCAAGCATATGTCGGCGGGCAGATGAAAAAGGATCAAGCCATTGCTGAAATCCAAAAAATTTGGAACGATCGATTGAAAAAATAAAAATGACATACAAGGATGCACGAACCCCGAGGTCGGGGATCGTGATCTATCATTGTTGTTTATTATCGAGAAAGGGTTGCATTCATGTCAACGACTGCGCGAAAAACTTTGACTTACATGATTTTTGTAGCTCCAGCGATCCTGTTCTTCGTATTAATTGTACTGGTTCCTTTCCTACGAGCCATTCTATTTTCGTTTCAGGATTGGAACGGGATCAGCAGCAACATAAAATGGGTTGGTTGGAGAAATTACGGTAACATCCTGCACGATATGGCGTTTTTTCAATCATTTCTCTATACGATTAAATACGTTCTGATTTCAACTGTTTTGCTTAATGTACTCGGTTTTCTGCTCGCATTCGTGCTGAACATGTCTTTAAAAACACGAAATTTGCTGAGAACGGCATTTTTTCTTCCGTATGTAATCGGCCCGGTCATTATTGGTTTTATATGGCAGTTTATTATCTCTCAATTGTTACCCGAGATCGGGAAAGCACTGGGATGGCCGCTACTGGAACAAAACTGGCTTAGTCTGCCAACTCATGCTTTTTGGTCCTTGATCATTGTAACTGTATGGCATTCCGTGGGTTATTTTATGATCATCTATTTAGCGGCGCTTCAAGGCGTGCCTTCAGATATTTTGGAAGCTGCGGAAATCGACGGAGCCGGGCGCTTGGAGCGTCTCTGGCATGTGGTGCTTCCCCTCATCCGGCCTGCGATGACGATCAACTTGTTTCTTGCTATCTCTAACGGATTCAAGGCGTTTGACCTCAATTTTGCATTGACTCGCGGCGGCCCTTTTGGTTCGACGGAATCGCTCGCGCTTCATATTTATTTGGATGCCTTTTCGAAAAATTTGTTTACTTACGCTTCAGCGAAAGCCGTTATATTTTTCTTGCTGCTGGCTGGCGTGACAATGGTACAGGTAGCGATCATGAAGCGCAGGGAGGTGGAGATGTAATGAAGACTCGTTATCAAGCGGGAAAACATACGCTCGAACTGCTCTTGATCTTGCTGGCGTTATTGTTCATATATCCGATATACATGACCATTATTAACGGTCTCAAAACGTATCAAGAGGTCGCAACATCAACCTCTGCCCTGCCCGGTAAGTTCCAATTCATCAACTTTGCTGTTGTTTGGAATCAGATCAACTTTTCTGGTGTATTTATCAACTCCCTTATTGTTACGGTAGCCGGTGTCGGAGGGATTCTGCTGATTAGTTCCACAGCAGCATACCAATTGGTTCGAAGGCCGGGATGGGTTAGCAACGCCATATTTTTAGCAATCTTGTCTTCTCTAGTCATTCCGTTTCAAACGATGATGGTGCCGCTTGTCAAGGTGGCCAAAGATTTCCATCTTATGGACTCGCTATATGGCATTATCGTGATGTATTGGGGATTTGGCATTCCTCTTGCCTTATTTTTGTATCACGGGTTTATCAAAGGCATTCCACGCGAGTTGGAGGAAGCGGCTCATATCGACGGCAGTGGAACGTTCGGTGTTTTTTTTCGAATTTTGATGCCGCTCTTAAAACCGATTACAACGACAATTTCAATCCTGCATTCACTTTGGATATGGAATGACTTTCTGCTGCCTTTAATAACGCTGAGTTCCCCGAAAAACAAAACCATTCCGCTCGCGGCTTCTGTCTATTTCGGGCAATATACGAATGAGTGGCACTTGGCGATGGCAGCCTTGACTATGGCGATCGTGCCGGTTATTATATTTTTCTTATTCATGCAGCGATATATTATTCAGGGGATTACAGCTGGAGCAGTTAAAGGATGAGAGCTGGGACCTTGATTACATTAGTACTGCAATTTGCCGAGCGGCTCGTCATTGGCCGGTTTTGAGTAAGAAAACATCCCAAGTCGAAAATAATCGAATACTTAGCTTCAATTTTCCTTAACATGTACAGTCCGGACGTTCTGCGCGAAGATACTTTGCCAGCTCCCGGGCTTTCTTTTTTGCGGATAAGCGTTTTTCAATCATGCCAGTTCACCTTCCAATGGAATTCTTTCCTTCATGTTCAATCGGAATGTGCCATATAGATTAATGGCGCTACCGCACGTAAATCTTTGGGAGTCATTAGATCAAACCATTTCTTCTCCATAAATCATTCTGGAACATGATGATATTCATGTAGACTAAGTAATTTTGCAGCAAATGAAGAGATAAAACGGCCATTTCTTGATAGACGATGATAAAGAATATTGTGATGAAATTGAAAAATTCATAAGTGGAAACCAAGATATCCACTATCATTACATATACCCAAGTGATTCAGAAGATGTTTCTCGCCAAGTTTCTCATTATGCTCCTACGAATATAGATGGCTATAGACCAGTTTATATTGATATGTGGACAAAATTATCTAAATCGTGGGACATTGATGGGATTAAGAAAAGTGTGAGAATACTTGCAAATGATTTTTTAGATTTGAATATAAAAGTGTTGAGATGTTTGATGTTCCAACGTATGAAGAAACAAAATTATCGTATGAACAAGATTATAAGCCTTTCATACAGGAAAGTTGATTAAGTTACGCAGAACAAGAGCTCATCAAACGTTGCCAACATAGGTCATCCTCGGTCCATCTGTACGGGGGACTTTGCTTCCTTGAATTCCTGAATAAAAAGTAAATATAAGGCGAATAATTGCCTAGTAATGAAATCCACCTTAAGGAGGCTTACAATGACTGAAAACAACCAGTTTGATGAAGTCGAAGACTTCGTGAGCTTTGGAGCTATGTCGGCTATGACTGCTGCTGAGATACCAGATGAAAGCGAAAACCCTGATGATCATGATCCGAAGAAAGAAAATCAATTCTTATATCCGCCGATTAATCCGCATCCCCGAAATGACTTAGAATAGTGTCATCTGTCAATGTACCCCGACAAATAAGTATCCGATGAAGTTTGGTTCTCGTCAGAGGGAACGATAGCTCGATTGAGGCTGCTGATACAGATGCAGCCTTTTTTCTGACCTAAACAGCATTCTCATGGGGTATACAGCTTACTTTCCCGCCGATCACAGCAATACAGGGTGATGAAATCCTGCAAATGACTGAGTTTACGTGAGGTTAACCCTTAAAACCGAGGGACGGGCAGTTATGTTTGAACCCAAGGGAGCAGGCCGCCGCGGCAAATGCTCCCTTTTTCGTTACGCTAAACATGCTGTTAGGGCTAAGAAATAGCCTTTGTCAAAAAAGGAGCACCTCTTTGAGGCCCTGAAGTTCTTCTTTCTGCTTTTCCTTCAGATTGGTTTCATTTTTCAACCAAAGATATTTGGCTCGCTTTAGCTGCGGTGCCTCTTTCTGCTCGGCTTTACGCACATCATTAACAGCTTCATTCACCATCATCATGACATGGAACTTATCAAAAGTTACTTCTGCTTTGGGGAATTGCTCCGCTATGCCTGAAATAAATGCAGCAGACATATCGCAGCAGAATTCTTTTATTTGCGCCGTTTCAACGCCTTTATCGTGTATATGTTGTTTGAAACGCGTAAGGGTATCTTTGCCTTTTCCTTCTGTAGCGAACAGTACCGTCTTCGTGTCCACATCCACAAATCAATAAAGAGCCTCGTTCAAAATCGATAAATAGATGCCAAGCTTCATCTTTCTCGTCGTATTCAATATGTGTTAATTTCCACGGTTCTTCAAGTTCTAATGCTACTTTAAACATCTCCGCAATTAAATTGTCGCTACTGCTCATTGAGCTCAAAATTGTCAATTACCACCCTATTAATCATTTTATCTAGTAGTATTGACGGTTTCTCTATTGAACAGAAATCAGACTTTCACTCTGGCGAAGAAGCCCCAAAATTCATAAGCTATTAAAGCATTTGGAGAACAAAGGTTTCAGTTATGCACCAAAATTTTTAGGTATTGATGAAAAAGGAAGAGAGATATATCATTTATTGAAGGAGAAGCTGGTAATTATCCTTTAAAAGAATACGTGTGGTCTGATGATGTCTTAATAGAAATAGCGAAAATACTCCGTCTTTATCATGATTCTGTGAGTGATTTTTCATTTGATGATAGCTGGCAATGGATAGATAACACCCCCCAACAATTTGAGGTACTATGCCATAATGATTTTGCAATATACAACATTATTCTTAATCATGAAAGACCATCAGGTATTATTGATTTTGATGTTGCTGGACCTGGTCCAAGACTTTGGGACATAGCTTATACTCTTTATACTTGCGTCCCCTTAAGTAGATTTTATCTTTCTGAAACAGGTGAGAAAGTTTACTATAATTCATTACAGCATGCTAACCGTATAAAACAAAGAGTTAGATTGTTTTTTGAATCTTATGGTGAGGGAATAGAAGAAGAGTATTCGGAATGGTATTGCTACGATTAGAAGGGTTATGCAAAACAATTACAAGAAAAGCCAGTGAAGGTGACATTGCTTTTCAAAAGATGATAGATGATGGACATCTTGAACATTATCAAAGCGATATTAAATTCATTCGTGAACATGGAAAAGAGTGGTTTTAAGTACAAATAATTAATTCATAGACATAGGGAGTGATTTCAAATGGATTGCTGTGCACCAGCAAATAATACAGAAGCTGTGAAAACGGAGTGTCCTTCCTGCGGTGAAAAGGGTAAGAACGTGCAACTCTTAACGCTCAAGTCCCTGCTTAAAGCGTCGGCATTAGAAACCATTGAACCCGAGAACTCTTACGTTTTTTGTTCTAACCCTGCTTGCTCTATCGTCTACTTCAGCGGGAACCATTCGCAAAAGTTTGTGAAGAACGACCTAAAGGTGCCAGTGTACCAAAAAAACCAGGGCGCAGAAGTGCCTGTGTGTTACTGCTTTGATTGGACGAGAGAGCGGCTTCTTCAAGCCGTTGGCACCGACCAAAAACCTGCTGACCAAATCAAAGCTCATGTTCAGATGGGGCGATGTGGGTGTGAAGTAAACAACCCCCAAGGGGCTTGTTGCTTAGGTAATGTGAACGCTTTTGTACGGGGTCTCAAAGAGGTGTAAGCAGAAAGTCATATGACACACGCATTATCGCAGATGTACAAGAAACCGATCGAGTTAACTTTATATGAAGAATTTAAGACTCGCTCAATTACCAGTATCGTAGCGCGTAGCAAACATGGAGAATTTCGATTAGGACATAAAAACGAAAAAAAGGACCATTCAGCCGAAGGCGCGATCAGTGAGGTCCCCCTTTGAGTGTTGTAAATTCAGGATATGAATGCATAAGAATTCCTTTCACTCCACATGATACTAATACACCAAGAAAAGGAGTGATTTTTTCCATGGCAAACAATAATACATTAGTTGTTCCTCAAGCAAAAGCTGCTTTGAATCAAATGAAATTTGAAGTCGCTCAACAATTAGGAATACCTTTACAACCAGAGGGCTACAATGGAAATCTCGCCACACGCGATGCAGGCTCTATTGGTGGAAACATAACAAAGCGATTAGTACAAATGGCTGAACAACAACTTCAAGGTTTTCAACGTTAGTCCTTTGATGTAGGAGCAAGCTCAAAAAAGACTCCAATCACCTTTCCTCCTTGGGTGAATGCAGTCTTTTTATTTTGATAACTACATACGACAAAGAGTAGGAGGTGATACAAAATGACTCAAAGGGGCAACCAAAAATCTATAGGTGTAACAAATGACCTTAATCAGAATATACCAAGATCAACAGCAACAGATGTTTTAAATACAACTGATGAAGTTAAAAACAATAATGACCGAATAAAGGTAGATACAACACCCGAGACATGTCGTGCAAGTTTAGATGGGAATTAATTAGTCTATTAACCACCTAGATAATGGTGTTTTTTATATAAATCTTGCATTTTATTTGCAAACCGCAGATTGGGGAAAGCATCCAGTTTTTGAGTTTTATAATTTTTTTGAAACGAAAAAAGCGCGGGGATGTACCGATGTAACGGGCACATTTGTTAATGCCGTTAGGTAGTCCTATCTTCTGGCAAAGGTTTGAAATAGCATTTTTACCAACAATTTTGCTTTTTCAATTAGGCAGTTTAATGCTAAACAATCAAAGAGGGAATAATAACCACATAAAAATGTGGAGGAGTCAAAGTGAAGAAAATTATTGCGGCTATAATAACTTCGGGTAGTGCCCTGGTTAGTCCTGAAAACGGAGAAGCTAACGTATCCTTGCCGTGCAGCTCAGTCCTAGAACCAGTTAATACGTTATGCAACGCTCTCATTATGTCCAGGTACTAGCGCTGCCGATGAACAGTCATCATTACCGGAGTCACCAGCGGCATCGGGCTGGCCGCCGCAAACTTTTTGAATTCGATTATGCTGTCTGGCACGTTCTTCAATGATGCTTCGGCGATAACGAACTAATTCACGTAACTCTCGTTCAATTCGGTTTGGCTACTTGGGTACACTCATGCTTTTTAATTCAGTCAATTAACTGTAGGAGAAATACTGTTTTAGTAGAAAACGTTTGAATCTCCTTTCCTTCGGGTGTCATCATACATGCAGTAATGGTGTCCTTATGAAGTAAGCCGCGTAGGGAAGCGAGCAAGATAAGATCGGGGGTGCCTGCGGGCATCCCCTTTTGCACAAAAAAATTGTGAGTTTGAATGGCGATATCTTCTGGGTAAAATAACGCTTGTTCCATCGTGGAATGAGCGTTTATTTGTATTGCGCATGTGCTAGAGTCTGTTCAACTACCATGAATATTATAAAGGTGGCAGTCGATGAAAAAGAACAGCACTAAATAAGACACCTCATTCATTTTTTAAAAATATGCAGCGCCTAGGATATTTGTGATTCGTAAATCAGGAGACTTCGGAAATGCATGCAAGTCAAGACTAAAGAATACATCATCTTCCTCCTCCTGTTCAAAAACAATGTGATGTTAATCACATATAAATATGTTCTAAGATGCTACTCTTATTTTATTAAGCAAGGTAGAGAAGGAGGCATTCTAACATGCAAGAACAAAAAAAAGAGAAACTATTGGTGATTGGTAATGGTATGGCTGGGATAAGTACAGTTGAACAAATTCTGAAACTAAGTGATTCATTTAATATTACGGTATTCGGTAGTGAACCCTATCCTAACTATAATCGTATTATGCTCTCTTATGTTCTGGAAGGTAGCAAGACGGTCGATGATATTGTTTTGAACGACTGGAACTGGTATAAAGACAATCGAATTACGCTGCATACGACAACGACGGTGACACATATTGATGCGGGAAGTAAGCAAGTGACTACTGACAAGGGTATGACGGAATGTTACGATAAGATCATTATTGCTACAGGATCTAACCCGTTTATTCTACCGATTCCTGGTAGCGACAAAAAAGGTGTAGTAGGTTTTAGAGATATTAGCGACTGTAACCAAATGATTGATGCTGCTAAGAAAAATAATAAGGCTGCGATCATTGGTGGTGGACTGTTAGGGTTAGAAGCTGCCAAAGGACTCGTGAATTTGGGCATGGATGTAACGGTGGTCCATTTGATGGAAGATATTATGGAACGCCAACTGGATCACAGCGCTTCGTCCATGTTACAAGCGGAATTGGAACGTCAAGGCATTAAATTCGCTATGGGAAAACAAACCTCTGAACTTATTGGGGGGGAGAGGGTAAGTGGATTACGTTTCAGCGACGGTAGTGTATTAGATGCGGAGCTTGTTGTGATGGCGGTGGGTATTAAACCAAACATAGCGCTTGCCAAGGCTAGTGGTATGGAAGTAGGAAAAGGCATTGTTGTAGATGATTATATGCGTACTTCATTTGAAGGTGTATATTCTGTCGGTGAGTGTACGCAACATCGGGGAGTATGTTACGGGCTCGTAGCCCCGTTATTTGAACAAGGTCATGTGTTGGCTAAGCATATTTGCGGAGTAGACACTCTACCATATGAAGGTTCTATTGTAGCAACAAAACTTAAAATTTCTGGTGTCGACGTATTCTCAGCAGGTGAGTTTGTTGAAGGACCGGAACACACCGTGATTACTGCTAAAGATGAGTGGAAAAGAACCTATAAGAAAATTCTTCTTCATGACAATATCATTGTCGGAGCTGTCTTATTCGGAGATGTAACAGAATCTTCTAATCTGCAAAGTTGATTAAGCAACAATCCGAGATTACAGATGATATTTATGATACAGTCATGGGTACAGGATGCTGCGGTGGTGGAGCTAAGAAAAAATCCTCTGTAGAAACAATGTCTGATGATGAGATAGTTTGTGGATGTAATGGGGTAACTAAGAAAACAATTGTCGATGTTATTACGGATCAGGGTTTAACGACAGTAGATGAAATTAAAGCTTGTACTGGCGCAACCCGTTCGTGTGGAGGATGTAAACCAGTTGTTGAGCAAATACTGCAGTATGTCCTTGGGGATGGCTTCAAGATCGCTTCGAAAAAAGGGATTTGTAGTTGTACTTCGCTCGATAGGGATGAAGTAGTAGCAGAGATTACGGCGAAAGGTTTGACAACGACACGTGAAGTTATGAATGTACTTGGGTGGAGTAACGCGGAAGGCTGCTCTAAATGCCGTCCAGCACTCAACTACTACTTGGGTATGATTTATCCAGAGAGTTATGAAGACGAGAAAGAATCACGGTTTGTTAACGAACGTATGAACGCAAATATTCAAAAAGACGGGACGTACACTGTTGTTCCACGGATGTATGGTGGAGTTACGACACCGGAAGATCTCAAGACAATCGCTGAAGTATCCTTGAAATATGATGTTAAGGTCATTAAAGTGACAGGTGGACAGAGGCTGGCTCTGATTGGCGTTAAGAAGGAAGACTTACCTAAAGTATGGGAAGAACTTGATATGCCTTCAGGTTATGCTTATGCTAAATCGCTGCGTACGGTCAAAACATGTGTAGGATCCCAATTCTGTCGATTCGGCACACAAGATTCCATGTCTATGGGAGAACTTTTAGAACGTAAATTTGAGCGTCTCGATTTACCTGCTAAATTTAAATATGCTGTGAATGGTTGCCCGCGAAACTGTGCAGAAGCATGTACCAAGGATATCGGTATCGTCGGAAATGATGGAGGATGGGAAATCTTTATTGGAGGTAATGGAGGGATTAAGTCTCGTATTGCAGATAGCTTCTGTAAGGTTAAAAGTGATGAAGAATTGATTGAGATTTGTGGAGCCATTATGCAGTATTATCGTGAAACCGGCAAATATTTGGAGAGAACTTCGGAATGGGTAGAACGGATAGGCCTTAAACAGATTCAATCTGCAATATTGGATAGTCCAGATAACCGTAAAGAACTCGTTCATCGAATTGAAATTGCTCTGCAACAGGTGGAAGATCCATGGAAAAAAATGCTTAATGATGACAAAACACGCAAAGCTCTGTATGAAGATAATAAATCTGCAATTTTAGTGGAATAAACCATGAGTATGTTCAATGGAAAGGAGAGAGTTCAAATGGAAATGACAACTAATTATTATTCTATTGGTCCGCTTGAGGAGTGTTTAGCACAAGTGGGTCGAGTTGTGATCATTGAGGATCAGGAGATTGCTGTATTTCGCACTTCGGATGGGAATGTATACGCTCTGGCGAACAAATCGCCCCATCCTAAGGGAGGGCCTTTGGCCGAAGCGATCGTATCTGGACATTATATCTACGATCCCTTACATGACTGGAAGATTGATCTAACGAGTGGAGCCGTGCAAGCACCAGATACAGGGCAAGTCGCGACATATCCTGTTATTGTGAAAAACGAAGTTGTTCAAATTGGCTTTTATGATAACAATCCATCTCTTGTTAATAACAAATAACGAAAGTCATTTCGGACAAATGCAGGAGGTAATCCGCATGTATACACCAAGTGTAGAGACCATAGTAGAGTCGGCGGTTAAGAAAAAAGAAAAGATGAACGAAAGTGTACTTCGCTATACAATTGCTGCTGTATTAGCGGGTGCCTATGTGGGAATTGGGATTATCCTAATTTTCACATTAGGTGCCCCATTAGCCGCAATGAAGTCACCTTTTCAGTCCCTCGTTATGGGGGGATCATTTGGAATTGCACTCACCTTAGTCATTTTTGCAGGTTCAGAGCTATTTACGGGTAATAATATGTTTTTTACGATGAGTACATTAGCAGGTAAAACAACCGTGAAGGATACACTTAAGAACTGGAGCATCGTATTTACAGGTAATTTGCTTGGTGCTTTGGTGCTTTGCTTATTGGTTCTAGGTGCGGGGCTGTTCAAGGGCATACCTGCTGAACACCTTCTCTTTACGGCAGCAGCTAAAAAGATGCATTTACCCGTAATGGAGCTGTTTTTTCGAGGTATTCTTTGTAACTGGTTAGTATGTCTAGCTATTTGGATGTCCATTCGGGCCAAGGAGGAAGTCGCTAAATTAATCCTCATATGGTGGTGTCTATTTGCCTTTATTGCGAGTGGTTATGAGCATAGCGTGGCTAATATGACGCTATTAAGTATGGCTACCTTACTACCGAATCACCCAGAAACAATATCTATTGCTGGATGGTTACATAATATGATCCCGGTTACTTTAGGCAATATTGTTGGCGGAGGTCTGTTCGTTGGTATGGCTTACTGGGTTATTTCCCCAGTTGGAAAAAATAAGAAATAAAACTTAATCGTTGGAATGTACTTACATCAGAAGTAATCGAAATTTATTAGAATAAAAAGGAGCTGAATTGGTCATAACCCCGGATTTTTATACATATGTCTCGTTTAGCTAATGTGTCAATTAGTGGATAGTAAACATTAAAATAGACCAATTGTTGTGGTCCTCAAATAAAGTTTTTGCCCAAACAGTGAGCGAGGGCGCAGGGTTGCCCCGGCACCCTGCTTTTCCTCACTATTAGATGCTACTAATGCAGTTTATTTTGTTTGGTTCGTGGCGTCGTCGTTACCATCAGCACCATGCGCATTTTTCGCGTCGTTGTCGCACCTCCGGCGCCCTCACCCACCTTGTTGCCTAACATTCCGCCGGCTATACCACCTGCAACTGTGCCAAGCGGGCCCAAAAGGGAACCCACTGCAGCGCCCGCGACAACGCCACCCGCGGTTCCTACAGCTTCACCTGTGTCGACGCCAGCCGTATTGGTTGTATTGCGGCCATGAGCACTGTTCTGATTTTCTTTGTTTTCAGCCATCCATCTCACTCCCTAGTTTTGTTATTGGGAAGCTCTGCTGCTTTACCAGCGCAATCCCTGAACATAGTGTACCCAATAAAACATAAATGACTCATAGGATGGGCACCTTTTATCAAAGTGTCCATCTAGGCCGCACGGATTAAACCCTTTTTATAGATGTGCAGCTGCTACAGCATTTGTAATCAGAATGAAATCTGGTTTTTAACTGGCGTTAATGAATCAAGTCTAAAATAGAAATTGACCCCCTCCAAATGATATTAGTTTAACTCCGTTGGAATATATGCGTTCGCCTGTTCCCGATGCCCAGGCATGTGTCCATAATGGTGGCCATGTGCCTGGTAGTATCCTTGCATATACCCATGATGATATCCATCGTGATATCCATGGTGGTACATTTGGTGATGCATAGGGTGGTTTCCATGATGGTGTGTATGCATTTGATGTTGCTGATAGGAATAACCAAGATTATTCAAGTGTAAATCTCAGTATTTTTGTTGCGAATACAACAAAAATGAGCTAGATTAGATATGAAGTTAAGTTGCATTTGCAACAAATCCTCACGAAAGCTTGTCTATTCGCAGGATTTCATCCTTTAGATTTCGATGATGATGAAAGGTCGCGACATATATTAGGATGTGTCGTTAAAAAGGCATGCGGGAATAGAGGTGAGGTTAATTCACCCAATTCAATCCAAATGCCGCACGTATTCTCCACGGTGCCCTTAGCGATTTTTAGTATCAAGTGCTTTTTGGTTCATGTTGAAGATCAGGATATTCGTGGTCTGCTTGAATTCGCGCTAGGATTATCACAAAACCAAATAATCTGGCTGGCTTAAAGGTTTGAAAAATACCCCAGAGTATCTTAATAATCTAGTAGACGTCCATTATCATTCCATTGACTGTAAATTTTGTTTTCTCTAGTGTTTGCTATGAATTTGTCTAATCTGCTCCTAAATAACTCTGGCTGATTCTTATTGCTTTGTATCGTGTCGATCCGAACTCTTTTATAAAGATCTGGAAATGCCATGAAATTCTCATATACTTGCTTTTCCTCTTTTAGCCTTTGCTCTATAACTCTATCTATTCTAAAAGAATTGTGATCCATATCAGGAAGAACCTTTCTTCCTTCCTCTCTCATTAACCCCAACTTTTCGAGGCGGCGGACTCGTTCTTTATTTAATTCAGTCCATGAACTTTTTTTACTTCTAGGAGACAGTCTCTGAGCCAGCTCAGTTTCAGATATTTTCTTTTTGACTCCATCGATCCATCCAAAGCACAAAGCTTCCTCGACCGCGTCCAAATATAACAACATATCAGGGGGGGGCGTCATACTAACCAAGACCCAGCAAGATTTCTCAGTCTTACAATTTTCTTGAAGCCAAATCCTCAAATCTTCTCTCGATTTTGCTGGAATTAGATTTTCAATTTCCATAGATTAAATATTGCCTCCAATTTGTTTGCGTCATACTAAATACGACCCCGCAGCCTGAATTAGCAACAGCAAGCACTAATCGCCTATCGGGATACGCGATAGTGAGGCCGCCACAAACTGATTAGTGCAAATATATACAAATACACCTTTTTGATACATGTGGTGCATTAAAAAAATGGTCTTCAGTTGCAAGACCATTTTTTAGAATGAGTTACTGTTTGTTGGAAATTACTCTATCAAGAAACTTATCTGCGTCACTATTGAATTTCCAGGAAACCCCAAACTTATCAATTAGTATTCCAAAGCACGAAGACCAGGGAGTATGTGATAACGGCATCATAACATTGCCACCAACAGACAAATTATTAAAGTATTCTTCCAGTTTTTGTTTATCATCAATGACAAGACTAATAAGTAGATTATTTCCTTTCACTAACTCACCTGTTACCATCTTCATTGAAGGCAAAATATCCGACATCATTATTTTCCCACCTGCGAATTCTATTGAAGACTCCATGATCATATTTAACTCATTTTCTGGCAATGGATAGTTTGGATCTTGTGGGAAATCCTCAAATTTTACTTTTTTTACTTCATTTGCATTTAAAGCCTCCGAATAAAATTCAATCACTTGTTCTGCAATTCCATCAAAGTTTAAATATGCAATAGCTGACATAAAGTAATACCTCCTTCTTGTGATAATTGTAGTATAATTTATAAAAGGTGACAGATGTATGTCACCTTTTATAAGTAAAGCACAAAAAAGAGGGAGAAATATGGAAAAGGTTGAGAGATTAATATCTATAATAATGATATTGCTGAAAAAAGATATCGTTTCAACAAAAGAATTTACACAATTATTTAACGTTTCCAAAAGAACTATTCTTCGTGATATGGACACACTGAGTTTATCAAACATCCCAATCTATTCTATTAATGGAGTTAATGGTGGCTACGGTATTATGGATGAATACAAGTTTGATAAACGTCTTTTAAGTAGCTCCGACTTAGAGAATATATTAACTGCGTTGAGCGGATTGGAACAAATTCTAATGAGCGAAGAAGTTGAAGTGACTATAAAAAAAATAGAAGCAATGGTTAGCCCATTGTCTCTGAAAGGTTCAATTCAACTGTCATTTTATGATTGGGAGGGTCGATCTGAGATTCTTCAAACTTTGAAGACATGTCAAGAATCAATATTAAAGAGGAGGTTAGTTTCATTTGATTATATTGATAAAAATGGCCTTAAAACGAATAGAATTGTCGAGCCGTATCAGCTTCAGTTTAGCGAAACGAGTTGGTATTTGAAAGGATTCTGTTTACATCGTATGAGTTATAGAACATTTAAATTATCTAGGATCGATAATCTTAATATGGATGAAAAAACATTTTATCCTAGAGATTATTTATTAGAACAAGAACGTGAAGCAAGTTATCAACCGCAACTAGTCGCTATTAAGGCGTTGATTTCACCTAGCATAAAAGATCAATTCATTGAAAGGTACGGTCGAAAGAGTATTGAAAACTATAGTTCTGAATTTTTCTTAGCAACAATCTATGTTCCTCAAAACAGTACGGGATTTCAATTTTTAGCAAGTTTCGGTACAAATCTAGAAATAGTAGAGCCCAAAGCATATGTTGAAGACTTTCGAAGTATTTAAATAAAATGATGGAGAAATATTCTTAAAAGCTCAAGGTATGGATGGAAAAGCTGCCGCATGCAAATGTACTTGACACAAAGTTCCCCTCAAAATTAATTATTTGAGACTTTGTGTCAAGTGTAATGGGAAACTAGTGTCAATAGACAACACATGTCAGGTGACAAGAACATTATCTCATTCCCGACGGATTGCAGGTCAAGTGGAGAACTTAACGATTAACGGGCAGTTTAGTTTGGTGGCAGTCTTGAATATATGGAGTAGCAATTCTCAGCTACTTTTTAGTAAGGGGGCAAGTAAATGGGAGTTAACTCAAAGGGGAAACGTAAGTTGAAACATAACGGAAGGTCGTATTATTGGTATGTCCAACAAGACGCCGAAGATTTTGGACGGATTAACCTGAAAATTGTTTCAGAGGATAAGAAGTTTATAATTTCGTATCTAGTAGGACAATCAAATAACGTTCAGACACCACATAGTGTAATAGAGGGAGTCGAATTTGAAGGATTAGAAGATTTCAAACGGCAAGGTTGGATAAGGGTACAAACACCTATTTGGAATGATAGCATCATTACACCAAGTCTTGTTAAGACAATAATCGAATGGTGCTTGAAGAAAAAAGATCAACTAGTTTTTATTGATTGGAAAGGGAATATAATGGAGCTTGTAGTAACGAAGACAGTTGGAACCCTAACGGAGAACTTTAGTCCAAGGTAAGTTTTTATGGAAAGGTAAATTACAATACAACTAAAGTTTTATTAATGCATAAAGGAGTAAAAACTTGAGACTATTCATGAATTCTTTCCCTATTCGATTTGAGCAAGGATACGAATTAGGTTATGGTCCTAGTGTCTATGACATGATGGCAGAGTTTATTCTCGCTTTTCCAAACTTGAATGAGGACGTTTTGTTCACGTATACAAATTGGAACAAAGATTTGGATACGCTTGAAGACTTTATACTTGAAGAGTCGGCAGAATCTTTCCACTTCGATTTAATATATGACCCTGAACACAAAATAGGTAATAAAGTGAAGAGAATTCTCTTAAATCATTATGCACCCGAGTGTGACCCAAAAGTGGACGTTGAATTAATGGACCAATTGATGACTAATTTTAAAGCAGCATCTTTAAATGAGCTGGATGAAGAACTTGTTAGAGTGATTGGTAAAGCTGTACACGGAATGCAATCTATCTACACGCTGGAAGATCGAGACGAGCTAACACAATATTTTGTAAACAGCCGATTAGTAGACATCAATTCTTCATGGTTGTGGTCTTATGAGAAGCCCGATCATTTTAAAAATATATTATGGTACAGAGCTAATTCGAAGGACGACATTCTGCAGTCATTCAACTTAACTAGCTGGTGGTTTTCCTGTGCAATCGTGAACAGTAATACGACAGTAGAAAATTACAGCTACTTTCTTGATTATACAGAAGAACATGGAGAGGAACATGACGGAATGGTCCTCTACATTACTACCAGTAACAAGGGGCATTTTAAAGACAAGGTCCTTCCAGTACTAATGGACCTTCTTGGTGATAAGTTGGAAGTCATCGGTTAACATGACCTATCATGGTAAACTCTATTACATAAATGGGTTTTTCTATTTATGTTACTTTCGATGATAACGAATAGCACAATGTACAACTTTCCGCTATCTGATACATTAAGAGCCATAAGTGTTTTCGTTAAATATCGAGGAACGAGAGCTCAATAAACAACTATGAAAGGCAGCCTGCCGCCTTTCTCCGATATCGGGGCAGTTTTAATTCTTCTCGAAGTATTGAAGCGACATGCTATTTTGTAGGGGAGTGATTTGAGCCGGAGACTTTAAGGACAAAGCTTACTTATATTTATTATATTGTGTATTGATAGATATTCGGAGTACTTCTTATACACCTATGTAGGTTGAACAAATGAGCTTGATATTACTACGAAAATGTAGTAAATTAACATTAGTAATTACGATATCGTAGTTTATTGGCAGAAGAAAGGGATGTTCATGCAGCAGTTTTTTGAGCTTATTTTTAAAAACGGTCTTCGTCCGCTCAGTATATTTCCTGATACAACACATCTGGAACTTCAGCTCACAAGTTCAGATTTTTCCGCATTGCTGTTGCTGAAATTTCATGAGCAGCTGACGATGTCCCAAATGGCCGATCACCTAGGTGCACCGCTCAGCACGGTGACCAGTATTGCCAAAAGGCTTGTGCGGAGAGGCTACATCTATAGAGAGAAATCGCAACAAGACCAACGAATCATCGTCAATCGTCTGACGGAAGACGGGGAGCAGATCGCCGAAGAGGCGCTCGGCACGATGAATACGATGTTTGGCCGTATTGAACTTGCCCTGACAGCCGAGGAGCTTCAGCAATTTATTCATCTTTCGCTGAAAGTGGCCAAAGCTTTGCAGCATAATTCGGATCCCACTGGGGCTTCGAAATCATCGACGTCTAGAAAAATTGAAATCCAATAATTTTTTTATGCAAATACTACGATATCGTACTAATGGAGGTGCTTGGTTTGCGTATTATTATTTACACGGGTAAAGGCGGTGTCGGAAAAACCAGTATCGCCGCAGCAACGGCTTACCAAATGGCAGCCGAAGGAAAACGAACGATCGTCTTAAGCACCGATGCCGCCCATAGTTTGTCGGATTCTCTGGGCATTTCACTCCAGCACGAACCGATTTTAGTCGATGAGCGACTGTGGGCACAAGAAATCGATAGCTTAAAGGAAACTCAGCGCTACTGGGGAAACGTGCGCAGCTGGTTTTCAAATTTTATGCAGTGGGCCAACCTAGATGATATTAGATCTGAAGAGCTGATGGTATTTCCGGGCTTAGAAGAATTGTTCAGTTTGCTAAGAATTAAAGAGCATGTGGAAAGCGGGCAGTTCGATGCAATCATTGTGGATTGCGCACCGACTGGAGAGACGCTGCGTTTGCTTAGCTATCCCCATTTGCTTCGATGGTGGGTTCGAAATATTTTTCCTTACGAGCGCAAGATTCTCAAGTTGGCCCGCCCGATTATGAAAGTGACCAAGGGCTTGGAATTGCCCGGCGACGACGTTATGGATAGCTTCAGCCAAGTTGTTGATAAATTGGAAAAGCTGCAGCAGGTAATCTCCGATCCCGAGATTACCAGCATTCGTCTCGTCGTGAATCCGGAAAAAATGGTCATTTCTGAAGCGCGGAGGGCTTTTACCAACCTCAATTTGTACGGGTTTCATACTGATGCGGTCATTGTCAATAAAGTGCTGTGCGAAGAAGCGGCCGAAGGTTATTTCGCACAGTGGAAACAAATACAAAACCAGTACGAAGAAGAAATTACCCACTGCTTTAGTCCTCTACCGATCTTGAAGGTTCCGCTGATGCCTTTGGAGGTCGTTGGCAAGGAGATGCTTAAGCGCGTTGCGGCAGCAGCTTTTCATGAACGGGAATGTGGAGCCATTCTCCACAGAGGCATATTGGAGGAAGTGAGGAAAACAGAGGCAGGTTACGAGCTCCGCATCTCACTTCCTTTTACCGAGAAGAAACAACTCCAATTGAATCAAAAAGGCGATGAGTTGACGTTGCAGGTCGGCACTTATAGACGGATCGTTGCACTGCCGAGGGTCTTGCTGGGACGCCGGGTAGAGGCGGCACGTCTTGCAGAAGGCTTACTGACAATACATTTTGGCCTTGTCGAAGAATCGTAAAGAATTGAGAGGAAGGAAGATGAACATGATGATTGACCGTTACATGCCCGATTACCAGTTTGGAGAGCGCCATGAGATTAGCATGCACGCGGAGCAGGGAACCGTATATCGGGCGATTCGGGAGGTGACAGCGACGGAAATTCCGCTATTACGTCTGTTGTTTGCGATCCGGGCGCTTCCATCCGTGCTGATGGGTAAAAGAAGGGAGGCGTTGGCATATACGCTTCCTTATGTCGAAGAGATGGAACGATACGGGTTTCTATTGCTGGAGGAAGAGCAGAACCGGGAATTTGTCGTGGGTATCGTCGGGAAATTTTGGAAACTTACTGGAAACATGCCAATAAAGCTGAAGTCGGCAGACGATTTTAACGCGTTTGTCGATTCGCGGTATGCCAAATCTGTCATGAACTTCAGTGTGCACGAAGGACCGCACGGGAACGCCGTTGTCCGTACGGAAACACGGATTCAAACGACAGGCAGTGCCTCTAAGGTGAAGTTTGCTCTGTACTGGGCGATCATTTATCCTGGCAGTGCTTACATTCGTAGAATGATGCTGAAAGCGATCAAAAAGCGGGCGGAAAGCAAGCGCGGATGATCCCTGGTGACCGTACAAATCCGCGGTGACGACTCAGTCGTCCTGTCCCGATTATTCTGTTGGAATCGCGTAAATAACCGGCCAATCGGCAGAGGAGAAACGCTTAAGATGAAATTGAAAAAACATAGTGGTGTGATGCTCGCTTGGACAGCTGCGTTACACACAGTAGTCGGAATTATCGTTTACTGGCAGTCGATAACTGATATCGCGAATGACGGTTTTATAAACGCGGTTGAACCCCAACTGCATGCCGACAGAGCTGCCACTTTCTGGTTTTTGTTTTTTGGTGTTCTTTTGTTTATGCTTGCCTGCTTGATGAACTGGCTTATTCGGGTCAAGGGGGAGGACGTACCGAAATTCGTTGGCGTCCACCTGCTGGTGCTTAGCTTGATTGGTGTATTTTTTATGCCGGTATCCGGCTTCTGGCTCGTCATTCCGCAGGCAGTCATTCTCATACGCAGGTAGCGTCAATCATTGTCGTGTCGCGTGCTTGTACCAGCATCGCCCTAAAAAATATAAATTGAGTGGTAAAATATGGTGTTATTACTCATTATTTCGAAGTAGATGTAGACAAGAGAACTAGGCAGGTAAACTATCAAAAATACATTGATACATACTTATCAGATATAAAAGATGACTACTCATTAGGATATTTGACTCATTTAATTTCCGACAACGTATGGATGGAGTATATCTATTATCCATATGAATTGAAGCGGAAGCAAGATTTAGACCCGACCTTTTTACAAAGATGGTATTCAGATTTTAGAAAAATGAAAACAAAACTGCTTTGTCATTATAATATGGGATACCTAAAAGATTGGTTGGAAATTGATGCTCTCCCGAGAGAAATAGAAGATATAACTCAAGACGACTTACAAAAATTTATTGAAGTGTTGTACGAAGATTTTGAAATTATAGAAAAAAATAAATATTGCGAACTTGAAGTATATAATTTTGATGAAATAATCGAGTACATAAACTTATCGAAATCTAAGGCTATTGCTGTCATTGAAGAAATTAAACCTTCGATACCCACACATGATTGAACTAACGGGTAAGTACGATTTTGAATCCATTTCTTGAAGAGTATGAATTAATTACTTTATTTGAATCAGAACCAATCATTCTAGATAGCAAAGTTCCGTGGTATTACAACTACCTGCTCTTCAAACTAATAAGGGATGGAATCATCTTAGATTTAAGCATGGAACCGGCATGCAATCGGATAAATATAAGAATGAGTAACGAGAGGCAAGGCACTTTAATTGAGGTAGGGTATGAGGCAATTAGGGGGATCGATATATATAAAGAAAGTTCCACAGAAGGCTTATTATTATTCGATGGTGATAATCCCAATGTAACAGTAAGACTTGAAACAAAGCCAAATATTAAATTAATAAGTACAGGAGATAAGAATTTTCGGAAGTGAATTTGGAGAGATTAATATCTTATGATATCAATATATTCAGGCTTCGATCATTACCATCCTTAGCCGATCAAAGGCATTTCAAGGAATAGCTGACGGTGAACGTTTTAAATAGGGATCACCGGCTGCCGCGCAGTCTGGCGGTCCCTATTTTACTGAAGTAACGGTCAGATTACGCTAATAAAGGAATTGAATGAGATCTACCCGAATAATGAATTATCCCTTAAGGAAGTAGGTTTGTTTGTGAGAAGTGAACATTTATTGAAGCTCCTACATGAGAAGGAATTGTATACTGACCGTCCATTTGATGGGTGTAGCGAATCAGAAATAAAGTTACTGGAGCAAGAAATGGGAATCAGGTTACCCAAGTCTTATCACCAATATTTACTTGCTGTCGGCAATTATTCGGGAAGATTGTTCCAAGGCACAGATACGGATTTCTCACAACTAAAGGAACTTCAGGATGAGGCAAAAGAATTATTACGAGAGAATAATAACCCGGTAGTGTTGCCTGATAGCACTTTTGTATTCTCAATTCATCAGGGTTATGAAAATAGATTTTTTAAATTAAATGAAGGGGATAATCCTCCGGTCATGGAATGGTACGAGGGAAGTACGAAGGGGATAATTAGGCTCTATGATTCATTTGAAGAGTTTCTTTTCGATTCATTTTATCAGCATACAGCATAAAGTGGCCTGATTAATCTTAGAAGAAATAATAGCTCAATAAAGATACGAAGGCAGCCTGCCAGACGGAGCGGCTGCGTTCTCAAGGCTAACAAAGGAGTACAATCAATGAAGCTTTTCACAAAGGAAGTAAAGAAAATTGTAATTGATGAGTGCTTATTTCATTGCATAATTGACCAAACTCCAGAGGGCTGTGTGCGAGCGTTCGCGTGCACGGGGATGAAGCGCACATGTGGAGCGTTTATGAAACGATGTTCGCATGGCTTGAGCAGTCGCCTGATTATGAGCTTGATAAGAGCGAGGACGTACTAGGGATGGAGACGGTTCCGCTTGAACCGTTGAACGCGTTGACGATACCCTATGAGGCAATAGAGACATTTGATTTTACGATGTTCTACCCTATGCGCAAA
This sequence comes from Paenibacillus sp. N3.4, assembly GCF_008017805.1. Classification (GTDB taxonomy): domain Bacteria; phylum Bacillota; class Bacilli; order Paenibacillales; family NBRC-103111; genus Paenibacillus_E. The sequence continues at coordinate 44,734 of NZ_VRTT01000008.1, read as the reverse complement.
AAGTCGGGAGTTTGATGACCTTATTTAAATTGTTTATGACGCTAACGGAAGACGATATTCGTTCAACTATCGGGCAGAAGAGTGTGGTGGAACGGCTATTTATTATCGCTCACTATTTTGCCAGAGTAACACATCCGCTTCACCTACAATATGATGTGTCTAGAAATCTAAAGAGGTGAGCCAATGGCAGTCGTAAAAGCCAGGAAACAGGATATTGATATGTTGGCAAGGTTGCTTCGAGCTGAAGCTGAGACCGAAGGCGAAATGGGCATGCTCCTTGTTGGAAATGTTGGCATTAACCGAATAAGAGCGAATTGCTCCGATTTTAAAGGAATCCGGACAATTCCCCAAATGATCAACCAGCCGCATGCGTTCGAAGCATTGCAACATGGTATGTACTATCAAAACGCAAGAGAGAGGGAACGCCGTCTGGCGCAACGGACTGTGAATGGGGAGAGGAATTGGCCAGGCAAATTCTCCCTATGGTATTTCCGTCCAGGAACGTTCGAAAATCCCGGACCATGTCCGCCAACTTGGTATAATCAGCCGCTCGTAGGACGATGGAAGAAGCACTGTTTTTATGAACCGACCGCGAAAGAATGTGAAAATGTATATAATACGTTTTAATTTTATAAACGTAAAGAGCTCAGGAAATCTTAACCTGACTTGTCACAGCCATGTGTCGGTTGACAAGAACTTTATCTCATTAAGTGCCGCGTAAATCGCGGCTTCTTTGGATTTAGTGGAATAAAGTTGTTGTCACGGTCATTATTCGGAAACTATAACAACGTGACAGGCCGTCCAATGTCGGATGACAAGAACATTAGCCGAATGAAGTCTGCTTGAATTGCGGGCTTTATTTATTATCGGATCAAGTTCTTGTCATTTGTCAATGTCAAGAACATAGTCCGGTTGCCGACGAGCTTTGCTGTCGGCAGCCTGTTTAACGAACGGGAAAAAGTTAGAAAAAGGAAAATCACGATGGGTGGAGAAAAAGTTGTTATCGGGTTAGAGATTTAACTAACGAAGAACTGTCTTTTTTCGAGCGAATTTTGGTATATCACCTTCAGATAGATATGAGCAGATTCTTCTGTACTTTATAAATACAACTTTTTCCATATGTGTACGTATATAGATACAAAAACTTATGGAGGTTATCATATGAAAAAATTTATTATGGGTGTAGTTGTAGGGGGAATTCTTTCATTAACTTCAGTTGTTGCAGCTTCTGATTCCATACAGGCATATTTATTTGACGTACATTTTTCAATTAATGGTCAAGGTACAGTGGTGGACAAAGGTTATTCAGTTCTTAATTATAACGGTAGTGCTTATGTCCCTGTTCGCTTCATAGCGGAGCAATTAGGTGCATCTGTTGATTATAGTGCTGTTAACAAAGAAATAGTAATCAATCATTTTCATCAAATATGAAAATACTTACTGACAGTAATTATCCAAATGTACATTTTAGCCTGACAGATCTCTATTTAGACGGTGGTTATACAGGAATTTATGGACTTCTTTCACTAGATCAATTAAAGGAGAACACGATTACTGAACATGAAATAGATTTTAGCTTGAGTTTTTACGACGCAAATGAAAAATTGATTGGAACAGCATTTGGATCTCAGATAGCTAATTCTGATTACAAACCAACAATCTCTACAGGCGAAATTAAAGTTGTTAAGGCTGGTGAATCTGGTGATTTTTCCAATTATTCGAATGTGAAATTTAAAGTGACGAAGTATAAATGAAGGAATTCTTAAGAAACTCTAATTATCACAAATTGGTGGTTCGCATGTTATGAAGATAAGTTATTCATTGAATTTCTGACAGGAAGCAATGAATTATTATAGGACTATTGCACAAAGTAACCGATTTTGTGTACATGTCTGTCTACGAAACATTGTCAAGCACGCAAAAAGGCCCTAGAATCCATTTTCTCTTTCTTGGACGAATTCACTTCGACGGAAAGGAAAAATGGAGAATTGGGGCCTTTCTGCTTTGGAAATTCCTCTGGTTAAAAAACTTAAAAGAATTTTCATTAAGCGTCCTATTGAATAGGACGTTTTTGTTTTGAGTTTTTCTCTTTAGAAATTCTTTAGTTTTATCCCTGTAGGTTCTTTAGAATTTTAACTTAATATAATCTTATCGACATTAACAGAGGATTTTTTTCTTTCCTTCATTATAAATCGGAAGGTTTCAACAATTAAAAAAATAAGGAGAAGGGTGGAGAATTTTATGGCTTCTGATCAATATTTAATGTTTTTACAAAAATTTATTCAAAATCCTAAGCAAATCGGTAGTGTGTTGCCAAGTTCTCGATTTTTGGCTAATAAAATGGTTCAGTCTGTTCCGTGGAGCGAAGTTGGTTCTGTTGCTGAACTTGGATCCGGCACTGGTGCAATCACTCGGTATATCAAATCGAGTGTATCGGACTCAACCAAAGTGTTTTTGTTCGAGAATGACGAAAACATGAAGGCTAATATACAGAAGCAATACCCTAATTTTGTGTGTCACACAAACGCATGTTATTTAACAAATGTAATAAATCACCACGGCATCCATCAGTTAGACTGCATTATAAGTGGATTACCATTTTTCAATTTTCCAAGAGAACTTCGAGAAACGTTAATTGATCAAATTATCAAAGCCTTAAAACCGGGTGGTTACTTTGTCGCCTTTCAGTATTCTCTTCAGATGAAAAAGCATTTAGTACATGCATTCGATATCGAAAGGATAAATCTTGTGCCGCTTAATTTCCCGCCAGCATTTGTGTATGTATGCCGTAAAAAGCGGGGGATTGCATGAATTACGACACACTCATACATTCTATTTCACAATTTGGATATGCCGCGTTGTTTTTTGCGCTTTGGCTTGGCATCGTGGGTATGCCGATACCAGACGAGGTCATCGTGATGACCGGAGGAGCTGTAAGCAAAACGGGTATTCTCCTTACATTTCCAGCTTTTATTGTCACCTATTTAGGTGTGATTTCTGGGCTATCACTTGGTTATGTTCTCGGCAGATTTCTCGGATCACCGATGCTTGATAAACTTTGGCGTAAAAAGAATATCGATAAGCACTTAAGAATAGCAGAAAACATGTTAAACAAATATGGAAATTTTGCTTTAAGCTTTAGTTACTTCATTCCGGTCGTCAGACATATTATTCCCTATTTAGTTGGGATTAATAAAATGCCGTATCGTCATTATGTGCTTTATTCTTACACAGCTGGACTTGTTTGGACATTTGTCTTTTTTGTGTTAGGTCAACTAGCAGGAGCCCATGTGCAAAGTGTTGGGACAATGGTATATCATTACGGTATATATGTAGGACTTTCATTTACGATAATCATTTTTATGGTTTTATTATTCAGAAGCCAAAAAAGGGGGAAAGCAAGATGAACACAGTATTAGTCGTAGACGACGACTTGGAAATTCGCGATGTTATTCACGTTTATTTGCGCAACGAAGGATATAAGGTTTTAGAAGCAGAGGACGGTCTCAATGCGTTAGATGTATTAAAGGTAAACTCCGTGCAGCTCATTATTTTGGACGTTATGATGCCCAATTTAGATGGTATCAAAACGTGCATGAAGATTAGGGAAATTTGGACAACACCCATCATTATGCTCTCTGCTAAACAGGAGGATATCGATAAAATCATGGGTCTTTATAATGGCGCTGATGACTATGTGGCCAAGCCCTTTAATCCTTTAGAACTGCTTGCAAGAGTAAAAGCGCAGCTTCGGAGGCAAACGTACACCGCAAAAGAATCAAACGATTCCACGATTACCATACAAGAGCTTGTTATCGACAAAGCAAAGCATTTCGTATCGATAAGGGGGAAAGAGGTTTCCCTTACACCTCTTGAATTTTCCATTTTGGAGTTATTGGCAAGCCACTCTGGGCAAGTTTTTAGTGCCGATAAAATTTATGAAACGTTGTGGAATGAATCCTCCGGCTATTCTGATAACACGGTCATGGTGCATATTCGCAATTTGCGTGAAAAGATGGAGGAACATCCAAGAAAACCGCAATATATCAAAACGGTTTGGGGAGTGGGATATAAAATTGATAAATATACTATTTAACCTGATAAGAGGTAAAAAAAGCATAAGGGTCGAGATGTTTTGGGCGTTTGTTTTTAGTCTTATTATTGCGGTTGTTTCCATGGTGTTCGCCGCGATTTTTAATCAAACTTATGTGCCGACTCTTGTTTTTGTGGCAACATTCATCTTCTCATTTTATTTGCTAACTGGCCGTGTGGTCAGATACCTCATTGCTTTAGCAGATGGACTCGATATCATTTCAGAAGGGAATTTGGATTACCGCGTACCTATACTGCGAGAAGATGAACTTGGGCGAGTAGCACTAAGCATTAATGCGATGACTGAACGATTAGATCGACAGATTCAAAGGGAGCGGAAGATTGAAAAATCCAAGATGGAATTAATAACAGGTGTCTCCCATGACTTGCGCACTCCCCTTACGAGCATCATTGGTTACTTAGATCTATTAAGAACTAGTTCATTTCAAGATCAGAAGGAGTATGAACGGTTTGTTCAAAACACATAATAGAAAAGCCATTCATTTAAAAAATCTCATAGACGATTTGTTTGAATACACTCGTCTTACATCTAGCAGCAATAATTTAAACCTGAAACAAATTGATGTTCATCAACTGCTCGACGAAATGATCTTTGAATTTGAGCCTATTGCTCAGGAAAACAGAGTATCCATTGACAAAGATATGGGTAATACCGCTGTTGTTACGGCAATTGATAGCGAAAAATTCGCGAGAGCCATTGATAATTTGCTGATGAATGCGCTCAAGTATTCCATTAAGCCTGGCACAATCCGCATCTCCATGGAAACAGATGAACAGTTTTTTTACATTACGATCGAAAATGAAGGAACACCCATCACAAAAGATCAAGAGGAAAAAATTTTTGACCGTTTTTATAAAGGCGATCACTCGCGGCGCAGCGAAGATATCCAAACGGGTACCGGTTTAGGTCTTCCGATCACCAGAAACATTATTGAACTGCACGAAGGAACGGTAACGCTTACACATAATGACGGGATTTTCGTCTTTATAATTATGGTCCCCTTCAGAAATTCTTCAGTTTTATCCCCATAGGTTCTTTATTATTTTCCTTTAATATAACCTTATCGACGTTAGGAGGTGGATGATATCGTAAAGATAAATTTTGTTCCGTTGAATGTTCCTCCGGCATTCGTATTTCTCTGTCGCAAAAAGGAGGCGCAGTAACATGGAAGATGAGCATTTTCCAAGGTTGCAAAACAGTATGAAGACTAAGCTTAGAACTTTTGCACGGTTGTTATGGATATTGATCATTCCTGTATTGAATATCTTTTATGGTGTATTGAATCATGGCGGTGCTAACGTCAGAAGCTTAATGACTGCTTTGGATGAACGAATCCCGCTCATTCCAGCATTTATTATCCCTTATTTGATTTGGTACCCTTTTGTTTTCGTTATGCTGATTGTGCTTTTTACTGAAAAGAGAAGAGCCTACTATCGAACGTTAATCACCTTATGTCTGGGTTTAGTCAGCTGTTATATCATTTTTCACTTGTTTCAAACTTCGATTCATCGCCCTCAGATTACCGATCATGGATGGTTATCTTTGCTCATTCGTCTGGTTTATCAAATGGATGGCCCCTATAATTGTTTTCCCAGCATTCATGCTCTAACCAGTTATTTAATCCTGAGAGGCTCCAATGAGTGTTTGAATTTGTCGAGAGTCTCACGATTGCTCATTGGAATCACATCGTGGTCGATCATCATCTCAACCGTATTTGTTAAGCAGCATGTTGTGTTAGACATTCTCGGAGCCATTGTATTGGCCGAATTACTGATCTTTGCCGTTGGGAAATGGTTTCCTTCTTTAGTAGAAGCCAAACCATCCAATGTCCTCAAATCGGGGAGATGGAGGAAGTATTTATGAAAACTAGTTATTGGGAAAGGCTGCAGAACCATGAAAAACGGATGTTTTTCTGGTGCAATCATGTCATAAGCCATACCTTTCTTGATCGTGCTTTTGGTCTCCTTACGCATATGGGTGGCGCGACTTTTACAATCATTTGTTCGCTATCCATTGCGCTGTTTACGTCTGGATTATGGAGATCAGCAGGCTGGCAGAGTTTCGCGGCCTTATCGGCTAGCCATTTAGTTGCTGCTCTAATTAAGAAAAAAGTTCAGAGAATTAGACCCTATTTGACCCTGCCACATACGAAAGTAGGCAGGAATCCACTGAAGGATCATTCTTTTCCTTCAGGGCATACGACAGCTATATTCGCAGTCATTACGCCATTCCTTTTTATTTCAGGGTGGCTTTCATTGACTGTAATCATGCTGGCACTAATTGTAGGCTTATCACGCATTTATCTGGGACTTCACTACCCTTCGGACTGTATAGCCGGATGCTTGCTTGGAACAGGAAGTGCATTATTCATCGTTATTTTGAGTAGGTAAGGCGAAAGTAGAGATGTGGGAAGGTAGCAAAGGAAACTCTAAGCAGAAGCATACCGCAATGCCTAGCCATAGGGCAAAAATAAAGCCGCATTATAAATTCAGAATAAGCCCCACAACAGAAGATAGGACCGTGACCGGGACACTACTAGTCTTTGCGCTCTAAATGCGTATAGATTTATCACAAGTATCATGCAAAGCAGAATTAATGACTACGCTAATGAATATGCGGAGGCGGTATAGGTAACAAAATAGTAGTTAAACGAATTTATAGGTGAAGCGTTATGACCACAGAAAATTCCCAATATCCACGGCAGAATTACGATTAAGAGGTTGAACTTAACCAACGGGTGCGTTTCTACATAAGTAGGGACGCTTTTTCTTATTGAAGTAACGGATGAGTGGGATAAGTGGATGATAATCCACCACTCTTTTGAACCAATTTTTCTAACCATTTTGAGAATTTAAATGGCAAAAGCACCATATAAAATTATGAAAGGAGGAGGGGCATAACATGCAGATTATGAACAAATATTTATGTGGAACTGCAAGTATGGTATACATGATGACAAATAACGAAATAATGAATCAAATCATTGCATTTAATAGGGACATGAATGGAATGCTTACTTTTGTCGGATCATACCCAACTTATGGAAAAGGTACTGGAACAAAGAAGGTCTCCACTGCAACAGCAAACGATGGTGTCGATCCCCTTACTTCGCAAGGCTCCTTAACTTTGTCCCGTGATGGACGTTTCCTACTTGCCGTTAACGCAGGAAGCCATAGTATCAGCAGTTTCATCATAACCGACAGCGGAACACCTGTCCTCGTGGATATAAAGCCATCTGGAGGTGCTCAGCCCAATAGTGTAGATGTTTTTGGTAATCTTGTCTATGTATCCAATGTAGGTAATCCCGAAATCAATTTTTACATCCAATATCACAGGTTTTCACATTGATGATAACGGACGCCTTACTCCTTTTCCCGGTTCTACCCACTCCCTCAGCACTTTCAATGCTCAACCGGCACAGGTTCTCTTTACTCCTGATGGTAGTAAAGTCCTAGTAACCGAACTTACCTCAAACCATCTCAGTGTATTCCATGTTAATAAAAATGGTATGGCTACAGGACCAATTGTTAATAATTCTTATGGTCAAGGACCATTGGGCGCTTATTTTCTATCCTCCGGAATCCTTTTAGTTACAGAAGCAGTTTCAAATGCGCTGTCATCTTATTCATTGAGCAACGACGGTATCCTTCAAGTGGTCAGTGGCTCTGTACCAAACGGCTATAAGACTGCTTGTTGGGTTGTAACAACGAGGGATGAACGTTTTGCATATACCACCAATACCTTAAGTGGCACAATATCCACATACCGTATAGATGGCAGTGGAGCGCTGACGGTTGTGGGGCATATTGCAAGTACACCGGTAGGAGCACCTAATGGCCTGCCAATAGATGCTGGGGTAAGTAAAGATGGACGCAATTTTTACACCCTTAACGGGAATCAAGGCACCGTCTCCGTATTCAATATAAAGGATGATGGTAGTTTAGTCAGAATACAGGTTGCCGCATCGACCAACTTTCCGTATTTTGGATCACAAGGTTTAGCTGTTCTTTGATTCTATTGGGTACTCCATATTTTCTACTTAGCTCTAACGGGATTCAAAGTGGAGGAGCCATATCGGCTCCTCTTTTTCATTGTATTGCCAATGACATAAGCATTCATGCTAAGATATAGCTGGAAGAAAAGCTGTGAATGATGCGCCCATATTGAGGCGTTTTTTATGGTGTTTGATTCTGACTGTTCCTTAAAATACACTGGACGACACAATTCATTCGATGGTCGAGCAAAGAACCGTACGGATACAACGCCGGCTGATTCAATGTTGCTAAAAAAGACGATGGTCGCTCGTAACTAATTATGGCCCCAGTGGGATTACCGTTGTCATAAAGACAAACCCGGAACGGCACAAACAAACTGGCTCTTATATCGATAGTGAGGATCGGTTCGGCTACGACTCCATTACCGACGATATATAAAACGCATTTTTTTATGCCGTTATGAAGCGAGACCAGCCGGCCTTGGTCGATTTTGAAGAAGATCATTAACCCGTGGGGACCAGCCATTTGCGCGAATGCTTGCTGTACCTTTTCCCAGGAAGCATGCTCTTTAACGAGCGCGGTTTCGGCGTTCCTATCCCAATGCCCCAATTCCCGCTCGAACGCAGTCATAAGCGCCTCATAGCTCAACCCCGAAGGTATATCTTCGCGGACGGTCGTTAGCCACGAAACCGTTTTGTAAGGAATAAAAGGGCCGTTTGCCATTGTATCGGAATCCTCCCCTGTTGATCATTTCTTACCAACATTCTATTCCTTTACATTATCTACAAGAACGATGTAGGGGCTAGAGGCAACCAGTTCGATGGCCAAATTGAAAGAGTTACCCTCCCCACAGGATCTTGCATCACGGTCTGTTTCGGAGATGATAACGACTTGGAGAAAGCATATGCAAAGAGCAGACGGCTCTACTGGCACCCAGAAAGCTGCTGAACTTATTTTTCAAGCCAAGTGGAGTGTTGGGGATATCACAGATTTAGTTGAGGAAAACAAGATTTAGGACGATTAATCGCAGAGTACGAACGTATCGGCCAAGACCCGCGAGATTCATTTTTATTTATGGAATAGTCCTGGACAAGATTAAAAGCAATTGGAAAGTAAATAAATCTATTGGTAAATAAACATATTTCATAAACCTCATGAATAGATTTAGATGTGGCGTGGATCTTTTAAAGAAGTTTGTATAATATTCCATTTACTAGGGGCATCTTGAATAAAAGATTTACTATATAAGTTGAATTAATGAATCCTGCATGCCTGAGGAATAGCTAGAGCATACATTGTTCAGTAGAGGGTACAACGAAAAGGAAATTCCTGCAATCGTGCAGGCTTTTTTAATCGAAATGGCTTATTCATGAGGAATTCCTGCAAAAGTGCAGGAATTCGCACGGATTATGGACCCAACTCAAACGGGAGCGGAGAAAACATGTAGATTCGTATGAATGTAATCACGCGAATCGATGCGGAGAAAAAAAGATGTACAATTGCAGTAATTTTTATCATTTTCTTCACAATCCTTGCTTTGGAATAAGTCCTTTCCATTGCAACGAGAACCATTAGTTCAACATATATAGCACAAACAAATTCAATTATTTCGAGGTGGTAAACCATGCAATTCTCCTATCCTGTATACCCCTTCCTTGGTTTTCAAACCAAGTTAGTACAGGAGCCTATAGCATTTCCGCCACAGCATCAGGATCAAGTCCCTGGTCTGGAGTATCTCATGGTGCCGCGTCCTATTTTTGATTACCCTGGGTATGTCGGTAGCGGCAAGCTGAAAGGGAAGGTTGCGATCATTACTGGAGGCGATAGCGGATTTGGACGTGCAATTGCTGCCGCTTATGCTAAAGAAGGAGCCGACCTGGCTATTGTATATTTAAATGAACATATTGATGCGGAAGAAACCAAAAAGTATGTTGAGCAATTTGGCACTCGCTGTCTGCTTTTAGCCCGAGATCTTCGCGACCCAGCTAGTTCCCCAGATATAATAGCTGAAACGCTCAGTCATTATAATAGACTGGACATTTTAATCAATAATGCTGCTGTTCAACCTTTTACAAGCAGTATAATGGACATTTCCAATGAACAACTCGAAAATACTTTTCGAACCAATATATTCCCCTTGTTTTATTTGACTAAAGCGGCTCTACCTTATTTGGATAAAGGCAGCGCCATCATCAATACAACTTCAAGGGTCGCCTACGAAGGAGACAAGGATGTCATTGATTACTCTACAACTAAAGGTGCAATAGTAAGTTTTACTCGCAGTATGGCACTGTCTTTGGCTGAGAAATGGATCCGGGTCAATGCGGTCGCTCCTGGTCCGTCATGGACGCCGCTCAATGTTAGTACCTACTCCAAGGAACATGTAGCTACTCTAGGCACTGACAGCCCATTCGGCCGTGCGGGACAACCTTTCGAGATAGCGCCAGCCTTTGTATACCTTGCAGCAAATGAATCCATGTACGTCACAGGTCAAGTGATTCATGTAAATGGAGGTTTGATCCGTTACTCATGATTTTAGGCAAAAATCTCATTAAAACGTGGTAGGAGATGAAAATGATTCTAAGCGATAGAGAAGCGGGCGCTGATGAAGCTGTATCATGACTTTTATAAGGCGAAGCGGTAGCCTATAGGGTTGATCAAAAAGGAGCGGGATTGTCCGCTTCTTTTTGTTTTTGATTATGCATAATATGCCCTATTAAGCATTTTCAATTAATTCTACTAAAAAGGTAATCAGATGAATCAGTAAAAAAATTCAAAGAACACAGCTCAACAACTCCTAAGAATTGTTATATGAATCTACAAGTTTTGAATCTACTTGCTCCGTCTTATCGCGTGATACAATCTAATGGATGAGGAGATTCCTAAGAAATGCAACAGTCTGACAACAGGCTAGCTCACCGCATGGGTCAATGAGCCGGTTACAAGAGCGGAGACGGTAGTGGTTACACTAGTGTTGCTAAACATATTCAAGAAGCCAAAACCCGTCATGGTTTTGGGCAAAAACGCCTCTTGCCCTTGGACAGAGGCGTTTTTGCCTATTCGGGAAATCCGGCGATTCTTTCGGAGAATGTATACATGCCTCCGTCACGCTTCGTATACTGAAGATATCCGACTACGTTATAAGGAGTGAATCACCACGATGCCAATCTGGCGCCGCTTGTTTCCGAACACCTTGAAAATCAGGCTTATCATGGCTTACGTCACCCTCTTGATGGTTCCTTTGTGCATCGCCATTTTTTATTTGTTCCAGCATTTCGAATCCATTCGCCAGAAGGATATGATGGACCGAATGTCCGAGCGTATGCAGCAGGTTCATGTGTCCTTGACGGATATGATGGCATTTGCCTATAAGGCGAATATTATGCTGAGCCAGGACGAGGGCCTGATCCAGATTATGAACGATCCGGACAAATATGATCCTCTTGCCCGAAAGAAAGTGATCGAAAGCAAAATGTTTGGAATTAACAACAGCTTTTTCTTCCATCAAACAGAGCTGTATTTCCGATTCATCGACCGTAAGGGCAATGTATACACCTCCTATGCTCCCAACGGCAAGCTGACCAATGGGCTGAACGAAATGCAAGATTGGCAGAATAAGTTGCAAAACGGATCCCATCCATACCGCTGGGTGGCGGATGATTGGAATGATGTGAACGGCAGCCAAGGGAGCAAGCTTCTGAGCCTGTACACCATCCTGGATGACCAAATGCGAGGAAGCTTTGGACTGGCGCGCATCAGCATCAATATTCAAGAATGGTTCCGCAGCACCCTGAAGGACAGCCCGGCCAACCAGGATCTGACCATCTTTACCGGCCAAGGAGAGACTGTTATGCAAAACAAGGAAACCGCCTTCAGCATGGATATCATGAAAAGGATTATGTCAGCACCGGCGCAGGAGGGACACTACGAGGACAAGCGTTCCTCGTCCCTTGTCAATTATAGCTATCTGGAGGAACTGGACTGGTATGTGGTCAGTCAAGTGCCTTTAAGCGAGCTGCAGCAGGAGCTCCAGCGGTTAAGGCTTATCGCTTTCCTCTTTCTGGCCATTCTGATCATCGCCTTCGTGCTGGTGACCATCTTCCTGTCGGCCCGTATGACGGAGCCGCTGTATGTCCTGGAGCGGAGCATGGAGGAAGCATCGGACAAGAAGCTGAATGTCAAAATCTCCATCGGAAATGGTGCAACGGACGAGGTGCGCTCCCTTGGTGAAAGCTTCAATCGGATGATTGATGATGTCATTGTACTCATAAACAAGCTTAAGCTGGAGGAGCGGCAAAAGCAGGCGGTTCAATTCCAAATGCTGCTCTCCCAAATGAACCCGCATTTTCTGTTGAACACTTTGAACACGGTCAAATGGATGGCCAGAAAAGAAAAGCAGGAAGCGATCGCGGGCATCTGCACCTCTTTGGGGTTCATTCTGGAGGCAAGCCTCAGCTCGGAAATTGAGCTGGTCACCCTTAAAGAAGAAATAAAACTATTGCGCTCCTACGAATCCATTCAGGCGTTTCGCTTTCGGGATCATTTCACCATCCTATATGAAATGGATGAATCGGTTCAATACGCTTTGGTTCCCAGGTTTAGCCTGCAGCCTCTGGTGGAGAATTCTATCGTCCACGGTTTTGACGCAGACAAAGGCTGCTGCACCATCTGGGTCAGGGCCAAGGCGGAAGGAAGCGAACTTATTCTGGAGGTCGAAGATAACGGCATCGGCATGGAAGAGGCAGCCCGCAGGCAGGTAAGGCGAAGCGGACACGGGATCGGACTAAGCAACCTGAGAGAAAGGCTGCAGCTGCTTTTTAAGCGGGAGGGCTCCATTGAATTTGTATCCGGTGCGGAAGGGACCCTGGTCCGGGTCCAGCTGCCTTTGCTGATTGCGACGCCTTATTCACAGGAAGGAGATGGTGGGCATGTGGACGGTTTTGCTGGTGGAAGATGAAGGTTTTGTCCGGGAGGCCATCCGGGAAACCGTGGACTGGGAACGTCATGGTTTTTGCGTTGCGGGTGAGGCGGGTAACGGAAGGGAGGCTCTGGCGGCTATCCTGGAGCTTAAGCCCGATGTCGTGATTGCCGATATTGTCATGCCGGGCATGGACGGGATTGAACTGCTGAAGGAAACACGGAAGGCGGGAATCCGCAGCCGGTTTATTATGCTGACGGCCATGAGCCACTTTGATTACGCCCGAGACGCCCTTCAATTCGGCGCCTTCAATTATCTGTTAAAGCTGTCTTTAAATGATGATGTGCTGTTGGAAAACCTGGCGCGGATCAAGGGGGAATTGCTTGAAGAGCTTCGGGGTGCGGGAGAGGCGCTTTATCCTCTTTATCACCGTACTTGGTCGGGCATCCAGGGAACAAGCGCATCGGCTCATGAGGATCAAGGAACGGTTGCGGCAGCGGAGAAATTCCGTAGTCTGAGGCTTGATATTATTGCCGTGCTGAGCGGAGCCGTTCCCGCTGCTGCGGATCAGGCGGGTATCCGGCCGGAAGCGTATCTGTTGATCCAATCCTTCTATGAAGGGGGACAAACAACCTTTTTTTGCTGGAGCTTTCAGAAGAATAAGGCAGACCATGCCCGCTGGAACAAGCCGAATCGTCCGGCTGGACTGGCAGCCGGCAGCAGTCTGGCCCGTCTGTCCCAGGATTGGCGCTCTGCGCTGAATCAGTTGAACGGCGATTGGTACGGTCGTGAGGGAAGCCCGGTGAAAGAGCGGCATGCTCTGCCGCCCATCGCAGAGCTGGAAGCCGAGCTGATCCGCTGTTTTGAAGAACGCAATGTACCCAAATGCGCCGAGGCGGCAACCGTTATATGGGAAAGCATGGAAACCTCGTCATTCTCCCATATGGAAGTGAAAATGCTGGCGGCCCATCTTCTTCATATCTTGGCGATGCTGGCAGGACGAAAATCGGAGGATCTTGAGGGAATCAACGTCAACTCGGCCATAAGCCATGAATCGCTGCTGTCTCATGTGCTGCAAACCATACGGGACCTTATCCGGCACCTGAAGGAGGAACATGTCAGCTTTACGGACCATCCCGAGGTGAACCGGGTGATTCAATATATGCTGGAGCATTACAAGGAAAATATCAAGGTTACGGATTTAGCCAAGCTCGTAGCCATCAATGTGGACTACTTAAGCACTGTGTTCGGCAAAAAAACCGGACTGACGCCTATCGCCTATTTGCAAAACATCCGGATCGAACAGGCGAAGCGCTTGCTGCTGCATGCCAAGCTGAGTGTGGAGGAGATCGCCTTTCAAACGGGCTTTGCCGACGATGCCTACTTCATCAAGGTATTCAAACGCATGGTTGGACAAACACCCAGCTCCTTCAGGCGGGAGAACAATATCTAAGTTTTGTACTATCAACCTGCAAGTTTCACCCCTTAGAAGCAAAGGTGCCGCTTGGTATAGTTGAGATGAATCAAACATTAGATTGCAGGGAGGTTACAGGTAAGATGAGAAACAGAAAATGGATGACAGCAGGGCTGGCAGCGCTAATAGCTATACCCTTGGCGCTTACCGGCTGCGGTGGAAAGGGTGGCAGCAACCAAGCGGAGGGAACAGCTTCGCCTTCCCCAGGCTCGAGCACGGCGCCTAGCGCCGTGGCAAATAAGAATCCGATCAAGCTTACGATGTGGGGAGGCGTGCCGCCGGAGAATGGTCCTCAAGCTGTTGTAGACAACTGGAACAAGCAAAATCCGGATATCCAGGTGGAGTATGTGCGGTTCGTCAATGACGATGCCGGAAATCTAAAGCTGGATACGGCGCTTATTTCCAGCCAGCCCGTGGACATGTACATGAGCTATGATTTCAGCCTCTATGAGAAGCGGATCAAAGCGGGCAACGTTCTTGATCTGAGCAAGTTCACGGACTACAATGTGGACGACAAAATGGGTACAGGCGCCTCCTTGTGGAAGGTGGACGGTAAGTATTACGGTGTTCCCACCCAGAAGGGCATGTCCTTTGTATGGTTGAACAAGGACATGCTGGATGCCAAGGGTCTTAAGGTTCCCACGGACTGGGGACTGGACGAATTCAGGGATTATGCCAACAAGCTGAAAGGAGACAAGGTATGGGGAGCGGCGCAAAGCGATTATTACTTCAATGTGCCCATCAATGGTTCCATGCTGAAGGGAAGTCTCTTGCTGACTAAACCGGACGGCGCCTCTGCTTTCGATAATCCACTGACGGTCAAGTCGCTTCAGGTGTATTCGGATATGATGTTCAAAGACAAGAGCATTATGCCCCATACGGAGCAGATCACCTCGAAGCCGGCCCTGGACCAGATGTTTGTGAAGGGGGAAACGGCGATGCTCTTCTCCACTAACCAGATTTTCAGGACTACCAACAATGTGAAGGATTATCCCCGAACGTTCAAGGTAGCGGCAGCGCCGGCTCCCAAGGTAAACAAGGATCAGACCGACTATATCAACGCCGGCGGATTGGGCGATGTGCTCTCCATCAATCCCCGCACCAAGAATCCGGAAGCAGCCTGGAAATTTATCAAGTGGTATTCGGATAGTGGGATGCTGCCGATGGCGGCAGGCGGAAGAGTGCCGTCATCCAAGGACTTCCCCGTTGATGAGGCGATCGCGCTGATGTTCAAAGGCGTGGAGAATACCTACGACATTGATTCCATCAAGCGGGTTATGTTCGGCAGCCTTCCGCTCGGATTAAGCCGTTTGGACAAGAAAACGGGAATCGAACAGCAGGTCGTCTATGACAAGGTGTTCACTCAGAAGCTGACTCCCGAAGAAGGTGCGAAGGAACTGGCACGGGTGCATAACGAGAACTTGCAAGCGGCCAAAAAATAGCAGACGGGAAAGCCAAAGGAGAGGCAGGGACAAACGTGCCGGTCTTCTCCTTTGGCGTAAGCCCATATTAGAGAGAAAGGTGGTGGCCGATCGTGAACTGGATGAAAAGGCAGAGGTTGCTTGGCTATGTATTCATCGCCCCTAATCTTATCGGAATGATGATTTTCATGCTGATTCCAGCCCTGTTCTCCTTTTATTTGATGTTTACAGATTGGGTATTCGCTAGCGGAGAACCCCCGCATTTTATCGGATTGGACAATTTCAAGATGATGGTGAGAGACGATTTGTTTGCTGTATCGGTCAAGAACACTTTATTGGTGTTAATCCCTGTACCGATTTCGATTATTCTGGGTTTTCTGATCGCAGTCATGTTAAACAATCGCGTCTATCTCCAGAAGACGTTGCGGGCCTTCTTCTTCGCCCCTTATTTTACCAGCGGCATCGCTATTGCATTCGTCTGGATGGTGCTGTTTCAGCCTGCAAACGGTCCCATTAATGCCTTCTTAAGATCCGTCGGCATAGCGGAGCCTCCCAAATGGTTTGCTTCTCCCGATTCAGCGATGTATGCGGTGCTCATTATGATGATCGCGGGCGGCATCGGGTACAACATGATTATTTATTTGGCCGCCTTGCAGGAAATATCCCCGGAGCAGTTGGAAGCCGCCAAAATGGACGGAGCGACGTTCGGACAACTGCTGCGTCTTATTATTTTGCCTTTGGTCAGCCCAACGACACTCTTCCTGATGATTACCGGCTGTATCGGCTCCATCAAGGGCTTTGGCATGATCTATGCCATTACCCAGGGAGGGCCCGCCAATAGTACGACGGTTTTCTCCATTTTCGCCTACAAGAAAGCCTTCAACTTTTATGAAATGGGGTATGCGTCGGCCGTTTCGTGGAGCATGTTTCTGCTTATCCTAGGTATTTCGCTTATTCAGTGGGCAGGTCAGAAAAAATGGGTCCATTACTAGGGAAGGGGGAAAGACGTAACATGAATGCAAGAAGTACCAGAATGATCAAGGGGCGGCTGAGCAAAGGCTTGAACACTATCATCATGGCTCTTTTCAGCCTACTTTTGCTTTTGCCAATGATCTGGATGATTAGCACCTCTTTTAAGAAACCAAAGGACGTCTTCACCTACCCTATCCAGTGGATTCCGTTTGACCCAGTGTTGATCAATCACATCAAGGTCTGGACCACCGGAGACGGATTTGCCCTCTTCTATCTGAACTCTCTGAAGATATCGGTGTTTCTGATGATTGGAGCGCCGCTGTTAGCCGCATTGGCCGCATATGGGTTCAGCCGCATAGAGTTCAAGGGCAGGAACGCGATTTTTCTAATGTATCTGTGTCTGATGATGATTCCGCAGCAAGTGCTGTTTGTCCCTAAATTCATCATGTTTGAATGGATGCATATTTACAATACCCATTGGGCGCTGATTCTCCCGGGCTTGTTTACGGTATTCGGCGTATTTATGGTGCGGCAATTTTTCATGAGCATTCCGCATGAAATATCCGAAGCCGCCTTCATTGACGGGGCAGGCCATTTCCGGATTTTCGTGCAATTGTTCCTGCCACTTTCCAAACCCGTATTGGCCACCTTCGCGATCATTGATTTTACATGGACGTGGAACGATTATGAGAATGCGCTGATTTTCCTGCTGGACAAGAAGCTTTACACGGTTCCGCTTGGCATGCAGAACTTCATGCTGGAAGCCGGTGTGGATTACAACTTGATGATGGCTGCCGCCACAGCAGGCGTCGTGCCCCTGCTCATTGTATTCTTCTTGGGCCAGAAGTATATTATTCAAGGCTTTTCAAGCTCGGCAGTCAAAGGATGATGAGCTACGGCAAGCAATAACAGGAGGTAGACTATGGTCAAAAAGGTGTGCCTGTGTTTTTTATCTGCTATTCTTTTGCTTTCTACAGTCCAATTAACATGGGTGAAATCCGCTGTGGCCTATGCATCGGCCGATACCAGCAGGGTTATCCCCATATGGTACATGAGCTATGCCGGTTTGCCGAATGTGGAATATGGCCTCGATTCCAACGTGTTCTATCAGGGAAGCCATTCGCTGAAGATCGCCTATCATTCGGACAAAGCTTCCAATATGTACATGAATCTATCCCAGACTGTAAGCGTAAAGCCCAATACCCGATATGATCTCGGCATGTGGGTCAAGGGCAGTAATATGAAAGGGGTAAGCTTCGGAGTCAACTGGGAGCCCCGTACCAATGTAGGCTCGGGTTCCTTTGACTGGAAGAAGCTAACCACCAGTTATACCACCAAATCCACTGAAACCACGCTGACCTTCCGAATCTTGATCGAGGATAAGTCGGAGGCGGTTTGGCTGGATGAATTGACCCTCAAGGAGGCCAATACGGAATATAATCTGCTTCGCAACGGAGGCTTTGACAGCGTACAGGAGGCCATCCCCCTGAATGGCTTTGAAGATCTGTCCGTTTGGACCACCGCAGGCACCGGCGGAACCACCGTTGCCGAATCCGTATATGATCTCCATACGGAAGGGGAACAAGCCGCCAAGCTCACTTTTACCAAAACCTCAAGTCAAGCGGATCAGATGTCCTATGTCTTATGCATGGCGCCGGAGCTTGATTTGAGCCGGGCATCATCGGTTACGTTGGATGTCTATCCCCTTTCGCAAACGACATCCAGCAATGAACCTTTATACTTGAAAGTGAAGGATGCCACTGGAGCTGTCTCGGAGGTGCAGCTGCCCAAGCTTCTGATTAATCGGTGGAATGGGGTGAAGCTTGACTTCACCGATTCTGCCGTCCGCAACCGGATTGCCGAGATATCGCTGTACACGAAAACAGGGCCGAGTGCTACTGGCTGGGATAGCCGGACCTCGGTTAGCTATGTGGTGGATCAGCTGAATGCTGTCATCCTGAAGCAGGTGCAACCGGTAACAGGCTTGCCTGAACCGGGGGGAGTGCTGCCAGGGTCCTTGGTAACCTTGTCCACAGCAACGAAAGGTGCCACAATCTGGTACACCACTGACGGCAGTGATCCCGTCACCTCCGGAACGAAGCAGGCGTACGCCGCCCCTTTCCCGGTTACATCCAGAGTAACGGTGAAGGCATATGGACAGAAGGACGGATACGAAGCTAGCGTCGTTTCCGTGCTGCCGTATATGCTGGGGACGGGAGTAGCTGGAGAAACCCTGGAATACTGGGATACCTTCAAGACAAAGTTGGGCAGCGGTACACATGTTCCCATATTCCGGGCGGATGGAATTGCGATTGACGGCAGCCTGGGGGAATGGGAGAAGTATTCTGGCATTTCGCTGCCGATGGAAGGAACCGCCCAGAATCAGGTGACGGGCTGGACGGGGACCGAGGATTTGTCGGCAGAGGCCAAATTCGCCTATGACGAAGATTATTTTTACATTTCCGCCAAAGTCAGAGATAATGTGCACTACTCCATCGCCAATGCCGATATGTGGAATGGCGACAGTGTTCAGATTGCATTCAGCGAGAACGGCGTTTACGGAGCCGAGTATGGATTCAATCTGTTAAACGGAGAGACTCAGGTGTGGCGCTGGAAAGACGGCAGCGCTGTTCTCGGCAAGGAAGCTGTAACCGCCAAGGCTGTCATGAACGGCAACGATACGTTATATGAGGCAAAAATTCCGTGGGAAGCCATTTTCGCAGCCAAACCCGCTGAAGGGCCAATCTCCTTCTCTATGCTGGTCAATGACAATGACGGGGGAGGAAGAAGGGGGTGGCTGGAGTGGACCAGCGGCATCGGCAGGGTGAAGGACGGCAAGCAGTTTGCCAGCCTCTATCGGGTACCGGCGCAGGACCCGTGGAGCTTCTGGCTGGAGATGCCCGGGCAAGCGGAAACAGGTAAAGACATCCCATACAAGTTGAATTTGGTTAATTATAGCAGCGAAGCCAGAACCATATCTCTTCGTTCGGAGCTGTTGGGTCTGGATAGGGAAGTGACAGTACCGGCGGGAATGGTTCTGACCAAGGAGGGCCATTACGTCGTTGCCGATAAAGGTAGTTACAGCACTATTGTCACGGCAGCGGAGCAGCAGGCAGGCATATCCAGAGCATTCCCTGCAGCTATTGATGTGATGACCAGCGCTGCTGAGTTAAACAGCGGGTTTAATGCCATATCCGCTAAGCTACCAGCCCTGGAGAGGCTGCTTTTGCAAGCGGAGGAGCAAGGGCTGTCAACCGATTATGAACGCATCAATTACACGACGATCAAGGATTTTATCGTATATGGCAAGGAGGATGTTGGGCGGGGGGTTCTGACGCGAGCTTATTATGTCATGGAAACCTTGGATTCGTTGTATGAAGAGGCAATGACCAATCTGCTTGGCTATCTGAACGGCACGTTGATGCCCAAAGCGGCGCCTCGTTATGTGACGGGGGAATTGGAGCGGACGGAATACGGCTTTAAGGGGCTGACCTGGGTGAGAAGCACGGGAGAGGAGGAAGTTCGTCCGGTTTTTCTAAACGGATACGGCCATTTCAACCAGGTGCGCAAGGATATCGCGAAGTTCCAGGATTTCGGAACCAATGTGATTCAGATTGAAATCGGACCTCACAGGGTGATTACCGAGAAGGAAGGGTACATTCCCCAATACAGCTCCGGCGGAAACGCCGTCGGATCGGTAGAAGTGGACCAAACCGTGCATCACGGCGGCGGGCAATCCTTGAAGATAGTCAATACCTCCCCTAAGCAAGCCAATATCTACAAGTATGTTTCACAAGTCATGATTGTGAAGCCTGATACAACCTACCAGATCAAGGCTTGGGTAAAAGGAGAGAATGTGAAAAACGCCTGGTTCCCGGGTAACGCCGGCTGGAACCTGCGTCAAGCGCTGCCTACGGGCACCTACGACTGGCAGCAAGTCAGTTATACTTATAAAACGGGTTCGGCGGAAACCTCTTTTTCTCTGGTTTTCCTGTCCGAAAATCAGCAAACGCTTTGGCTGGATGATCTTATCATGACCGAACAGGGCGGAAATGGAAACTTGGTCCAGAATGCCGGGTTTGAGGAAACAATGGACTGGGGGAAGACGGACCCCAACAAGGATTATTTTGGGGCAACAGACTACCTGAAGGCCAATGTGGTGGAAGTGCTGAAAAATGCGGAAACGAATCATATCGCCGTGAATTTGCTTCTCTCTCCCCACTATTTCCCAGAATGGATACTGAAAAAAAATCCAGTGCTTAAGAGCAACAGTGCTGGGAACATCAAATTCGTGATTGGTCATCCGAAAGCAAAAGAAGTCATCGAGGATTATTTGCGGACCGTGATCCCTTTAGTCAAGGATTACAAGTCCTTGTTGACGGTTACGATGACCAACGAGCCGGTATACCAAACCAATCGCGACCCTTATTATTTGCCTGAGTGGCATGACTACCTGAAGGAGTTGTACGGAAACAAGCTGGCTGAGCTGAATCAGGTATATGGAACGGCTTATACCACTTTTGAACAGATCCAGATGCCTTCGGCAATTGCAGCCAAGCCGATAGTATACGACTGGGTAACCTTTAACAACAAGATTTTCTCAGACTGGCATCAGTGGATGGCGAACATTATTCATGAGATGGCTCTGAACCTGCCTGTACAGTCCAAGACGATGGCCAAGCTGCAGGAAAGTCTGAATTGGGGCGTAGACTACGAGCAGTTCTCGGCCTTCAGCCAAATCAATGGCAATGATGTCTCCAACTACATCGGAGACGGACCAAGCGGATTTATCAAAGAGCTCAGCTTCTATGACATGCAGCGTTCCTTCAATCAGGCGCCTATTTTCAACTCGGAGCATCATTTCATTAAAGATGGGGACGATCTGTATATTCCCGAGCAGGCCAAGCGGGTAAGGGCCATCCTGTGGCAAGGCGCTGTTCATGGCAAAAGCGCTTCCACAAACTGGGTGTGGGAACGCACCTATGATACTACCAGCGATTTTATGGGCAGTCTTCTTCATCGGCCCGATGTGGTGGCTGATGTCGGCAGGACCAATCTTGATCTCAACCGATTGGCGGAAGAGGTGACGGCGCTGCAGAATGTGAAGCCCCAAGCCGCCATTCTATATTCCCTGGCCTCCGGCATCTACAACAATGCCAGTGAGGATACGCTGCGTAAAAGCTATGCGGCTTTAGCCTACAGCGGACAAAGGATCGGCTTTGTCAGTGAGAAGCAGGCCGCTCAAGGAGGCCTTGCCGGATACAAGCTCTTGATTGTGCCGGCTGCTGCGCATGTAAGCGCGGATACCCTTGCCGCTGTGAAGGCATTCAGCGAGGCTGGCGGCAAGGTGGTGCTGATCGGGGAACAATCGCTTTCCCGCAACGAGCATGACCAACTGCTGCCAGATGGGCTGCATGATGCTGTCGTGAGCCGGGCGATCGTCATACCGGCTGCATTTGGCGCAGGTAAGCTTATTTCGCCGAGCGTGGAGGAAATCAGGGCAGCGGTGCTTCCGGTGCTGGAGCAGATGAATACGCTTACGGTTCGTGTGACGGATGCCGCTACCGGTTCCCTGGTAACCGATGTGGGCTGGGAGACGGCGGTGCATAAGGGGCGGCTGCTGTTGAATCTGGTCAACTACAGCGGGGAAGCAAAGCGCGTCTCCGTGCTAAGGGAAGCACGTCCAGCGGGCATCTCCAAAGATCTGATTGCGGATGTTTCATTAAATGCCTCGGATCTGGAGCTGGCGCCTTTTACACCGTACTTATTGGATCTGGGCTCATCTGCCTCGGTTAATAAAAGTATGCTGAGCGGAAGTCCGGACCGGGTTCTGGCAGATGGCATCAGCGTGGCGACAATCAAGCTGCAGCTGAAAGATAAGGATGGAAACCCTGTTACCGAAGGCGCCTCTGTTCAGCTTGGAGCTTCTCTTGGACAATTAAGTCCGATTGTAGAGGGAAATGGTGAGCATTCAGCAACCCTTACTTCAAGCGAAGCAGGTACAGCCATTGTTGAGGCCACTCTGGATGGTGTGCCGTTGCCGCAAAAGGTTCAGATTGTATTTTACAAGATAATCCAGGAAAGCTCTACGACCTATGTCCCTCCTGCAAGCAGTCTTAAGACGGGCAAGCTGTCTCTCGCGGCTGGAGAGGCGGGAGATGTGGGATTGGGCCAGGAGGTGCGGCTGCACATTCCCGCCGGAAGCTTCAGCGCATCCGTTCGGGTTGCCATTGAGAAGCTGAAAGATAAGGATGAGGTAGCCGGCCGGCAGCCGGGTACCTTCATAAGCCCAGTTTTTGAAATTACAAAGGATGTGGAAGGCCCCTTCACCCATGCGGTGACCTTGACGCTGCAGTTTAAGCCAGGGGAGGTCAAGTACGGCCAAACGGCAGCAGTCTTCTACTACAGCGAAGAAACGCAGGAATGGGTGAAAATCGGCGGCGAGGTGAACGGGAACGACATCACCGTCCAAGTAGATCACTTTGCTAAGTTTGCCGTGTTTGCCATGGACAGCAAGCCGGAGTTTCCGGGCAATACCAGTCATTCTGCAGATCTACCAACGGATATTGAAGGCCATTGGGCGGAGTCCGGCGTCAGGGAGGCATTAGCCCAAGGCTTGGTCAACGGATACGAGGATCACACCTTCAAACCGGATAGGTCAGTGACCAGGGAGGAATTCCTGGTGCTGTTGGTGCGTGCTATGAAGCCTGCGGCAAGTGGCGGAAAGCTTGATTTTGCGGATTCCGGCGCCATCAGCTCCTGGGCGAAGCAAGCCGTGGCCGATGCCGTATTTGCGGGATGGCTGAAGGGGTATGAGGATGGCACGATGCGTCCCCAGTCGTTTATTTCCCGCGCTGAAATGACGGTGCTGCTCATGCGCGCCGCTGGCCAGGCAGGGAGCACAAGTCCGGAAGCGGGCAAGGCTTTCTCGGATCATGCCGATATTTCGCAATGGGCCGCCGGGTATGTATATGAAGCAGTCAGGAAGGGGGTTATAGAGGGGGATGGTGAACAGTTTCATCCGGGAGCACACACAAAACGAGCAGAAATGGTTATTGCCATTCTAAGGCTGAATTCCCTCAAAAATTAAGCTATCACGGAGAGAAAGTGCATCCAGTAATATGAAAAGAGAGCAAAAGAATTCCGGTTGTTATGTGGATAAGCAGACAACAGATGCTTCAACAATAAGATCGCCTCCAGCCTGGAGGCGGATCTTATTGTTGAAGGAAGCGTCAGGAGTAAACCCGGACTTCGATGATTTCAGCGATCCGAGCACCGTTCGTCGCTTTGACAACGATTCTGATGCGCTCCGTCGTCACGGTCCGGTCGAGCGGGTGCACACGCTTCCGCTTACGATTGCTGCGCACCTCGGCGACGGTCGTCCAGG
The DNA here is from genome assembly GCF_008017805.1 of Paenibacillus sp. N3.4. Taxonomy (GTDB): domain Bacteria; phylum Bacillota; class Bacilli; order Paenibacillales; family NBRC-103111; genus Paenibacillus_E. The sequence continues at coordinate 20,453 of NZ_VRTT01000008.1, read as the reverse complement.
CGCCGCTTTCGAAAGCTTCGATGCGATAATCCTTGACGAGCTCCGGAATCGTTTCGAACGGGGTCGTATGGTGATGAAGGTTGATCAGATCCTCGTTGATATCGTCGTTGAACGTGACATGAACGGTACGCAGTGTGACGGGCTTTCGCCACGACAGCTCCAGCCATTCCGGTTCCGAGCCGCTGAGAGGCTGCGACGACCACACATGAGGACCGCCGTACGGACGGTTCATGCCATCAATGGCTTTCTCCGGAGCGAAGGCGTCCGAAGGGGCCGACAGCCGGAAGCAGGGGAGTGCCCGTATGAACGGCCGCATGCTCCATTGCACGACCGGCTGGTCGGGCTGATGATCCTCGAGGATGTTAGAAACACGCGGTTTCTCTTCCTTCCAGAAAGCGAGGATACCGGTGTGCCCTCGGTCGGACACATGAAGGGAAAGGCGTTCGTTCTTCCGAATCACGAGGAACGTGTTCTGCGCATGCTCCGGCCTCCAGCTCAGATCGAGCTTGATCCAGCGCAGCCCGCCGGCGGTGACGGGGGCCGAGGCGGCGGCAAGCCGGGTATGAGGAACGTAGTTTTCTGCGCGTCCGGTATCCCACAGTTCTACCGTCAGTTCGGTATCCTGCTCCGCATCTACCAGCAGTTCCAGGTCGTCCAGCGCAGGATCCACCGGAACGAGCAGTCCGACATCGGTCGTTAACGGCACCGTTTTTATCGAGCGTTCAACTGCGATGCGGGTCATCGTGCTCGATGCGCTAACGGAAGCCTGCAGAGCGAGATCGGCGGCGTCCCGGTTGCGCATGCCTATGAAGGAAGCGTCCTGGCGTAGCAATATTTGCTGCAGCTCTTCAAGATAGCACTTCTGCAACTCACGGGGCGAAACGCTCTTCTGTACGCAGAGGGCAGCGCCGGTTCCGGCCGCTTCCCCCATGACCGCACACGTCGCCATGACCCGGGTCGTGCCGAAGGCGACATGCGTGGCGCTGATGTTGCGGCCGGCCATAAGCATATTTTCGACGTTTGCGGAATAAAGCGAGCGGAATGGGATGTGGTATATGCCGTCTGCGTGCAGATGCTTGGAGCCGCTCTCCGTGGAATACATGCCTTGCGGCGGATGCAGATCGATCGACCAGCCGCCGAAAGCGACGCGATCCTCAAAAGCCCGCTGGGCCAAAATATCGTTCTGATTGAGCACATAATCGCCTACGAAACGGCGGTATTCCCGTTTGCCGGGGAGGGAGCCGACCCATTCCAGCGTCATGTTCGCGGATTCGAATTTGCCTGAGTTTTTGATGTAGTCCCAAATGCCATAAATGACGGACCAAAGCTCGTCGCGAATCTGCTCGTTATCGTGAACCGTATTCAGCTCCCCGCCCCATTCGATCCACCAATAGGAGCATCCGTTGTCTCCGCTGCGAATAATGCGTTTCTCCGGGATGGACGTTATCGTGATATCTTTGGCGAAGCTCGGCGGCACGTATTTGACCGGGTGTCCCGTATCTTTCGTATAAAACAGGAGGGTGCTCCCTAGTGTAATATCGTCGGCGACGAGCGGCGCCCACTCTTCGTTGTATTCTTCCCGCGCTTCGCGACCGATCCGGTGAACGGCACCAGCCAGGAAGCCGACGAGCCCGTCGCCCGTGCAATCGAGAAACACGCGGCTTTCGAAGCGAATCCGACGCTCCGAGCCCATCATCCACCCCGTCACGGATCGGATCACGCGATGCCGCTCGTTTCCCTCGGCCTCCACCTCATGAACGTCCGTGTTAAGAAACAGCTGAATCGTTCGGCTCGGCCCGAACGCCTCCAGAACGACCATGTCCCAAATATATGGATTTCCATCCATGTTGCGATACTGATTTTCCAAGAACAGCTCGCCCATAATGCCCGTCTCGCGCGCGTAGCGATGTGTCCCATGCCCTGTCGCGCCACAGACCCATACGCGAACCTCGCTGCTCGAATTGCCGCCGAGCACCGGGCGATTTTGGATCAGAGCCACCGTTTGCCCCAGTCTTGCTGCTGCGATCGCCGCACAAACGCCGGCGAGTCCTCCGCCGACGACGGTGATATCGCATTGTACTGTTTCCTGTTTCAACTGAAACCGCCTCCTCTAAGCTTGTTGATGGATCATTTATCTACAATTTCAGCATAATTCACCTCCTTCTCAAATGACATGTACCGTGTTACGATTTTACATATACTTTATTTCATAGGAGGGTCCTTATGAGAAATAACTGGTCCGTTCATCATGCGGCGTACGCGTATTGGCTGCAAAAGGCGCAATTTCTGCTGGAAAAGGATACGTATGAGAACTGGTCGATGTTTGCCGTCGAGGAGGGAAGGTTTCATTACTGTATTGGGGATAAGGAAGGGGAGGCAGGCAATGGCGATCTTGTCGTTTGTCCGCCACGTATTCCATTCAGGAGGAAGATGATTACTCCGCTTACCTTCCACTTCGTTCAATTCGTTTGGGAGGAAGAACCGGGAAAGGAGGAAAGGGGGGAACTGACCGGCAAAGTGACGGTTGAGGACCGTACGCGGCTCTTCTCCACGTTCGCTTATCTTCGGCGAAGCGGGGAAAGATGGTACGAGGAGCCGATGAAAAGTCGCTTGCGACATTGGCTCTGCGATCTTTGGAGGATCGTCGAATCGGAACGTAAAGGGGGCGAGACCGAGGATACGGGCAGGGGCGACCCGGTTATGCAAAAGGCGCGCCAGTGGCTGCTCGCGCATGCCTTTGCGCCTTTCTCCATGAAAGAGCTGTCAGCATCGCTCGGGATGACCCCGGTTCAATTTACGAGGAGGTTCCACTCCGTCTACCAGATCAACCCGTCCGACTTCGTTTCCGACCTGCGACTCGGCCGTGCCGGCCGTATGCTCGAAGAGACGAAGCTGACGCTCGATGAAATCGCCCATCGCTGCGGATATGAGAATGGATTTTATTTGAGTCGTATCTTCCGCAAGAAAAAAGGAATGAATCCGTCCATATACCGGAAGCTGCATCAAGTGTAATCCGTACCAGTGTGCGAGTAGTCATGATTCCGGCAGGAGTGGCTCAAGCCCATCCGTCCGGGTCCTTGGTGTCTTTCTGAGGTTTATGGACCGTTTCCTTTTACGCATTGGGCCTGGAGGTCGATCATGAGACGGATTGGATTATCGAGTAGATTGATTTTCCGGATGTCGTCGTACCCGATGATCTTACTGCGAGCGGCGGTAAGGGCAGGATAACACAAACTGCTTCAACTGGACGGGATTATTGTTTATTTCCGTTATTACTTATATCCATAGGTTAAACAAAGGTGCTGAGTTCATGAAATATGAAGCCCAATCTGTAGGTGGATACTGAAATAATAAAATCAATCTGTGGGTGGACTAATTTTACTGGTATTTGTCTTATACTTGCGTCATGTGCCATAAACATGGAAGGCAGGTAAACTATGACTAACTACTTGAATGTATGGTTGACTTTTTCAAGCATTACCCAATCCGTTAATCTGACACCCGGCAGCATATGCACACGCCGTTATATCCTCTTCTTGTGGTACCAACAGATGGAGGGTCGCGGTAGATAAATGCCTTTTTTATTACTAAGCAGAAAGTGTTAAATCGTTTTGTAATGAAACTCGGAAGGAGGCAGGAGAATGAGTAGGAGAGAGAGAGGCAGATTGTTAAGCGGTAAAAAGAAGTCCGATCCCGGATCGGAAAGCCGTGCATGTCCGAAATGCGGATCATCGAGCCTTGCGGACGAAAAAAAGGGGTTTAATGTCCGCAGAAGCTTGATGGGTGCCGTCCGGTTCGGAGCTCCCGGAATGCTTGCCGGTTTGTTGGGAAGAAACGACACAATTAAGAAGTGTCTCTCTTGTGGACACCATTGGCAAGACATGAAATGAACGGGATTCAAAGAAACGGACTGACAATACCTATGCTCATGTCAGCTAGCCGGCTTTTCTGCATGGTGCCTGGGGCTACTAAACGGGAAGCTGTGCGGACCAAAGATCGAAGGGAATACAATTTCAGTTAATGTTGATCATTTCACGAAGTTTGCGGTGATGATCATAGACGAACCGTCAATGGTATCCGACAAGCCCCTTCCTAGCTTTAGCGATATTTCCGAGTATTGGGCCGAGGCTAACATCAAGCAAGCAGTTAGAGCCAGAATCGTCAACGGGTATCCCGATGGCACGTTTAAACCAAAGGCTACAGTGACGCAAGCGGAATTTGTTGTGATGCTGATGAACGCGCTTAAGCCGCAAGCGGAAGGAAATGCGCTAACCTTCACGGATTCAGCGAAAATCGGAGCCTGGGCGCAGAAATCAATTTCACAGGCCGTGCAGGCAGGTTTGATTCATGGTTATGAGGACGGCTCTTTACGTCCCGATGCTGAAATAACACCAGCTGAGATGGCAGTAGTCATAGCCAAGGCTTTGGGCCAATCCGACGAAGCGAATGCCGCAGTTAGCTTTGCAGATGATCGGGATATTCCAGCATGGGCGAAAGGCAGCGTTGCATTCGTACAGAAAAAAGGAATTGTACAGGGGAAAAGCAATAATATATTTGCCCCTCAGAAACATGCAACGAGGGCTGAAGCTGTAACGGTTTTACTGAATATGCTAGCTCAGATGAATTAGTAACCGTTCGTCCTAGATCAAAAAAGAGCTGCCCTCTTTGCCAAAGTGGGTTGCCCTTTTGATTCGGGGTTAATGACGGGCCATACTGGCTAATTGCTGTTCTGCAGTGTGAAACGTTTTGAAACCATGCATCGATTTTGTGATTTTCTTTATGAATCGATGATCTTGTTCCACAATATTGTTTAGATACTTTTTCTGGGCTAACCTTAAAGGACCGTCAGGAGGAAATTCCCTGACGGTTTTTTCTTATTTCATCATATATAACGTATTATATATGATTATTCTTCAATTAATAGGTTCTTTATTTGTTCGTATTTAATAATAACGCTATATATTGCGTTATATATATTTAGATGCTATATTTATGACATACTAAATAATGAGTTGGGGGATGGAGATGCGAGTTGGAATAAGTGGAACAGGAAGAATCGGAAGACTTTGTTTGAGAAAAGCATTGACGGAAAAGCAGCAGGACTTCGAGGTAAAAGTGATCAATTCTACAAGCCCCATTCATGTATTGGCCCATCTGTTGAAATATGATTCCGTTCATGGCACTTGGGACGCGAAAATCGAAGTAGTAAATGACAACATCATCATGATTAACGGTCAGCGGATTTCCGTCATCTGTGAAAGAGAACCTGATTTACTGCCATGGGAGGACTATGGTGTGGAATTGGTCGTAGATGCAACCGGGAAGTTCAATCATCGGCATGGTGCTGAACGACACTTATTTGCTGGAGCAAAGAAGGTTTTGATTACGGCACCGGGTGCGAACATGGACCTGACTGTTGTCATGGGAGTAAATGAAGATCGGTATGATCCAAAGAAGCATCGCTTACTATCCGCAGCTTCCTGTACAACCAACTGTATCGCACCTATTCTACATATTCTGGATGAGGCCTTTATTATCAAGCAAGGGTGGATGACAACGGTGCATGCTTTCACGAATGATCAAAACCATTTGGATAATCCGCATAAAGATCTTCGACGTGCCAGGGCATGCACGAATTCTATTATTCCGACTTCGACCGGAGTTGGCAAAGCACTTATCGATGTAATTCCTCATCTCGCCTCCCATATACAAGGTGTCTCTGTCCGTGTGCCGACACAGGATGTATCACTGCTGGATCTTCAAGTGGTAGTCGGCCGCAAAGTGAAAGTCGATGAAGTGAAGCATGCTATCAAACAGGCGGTTGCTGGGCAAATGGGAACATTTGTCGACTACAATGAATTGCCGCTTGTTTCTGCGGATTATATCGGAAATGAGAAATCCGCCATCGTTGACGGTCTCAGCATTATGACGCAGGAAGACCAAATCAAGCTGTTGGCATGGTATGACAACGAGTGGGGTTACGCTAATCGAGTGATTGATTTAGTATCTTATATTTCTAGTGCGGAAAGCGCGCAACTCAAGGAGGAAGCGACATGTCTAACACAAACCATCTAAATATGGCGGCCATTCACCGGTATGATCTAGGTGTTATCATTTGTAAATCATGTAATGAAGTGATTGCAACGTTACCAACCGACGGATATAAAAAATTTTATGGCTTGTGCGAAAGCATTTCATGTATCGAAAAAAATAAGGAGGGCAACAAATGATAACACAGAAACAAGTGGTACCCTTTCAAGAGGGAAATGCATCAATGAAAGATTTAATGGGAGGAAAGGGAGCAAATCTCGCTGAGATGACACGTGCCGGACTTCCTGTACCTCCGGGATTCACGATTACGACCGAGGCTTGCTTAGCTTTTTTAAGGTTGGTAATCGGATCTCAGAAGAACTGCTTGAACAAATCGCAGCAGCACTCAAGCAGCTAGAGAAACAAAAAGGACAAACGTTCGGAGATGCAAAAAATCCGCTTCTCGTCTCTGTACGTTCCGGTTCCGTAACATCGATGCCGGGTATGATGGATACGATTTTGAATCTCGGTCTTAATGACGTAACCGTCCAGGGATTAGCAGAACTTACGAGCAATGAAAAATTCGCTTACGACTGCTACCGTCGTTTGATGCAGATGTTTGGAAACGTGGTGATGGGCATTGAATCCTACCATTTTGAGCAGCTGCTGCACCGTTTGAAAGAGAAAGAAGGCGTGGAGCAAGATCAGGATGTTACAGCTGTGGGTTGGAAGCTTTTGATCGATGAGTACAAAAAGTGCATTCTGGCTAAAACAGGTTTAGATTTCCCACAGCACGTATACAAGCAGTTGCGAATGGCCGTGGAGGCCGTATTTAAGTCCTGGAACAATCAAAGAGCTCAGATTTACCGCAAAATAAATCGGATACCGGATGAACAGGGTACAGCCGTCAACATTCAGAGCATGGTATTTGGCAACATGGGAGGGAATTGCGGCACTGGCGTTGTTTTTACGAGAAATCCATCCACGGGGGAGAATACGTTTTTTGGTGAATACCTAATTAATGCACAGGGGGAAGATGTGGTAGCAGGTATTAGAACGCCGCTGGCCATTGTTTCGTTGAAAAACGAAATACCCGAGATTTATGAGCAGTTGTTTGCGGTATCCAAGCAGCTCGAGAAGCATTACAAAGATATGCAGGATATCGAATTTACGGTAGAAAATAATAAGCTTTACCTGTTACAAACACGAAACGGGAAACGAAACGCCCAAGCCGCGTTAAAGATTGCCGTCGATTTAGTCCATGAAGGTTTATTGACTAAGCAGGAAGCTGTCGGGCGCATTGAAGTGTCTCATCTTGATCAGCTTCTGCACAGAGGTATCGAGGAAGAGGCCGTGAAGGATGTGTTGGTGAAAGGACTTCCTGCTTCGCCGGGCGCAGCGGTTGGACAGATTGTATTTGATGCAGATACGGCTGCAGAATGGAACCGTGCCGGCAAGACAGTGGTTCTGGCAAGAAACGAAACAACACCTGAAGATATTCATGGCTTGATTGCTTCGGAAGGCGTGCTCACGAGCCGTGGAGGAATGACCAGCCATGCCGCTGTTGTGGCAAGGGGAATGGGTAAACCTTGCGTATGCGGCTGCGAAGACATCCGAATTGTGCTTGAAGAGAAGTGCATGTTCGCTGGAAGCAGGGTCGTGGAAGAAGGAGATTGGATTACGCTCGACGGTGCAACCGGACGCGTCATTATCGGTGCCATGCCTTTACGAGAAGCCAGAATGACGGATGAACTTCTCATTATGCTGAACTGGGCGGATGAGATCAGCACGCTGAAAGTATACGCGAACGCAGACAATCCGGAAGACGCGAAAATCGCCAGACAGTTGGGCGCTCAAGGGATCGGTTTATGCCGTACGGAGCATATGTTTTTCTCACCAACTCGTCTGCCTGTCGTTCAACGAATGATCCTAGCGGATGATAAGGCGGAACGGTTGCAGGCTCTTTCACAGCTGCTTCCCATGCAGCAGTCGGATTTTGAGGATATGTTCGAGGAAATGGATAGTCTGCCAGTAACGATCCGATTGCTGGACCCACCTTTGCATGAATTTTTACCCAACCTCGAAGACCTGCAAAGAAGACATGCGCAGCTCAGTTATGATAAAGATGGGTCAGACTTGGAAAAAGATGAGGTCACTCACCTTCTCCGTAAAGTGCAAGCTCTCCACGAGGCTAACCCCATGCTAGGACAGCGAGGCTGTAGATTAGGAATTGTATATCCGGAAATTTATGATATGCAGATAGAGGCCATCTTCCGTGCAGCATCTAGCTGTATCGATAGAGGCATCCGAGTACTTCCGGAAATCATGATTCCGCTCGTCGGCCATGTCAACGAACTGAAAATTTTGAGAGAACTTGTTGAGTCCGTTGCGGAACAGGTGCTGGGGAATGATAAACTTCGAGATTGTCCATACAAGGTAGGGACCATGATTGAGGTACCGCGTGCCGCCCTTACTGCGCGCCAAATCGTGGCTCATGCAGATTTCTTCTCATTTGGCACAAATGACTTGACGCAGATGACGTTTGGATACAGCCGTGACGATGCGGAAGGGAAATTTCTAACCCATTATGTCGATCAGAAGCTTCTTCCGCATAATCCGTTTCAAGTGCTCGACACGGAAGGAGTCGGACAATTGATTGATTTAGCAGTAAATGTGGGACGGTTCGTAAAGCCGTCTCTAAAAACGGGCATATGCGGGGAGCATGGCGGAGATAAAGAGTCGATTTTCTTTTGCCACTTGACAGGATTGGATTATGTAAGTTGTTCCCCTTACCGAATTCCTTTAGCACGAATTGCCGCAGCACAAGCGTTCATCCAATATGGTGTTCCTAGCGAACAAAAAGTAGCCCAGGTAGTTTAATACAACGAGAAATTCGGTTACAATAGGGGGGATCACGGTGGATCGGGGAGGTTAGCCTCCTATAAGCATGCACTCATATATGTTTTACCCTAAATCATTAAAGAGCCCATCAACTTCTTAATTGTAAAGAGGTTGGTGGGCTTCACTTTTTTAGATTTGATGTAAAGGCAATCTGTATGTTAATAAGTATTAACAGAAGGTATCTCTTCATATAATAGGATTAGAGCACGGTACCTTTCTTGTCGTTGAGCGGAGAAGGAAGTTGTGGTTGGGCGGTTGCAGGAAAATGCTTAGTTCATGAATGAAAGACCGGGGCTCCAGGATTCAATCATATGCTTTTTTAAGGTATTAACCATGAGGAGGTCTTCACTCATATGCCCCCAAAGTAAAACTTCAGAAATTCGTCGATAAACTGCCGCTTCTCAAAACCATTTCCCCAATCAAGCGAAACAAGAAAGGTACGTATTATGAAGTGACCATGAGGGAATTTACCCAAAAACTACATCGTGATTTAGGGCCTACCCGGTTGTGGGGCTACAACGGCATGTACCCGGGCCCAACTTTCGATGTGATGAAGGATGAAACGACATCTGTCAAATGGATGAATGATCTACCCAGAAAGCATTTTCTTCCCATCGATACAACCGTTCATGGTGCCGAAAAAACACTTCCACAGGTTAGAACTGTGGTTCATCTACACGGAGGAAAACAGCTTGAACATAGTGATGGCTACCCTGAAGCTTGGTTTACGAGAAATTTTGAACAAACAGGGCCTATGTTTAAAAGAAAAGTATCTGAGTACCCAAACCTTGAAGCAACTACGTTATTTTATCATGATCACACCATGGGCATTACGAGATTAAACAATTATGCCGGACTTGGAGGTTTTTATATCATTCGTGATCGGGATGAACAATCCCTGAATCTACCGGCTGGAGCATATGAACTCCCTCTTATGATTCAGGATCGCTCGTTTAACCCGGATGGTTCGCTCTATTACCCCTCTACACCGGATAAAAACAATCCTCGTCTTCCTTATCCCTCGATTGTCACACCTTTTGACGCAGATTACATGTTGGTAAATGGCAAAGTATCCCCTTATTTTGAAGTAGAACCAAGAAAATACCGATTTCGCATATTAAATTACTGTAATAGTCGAACGATTACACTCAAACTGGACTCTGGACAGCCATTTTATCAAATTGGAATTGATCGAGGATTACTTGAGAAACCAGTTAAAATGAATGAGATCCTCCTTCTAACAACTGAGCGCGCGGATGTGATCGTCGATTTTTCCCGATCTTATGGTAAGAAGATTATTCTTAAAAATGTCTTCAAGGGTGCTTCCCCAGAAACAACCGATGTGATGCAGTTTAAAGTAACCATACCGTTGAAAGGAAAAGATACCAGTTCCTTGCCAGATCAATTAACGAAAATTAATTTCCTATCAAGTGAGATGGCAACAAGGACAAGAGATCTCACACTCGTCAGGGTGGAGGATGTATATGGAAGATCACTCAATTTACTTGACGGTAAAATGTGGAATGACCCTATATCTGAGAAAATGGAATTAGGAGCTGTTGAAATATGGCGGCTAATCAATCTTTCAAATGATGATCACCCCATTCATCTACATGTCGTTGACATGCAAATTCTAGAGCGCCAGCCTTTTGATGTTGCTCATTTCCAAGCTACAGGAAAACTTACATTTACAGGGCCAGCGGCTCCTCCTGAACCTAACGAAAGAGGATTTAAAGATACGATTCGTGCTCCTGCTGGTACCGTTACCTCTTTTATCGGGCGTTTCGATCCATTCGTCGGACTATTTGTATGGCATTGTCACATGCTCGAGCATGAAGATTACGAGATGATGCGACCCTTTGAAATTTTGAAGAAAAAAAATAGACTTAAACATCTACTAATGAGAATGATTTACCCTTCTCGGTTCAAATGAAAGCTTCGTCTTTCAAAGCTTCAATCTACTGCCTAGAGCCTGATGTTCCATGTATATATCTAAAAGCTGACGTTCCTTCTTAGAGGGCGTGCTGCTTTTGTTCGATATGCTGAGGTGCGTTACATGGACAATTGGAGTTTTCTATTCACATAAGGAAAGCTGCCCTGGTTTGGAGGGCAGCTTTTTTTCGATGAACATGATCAGGCTAGGTTTCACTGATTTGTAATATTGTCCGAATTATTATAGAACGCTTTCATAATGAGTTCAATGGACAAAAACGTTACCTTGAATTGGACTTTTTTTACCGTGAATAAGCCTTGCAAGTTCATGCTTTTTTATGTGAAAATCAGTTTACAGGCGGTACGAAAGAAGGGCGGATGGTGTCATTGCTAAGGTTTAGGTCCATTCAATTCAAATTGTTCGTAACGTATTCCATCCTTATTACGGCCATTGTAGCCATTGCAGCTGTATCATTTTATTATTATGTTTCCGACATTTTAACCAAAAGAGATTCGGAATCCATGTTTCAATCCACGACTTACATATCCACACAACTCGACTCGCTCATTCAAAATATCGACAATGCTGCAGTCAAGGTCATTTTTTCGGACGACATCAAGCAATTATTTTTTGAAGAAGATAATCCCGTGGATCCAACCATTTCCTCCTACAATGTAAGAAAAATAAACGACTATATTTTTTCGATTATGGGTCCGATTCAATTGGATTGGCAAATCAATCTCTTTGATATGAACGGCCGGTTTTTCGGGACAGGCAATAATTCCGTCAGCAAGCTTTTCCCTAAAGCCAAGATGAACGAAATAACATGGGTCAAGGACACGCTTGCTGCCGACGGCGCGAAGGTTATTTCACCCCCGCATTCAGATGATTGGGACAGCAGCGGCAAGACGGTTATTTCTTTGGCTCGCGTTTTCTCATGGGCATTGGGCGGAAAACAGCAGGGCATCCTGGAAATTCAACAAAGCTACAGCGTGATGGCTAACTTGATCGACAAGCTTATGGCTGAGCCTAATGGGGGGGCTACTGCAAGCAAATCGATTTACATTTACAATCAGGCGGGGAATCTGATCTATCCTTACAGCAATCAGCCTAACGCTTATTCGGAGTTCTATTGGAAGCAGCTGCCCAAAGAAAATCTGGCAATCGGCACCTCAACGATTAACAATCCGCTCAACAGGCATCGTGAAATTATGGCCTATTCCCGTTCTCGCTACTCCGATTGGACTGTCATGGCCGTAGAGTCAGAAAATGTGCTGCTGCAGCCTGTGGTGACGTTTCGCAATTCGATGTTTATCGCTGTGCTCGGCCTTCTGTTGGTTACCTTAATCGTTTCGTTCTTCGTGGCGAGGGGCTTGACGTCGCCGATTAAGGAAATGCACAAATCCATCCGCACACTCCGGGTTGATACGCTGCTGCCGTTATCACAGATTGAAAGCAACAGCAGCTTGAATGAACTGGATATTCTGAACACATCCTTCAAGCGGATGTGCATTCGACTCCAGGATTCCATCGAAGAAGTGATCCAATCGCGTTCACAGGAAATGCAAGCACGAATGGTTGCTTTGCAATCGCAGATGAATCCACACTTTCTCTATAACACGATAACGCTGATTAGCATCATGGCCGAGGAGAAAGAGGATCACGGGATCGTGCAGGTATGCAAGCATCTCTCCAAAATGCTGCGCTACATCTTATCCAATCATGCTCGAAATGTAACTATGTCGGATGAAGTGGAGTATGCCGCGAGCTATTTGACTCTGATGCAGATTCGATACGGGGAGAAGCTAAGATTTCATATCGAAGTTGATCCCGCAATTATGGAGGTTGCCGTACCGATTTTAATTATTCAACCGATCGTGGAAAACTGCATGAAATACGGTATCCATGTTGCGCCACCATGGCAAATCGAGCTGACCGGAAAAACAGAAGGGGAGACTTGGACGATCCAAATCCGCGATTACGGCGGCGGCTTTACCCCTGAAGCACTACAAGCCTTGTTCGAGCCTAAGGTGAATTTATATGCGCAGGAACCGCAGGGAAAAGGGATGGGACTCAAAAATATTGCCGCAAGATTGCAGCTTTTGTACGGAGAGCAAGCCATTTTTAAAGCCTCCAACCACCCTGAGGGCGGTGCCTGCATTGTGATAGGCGGCTTGATCCGGCAACCGGATTCTAATTCTAAATCATCAGAAGAGGAGCTGACAGGATGAGAGCGCATACGAAAGATTCCTACCGAATTCTTATAGCCGAAGACGAACCCCTGATCATGAAAAATATTGCCACGAAAATTGAAAATGCCTCGGATAAGTTTGAAATCCTCTATGCAGAGAACGGAAAAGAAGCTTTGGATTTGATTGAAAAACTGCAGCCGCAAGTGCTGTTTACCGACATTCAAATGCCGCAGATGAATGGAATTGAATTAATTAAGCAGGTCTCCGGCAAATATCCACGCATTCAGATTGTCGTCATCAGCGGACACGACGAATTTGATTACGCGCAGCAGGCGCTTCGCTACGGCGCCAAAGACTTCCTGCTTAAGCCGCTGGACGCCGATGATATAAAGAAAACGTTGTCCCGCATTTGCGCTCAGCTGGATCAAGAAAAAGCGTCTCTCAAAAAAGAACGGGTGCTTTCCGCCGTTCGAACAGGAGAGATTCAGCCAGAGAATAATACGTTGCAAGACAGCGTCTTTCAGCTTTTCCTCATTCAAATCGGGCATTTGGCGAATGCCTCTTATTCATTAAGCGTAGCCGGTTTTTATGACAATCTATGGCAGCAGGTGGGCAGAAGCAAAGCCATTCCGACCTTGCTGGGATACGTGGAGGACTGGTGGCTGGTAGACCAATCACAGGTCAACGGCAAGTATCTTGTGATCAAGACAGAGGATACGGTCAGGCAGCAGCCTCTTATTTCTGCTGATGCTTTGCTGGCAGCGATTCGCGAGCAGGCAGAGCCTTATCCTGTCACAATCGCTCATCTACCAGAGCTTATAGCACTGGAGAAATTGTGGAGCGCCTCGCAAGGATTGAAAATCGCCATGGAAAGAGGGCTCGCTCCCGGTAAGTCGGCTGTCCTACCCAACACCGACACAGAAAGGGAGTTGCCGTCGGCTTGGATCGATCCCAACACCCAGCACAAACTGATCACGTTTATTCAAGGAAATAAGAGAGCGAGTTTCAGTAAGGAGCTGCGCAGCCTTTTCGAGCATTGGACAGCGCAAGCTTACCCGCAAAAATGGGTCGAAAAAAACCTGCAGCATCTCATTCAAATTGTCCATCAGCAGGCGATTCATATCTCCGAGGACGAAATTTCCCATCTGGAGTGCGAAATGCTGAACACCCTCTATACCGCTGCCGATTTCCCCGTCGTTTCTGAGAAGCTGGTTACGCTTCTAGAAAACACAGCGTTTTTAAATGAGGAGCATGTTTCCGAAGGTGCCGAAGCGTTGACCCATTCGATCGAGAGCTACTTGAAGACAAACTTCGCCCATCCGATCACGCTGGAGGATATTTCCGCAAAATTCAATTTCGACGCCTCCTACTTAACGAAAATATTCAAGAAGTACAAGCAAATAACGCCGCTTAAATATTTAATCTCGCTGCGTATGGAGGAGGCTAAACGCTTAATACAGCAGCATCCAAACTTAAGTTTCAAGGAGATTGGAGCGATTGTTGGCTACCCGGATGCGCATTATTTCAGTCGTATCTTCAAGAATATGACTGGACAAAATTTGTCGGACTACAGTGAAGGAATGAAGTTGTAGGGTAAAAGAGGTGAAAAAAGTCCATCGCAACTAGCGTATTCTGTGCATCGAACTCAAAATGAAAACGCTTTATAATTCAGTTACAGACAAGAAATAGTCTGAAAACGTATAGGGGGAATGAACCTTGAAAAAATCTCTTCTAGGGATATCGATCTGTATGATGACATTTTCAATGGTGCTGGCAGGCTGCAGCAGCTCGAAAGATGCGGCAAGCTCAATGAAACCGGCAGCAAGTTCAGCAGCAGCAACGCCTGCTCCAACAGCGAAGCCGGACGCGACCAAAAAGGATGTAACGATTACAGTTGGTGCTTCTCAAAACTGGATCAAAGACATTGACCGTAAGCTTGCTGATCAATTTACCCAAAAAACGGGCATTAAAATTGATTTTCAGGTAAATCCGGATGATCAGTATATTAATATTCTCAAAACCAAGATTGCGACGAAGGAAGCTCCGGATATCCTCTACATGGCAAGCGGCATCGGAATTGACAGCTTCCAGCCGGAAAAGAATTTTATGGACTTATCCAATGAGCCGTGGGCAGCCAATTATACAGACTGGGCCAAAGCAGGAGCAAGCATCGGAGGCAAGGTGTACGGATTTAACACATGGTCTGTAGATGGTTGGGGCTTGCTGTACAATACGGATATTTTCGCGAAGTACAACTTGCAACCGCCAAAAACATATGCAGAGTTTACGCAAATTTGCGATACGCTTGTAAAGAATGGGATTATTCCGATTTTTGAAAATGCGAAAGATGAATGGCATTTGCCCATCTGGGTGCAGGAATTGGCTGGAGCTGCGGTAAAAGAAGATCCGGGATTCATCGATAAATTAAATAACAATACTGGGAAATTCGCGGAAAGCAAAGTGTTGGCAACCGCTCTGGGTCAATACAATGATATGAACAAAAAGGGGTACTTCGGAAAAGACGCTTTATCTAACGAATGGACGAAAGGCTATGAAGCTATGGGTTCAGGGAAATATGCGATGGATCTGGTCTATACGACGTATCAACAGGAAGTATTGGCTAAGTTCCCGAATTCGGGTGCGGATAAATGGAAGATGTTTCCGGTCCCATTAGGAGACAATACGACTTTTGGCCACTCTGCCGGAGGGATTATCCGTGTAGTGAATAAAGAAACGAAAAACATCGACTCGATTCGTCAATATTTCGCTTTTCTATCCAATCAGGATACTTTAAAAGCTTACTATACGGAGCGAAAAGATTTAGGTCCGATTTCATTTAAAGGCGTTGAAGTTGCACCTGCAACGCAAGCGCTGCAAAGCGTACAGTCCATTGCCAGCTCCCAACTTATTGATTTAAACGATTCCGTCAAATTCTATGGGGATTCAGGAGCTGTAATTGCCAAGGCGATGCAGGACATGTTGTTTGGAAAATCAGCGCCGCTGGATGTCTTGAAAAAATTGGACGACAACAGAGAAAAATCTTTCAAAGCGACTGCCAAATAAGTTAATGGAAATAAAAGCGTATACGCCGGCGAATAAGATGAGCATTACTAATCTTTCACCGGCGCCGCCTTTCCTTAATGACTATACGGACATGTGGCTAATAGGAAGCAGGGGTTATATGAATACGAAGAAGATTTACCCTTTTTATTTTTTAATCTTACCGTTAGGCATTTATACGCTTTTATACTTTACCCCGAGTTTATTCAGTTTTTATTACGCACTAACCGATTGGAATACGTATAACGAAGGCATGCGCTTTATCGGTCTGGATAATTTCAGGGATATGTTGAAAGAAAGCGCGCTTTACTGGGAATACATTACCCACACCTTTGAATTTGCGCTGTCGACTACACTATTGAAAAATTTGTTGGGCTTATCTTTAGCGCTGCTGTTAAACGAAGGGCTGCGTACGAAAAATGTGCTGCGATCGATTTTTTATTTACCTGTAACGATTTCTCCGTTGATTATCGGTTTAATCTTTTCCTCGGTATTCGATCCGAGCCATGGCCTCATCAACAGTGTTTTAGGTGAAATTGGACTGGAGAGTTGGAAGCATGCTTGGCTGGTCGATGTCAAATTCGCTATGCTTTCCGTCGTATCGGTAGAAACCTGGAAGTTTATCGGCTTTAATATGATTATTTACCTGGCCGGCTTGCAAACCATTTCGCGCTCCTATTACGAAGCGGCTTCCATAGATGGTTCAAGCAAATGGCAGCAGTTCGTGCATATTACACTGCCGCTTATCATGCCTGCGATTACGATTAATTTGATATTGAATCTCATCAACGGCTTTAAGGTATTCGATCTGATCTTTGTACTGACCAAAGGTGGCCCAGGCAATACGACGGAGGTTTTGAACACCGCTGTTTTCAGAGAGTTCTCTTCCGGACGTTACGGCTCAGCTACCGCTATCGGTGTTATTCTGTTTTTAATGACTACCTTGATTGCGCTTTCTACACTAAGCCTGCTGTCCAGGCGGTCGGAGGCTAGCGAATGAAAATGGTTAAGGAAGTTTCGGTTTGGTTGCTCACGCTTGTCATTCTAATCCCCTTGTTGTTAGTCGTGATGAATTCAGTGAAAACATCGGCGGAAGCAGATTTAATGAATCTCAGCTTTCCCAAGCACATTCAATTTAACAATTACGCAACGGTTATCAAAGAAGGAAAGATGATCCGCGCTTTTAAAAACAGTATGATCATTACCGTCGGTTCCGTCTTGCTTACGAATATTGCGTCCGCTATGGGGGCCTTTGTTCTGTCCAGAAGAAGAACAAAGGTCAATAAAATGCTGTATTACTATTTCATCGTCGGTTTGATCGCACCGATTAATATGATACCTACGATAAAGATTATGCAGACCCTACACATCATGAACACATTTCAAGGGATCATCTTACTCTATTCGGCTTTGATGATGCCATTTACCGTCTTTCTCTATTATGGATTCATTCATTCCGTCCCGCGTGAAATGGATGAATCGGCGGTGATGGATGGCAGCAACGCCTGGCAGCTTTTTTTTCGGATTCAATATCCGCTGCTTATGCCAGTGACGATGACTTCGCTGCTAATCAATTTCATGAATGCATGGAACGACTTCATCCTGCCACTGTATGTATTTAACAAATCCACGAATAACCCAATGACACTGGCCGTTTATAACTTTTATGGCACCTACATTTCCAGCTGGAATCTAGTGTGTGCGGCGATTGTGCTGACCACGCTGCCAATTGTCATCGTTTATTTATTGGGACAACGCTATATTGTGTCAGGCATGCTTTCAGGTGCGGTGAAAGGCTGATGGGGATTTGCGGAACATGTCTGATGATTCGGGAGGACCACCGGAATGAGCAATCGCAGAGTGATCGATCTTTCCCCATGGCGTTGTGATCGTTCCGTATTCTCCCAATGCGGTAGTATCCGATTCCAGACTGACGATTCTCGTACTTGCGTTTGATGCACAAATGCTGGACATCTCCATACAGTCGGTTTAACCTGGTCGACACCTGGTTTCTCCGTGATCCGAGAACTCCTTACGGCGGTGTGAAAGAGAGCGGGATCGGACGGCAGGGCGGTATGTACAACATCGATTTTTATAGCGACATCTCGACGATTTGCATGAAGTATTAAAGCTTACGGAACGGAGTGAGACGCATGGATAAAATGAAAGTGATTCAAATCGGACTTGGCGGCTTTGGAAAGTTCTGGCTGGGTGCCGTACTGAATGTAGAAGATGTGGAATTGGTCGCCGTCGTCGATATGGAAGAGAAGAATTTAGCGGTGGCGGCCCAGATGTTGACCGGGAGAAATATTCCTCTTTACCAGGACCACAAAAAAGCGCTGCGCGAAGTGAAGGCAGATCTCGCGCTGCTAATTACGCCGCCGCATACGCATAGAGCTTTAACGATTGAAGCGGTGGAAGCGGGTATGCATGTAATCATGGAGAAGCCAGTCTCCACCAATTACGAGGACGCTGTTGAAATTTATAAATACGCCCAAACTTGTGGCAATTACGTCATGGTCAATCAAAATTACCGCCGCAGACCCGTCATTCAAGCACTCAAAGCTTGTGTGGATTCCGGTAAGGTAGGCACCATCGAAAACGTAGAATGGCGATTTTCCTTGGATCACAAAAATATCGAGCTTACCGGCTGGCGTCGGGTTTTCAGTGATATCATGCTGAAAGAAATGAGCATTCATCATTTTGATTCTATCCGTTATATTCTCGGGAAAAACCCGATCTCCGTCTATGCCGAAAGCATGAACCCTACTTGGAGTCCCATCAATGGGGAGTCGGTAACCGCAGCGGTGTTTAATTTTGAAGGCGGCGTATTCATGACTTATTTTGGCAGCTGGGTGAATAAGGGAAAGAACACTTCCTGGAACGGCGATATCATTCTGACTGGCAGTAAAGGAGCCATTGAGCTGAAGGATGATATACCTCAGATCGTTTGGCAGGACGGTACGCGGGAAAGTATTCCGATTCCAACCTTTCCGTGCAACGATTCGGATTACCTGGAATATTCAATCGGCGATATGGTCGGAGCGATCCGGGAACGCAGATTGCCTGCCACGCATATTGGAGACAACTTGATCAGCTGGTCCATGGCATGCAGTGCTGCGGAGTCGACGAAAAACGGCATGAAAATAAAAATTGAGCCACTAAAGGGGATCTAACCATGGAAGCAAGTATTAATGTTACCGTATGGAATGAGTTTAGACACGAATTGAATTATGAGCCAGCAATGAAAATATATCCGCAGGGCATCCATCGCGTCATTGGCGATTATCTGAGCAAACAGCGATTAAACGTCACCACAGCAACCTTGGACGAGCCGGAGCACGGGCTGACCGATGAAGTGTTAAACCGCACGGATGTGCTTGTCTGGTGGGGGCATATCGCTGGCGATGAAGTGCGGGATGACATTGTTGAAAAAATACATGAACGTATCCTCGGTGGGATGGGACTGATCGTCCTGCATTCCGCCTCCCAATCGAAAATATTCAAAAAATTAATGGGCACCTCGTGCAATATCAAATGGCGGGAAGCCAACGAAAAGGAGCGCATCTGGATTGTTCAACCGAATCACCCCATCACAGAAGGCCTAGGGGAGTATATTGAGCTAGCGGAAGAGGAGATGTATGGGGAGTTTTTTGATGTCCCGGCACCGGATGAGCTCATTATGGTAAGCTGGTTCCAGGGTGGCGAAATTTTCCGCAGCGGTATGACGTATACGCGCGGCAAAGGGAAAATTTTCGTCTTCAGACCTGGACATGAAACCTCACCCACTTACCATAATAAGGAAATCCTAAAGGTGATATCGAATGCCGTCTACTGGGCGGCACCTGTGAAAGGGACGACGGTGCCAGTTTTCGGCAACGTCAAACCGTTGGAGAATTTGGTCGATATAAACGCTGCAAAATAAAGTGAATGTTAGGTCGGCGGCAGAGAGAACGATTGAAAGAGCTACAAATCCAAGCATCTACAAGTTTAAACCCGCATCCCGCTGATGATGCAGCATATCTTTATGCCAGCCTATCAAAATAATCCATTCTATGGAACTAGCCGGGAGTGGCAGAATAAGAGTATTTCGAACCATTGTTGCCGTATCCTCATATGAAAAGACAAAAAAGCGACCGCTTAGGTCGCTTTTTCTGCGGTGTGCCACGCATGGCGATTAACTAGGTGGTGAAAGTCCACTGTGGGGGTTTGTAGTTACCAACCACTAGCCAAGAGCAAGGGTGTCCATCGTGAGGTGGAATCTGAAGGAAGCTGGAGGCAAAATTCCGACCCGAGGAACACGAACATCATCAGGCATAGATTATGGGATGAGTCTG
>NZ_VRTT01000089.1 GCF_008017805.1 Paenibacillus sp. N3.4 | reverse complement strand
ATTGCTGAGTAAATTGATTAATACTTGCCTCAGCTTCGTTACATCCGTTAGTATAGTCCCTTTTGTTAAGTCACCACTGATCTCTAACTGATTGCCATTGCTGAGAATTAGAGGCTGAATCGTTGTTGTGATATCCTCCAGCAGATCTTCCAGACGACAGGGTTCGATATACATTTCCATTTTCCCAGACTCAATTTTGGAGATATCCAATATATCGTTGATGAGCGCAAGAAGGTGTTTGCCTGATTTATTAATCCTCCCTAAATCTTCTACAAAGGTCGGTTGTCCAATCTCTTCCGCTTCCTCAGCCAGCATTTCACTGTATCCAATAATCGCATTGAGCGGCGTCCTTAGCTCATGGCTCATATTCGCCAGAAATTGGCTCTTGATCCTATTAGCTTGAATCGCCTCATCATGGGCTTTCTCAAGCTGTGCAGTGCGTTCCGCAACCAAATCCTCCAAATGATCGTTCAGTTGCCTCAGCTCTTGATTCATGAGATAAATTTCATTTGTTTTATGCTTAATTTCGGAATCTTTAACGAAAAATCGTTTCGAAATAAAGATCCCAAACAATGATAATCCTAACGTAAATAAAGTACCGCCAGATATGAAATACGCCAGAAAAGTTTGGTTTAACACCATCCCCGAGGATGAAATCGACATGTCTTGCAGATGAAAGTTGGCTGCCATCATCCCTGTCATATGCATCCCTACAATCGCGGCTCCCATGATCAAACCGCTGCCCAGCTTCTTCCATACCTCTCCACGTTCTCCTCCCTTGCGGAAATAAAACGATAACCATAACGCCACAAAAGAGGCAACAAAGGCAATCAGGATGGATAACGCAAAAAAGAACGGGTCATAAGAAATATTGATCAGCATAGCAGACATGCCAATATAATGCATGGCAGAAATTCCAATAGCAAGTAAGGATCCGCCAACGAGCAGCTGACGAGTCGTTAACTGATTGCGACCAACAACGCTTAATGCAATGAAAGAAGCAACCATCGCCACCAGCATGGATAACAAAATCGGCCTCAATTCATAAGGGACTGGCACAGGCAGAGAGAAGGCAAGCATGCCTACGAAATGCATAGACCATATTCCTAATCCCATGGAAGCAGCCCCAAATACTAGCCACAACCAGCGACTTTTCCCCTCCGACATGCTTACTCTTCCTGCCAAATCAAGAGCTGTATACGAAGCGACAACTGCGATCAGATATGATAAGAAGATCAGTAACCCATCATGTGAGCCATGTATATGCTCCATTTTTTTAATTCCCCCTTTACCTACCTAACCTAGTAAATGATTGATTTTTCCGAGCAACCTTTGGAAATCTACAGGTTTGGTATCATAGTCGTCGCAGCCTGTTTCAAATGCTTTTGCTGCATCCGCAGCCATAGCGTGCGCGGTTAAAATGATAATGGGGATCGATTTTGTTTTCTCAGAATCTTTCAAAATGCGCGTGGCCTCCCAACCGTCTAATAACGGCAGACTTAAATCCATTAAAATGAGTTGGGGGCATTCCGCTAAAGCTAATTCGACTCCTTGCCTGCCGTCTTCAGCCGTAAGGACATCAAATCCTTTATTACGGAGACGGCGGGATAACATATCGCGATTCATTTCATTGTCTTCTACTAATAATAGGGTAGGCATAGTTTCTCCTTAAATATGCATATAGGTGTGAAGGACCTCTATGAGTCTCTCACGTTGAACTGGTTTTGTTAAAAACTCGGAAGCGCCGCGCGTGAACGCCAGCTGTTTATCATTGGTAAAAGAAAGAATAATGACAGGGATATGCTTTGTTTTAGGATCGTTCTTCAGTGCTGCGAGTACTCCCCATCCGTCCATATTGGGCATCAAGATATCCAAACAAATCACCTTTGGACTGAATTTCTCGACTACTCGCAAGCCTTCGGGTCCATTCGAAGCAAACAGAAGAGGCCAAGCCTCTTTAGCAAGCAATCGTCGCATGAACGATTCATTGTCAGGTTCATCATCAATAATAAGAATGGTATCCATTCCATAGTCTGCGGCAAGATCCGTATTCTGATGTGAGAAGCCCTTCGTCTCGCTTGCCAGATTTTGCGGAAGCCAACACGTAAATTCGCTGCCTTCTCCCCACACACTTTTCATTTCCAACGTGCCGGCCAACATCTCAGAAAACCGTAGACTGATAGCAAGACCTAATCCTGTACCCCCATAATTTCGAGTCGTCGACGAATCTGCCTGTGTGAATGGCTGGAACAACTGCTCCATTTGTTCAGGTGTCATCCCGATTCCCGTATCACTTACACGGAACGCGTATCCCAGATGACCATTTCGTATTTCCTCTTGTACGTGAAATGTGATTTGCCCTTGATAAGTAAATTTTGCAGCGTTACTTAGTAAATTCATCAGAATTTGTCTCAGCTTGGTTTCATCCGTTATGATTTGTCCATTCTCACATACTACGTCTATGGTATTTCCGTTCGTTTCAATAAGCGGCATAACGGTATTCACAACATGGCTGCACAGCATCCTCAAATCACATTCTTCGGAGAAAACATCCATTTTGCCCGCTTCTATCTTGGAGATATCCAAAATGTCGTTGATAAGATCCAACAAATGGTGGCCTGATTTTCTGATTTTGCCCAGATCGTCAGCAGTCGCATTGTCTCCGGAAAGCTCAGCTTCCTCCATTAGCATTTCACTGTATCCAATAATGGCATTCAATGGTGTGCGAAGCTCATGACTCATATTGGCTAAAAATTGACTTTTGATCTGACTGGCACGAATCGCTTCGTCATGGGCTTTTTCCAAATCCGCCGTCCGATCTGCGACCATTTCTTCCAAATGATCATTGATCTTTCTTAATTCCTGATTGATGTAGTAGATTTCCCTCGTCTTTTGTTCCGTTATTTTTTCGGCTTCCTTACGAGCAGCACGTTCCCTTTCCAACTGCCGACGCAGTACATCAATGTTCGTACTCATAGCTTATGTGTGTCGAGTTTGGTCAAAATAAAACGAGTAGCCGTTCCGTTGCTGTCAGGTAAATCAACCCTAACCACATCAACTGCTTCTCCGTAAAAAGCAATGCTGCCCTGAATCAAGCCTTCTGCTAAGTCAGCAAACGGACGTGATGAACGATAAGTCATCTCCAAGACATTCGGAGCCGAAGACGCATACTCAAAGCCTGGCAATTCAGCATCAGGATACAACTTCATCACTTCAACATGAATATAGCCATCAACTTTGCGCAAAACTCGAATAAATTGCGATTGGCTTCAATAAATTGCGGATAGGCGGCAACCAATTGATTGAATAAATATTCTCCAAAAACTCGAACTAACTGGGCAAATGGAATTTGAGTTTGCTCGCTCAGCTGTGCGACAAGACGAATCATTTCAGCGTGACTATATGTACCTACTGTCGTATAAACGCCTCCAGAAGGCAGTTCCGCATGCGTAATAATATGGTCAACCATGTCCAGTGAAAAGCGCTCTTCGACCATCTCGATAAAATTCGTAAACACAAACCCCTTCATGTATAAAACTCCTCTGCTTTTGAACTTTAAATTAGTTTACTTAAATACTTTCATAAAAGCCTCGACAACGGCAGGATCAAAATGCCGTCCGCATTGATTAGCGATTTCTGCTGCAGCTTCTTCATGCGTCCAGGCATTTTTATAGGGCCGCTCATGCGTCAATGCATCATAAAAATCAGCAATAGCTACAATTCTTGCTTCAAGTGGAATCGCATCACCCTGCAAGCCTAATGGATAACCTGTCCCATCCCACTTCTCATGATGAGAATACGCGATGGATCTGGCAATCATTAAAAGATCAAAACGGCTTCCTTCCAAAATGGAGGCACCGATCGCCGTATGCAGCTTCATACGCTCGTATTCTTGCGGCTCATATCGTCCAGGTTTTAAGAGCAGATCGTCCGAAATGCCGATTTTACCTATATCATGAAGTGGCGCAGCTCTACCGATAAGTTCAACTTGACGCTCCGTAAGGTTCATATGCCGAGCTATTTGTTCCGACAACTCGCCGACTCGTTGCGTATGCTTGCCGGTCATATCATCCCTATATTCCCCCGCACGTCCCAATAGCTGTAAAATTTCATCTTTTGCATTTCGAAGTTCCACGGTCCGTTGAAAGATGCGTTCCTCCAATTTTTCATTGTTGTCTTGAAGTTGACAGTGAAGCATCCGAGAACGCAGTAAATTTTGCATGCGCAAAAGGACTTCTGTCCGATCAAACGGTTTCGTAAGAAAAGTCATTTGCTCCTGCTTGCAAAACAAGCTGTTTTGCTTCCGGCGTTACATCTGCGGTAAGAACAATGTACTAGGCAGATACTTATCTCACTCCCGTTTGGTTGCGAATAGTTGAAGTGCTCATAGCCATCCATTTGCGGCATATGGAGATCAAGTAAAATAACATCCGGATTAAACTCCGGAAGCAGCCGTTCAATGTCTAACGGGTTTTTGGTACTATGTAAGTTGTGAAATCCTGCCTTCATTAAGATGCGTTCCAACAAGGAAATATTCAATTCCTGATCGTCTACGATCAGAACCTTACCTTGTTTAAGATCGATTTCATTCATAACAGCGCTCCTCCATTCATTGGCGAAGTTCTCTCAGTTCGTCATGGATTTTGTTCAATTAGGCCATCGGTCAACAGTCATTGGTTATCAGTCTAAAAAGACCCTTGGCTCTGCTTCGGGTCTTGAGTTCACCGTTATTCCCAAATATTAGTGATTTATGGGGTAATCAATAACAACTACGTTTTCAACGATACCCTCTAACCGTTTCACGAATTTCTGATGCATGGGATGCGGCCCGTATTGACGCAGATGCTCCAGATCCTGAAAGGTTACGCGAAGTCCTAATGTATATCCATGCACACTGGCTACTTCTTCTGTCATATTAACGCCAGCAGTTAGTTCTACAATTCCAGGGATATGGTCTTTAAAAGAATGAAGAATTTCCAGCAATTCTTTTTCTATTTGGGGGCTATAGTTCTCATTAAATTTAAAAGAGACGAGATGTTCAAACATCAACAAAACCTTCTTTCACTCTTTTCATAACTACATACATATGTTACCTTATAAATCATATCAGACAATGTCAATTTGTTCTATAACGAAGTAAAATTTTTACACATTGAAAGGCGGCTTTCACACAACGATGAAAAGATCCCGATCCTCTTTAATAAAGATGACAGATATTGTACGTGAGGGTGCTCCGATCTTGCGAAAAAAAGCAAAACCCTTGCAATTCCCCTTATCTCCTGAAGATTATCAACGAGCTTCAAGCTTGCTGACCTATTTAAAAAATTCACAAGATAAACGGTTATCCCAGCAGTATCAATTGCGTGAAGGAGTTGGCTTGGCAGCCAACCAAATTGGCTGGGACAAACAGGTATTTGCCGTTTATTTTATGGATGAACAGAATCGTCAGTTGGCATATATTTTTTGCAATCCGAAAATGACGAATCATTCCTCTCAAATGGTGTATTTGGAGCAGGGAGAAGCATGTCTTTCCGTAGATCGTGAGGTAAAAGGATACGTTCCACGTTACGAACAAATAACCGTTCAGGCGTTTACGCCGGACGGACATCCTTTTAAACTCAAGCTAAAGGGCTACGCAGCCATTGTTATCCAACACGAGCTCGATCATCTTCATGGTGTCATGTTTTATGATCATATAAACAAAATGAATCCCTTTCAACTGCCAAATGTCGAATCTATTCGACCTATTTCATAATCATTTCGAATAAAAAAGGCTTTCTCAAAGGTTTTTGAACCTGAGAGGCAGCCTTTTTACATAGGTCTTTTCACTCTGAAAACGACCCTTTTTTTTGTAAATATAAGATCAGTTCAGTACGGTTGTTAAGCTCTAGCTTATCTAGGATATGCGATACATAATTTTTTACGGTACCTTCTGTTAAAAATAAGACCTGGCTGATTGCTTTATTGCTTTTACCCTGCATAATCTGTTGAACCACTTCAATTTCCCTCGGAGTTAGAAGCATGCTCAAATTCGTTTGTAGATTGGATTCATTTGAAGAATGATGGTCAATTGTATGCAGAGCTCTAACAATTCTGTTGGAAACCTGCGGATGCAGAAGTAAATTACCTTCACATGCAGCTTTAATCGATTTGATAATCTCCTGCGAATTGGAGTCTTTCAGAATATAGCCGTCGGCACCATTTTTAAGACCATTGAATATATATTCATCTTCGTTAAATGTAGTAAGGATAATAACCTTTACATTAGGATACTTGTCCTTTACCGCTTTCGTTGCATCTATCCCGTTCATGATAGGCATTCTAATGTCCATCAGGATGACATCAGGAACCTTGTTCTTCAACAGTTCGAGAAGCTCTTCCCCATTTGCCGCCTCACCTACAATATGAACTTCCTCATATAAGCTCAAAATCATCTTCAATCCGTCTCTGACGATCCCTTGATCTTCGGCTATCATAATTTCCATCATTTAAAAGTTCTCCGTCCCTGTCACATATGGCATTTCGGCTAATATTGCAAATCCACGATCTTTTGTTGAGGAGAACTGCACAGTTCCATCTAAGGATCGAATTCTTTCTTCAATGCCAATGAGCCCGTGCGATTTAACAATATGTTTACAACCTTCGCCGTCATTTTCAATAGTGACTCGGATCCTATTACCGTATTTTGTTATATGTATTTGAATATGTTCGGCTTTTCCGTGCTTTAAGCCGTTGGTCATAGCCTCACGAACCGTATTATAAATCCCTTTTTTGATGTCCAAGTTCGTATACTCTACGGCTTCATCAACATGTAGAAGGATGTTCAATCTTCCTTTCATTTGTAAAGCATCGACCATTTCTTTGAGCGACTCACCAAGCTCCATGTTATTCTGAAAGGAATTTTCTTTGAGTACGGCAACGGCCTTACGAAGATCGGTTATGGATTTATGCGAGATGGTAAGAGCTTTCGTCATCACTTCCTTTGATTTCTGGGGATCGGTATCGACCATATTCCCAGCAAACTCTAGATGCATGCGAAGAGCAACAAGCCCATGTCCAATGGAATCGTGAAGCTCTTGAGCAATTCGAGTCCTCTCTTTTACAATAGTGATTTCCTTTAGCTTAGCATTTGCCGCTACTAATTCGGTCGTTAATAATTGTCCCTTTTTGCGTTCATCGCTATGTACCCGAAACATGAAGACAAGAACAAACATGGAAAGATACGAGAATAAGGCATTTTCAGGGTTTGCCTTAAGTGTATACATGGTAAATAAAAACACCATAGCATGAAAGATCAGCATGCCTATCTGAATCGTGCTGCAGGTCAGAAAGATTTCCACAACGGGAAAAATATAATAAATGCTTATAGCCAAGCTATCGAATTGGATCAAGTAGAAACCTGTAGCTGCTATCCCCGCTGCCATGGAGACATAGTAAAGCATGCGATTTCTTCTAAAAAGGGGATACGTATTTCGGCAATAATCATTTGTTTGGAGAACAAAGATCCCCACTATATAGACTGCTTTCATTCCAGCAGATAGATGGGTCCGCATCACAATATCAAATGAAATAAGGATCGTAATCACAATTCTAAAAACCATAATCGTAATAAAAAATTTACTTTTATTCAGATAAATCACATCCAGTGGTTAGTTTTCATCACAATTATTATACGATCATATATCCATCGTGGACAGATTACTAAAGTCATATTAAAACGTTTACCAATGTAACAAATCCATTGATGACTAAAGTTTCTTTCTGCAGCATGATCTCGGACTTACAATAAAGTCATATCCCTAATAAATGAGAGTTTAGGAGTGTTCACAAATGATGAAAAAAAGTATCTTTCAAACAAATGAAGCCATCATCTATGCGGTAGCTGTCTTATTAATGACTTGGGTGCTCACCATTGTTCTATTCATTAGTCCTTCTATAGGGTTACAGTATTTCTCTGTTGTCATGTTTATTCCTGCTCTTGTGGCCCTCATATTCCAAAAAATTGGTCACCAAGATTTCAATGGATTAAACACGAAAATGACTTTAAAATCACTGTTATTCGGTATCCTGTATCCCCTAGTATTTGTGCTCCTGTGTGCTCTTCTAGCACAACTTACGGGCATTGGTAAAATAAATCCGGATAAAATTCTCAATATACGTGATCTGATTAAGATTGTTATTACGATTGCGATTAATATCTTTACTGTTTTAGGAGAGGAATATGGATGGCGAGGTTTTTTGCTTCCATTGTTGACCAAACAGTACGGTAAAACGAAAGCAACGATCGTTGTAGGAATCATTTGGGCTTTATATCATGTCCCAGTCGTTTACTTTTTAACTCAAGCTACAGGATTGAGCCATCCCCTTTTCCTATGTGCGATTCAAGCCTGTGTCGTATTTATGATTAGTTTTCCATTTTCGTATTGCTATTACTTATCAGGCAGCCTGATACCCGTCTTGTTCTTTCACTCCATATGGAACGTAGTGAACACAACCGTACTTGGTGATATATACTCGAATAATCAAGGATTAATGGAAGGCAATCTGCTAGTTATAAATGGAGAAGGCGTATTGGGTCTCCTACTAAGTGCAATCGTCATTTTCTGGTTTATCAAAAAGTTTAAGAAAATTGAGCCTATGGTATCATGAGCCATTCGTCTATCAAGCCATGAATATGATACCAAGTCTCACCCTGGCTTCAGTGAGCAATAGCAAAAAGCGCTAGCTCTAGCTAGCGCCCTATCCGTTAATCGCTGCGATGCATCAATATATTATTTCATTCGAACCCTAATCACTCATCACCCATTGGTTTTTCTAATTCCTGTTGAAGCGGCGTCAAGTCTTCCCCCATTTTACAATCATGGCAAACCCAACTATTTCCGATTTCACCATGCCCATTCGCTTTACCGCATTGTTCACAAGTAATCATTGTTTATCAACTCCTTACTTGCAGGTTACTACTTGTTCCTTGAACCCGCTGTGAGAAATATCACATTAACCTAATAAGTTATCACGTTTAATGTTTTGGAATGAGTAACGTAATTGTTGTTCCAGCACCCAATTCGGAATGAATGGTTAATTGACCGCCTATGCTTTTGGCTCTTTCCTCCATACTGAAGAGTCCGACGCCTTTGGAACCGCCGATCCGTTGAAAACCTTTCCCCTTATCTGCGATTCGAACCTCGATAAAGTTCTGTTCATCAAGGACGAATACAGCAGCTTCCGAAACATCTGCATACTTGGCTATGTTCGTAAGCCCTTCTTGAATAACGCGATAAATCGTCGTTTCTTCGTGTGGGGTCAATCGCTTGCGCAGGTTACTCTTCAGCTCCACACGGATACCAAAATGTTGCATATAGTTTTCGATGTAGGTTCTGATCGCAGGCACAACTCCTAGATCATCTAGAACAGATGGTCGAATTTTCCACGCTAAATCACGAACTTCCTCAATAATCTGGGATACATGATGTCGAAGCTGCGCCATCTCGGGCTGTTCCTTTTCCATCATCGATCTGTCCATTTGGATAAGCAAAGAAAAGAGACTTTGACCGATCCCATCATGCAGTTCGCGGGAAAATTTACGTCGTTCCTCTTCTTGTATGCGCAAAACCTGTGCCATCATAAGCTGTAGCTCTTCTTCCACTCTTTTCAGTTCTGTGACTTCATTCCGGATGGCTAAGTACTGATA
Source organism: Paenibacillus sp. N3.4 (assembly GCF_008017805.1). Classification (GTDB taxonomy): domain Bacteria; phylum Bacillota; class Bacilli; order Paenibacillales; family NBRC-103111; genus Paenibacillus_E. Next base: position 13,646 of record NZ_VRTT01000089.1, on the reverse strand, counting down.
GGGGAATCCTTTTTCATCCAAAAAAGGGACTATCGTTGTATCTACCCAATAATAGGTTCCATCTTTGGCTCGATTTTTGATTTCCCCTCGCCATACTTTGCCGGAGGAAATAGCGTGCCATAGATCTCTCATGAATGTTTGGTTATGAAACCCCGAGTTAATAATTCGGTGATCTTGACCAAGAAGCTCTGTGCGGGAATACTTCGAAATTTCGCAGAACTTATTATTCACATACTGTATCTTACCTTTCTGGTCCGTCACTGCGACTATGGAGGACTCATCGAGGGCGAACTTAACATCCGACAGCTGTTTAAGAGCGTGTTTTAAATTCTGCTGTAGCACGGAGTCTGCAACATGTTCGTCCAGACTTGCTAATAGAGCGGTCACATTTTCGCCAATGACCTCTGGATATTCCCTATTCGCATCTTTACTCAAAATGTAACAGCCCTTTCTTGACAGCAAATTTGACGAGTTCAGGTCTCGTTTTCAGAGCTAATTTCTCCATCACATTGCTTTTATGCGATTCTACGGTCTTAACGCTAATCATTAATTGCTCGGCTATTTCTTTATTGGAAAAACCTTTAGCAATTAAAGCCAAAACTTCTTTTTCCCGTTCGGAAAGAGATTCAAATGTCCCTGTATTTTCGCCATGTTTCAGGCGTTCCATATATTCATTCATCAGTCTTTTGGTCGCAGTCGGATATAAATAGGCATTTCCTGTCCCCACGCAATGGATGGCTGTAAGTAATTCTTCATGAGGCGCACTTTTCAATATATATCCGGATGCTCCGGCGTGAATAGCGCTGAATAAATACTCATCATCATCATGCATCGTTAAAATCAAAACAGCAACATCTGGTAACAGGCGTTTGAGTTCAGTCGTGGCCGTAAGTCCATCCATGCCATGAGGCATGCTTAGATCCATTAATATGACATCAGGCTGTAGCCTTTGGGCTAATTGAATGCCTTCTTGCCCGTCAGCAGCCTCGCCGATAACTTCAATTTGATGTTTCCCGTTCAGAAGCATCATGAGGCCAGATCGAACGACCGCATGATCGTCAACTACAACAATTTTCAGCTGTTTCATCCCCCTATTAGTAAAATGCTCCCTCAAAGCTTCTGTCTTCTCTATTTTAACAAAAAAAAAGAATTCCAGTAAGCGAACTCATTTAACTTTATCCGCGGTACGCTTCTCCATCAGCGTAGCTAGCGGCTGAAGACTTTCTTTTACGAGCCTTAACTCTTCTTGTTCATATCTGTCTGTTTTTCGTTTTCCTATATAAAGCAAACCTATTATTGTTGAAGTTTGGCGAGTAACAAGCGGAAATACCGCTGCAGCTCGCAGTTGTTCGGCTAGTATGATAGGGCAGTCTCCCCCCGACTGATTTTCGTATGTTTTCGCGGCGTCCAGTTCCACCCATCTGCCTAGACGAAGAACCAATCCCGCTAAGCCCTGACCGGTTTTGATGATCATATGTTGGTAACGATTGTTCAGGCTGCCCAACGCATGGGTCCAAGATGGACGCCCACAATCAGCCATATGTCTAGTCTCAGTTATAGCTGCTAAAGCAACAAAATCACTGGAGGTTAGGCTTCTTATGAACTCCAGTTCTTCTAATATCTGTGCCTCGTCCTCTTCCATACGAGATCACCTCCCTGCATGCACTGACATGTTTCCCTCCTCTTATTGTAAATGTTCCACACCGTCTTGTATGTCAGGGAAAACCCTGATTTCCGCGTCAGGGAATTCGTACAAATGTAAGCAATCTCTTGAGGTTATAAGCGTGAACTAAGGTTGAACTGTGATTTATCTCACACCTGAGTAGGGACTTTCCCCTTTGAAAAATCAGTGAACTCCCCGATAAACAAATCCATTCTTTCCCTTTATGATAGAAGTATCAAAGAAAACGTTGAGGAGTTGGGACGAATGACCATCAACCCTGTTTGCAATAAAGATACGAGAACATCCGATATAGCAAATAAATCGCAAGCTAAAGGTATCAAGTTGTTTTTCTCCGAAGAGAATTTCGCCAGACTGCAAAGCATTATGTACGTCAAACATATAAAAAAAGGAGACTTTCTTTTTTGGGAAGGGGATTTGGCTGACAAACTGTACTACGTCATTCAAGGCGGGATACGGATAAACAAGACTGCTGATACGGGGAAAAGCTTTATCTTGTATTTATTTCAGACAGGTGATTTGTTTGGACAAATCGATCCCTTTCAAGACTCGGTTCAAAGCTTTACCGCAGAAGCAACAATGGATTGTGAGATGGGCATGATACAGCGCAAGGACCTTGAAGTCCTGCTCTGGCAGCATGGAGATTTGGCCATCGAGTTCATGAAGTGGATGGGCCTTATGCATCGTATGACGGAAACCAAATTTCGCGATTTGATGATGTATGGTAAGCCGGGAGCCCTTTGCTCATTACTGATCCGACTTAACAACTCGTATGGGGAACCAATGGGCGAAGATACGCTAATTAATTATAAAATCAATCATACGGAACTGGCTGACATGATTGGAGCAACGCGTGAAAGTGTGAACCGCATGCTTAGTGAAATGAAGAAGGACGACATTCTTGCGTTTCATCAAGGCCAGATCGTCATTAAGAATTTAGAATATCTCCGTGATATTTGCCACTGTGAAAATTGCCCATTGGAAATATGTCGCATGTAAAGCTACACATTTTGCTTGAACGAACTTGGCAATGAATATCGTGACAGAAAGGGGCTATCTCATAAGGTCTAACAAGACACTTATGGGATAGCCCCTTTGCCTATACATTTATTTGTTATTTCACTACTAAAACAGGAATTTTCGCATGCTGAACAATATTATGACTAACACTACCCAGCACGAATTCACTAATACCACTAAGTCCTCTGCTTCCGACGATTAGCAAATCTGCTTGGATCTCACTGGCATAGTCTAAAATCGTTTTGGTAATGGCTCCGCTTTTCACTTCAATATGAATATTCGAGAAGTCCGTTATTTTTTCTTTGATTTTGGCAAGTACTTCTTCTGAGTAATCCAAATAATTGTTTTCGATCGTAACCGGCGGAATCACAACGGAGGAACCAATCACATAAGTGGGAAGATTAAAGACATGGATGATGTCCAATTTGGAATAATGGTTAAGCTTGGCTAATTTCAAGGCAGTATCCAACGCTTTATCAGCTGGCTCGGACCCATCGTATGCAACAACAATTCTTGAATATAACATCTGCATTCACCTCTTCTATTTGATAACATCATTGTATCCCTTAATGATAACAAATGATGTGATAAATGTCACTTTTAGAGGCTGTCTATGCAATTCTTTCTAGCTTTTCTTTGTCATTCATAAGCCATCATCTTTATCTTTCCCCTTCTTCCTACATGACTATTCTTCCGAAATACAGGTAGTCTAAAATCCTGTTTGGAAATATTTGAGGGGCGATCCTCTCTATGAACCTGTGCTAGAATGGAACCACCTCACAACGAGGCAAATTAAAAGTTTGGCCGAAGCTTTGTTAGGACAAAGCACGGGGGAACCGTTACTTGGGGTGAAGCCAATCTATTGGCCGGGTGATTACTCTTTGACCCGAATCCGTCAGCTAACCTCGCAGGCCATAAAAAAGGGAGGATTTACAAAATGTCAATGAAGAAAACCGTATTGTCCAGTATACTAGCTTTAGGAATGGTCGTTGGTGCCGGAGCTGCGTCAGCTTCTGCCGCCACATACACAGTGAAACCTCATGACACTATGTGGAGCATTTCACAAAAACAAGGCATGTCACTTAGCACCTTGATTAAATTAAATCCTCAAGTTGCCAATCCTAATATCATCTGGCAAGGTATGGTTTTACAGGTCGGAGGCAATACTTCAAATACGCCTACACCAACTCCAACAACGCCAGTTGTAAGCACTTCTTCCTCTTACGCGGATCAAGTGGTTGCCTTAGTCAACCAGGAACGTACAAAGGCCGGTTTAAAGCCTTTAACCGTGAATAAATCATTGTCTGGTATGGCGCTGGATAAAGCCAAAGACATGTACAATAATCATTACTTTGATCATACTTCACCAACGTACGGATCTCCATTTGATATGATGACAACTTATGGCATCCACTACGGGTACGCTGGCGAAAATATTGCTAACGGACAAAAAACGCCACAAGATGTAATGACCGCTTGGATGAACAGCTCAGGACATCGCCAAAACATTTTAAGCCCGAATTTCACCCAAATCGGGGTAGGTTATTACAATAGCGAATGGGTTCAAGAGTTTATTTCAAATTAATAAGATTGAATGCCTAAAGAGCAGTCTAAAACTAGATAAACCTAGTTTAGACTGCTCTTTTTATGTGGGATGCCATGCATGCATTAAGAGAAGAAAGAATCAAGATCCGTTAACACTTTTTCCGTTAACGGGTAGACGATCTGTTCCTCCATCGTGAGATGATCGTTCAGAATGAGACAAGCCTGTATGAGGAAGGAGGTTACTTCTAAAAGTTGTTTCTTTTCGACAACCGCTTTAATATCCAACAAGGCATCCAAAAAGGATTGAATGAAGGAAACGCCCAGCATATGATCCTTCTCAAGTATCCAGAATGAAGGCATAATCGATGGGACAGGCTGATAATGAAAATAATTATGGAGGAAAGGAAACAATTCTTTATCTTCCCATAGGGAATGACGCTCAAGTTCCTCCATAAAATCAGAGGTTTGACCTTTTAATTTTTCCAAAACAACGAGACAGGCTGAGGGATCTTTTAATAACACGACTTCTTTAGCATTCATTTCGAGCCCCTTTAAGTGTTGTCTCAATGTCTCGTGTTCTTCTTTCAAACGTTCTGTAGCAAACGCAACTCCGTTGGATTCGAAGATGCTATTCCTGTTGTATAACTGATCGTTTTTATAGCCACATGCAATCCCTCCAAAGTAAAGCCATTTTCTATTAACAAAAAATAGTTACAATCCTAACTGCAGCAAAGCTTCATAATCGTCTACTGTTTTAATCTTAGAAATAAAGTTGAGCGGCACACCATTTTCCCTCAAATAGCTATCTGCCAACTCACTCCAAAAAACGTGCCCCAAAAGGGAGGAAACCGTATTCTCGCCTTTTTCCAAAAGTTTGGATAGATGGGACAGGCATATTCGGTCATAGATTCCATGAAGAATTTGTAATTCCCCGCCGACGAATGGAATCGCGGCTTCAAATCCATCCTGTTTCCTTTGTAAAAGGAGTTCCGCTGCTTTGCACGAAATAAATGGCATATCACAGCCGACTATCCATACCGAAGGATTTTTAGCCAAAGATAAGGCCGCGTGCATCCCTCCGAGAGGCCCATGATCAGCAAAAAAATCGGTAATAATGCGTACGGAACGATCTAATATGCGTAAATACGGGTTAGGATCATTGGTAACAACGATCATCTCATCACACAATTGGCTCATGCAGGCAACTTGTCTCACGATGAGTGGCTGCCCGCCTAAGGGAAGCAGCCCTTTTAATTCCCCTTTCATTCGACGGTTTGCTCCACCAGCCAATATGACCCCAGTAAGCATATCCATCCCCCCTCCTCCTCCTTATTTACATTCATAAAATGAAAACACCTACCCTCTTCTCCCTAACCCAGAGAGTAAAAGAACAGGTGTCCTAAGATAAGCTGATGAGATGTCCATTCGCTTATCTAAATTTTGGTTTCAAATGGAGTTTGACGATCATTTTATCAAACCATTTGTGCAGATACGGAAGAATCAAATGGTCAAGACCAAATTTGCCTGCATTCGCACCGGCCGCAATAAGAAAGAATCCTAGAAGCATTAACCATGGATTAGTGCTAACCGTGCCCGCAAACATATACATGAAATTCATGATTAATCCAAAAAAGATGGCTGCCGTTGTCAATCCACCAAGCAGAAGACCTACACCAACTAACAATTCACCCCAAGGAACCATAATATTAAACACGCCGACATGAGGGAGAGCGACATTTTTCATAAAGGCTACGAAATTGCCATATACCATATTTGTCGTTCCTGCTTCAACGACCGGCTTCGCAATTGCTCCTTTTAGAAAGCCTGTCGCATCAAAAGCTTTTTCACCGGTAATTTTGTGCCATCCTGCAATTAACCATTCCCAGCCTACATACAAACGTACAAGCGTTAACAACATAGCAGCATAAGGATTTTCTCTTAACCATTTCATCATTGTAACCATCTCCTTTTTTCTTTCTGATTTCACTATAGCTCATTGGCTGTTCTCGATCTGTGATTAAAATCATAGTATTTGAACATAAATCAGTTAAGATTGAAAGATCATCCACTGTAGAAAAGGACGTGTTGACACATGAAAGAAGAACATATCATTCACTTTAAAGTCATTCATAAAGAAAGAACTCAACTTCTGAGGGGAGTCATTTTTCTTGAGGAACATCAGAAGCCTTCCATCAGTGATCTGGAGCAATGCCTCAAAGACTGCGGACACGATATCATTGTCGAAGATCGGGAACATGCCATTTTTAGAGCGCATAAACCTGGTGAAACTTATTTAATTCACGTGTTAGAGGAGAAGGAAGATACGGTTAGAGATTTATATGTAGAAAGCTTAGCTAAAAACTTTTTGAAAAACGATACTCTATAATTACGAAATTGTTCATCCAAATAACAGGTAATCGAAAAGCCGCAGCCCCTTCACGGGTAACTGCGGCTTCTAACTTGTTTTATGAAAATGTTCATGCTCATAACGTTTGCATTAGTGAGTAATTGCGTCCATGATATGTTCTTCTAATGAACCTAATCGATCCCCAGCGATGTTTGATAGCATATTGTAAAATGTTGAGATAAGTGCAAGTCCATTGCGGTTGTATTGAAAAAATGACAATTTTTATTGAGAATTGTTTCTTTATTTTCAACACGTGTTGATGAGCCATGCACATTCTTCAACACCTAGAAATACAATACGCATGAATTTAATTAACCTCTCCAGAAGTAAACCAATCAAGCTTTCAATCAATGGTTTCAAAATGAAAGCAAGGATGGAAACGCCTCTTATTCATCATCTGGGCTTTGATGGGGTCGCTTTGTTAAACGGTGTGTTAGGATGTATATGTAAGATTTTTCCCATAAAAAATCTCGTCCATCTCCCATTTCAAACTCTCTGTGATCTCAGTTTGCTCTTCTTTCGTGAGCTTCTCTTTGGTATAACCAAATAAATAATTGTTCAAATCAAATTCGCGCAGCTTACACTTCGTATGAAAAATATTTTCTTGATAGACATTTACATCAATCATATCGTAAAGCTCCTTGATTTCCTTCGGGATATAATTCTGAATCGAGTTAATCTCATGATCAATAAATAACTTGTGCCCATGAATATCTCTTGTAAAGCCGCGTACACGATAATCCATCGTCATAATGTCCGTATCAAATGATCGTATTAAGTAGTTGAGCGCTTTGAGCGGTGAAATCTCTCCGCAGGTTGAGACATCAATATCTGCCCGAAATGTGCTGATCCCTTCATCTGGGTGATACTCTGGATAGGTATGTACGGTAATATGACTTTTATTCAAATGCATAACAACCGTCTCAGGGAGCGGGCCCGGAGATTCATCATAGGAAGACTCAGTATTCTCTCCCTCAATCGGCCCCTCGGAAACAAGCATCGTCACACTGGCTCCTTGCGGCTCATAATCTTGCTTGGCGATATTCAACACGTGAGCGCCGATAATATCGGCAACATGAATTAATAGTCCCTTTAATCGTTCCGCATTATATTGTTCGTCAATATAGTTGATGTAGGCCTCCCTCTCTTCCTTGGTTCGGGTATAGCAGACATCATACATATTAAAGCTTAACGTTTTCGTTAAATTATTAAACCCGTGTAAGGTAATCCGTTGCTCTGCTGTTAATTTCAATGGGATAGCCTCCTTCATCATCATTTACTACTGTTTCCCTTTCTTCTCGAACTGATTCCCATTCTGCTGCATACTACCTCTATGTTAATACCCATATAAACCGATCGTTAACATCTCTTTCTACCTAACCAAAAAATAGATTACCAATTTGCTAAATAAGTGGTATGGGAAAAGCTGCTTCTTTGCATCATGCATCCTAATACGTATCAAACCCCCTGAAGCTGAGCTTCAGGGGGTTTGTTTACCGTTTGCCTTACAAGATCGGTGAGATCAGCTTGGAGATCGATTCCAAGAATCTAATTCGTAAGGAACGTTTTTCATATTCCTCCAGAGTCAGTTCCAAGCAACCTTCCATGTCTTTCCAAAATGTATTTTCGAGCTTTTTCGCTGTTTCTGCATGATACATGAGGGCGTTTGTTTCGAAATTAAGCCGTAAGCTGCGAATATCGAAATTCGCTGTTCCTACCGAAGCCACTTTCCCATCGATGATAATCGTTTTGGCATGTAAAAACCCTTGGTCATATAAATAGCATTTTACACCGGCGCGCAGCAGCTCGCCCACATAATACAAGGAGGCCCAGTGTACGAATAAATGATCGGCTTTTTGAGGAATCATTATTCTCACTTCAATCCCTGAAAGAGCAGCGATCCGCAAAGCATTCAGCATACTTTCCTCCGGAATAAAATAAGGAGTCTGCAGCAGGATACGGCTTTTGGCCATGTGAATCATTTTAAGGAACGTAAATACGAAATGAGGCCATGCTTCATTAGGTCCACTGGCCACGATTTGCATAGGCACCTGCTCACTTTGAGTTATTTCCATACGCTCAGGAAAATAACTTGGCTCTACATCCAATGGGGTGCTAGAGGCCAAATTCCAATCCAAAATAAATCGCGACTGCAAAGCGCGGACGACACTTCCCGTTAAACGCAGATGAGTATCTCGCCAATACCCGAAGCGTGGATTCAAACCAAGATATTCATTGCCAATATTGAAGCCGCCCATGTAGCCAATCTGACCGTCAATTACGACGAGCTTACGGTGGTTTCGATAATTTACGCGATAATTGAGATAAGGGATTCGCGATGGAAAAAATGCCGCTTTCTCTCCACCCGCTTTCACAAAGTCTTGAAAGAAAGAATCCTTCAATGTTCGTGATCCAATGTCATCATAAAGGAATCTGACTTTTACGCCCTGTTCGGCTTTCTTCGTCAACGCCTCAATGACTTTACGTCCGAGGGAATCATTTTTAACAATGTAGTATTGGATATGAATATGGGACTCCGCAGCTTCAATTTTCATTAATAAATCACTAAATTTAGCAACGCCATCCGTGAAAATGTGCACGCCATTGTCTTGCGTTAAGAAAGCATCGTTCGTGGCCACATTCATATAAATTAAATCCTTATATTGACCTACAAGAGGATCAACATAAGTGAGTGTCCCGTCCATTAATTGCTGACGCTGTTCAGAGATAACCTGCTGCACTCTTTCGAGCATACGACGATTCCACTTATACAGCTTTCTTCTGCTCAAATTCTGCCCCAGCATCACATAAAGCAAGAAACCCAAGATGGGTATGAAGAGCAATACCATCAACCATGACCAAGTTGCGGCAACGTTTCTGCGTTCCAAGAATACAACCGTTAAGGCAAGTAAAATATTAATGACAAATAATACCGTCAGTACATGTGACATCCAGCCCATAACCACACTCCATTTTCTTAGATGATATGGACTATTATACCTAAATTTCGATAGAATGCATCTTTATGCGCAGCAAATAAGACTGGAAAGCAGGGAGCCTCCAGTCATTTGATTACACGTTATGTTTGATCATTTCTTTATACAGGGCAATGTATTGCTGAGCAGATTTCTTCCAGCTGAAGTCGCCTTTTTTCATATTTTGCTGGATCTTCAGCCAGGAGTCTCGATCATTTTTGTAAAAATAGACAGCTCGGCGAATCGTATGCAGCATATCGTGAGCATTATAGTGGCTGAATGTAAAACCAGTACCTTCACCTGTGAATTCGTTGAATGGCTGCACGGTATCTTTGAGTCCACCCGTTTCTCTGACAATCGGTACCGAACGATAACGCAGTGCAATTAATTGACCTATTCCGCAAGGTTCGAATTGCGACGGCATTAAGAATAAATCTGAGGAAGCGTAAATTTGATGTGCCAGAGGTTCATTGAACCAGATTTGTGCCGATACTTTATCTGGGTGCGTCTCTGCTGCTTGGCGAAACATCTGTTCATAGGCAGGGTCACCCGTACCTAGCACAACAAGCTGAACATCCATAGATAAAATCTCGGAAAGAACATGCTGAATAAGGTCGAGTCCTTTCTGCTGCACTAATCGCGTCACCAAGGCAATCATGGGTACATCCGCATTTACTGGAAGTCCTAATTGTTCCTGGAGCGCCAGTTTATTTTGCTCTTTCTTAGGCAACGAGTCTCGATAAGGCTGAACCAAATGCGGATCGCTCATCGGATCAAATACCTCATAATCAATCCCGTTTACGATACCTGTGAGCTGATCCTTGCGATGACGCAACAGGCTGTCCAGAAACTCACCATAAAATGGCGTCTGAATTTCTTCCGCATACGTCTGACTAACCGTTGTTATCTGATCGGCATATAAGAGTCCACCCTTGAGGAAACTCGCTCCGCCATGAAGCTCAAGCGCGGTTCCTGTGAAATGATCATCGGATAAACCGAATAAATCTTTCAGCAGCGGTTGGTTGAATACACCTTGATATTTCAAGTTATGGATCGTCGACATCGTTTTGATCTGGCTGTAAAATGGCACATGACTATAATGGGCTTTGAGCAAAACGGGAATCATACCGGTTTGCCAATCATGACAGTGGATCACATCGGGTTGGAAATCCATCAACGGGAGTGCCTCAATGACCCCTCTGCAGAAGAAGCCAAATCGCTCAGCCTCATCTCCATAACCGTAAAGACCTGGCCGTTTGAAGTAAAATTCATTATCAACGAAATAAAAAGTGACGCCTTCATATTCCAGAACTTCTATGCCAATGTATTGCTTCCTCCAACCTATGTACACATCGAAAGCAGCAATTAACGTCATTTCATCTCGATAAACAGCAGGAATATCGCCATATTTCGGTAAAATAACCCGCACATCCAATCCTTGGCGTGTCAGCTCCTTGGGCAATGAGCCTATGACGTCGGCTAATCCTCCCGTTTTGGCAAAAGGCACAGCCTCAGATGCAGCGAACAATACTTTCATCTTTCCACACCCTCCAATGACATTTTAAAAAGCCACCTTTGATCACAGCTCTCTCAAGTGGCTTTTTTAAATTTTTATTTTATCTATTAAACGTTTTCTGGCAAATTCAAACGATTAGATCACTTTCGTCTTCGCGGCGATGAAAGGTGCCTTGTTATCGCCGGTTAACACGCGACCGCGACTGATGAAGACATCTTTGTCCAGAATGGCATTTTCGATAATAACATTCTCTTCAATTTCGCAGTTTTGCAAAATGATACTATTCTTCACATACGCGCCTTTGCGGATTTTTACGCCACGGAACAAGATGCTGTTTTCTACCTTGCCCTCAATCATGCAGCCGTTGGCAATGAGCGCATTCCGGGCTGCTGCCGTTTCTAAATATTTGGCAGGAGGCTCATCCTTAACCTTCGTATAGATGAGATTTTTCTGAAAGAACAGTTCTCTCCAAATCGCTGGATTGAGAAGCTGCATACTATGCTTGTAATAACCTTGAATGGAATTGACAATTCCACATGGCCTTCGAATTTGTACCCAAACACACTAAGCTTATCAATATTTTTCATGATGCCATCACGAACTAAATGATCGTATCCTTGCGCTAAACAAGATTCAACCATATCGAGCAGCAAGGCTTTGCTCATAATATACATTTCCATTGAAATATTATTCGTCCGCAGTCGTCCTGTATGATCTTCCATAACCGTTACTTGCCCATTTTCTTTAACAGCCAAACGTCGGAATTTCCCGTGAATCTCTTCATCTGTCTGTTTATAAATGATTGTAATATCTGCTTGTGTTTCCTCATGATGACGAACAGCATCAACCAAGTCGATATTGCAAACCATATGGCTGCGCGAAATAATGACAAGCTCTTCTTTGCCGCGATAAAAATAATCCCGATGGCTGTAAAATTGGTATAGATCTCCGCGGGAGATGCCCGTTGGTTCATCTAAAACCGAAGGGAGAACGAACAACCCACCACGCTTCCGGTCCAAATCCCACTCTTTGCCTGATCCAAGATGATCCATCAAGGAACGATATTTATGCTGAGTAAATACAGCGACGTTATCGATACCGGAGTTTACCATACTGGATAAAGGAAAATCGATTAAGCGATAACGCCCGCCAAACGGCACAGAAGCTGGGCAGCGGAAATAAGTCAGTTCTTCTAAATCATCCGGTTCATTCACTAAATTGATGACGCCCATCACATGTTTCATTCGAATTCATCCCTTCTGATTGGAAGTCGCTACGACTCGTTCATTGCCGCCAATTAATACGATTTCACCGTTTCCATCAACCACAGCACCATCTTCAACCACGGTATTCTCACCGATAATGGCCTTAATAATCGTGACATTGTTGCCAACTTTCGCATTTGGCATAATCACTGAATCGCGAATGACGCTGCCCTCGCCAACTTGAACGCCAAAAAATAGAACAGAATGATCGACATCTCCGAAAATAGCGCATCCTTCATTGACAAGAGAACGCCGAACCGTCGAAGTAGGAGCAACATATTGTGCGGGTTGATATGGATTCTGGGAATATACGCGCCAATTTTTATCATTTAAATTCAGTTCATTGTTCTCATCGAGCAGATCCATATTCGCTTCCCACAAGCTATCTATGGTTCCAACATCTTTCCAATAGCCTTCGAACGGATAAGCGAACATTCTCGCCTCATCATTAAGCATCATTGGAATGATATCTTTTCCAAAATCTTTACTTGAGTTCGGATTATCTTCATCTTGAATCAAATACGATTTGAGAACTTTCCAGTTAAATATATATATGCCCATGGAAGCCAGGTTGCTGTTTGTTTCTTTAGGCTTCTCGGCAAACTCGGTTATTTCCTGTTTATCATTCACGCTCATAATGCCGAAACGACTCGTTTCTTCCCATTTCACTTCAATAACGGCAATCGAGGCATCGGCCTTTTTCTCTTTGTGGTACGATAACATGCGATCATAATCCATTTTATAAATATGATCACCCGAGATGATCAACACGTACTCCGGATCATACTGTTCAATAAAACCAATATTTTGAAAAATAGCGTTTGCCGTTCCTTTATACCAATCTCCGCCTTTTTGTTCCATGAAGGGAGGTAATACCGTGACACCGCCATATTTGCGGTCAAGATCCCATGAGCTTCCAATGCCGATATAAGAATTCAGAACAAGAGGTTGATACTGGGTAAGCACCCCAACTGTATCAATACCCGAATTTGTACAATTGCTAAGGGTAAAATCAATAATTCGGTACTTCCCGCCAAAATGAACCGCTGGCTTTGCCAAATTTTTCGTCAGTACGCCTAATCTTCGTCCTTCTCCTCCAGCAAGGAGCATGGCAACACATTCTTTACTGCGCATAGCTAAATACCGGCAATCAGTCAAACCAAATCTTATCCATGAAACAAAATTGCCGCGGTCAACGTCGGAGAGTCAGCAGCCACAGAAGAAACGGAGCGTGATC
>NZ_VRTT01000088.1 GCF_008017805.1 Paenibacillus sp. N3.4 | reverse complement strand
GAAAACCAGTTATCCGGTCTTAGCTATCGTTTCCGATAGTTATCCCAGTCTTATAGGCAGGTTACCTACGTGTTACTCACCCGTCCGCCGCTAAGCATTTCCCGAAGGAAACACTTCGCTCGACTTGCATGTATTAGGCACGCCGCCAGCGTTCGTCCTGAGCCAGGATCAAACTCTCCATAGTAGAAAAGCTTAATTGCTCATTTGCGTTGCTAGCGAGATTTTACAATCTCTTTTTGAACGATTGCTCGTTCGTGCTTACTCACTCGTTGTTCAGTTTTCAAAGATCAATTTCTTTCGCTCACTACCGCATTACCGAAGCAGCGAGATGTAATATACCATATAGAAAATTCAATTGCAAGTGTTTATTTGATCCATTCTTAACAAATAATATTTTATGCTCATCGCTTTAGATAAGATCCTAGATGATCACGCTATTATCTATGTTTGAATGGCGGATTAGCAATATACCATGGTTTTAATAATATTACAACCTTTCATTTGTCATGCTTCTTCTATTATATAGAACGTAGTTATTCCAAAGGACAGTCCAGACTGCTGTCTTCCTGGATTCTTGTCTTCCGTGTATCAGATCTACCGAAATTAAAAAAGAGAGCGCGGAAAATCGTCACCCTCTTCAGAACTACCCAATTCCGATTATTAAACGTAATCACGATCGCTCTCTATTTGACGTATTCGCATCGCTTTTCAGCCATTATAACAACTTGAATTTAAATGGCTCCCAACGAATAATTAACGGACGCATTCACACAAGTTGGAAGCGCTTGTCGTAAAAGACCTGCCAATAAATTATCTGCAGCTAAATCAGCCATGCGATTTCTCGTCTCGTACGTTGCACTGCCTACATGCGGAGTTATTAAAATATTCGGTAGGCTGAGCAAAGGGTGGTCTCCCGAAATGGGTTCCGGGTCTGTGACATCCAGAGCGGCGTAAGCAATTTGTTTACTCTTTAATGCTTCGTAAAGAGCCACCGTATTCACGATAGCCCCTCGGGCAGCGTTGATGAAATACGCGGAGGGCTTCATTCTGGCAAACTCAGCAGCTCCGAACATGCCCCGGCTTCGATTCGATAAAGGAACTAGGCATATGATAAAGTCGGACTCTTCCAGCAATTCGCTAAAGTCGACATATCTGGCTTCGAGCAACGTATCGTCCATTCGTTTTGAACGGTTATAGTAAATAATGTTCAAACCGCTGGCCCTAGCTCTTCTAGCTACTGCGGACCCGATGTCCCCCATGCCTACGATACCAAGAGTTTTCCCAAACAAATCTACGCCGTATGGCGGTCTTGCATCGCTACCCCAATTTCCTGATCTAACGAAATCCCAGCATTCATGAATTCTGCGAGCTGCGCTGAGCAATAAAGCAAAGGTTAAATCTGCCGTTGCTTCGACAAGCACGCCAGGCGTATTTCCAAACGGGATTCCCCGCCTTGTGCATGCATCTATATCTATATTGTCGTATCCTACCATGGACTGTGCTACTACTCTTAACCCAGGAGCATGAGTCAACAGTTCCTCATCTACTTGTATATCACCAGCACAGAGCAAACCCTCCGCATCCTTTACCCACTCCAGTAATAACTTCCGTGGGATCGGTTCAGCTTCTTTCCATAACTTGACCTCACAGTGCTGCTCAATCCTGGTCATCGCAGCAGGCCAAGTTTCTTTTGTTAAAACAACTTTATAGGCTGCCATTAAGATTGCTCCTTTCCAAACGTGAAATGATGGCAATGATCAAGTTTACCTGACCTGACCTCTCACCGCTTGAATCAATCTGAATAATTGTACAGTTGTGCTCCTAAGATTATATCGAGTTACAACGATCTCCTTCGCTTGTTCAAGCGTCATTGGCGCATTGATGATGGGAAAAAAAGAAGTAATGCCTAGATCGTTCAACGCTGTGGCCTCTTTGGTCACTCCCCCGGCTAACGCAATAACAGGAATACCTTGCATTTGCGCAAGTGCGGCAACCCCCAGCGGAGCCTTACCCATCGATGTCTGTCCATCTAGTCGCCCTTCGCCTGTTATGACGAAATCGACCCCTTCAAGCTTTTCCTTTAAACCGATCCTGTCCAGCACCAGCCCAACACCAGGCTTCATCTCTGCCTTCAAAAAAGCAGCAAAGGCCGCTCCTAGCCCGCCAGCCGTACCCGCTCCGGGGATATCTTGAACATTTACACCTAATTCACTCTCAACGACGCCAGCAAACATGGCTAAGCCACGATCCAACTCCTCAACCATCGTGGGATTCGCTCCTTTTTGAGGGGCAAACACATAGGCAGCTCCGTGAGGTCCATACAGTGGATTGTTGACATCGCAAGCAATTTTAAACTCACATTGTCTTAATTCCGGAAAAACATGGTTCACATCCATGCGCTCAATTTTCCCTAGAGCTTTCCCGCCTTGACCGACATCATGACCCTCTTGATCCATGAAACGGTAGCCCAAAGCCTGAAGCATCCCCACACCCGCATCGTTCGTTGCACTTCCGCCAAGTCCAATAATAAATTCATGGCAGCCTTGCCCAATCGCATGTAAAATGAGTTCGCCTACTCCATAGGTGGTTGTAAGCATCGGATTCCTGCATTCCTCAGGCACAAGCGGCAATCCACAGGCCGCCGCCACCTCAATGACGGCTGTTTTTCCATTACCCAAGATGCCATACGATGCCTGAACGGGTTCAAGAAGCGGACCTGTGACCTGAACGGAATAAAGCTGTCCACCTGTAGCGGATATAAGCGCTTCTACGGTGCCTTCTCCGCCATCGGCTATAGGGAAACTAACGATATCCGCATCAGGGTAAACCTCTTTAATACCTGAAGCGATCTCTTTGCTCCCATCCTTCGATGAAACGCTGCCCTTAAAAGAATCAATAGCGATCATTACCTTCATGAAATCAAACCTTTCCTTATACAAACTTAGGCAACCACTCCCCATGAGCTTCTATTAAATCATCACACATAGCTACGATATCATCAATAGATAATTCCGCTGCCGTATGCGGGTCAAGCATCGCTTCATGGTAAATATGCTCTTTTTTCCCTGTAGCCGCAGCTTCCAAGGTTAATAGCTGCGTGTTTATATTGGTTCGGTTCAATGCAGCAAGCTGCTGAGGCAGGTCCCCTATATAGGTTGGTGTAATGCCACTTGCATCGACCAAGCAGGGAACTTCGACTATCGCTTCCTTCGGAAGATTCGTTATCAAACCGGTGTTCATCACATTGCCGCCGATTTTGAACGCCATATTCATGAGACCTGACGTGATCCAGATTTCCCGGCTTGACCCGTTCACTGATTTCCTGCTTAGCCATTTGCGAGGCGATCGTCTCCTCAATCTGTTCAACTACCGGAGCATTGAAGTGCTGGCGGATCTTGATTATCTTTGGCAAAGCCATATCGACCGCTCCTTTTCAGAGTTCAACCTATCAATTTGTTCATAACATTATTTTAGCATAACGCTAAGTGCCTAAATATGAGCATAATCTACGATAGAAGCGCTCTTTTTTCATATTAGAACCTTAGAGTGGCATCTTTTTAGGTCGGAGCCAACTAATTGCGATTCCATGGGATATGCCAGATTTCCGAGTCCACTAAATATCTCGTTTCTACAGGAAGCCTATGGTAAAATAGACTTGAAACGCCAATGGAGCACAGGAGGACCCTACGATGTATAAACTGTTAGTCATTGATGATGAACAGGCAACAAGAAACAATATTTGCACGGTTTTTCCATGGGAGGAACTAGGGTTTCGAATCGTCGCTTCAGCGGAAAACGGCAAACAAGGGCTCGATTTTTTATCTAGTCACGAAGCGGACGTGCTGCTTTGTGATATCCGAATGCCGGTGATGTCAGGCATTGATCTAGCAGCTGAGCTGTACCAACAGAAAAGGAAGATCAAGATTGTTTTTTTGAGTGGCTATAGAGATTTTGAATATGCGAAGAAGGCACTCGATTATGAGGTGAAGAACTACATCGTCAAGCCTGCCCGATACACGGAGTTGACCCAGGTTTTTACCAAAATCAAGCATGAGCTCGATCAGGAGCAAGCCGCCCTGGAAACGATTCGTGACCACGCTGAGGACAAGAGCAAAGTCGCTCAAGGAATTAACATAAATGACAAAATCATTAAAAGCGTAAAGCAATTTGTTCAAGAGAACTACAAGGAGGCTACGTTGGAAGCGGCAGCGTATCTCGTACATATGCATCCGAATTATCTCAGCCAACTGTTTAACAATAAAACCGGTCAGTACTTTTCGAATTATTTGATTGAGGTCAAAATGGAGAAGGCAGCCGAGCTGCTGAACGATATTCAGCTAAGGACATTTCAAGTCAGTGAGATGGTCGGCTACAGCAACGCGAAAAATTTTACGAGAACGTTTAAAAAATACTTTGGCAAAAATCCCCGTGAATTCAGAAATAGCGAGGCCACGGACGACTTAGACTAAAAGAAATCGGTGAGCCAGCCAATGAAATTATCCCACTTTCTTCCCTCTTTCTTTACTAGAAAGCTGTTTATCAAAAATTTGCTTTTACTCCTGCTTCCTCTGTTAATCCCTTTGGCGATTTTGGGATCCATGTCAATCCTTATCACGCAGAACTATGTCAAGGAGGACATCAATAACAATAATTTGAAGCTAATCCAGCAAGTGATTGATAACATCGAATTAACGTTTTCAGACCTGGATTCGCTTAGTCTGATCTTCAAAGAGTATCCCGATGTCATTACCCGATTGAAACCCATTCTGAACAATCCCACGGTATCACTGGATGATCTCGCAGCATTGAATTTGATTAAGAGCTACCTTGGCGCATCAGCAAATGCGAAAAGCTACATTCATTCCATTTACGTTTACTATAATAATGGGGCAGACCAATACTTGTCTTCTAACGATGGGATTGTCACCTTTGCCAACTCGCTGGATACCGAATGGTATGGGCACTTTTTGAAAGCCGATAATCAAACCAACATTTGGACCGAACCCAGGGTTATCAAGAAATACGAATTTGAAGAAAAGGGTACGCCGGTCATTACCATGTATAAAAAACTGTTTCCCATTGACGGCGTCCTCGTCCTGAATATCCGCTCGGATGCGATCCAAAAGGTGCTTAGCAACGCCGCAGCGATGCCAGGACAGTACAATATTATTTTCGATGAGCACAATCATCCTCTATTAAGTGATGGACTGGCAGCTCTCTCTGATATCCGATTTGAAGAGCTGTTGAGCTCCCAACATAACTTCTTTACTTGGAAATCCGGAGGGAAGGACTACATGGTGACGAAGCAAGTTTCCAAGAGATTAGATTGGACGGTCTTGTCTATCGTTCCTCAAGAGTCGATCTACAAAATTCCGTTCCAATTAAGTACACTATCGCTCAGCCTATGTGCCGTTTCATTCATCTTGGGTTTAATCCTAACCTTCTTTTTCACTGTTCGAAACTATAATCACATCTTCAGTATCGTATCGATTCTGGACTCTGCGGAAAAAGGCAACCCTCTTCCCTCCCTTCCGAATCGGATCAACGATGAGTATGGGTATATCATTCATAATATTTTGAAAACGTTTATCGAGCAGAGCTACTTGAAATTTCAGCTCTCCGAGCGAAAATATAAGCAGAAAACACTCGAACTGCTCGCGCTGCAGTCTCAAATTAACCCGCACCTGCTCTATAACACCCTCAACGCTATCTATTGGGAAGTCATGAAGTTTACGGGCAAGCCTAATCAAGCTAATTACATGATCGAACACTTAACGGACATCCTCCAATATTCCTTAAGCGATCCCGAGCAGAACGTTATTTTGGCGAAAGAAGTCAAGTATACGGAGAGCTATATTCAGATTCAAAAATTTCGTTATCAGGACAAATTTGATGTACGCTGGGAGTACGACGAGGAAGTGCTTGCGCTTCCGGTAACCAAGCTTATTTTCCAGCCGCTCATTGAAAATTGTATTTATCATGGCATCAATGAGAAAGAAGGAAAAAGCGGGATCAAGATCAAGATCGCCCGTACCGGTTCTCTTCTGAACATCACTGTCATCGATAACGGAGTTGGCATCACCCCTGATAAATTATTGCAAATTCGTGATAAGCTCCAGAAGGATGGCGAGTACACCGACCATATCGGACTTTACAACACGAACAAGCGGCTAAAGCTGAATTACGGTGATACATACGGGTTGAACATTCGAAGCAAGCGCAGCTTAGGTACAATAGTCTATATCACGATTCCCATCTAAAACTAGAAACCCCGCGTACAAACGACTATCGTTTGCATCACGGGGTTCTGCTTTCATGTAATCAAGATATTAATTAATAACAACATTGTCAAAATCAGCGTTGGCCAACGTTCCATCCAGATTGGAACAAACGAACATTCCAACGTAGATACTGCTGTTCATCGTGATCGTTTTCTGATTCATTTGTGTGAAAGTTGTGCCATCCGCAGAATAATAAGTGGTAAATGTGTTCCCCGTCCGGTTTACTCTTACATACAGCGGTGGGGTGCCTCCTGCAAAATCGATCGAAGCGCTGGCAGCGCCGGCTGTTAAGCGAGAAGAGCTCTTCACCCGATTCTGGCCGTTATTCGGACTCCAATAGGCAGTCATATGCTCGGAATTTGCAGCTAGCGTGTTTCTTGCCATGATCCCAAACTTGGAGTAGGCCGCCGGTGAGCTCGGATTCGCGAGCCGAGCAGTTAGTGTAAAGTCCCCGCTCACTTGCTTATATGCGTAGTGAAATTCATCTACTGTACCAGACACATCGGCTCCAGAGCCTTGCAGTGAATATTTCCCGCTGCTGTAACTCGTACTGCCTTGAGCTCCAACCGTCCCGACATCCGCTGCCACCCAACCGGAAGGGAGAACGCTTGACCCATGAGGGAGGATCGAAACCCCTTCTTTAGCAGTAAGAGATAATGTGACTTTGGAGTTGGTTATCGGCAAAGTTTGTTTAAACGTCAAACCATTTAGTCCAATATTGAATATGTCCACTGAGGCAACGCCTGACCAGTCCGATGGCAAAGTCCAAGCTGTATTCGTATAACCGTTGGTGCTCCACGCGATGATTTCTTTGCTCGATCTCCAAAGTGCAGGAATAAACACATCGTTATTCGTTCTTAGCGTATTACCGTTCTGAGTTATGCTCACAGGATTGCTGCTAAGCACATTATTGCTGAAGGTGACCGTCGACCCATTATCAGAAATCCGGTTGAGGCGGTTTAGGTAATACCAAGGTAGTGTCTTCGTGCTGAACTGCTCCAGAAATCCACTTAGATTTGTCGGATCACTAGCGACAATATCCTGACCAAGCATTGTTTCACCAAAACGCGGATTGCCTCCATCTCCTCCGACATATAGACTTGCCGGAATTTCCATCTCCCTATTCATTCCGTAATGCCATGCCATAGGCTGCAGTCCAATTAAAGGGTTGATCCGGTAATTGCTATCGAATTCAGCTGTGACGTCAATTCCCTTGCTCCGCCAGTAGCGAATGATCTTTTTCTGGGTATCCGCTTCGACCTGCTTCGTAATACCGTTATGATCCCGATGCCAAGGAGAGATGTCGTTGCCGTCGGTAAACGTCCCAGGCAAATATTGATGAAATGCATCGATATGAATGGTTCCTGCCTGAGCGATAGGAAGCATAGCGATGAGATCGTCTATCCGCTTCTGCGTATAGTTTTTGCTAGTGCCAGGCACCTGCGTAGTCCATTCCCTCGTATAGCTGAGGGCATTTCCCCAAACATAGGATCGAATGGTACCGTCGGCGTTTCTTGCAATAATATCGTTATCGAGATACGTTTGCCAGAG
This sequence comes from Paenibacillus sp. N3.4, assembly GCF_008017805.1. GTDB lineage: Bacteria > Bacillota > Bacilli > Paenibacillales > NBRC-103111 > Paenibacillus_E. The sequence continues at coordinate 20,045 of NZ_VRTT01000088.1, read as the reverse complement.
CGGTCTATCCGAGCCGTCCGAAAGCGTCGGTGGTGCGGCATCCAGCATATTGATATGCAGGCTCACCGTCGTATTGTACTTCGAGGCTTCGCTCATCAGCCAACGGAGACTATCTGTTGCCGTTGCATCTCCAGGTCGTTTCAGATGGTCATCCACTACACTCCATGCTGGGAACCCCGTATCTTTCCCGGTAAACTGCCAACCAGAGAGGTAAATAATTTTCGGGATACCGCGTGTCAGATTATCGATCTTCTTAATCACTTCCAAAGCTTTCTCGAAGGTTAAGTAAACCTTTTTGTCCTTTTCCATTGTGAATTTCAACGTCAGTGTTTGACCGTAATTATACGTAAATGGAACATCTGGCGCCATTTTGACCGTAATCGGTACTGTATTCGACTTGGTGGTTCCGCTTAGGGTCACGCTTGCGGTTAAAGTGACATTCCCCGCCTTTTTAGTTTCAGCCCGGACATTGCCTGAGTTATCTACGGTTGCCAAATCGGTGTCGCTAGAAGTAAATGTCTTGCTAGCGCCTGAGAGATTCGCAGCGGTGCCGTCGCTCATCAAGCCACTAACCGTTAAGACGGCAGTACCATCAAGGTTCAGCGTGCTCTTGCTCGAGGTGACGTTGACTGAAGCCAACGTGGGTGCGGCATAGGCGGTTAAAGGTACGGACAAGGTCAACAAAACAACAGACAGGAAAAATGCGGAAAACCATGAGACATATTTCCGTAATGAATCAACTCTTTCCATGTTTTACTCTCCTTTTTCCTTGAATTGTCTTACCCTTTCAAACCGGTCGTGGCAATGCCTTCAACGAAATATTTCTGGGCGAAGAAGAAGATTAGGATGCAAGGAAAAATGGTTACAATGGCCATAGCCATAACTTGATTCCAACTAACCAAGCCAGATACATCGATAGACATTCTTAGACCGAGAGCAAGCGTATAATGCTTTACACTGTTGATGTAAATTAACGAGTCGAAAAAATCGTTCCATGTCCAAATGAATTGGAACAGTCCAACCGAAAATAAAGCTGGCTTACTGAGAGGCAGTAAAATTCGAAAGAGAATCGAAAAGGAATGGCAGCCATCCATATAGGCAGATTCATCCAATTCCCTCGGTAAGCTTCTAATAAATTGAATCATCATGAAAATGAAAAAAGGATAACAGGCAAAAGCTGCAGGGACAATAAAGGGAAGATAGCTATCAATCCATCCAAGGTTTTTGAACATGATGTATCGCGGAATGACCAGCACCGCATTAGGAAGCATCAAGGTAGAGATCATAATCGCAAACAGGGTTTTTTTCATTGGAAACCGGAATCGAGCAAAGCCGTAAGCCACCAGAACGCTGGATAACACGGTGAAAATGACCGTCGGCACAACCAACCATAGTGTATTGATAAAAAAGTTACCGAAATTATATTGACCGCTTCCCGCCCAGCCTTTGGTATAAGAATCCCATATGAATTTCTTGGGCAGCAATTGAAGTGAGCTGAAAATTTCACTGTTGTCCTTGAACGTGGCAAACAATAACCAAATCAGAGGGTAAATGATCACGAAGCAAAAGGCGATAAGAACGAAGTAGGTGCTTATTTTGCCAATTAACGTCTTCACTTAGAAATCACCTCCGTCGTCATAGTGTATCCACTTCCTGGAGGTGGAGAAGATGAGCAGCGTGAAACCCATAATGATCAGAAACAATATCCAAGATAACGCTGACGCGTATCCCATTTTCATAAAGCCGAAACCGTCCTGATACAATTTCATTCCATATAACAATGTGGATTTCATCGGCCCCCCATTCGTAATGACAAAAGCTGCCGTGAATTCCTGAAAAGCGTTGATCGTCTGCATGACCAAATTGAAGAAAATGATAGGTGACATCAATGGAATAGTAATGATAAAAAACATTCTCCCTCGGCTGGCTCCATCTACTTTCCCCGCTTCATACAGCTCTTTGGGAATTTGCTTCAAGCCGGCTAGGAACAAGACCATGGAAGAACCGAACTGCCACACGGTTAACAGGGAGATTGTGAACAGCGCAATCCTTGGGCTGCCTAACCAATCGATTGCGGAATGGACAACGAAGCTAGCGCTTCATTGACCATTCCTTCCTTCATAAACAGAAACCGCCATAGAATCGATACGGCCACGCTTCCACCCAGAATCGAGGGCAAATAATACAGTGTTCTGAACAAATTTACATACTTTAGTTTGACATTCACGAGTACGGCGATCAACAGGGCGAACCCCAGCTTGAAGGGTACCGCCATTAACACATAGAGAAAAGTGATCTTCAAAGATTGAAAAAAATCGTCGTCTTTCATAAACATATGGACATAATTATCGAAACCAATGAAGTTAGGTGACTTGCGCATCGTATAATCCGTGAAGGAGTACCCCAAGGAAGTGACTAAGGGATACAGCTGAAACAAAGCAAATCCGATAATCCATGGAGTGATGTATAGGAGACCTACCCATTCCTTTTTGTTGAAATCCGACAGTTTATTTATCATGGTTTGTTCCACTCCCAACTGCTTATCCTTATTTCTTAGCTGCGGATTTCAGTTCCTTCAATTTATCTTGATAACGGGTAATCATATCGGCGGCGGCCTGCTCCGGTGTCAGCTTTTTGTAGGCGACCTTCTCTACGCTATCGATGAGTATTTTGATGAGCTCCTCATTATTGGACAGCGCGTTATAAGGCGTTCCTGCTTTTTTCAAGGCTGCGTCCGTTGCTTTCACCGCAAGTGGATCGACTTTATTCGCGTCCACCAACGATTTGCGGATCGCTTCAACCGCCGGTAAGCCTCTAACATCGGTTAATAACAGCGCTGCGTCTTTGTCGTTGAAGAAGAAATTCATGAATTTGATGCTCTCCTCGATCGAAGCAGACTTACTATTAACGACCATTACCTGGGAAGGTCGGACCTGGAAGCCGCTATCCTTGGCGTTTTTTGCAACTGGAACAGTTGTCACGTCGGTTTCCTTCTCCATCGGTTTCTTCGTTAGAGGTAGATTGGACACCCAGTTGAACATCCCGGCAATTTCTTTATTCAGCCATTTCGGATTCGTCTCGGCTTTACGTTGGAACAGGAAGCTTTCCTGTGCCGGCTGCAGCACGCCGTTATCATATAACGACAACGTATATTTGAAGGCGTCGGTCAGAACTTCTTTATCAAAGCCCATCGTGAAATCATCATCTTTAATCCACTGCTGTCCTGTTTTCTGGATCACGTACGGTCGAATGATCATATCAGCGAAAACACTTTGCTCTGCGTTCAGCAGGTACTGTCTCGGATTTTTGTCATGCAGCTTCTTGCCTTCAGTAACCAGCTTTTCCCAATCCCAATCCTGATTGATTTCAATGCCGTTTTGTTTGAACATGTCTTGATTGACGATGAAGGTCGTTGCGTTAATACCGGTCGGCAGGCCTAACAATTTATTGTTGAACACAGTGTAATCCTTGAGAAATTTATCATCGAACCCCTTAAGATCAAGCTTATCCTTGTACTTGTTAAGATCGACCAAATAATCCGCGTTTCCTAGGTCCTTGACCCAAGGAGCATCGATTTGAATAATATCCGGGGCTGATGCACCGGCCAGTTGCGTCACCAACTTTTCGCGATACCCGTCAAAACCACCGTATTCCGCTTCGATTTTGACATTCGGGTTCTTTTTCATGTATAGGTTAATGGCATCTAGCGTTCCTTTGTGACGGGCATCCCCACCCCACCAGGAAAACCGGAGTGTAACTTGCTTCGGTGTCTCCGTTTTATTGTTGGTAGATGTTGGTGCAGTAGTCTGTGACGTATTGCTATTGCTTTGACATCCGGTCATGACAACACCCAACAAGGTGATGGCACAGGTTGCACTGAGTATCCTTGCATTCCATTTCATTTTCATCGTCTTTCCCCCTCAAGGATCTGCTTTTCGTTTGAAAGTGCTTACAAAAATATTGTAACACCGTAAAATGGTGAAAAATAGGTATCCTAACTTATATAAAGTATCATTTTCTAATGGATTGGGTTGGGAATAGGGGAGGTAATTTTACCGACATGCTATCAATGCTCCATATGTTAGTTGCAAAGTAAAGGCTGAACTGTGTTAACTGTATTGTTTATTTATCAAACTAAAGCATGCTTACCCAATATGGAACTTACCCCCGTCAAGTAGACAACATTAGAGAAGCATCCTTTTAAGGTAAGCGTCAAATAGCCCCCACCTTGTTATCAAGTTGAGGGCTATTTGACGCTTACTCCGCACCTGTTTCTCGAACCAAAAAACCTTCCTTTACTCAGGCTTTAACTAATCTATTACTTGACTTAAAAATGTACACAGAACGAACTCTCACATTCAATCACATTACACCATTCGACAAATTCCGAATATTTCCTTTTTCCCCAATTTAAAAATAGAGAATTTGCACTGATTCAAGACTTATGACTATCTCACTTTCTAAACCTTGATTTATGAGGCGTTATTGGATAATCTTGATTCCCTGCAAAAATAGAAAAACCGAGGAGAAGCAGGAGTGGACACCTGAGTCTCGCTCGGTTTTGAGACAAACAATTTAAACTTTGGTTTTATCTATGATGGAAATTTTCATTTCTACAAAAACGTACGAATTCTCATATTTAGTAAGTCTTTATAACTGCGGTCGGCGGTGTCATATCGATCATAAAACTAATCGTTTTCGCGGCCTCTTCATTTCCTGCATGGTCTGCCGAGGGATACCTCAAGGTATAATTACCATCTTTCCATATGTTTGAATATCCCTTTACGTGCGCCCATGCGGGTCGCACGTAAAGGGCAGTCGAAGTAATAAGTTCGGCTGCACCCTGCGCCATGAAATTTATGCTGCCTTATAATGCTTGTGCATCCCGAATCAGATATTTGGCGGCAGCCGTTGAGACGTGTTTCCCACTCTGCGCCTGCACCTCGTTGATGAAAGCACCTAGATTCCCTTCGTCCAGTTTCTTCTGCAAACTGTTTGAAATTCCGCCGTTATCAATCCATCCACTACCCGTAAAACGTGTGACCAATGCCTTTAACGAGGCAATGCTTGTAGTGGTTTGAAATGTCACCGATTGGATCGAACTATTTCCTGCCGTATCAGCTGCTGTTACCATCGTTACGTGTGAACCCAGTGACAAGGTATAGAGAGGAATTGTGGTTCCCTGCTGCATGTTTGACCATCCAAGGTCAAAACAGTCTTACCATTATCAACTCCGGATAAGTCATCCGTAACCGTAAACTGCGGTGTCATGTCATCCGCGTCGCTATAAGATTGAGCTGCCGGTGCGGAAATGGAAATCGTGGGAGCTACCCTATCCACGTTGAAGCTAATCGTCTGTGATATCTCTACATTTCCTGCATGATCTGTCGACCTATAGCTGAAGGTGTACTTGCTATCCCGATCAAACGTTAATGGCACCATAAAGGTCTGCCATGTGGTTCCGCCATCCAAGCTATACTCTGTCTTCGCCACACCCGACAAATTATCAGTGGCGCCCAATGTTACCGTGACCGGATTCACGTACCAGCCATTCTGTCCGTCCGGCAGTGCAGGTGACAAGGTCGCTGTTGTGACAGGGGCTGTTTTATCGACATTAATTGTCAATGTTTGTGCAACTTCCACATTACCCGCTTTATCTGTTGAACGGTAGCTCAATACATTTTGCGCATCTTTATCTAAGGTTAGCGGATTCGCATAAGGCTCCCAGGTCGTTCCGCCATCCAAGCTATACTCTGTCTTCGCCACACCCGATAAATGATCGATGGCAGCCATTGTAACTGTAACCGGATTCACGTACCAGCCATTTTGTCCATCTGGCTGGGCAGGTGAAACAGCCGCAGTCGTAACTGGCAGCGAATTACCTACCGTTATCGCTATGCTTCCGACGAAGGGGCCATACGATGCTTGAATGATCGCGCTGCCTTCCCCAATCGCCTTCACTGTGCCATAAGTATCCACGGTTACGGTTGATGCATCGGATGAACTCCAAGCAGCCTTGCCGGATAAATCTACAAACCCGTTTGCCGTCAGTCCGCGGGCACCCAGAGTCTGTGTTTGCCCCTTTGTCATACTCGTTTGAACTGCTTCAACAACTAGCCCATTCAACGTCCATACTTTCCCATATTTCGCCGGATTTTTATCACTTCCAATCCCGCTGCTCCACTCAAGCCATCCAAGCCGACCGCTGCCATTATTGTTGTTGACCAGCACCGACAGTCGAAGCGGATTTTTCGGATCATGTACATAAGGATACAATTCAGAAGAATTCACATGGATATAATAAGTCGTTTCATTGGGGACCGTTTGATCTACCTTTAATGAAGCGTACTGTGCTACGCTGTTCCCCGGTGTCCAATTTGTTGGCAAATTGCCGCCAACAAAAGGCACCAATTGTTTATAAAGCACGGGGCCCTGCGGTGTCAATGCTGCCTGGAATTCCACCTGATCTCCCGTAAAACCCTGTCCGAATGTATCGATTGCGAACTGTACGCTGTCCCCTTTCCAGAAGCTTCCGAGTGGATTATCTTGAACAAATGTCCCATCCTTCACGCGAACGATCAGGTCCAGTCCGCTATCCGAATATCCCGCCGCAAATGATGCGTCAAAATCCGCCGGTTTCGTCGGCTGGGCTGCTGCTTTATAAGCCCAATTATCGGTAATCCAAACCGCATGGTCAGCGACTTCTAAAGTGGTAGGATTGAAAAGTTGTCCGCTGGTTCCCTTCGACTCAGGCACAACGATATGATTCGTATTACGATCGAAATCCGAGATCAAAAACGGCTCTGAGATCGGAAGTAGGGCTAGTGCTGCGCTATTCGCATTACTTATCCAATATACCTTGCCAGGACGTACGCTTAGTGTGTTATTGGCACTTTGCGTTTTGCCCTCCCAGTCCGTAACGAGAGTCTGGTCAGTGAACGCAGCCGCTAGACGCGCATCAATCGGAGCTTCTGAGGATGCGTCAGACCACAAACCTATGAGCCGGGTTCCGTCATTGTCGAGATCAACTGCTTTTTGTCCTCCCTCGAGAACATACTCCCCTTTATAAACGAGCGATTGGCCAGCAAGATCGAGAAATGGTGGGCTACTGACGCTGCGAGTCTCGGCTCCACTCGCGGCTTTGAACGGAATAAACCCGATGCGTGCGTAACAGTACCGGTGCTCTTTGCATAAGATAATGTTTCCATCTCCGATAAATTCAACATATGAAAAAAAGCGATTTTTTGCGTTCCCCATTTGAGCTGCGACAGGAAGTCAACGATCATGCGCTTGGCGATCTCAGATTCCGTAGGCACTGTGCCTGTTACCGAATTCGAATTGACCAGAACCGCATGACTCTCCGAATCGGCCCACTGCTTGGAAGCGATTCCAAAAGCCTGATCTATACGCTGGAATTCGCGCGGATCTGGCTGGTAACCATGCAGCGAGAGCTTATCAAAATAGGACGCTCCACCCAAGCTGAGCAGCTCTTTATAAAAGTTCAAATAGTTGCGTCCTGCGAGTCCCCCAATCCATACATCTGAATCCGGCTGCTCCTCTTTAATTGTCTGATACGCAGTTTTCAACAGCTCAACGAAACGTTCCGTCGAATCCAGCCAAAACCCGCTCAACCCTGGCAAGTTTGGCTCATTCCATACTTCCCACGTCTTAATCCGAGTATCGTACCGGGTAACGACGGCACGAACAAAATCTTCCCAGTCCTTCATATCCACAGGAGCATAAGCGGAATATGCCGGGACACTGATATTCACCTGCGTTTGCTCGGGATGCGGCGATGCCCACTGCGGCGTGTATAACAGATTTCCAATCAGATCGAAGCCGTAACTTGACAGCTTGTTAATTTGCTCATCGAATCTCGACCAATTATAAACACCGCGGGACGGTTCAATCGCCCAGCTCGTATCACGAACTGCGTTCCCCATGGCACTGCATGAATCCGCGCAAAGTGAAATCCCACTAAATCAGCCAGTTTCATGGCATTCTCGCCTTCCGAAAGCTGGTAGCTAAAGCCCATAGTCGGCCACCTTTGCGATATTGGCTTCGTTGGACCCTGACTTACTACCAATGAATACCGCTCACGCGAAAACGTAGTCAGATCCGTCTGTGAATATGTATATTTAACGGGCAAATCCGTTAAATCCGTAGAACCGTTCTGTTGATACGCAAAAGCAATTTCGTAATACCCCGGCTCCGAAGGCGTCCAGCTCCAGCCTTGATCGAGAAACGTCTGTCTCGATACAGGCACTTGTGCAATCAATTTATTATCAGAATTGTAAACGCTACCAAATATAGATTTAGCGGAACTCGGTACTGCTCCGGCGTTCAATTGATAGACTACGGGGTCCCCCAGATTCCACCAGCTTGCAAATTTATTGGATTTCAAAGTAAAAACAACGGGTCCCAGCGATTGGTTCGACGCTTCCGCCTTCACATCATCGAAGTAAAGTTTGCCGATTGCCGGTGTCGCAGCATTTATGCTGGTGGTCGTCAAATTCAGCACAAGCGTGTTGGTGCCTGCCGGAAATTGGCCTCGATCCACGGTAAACGATACCTCCGTCCAATCTGCCAGCGACAACCCCTCCGTCTTATCCGTCGTGTAGGACCCTAAGAACGTCCCGTTGTTCTGGAAGGAAACCCAAAACCGCGGTTTATTGCCCGAATAATCGGGGGACGCCTTCAGCTTAGCAGTAATTCGAAACGATGTCATATTCGAAGGGAGCGTTATAGGACTCGACACCCACCCCGCGTAACCCGTGCTGACACTGTTGATAAACACCGAGCGCTGACCGCTGCTTTTTTCATCCTCTGTATAATTCGCCGCCGAAGCCGGTAGATTGTTCGAGGGTCCGTTCCACCACCAAGTTTTCCAATCTTTTGGGCTGTTAACGCCATTCGTCACTGTCAATGTCTCGAAGCCCGGATTCGAAACTGGCAGCTGCTGTACAACCGGAATCGGTTCATCCGACGCTTCTACCATTACATCATCGTAGTAAATTTTGCCGCTTGCTGGTGTCGCAGCATTTATGCTGGTTGTCGACAGGTTCAATACAAGCGTGTTTGTGCCAGCAGGAAATTGGCTGCGATCCACGGTAAACGACACCTCCGTCCAATCGCCAAGCGACAATCCCTCCGTCTGGTCCGTCGTGTAGGACCCCAAAAAATTCCCATTGTTCTGGAAGGAAACCCAAAACCGCGGTTTGTTTCCCGCATAATCTTGCGAAGTCTTCAGTTTCGCAGTAATCCGAAACGAGATCATATCCGAAGGGAGCGTTATGGGGCTCGATACCCACCCCGCGAATCCCGTGCTGACACTGCTGATAAATACGGAGCGCTGCCCTCCGCTTTTCTCATTCTCCGTATAATTCGCTGCCGCAATCGGCGGATTGTTGACGGGCCCGCTCCACCACCACGTCTTCCAGTCTTTCGGACTGTAAACGCCGTTCGCTACAGTCAGCGTCTCGAATCCTGGATTCGAGACCGGCAGCTGCTGTATAACCGCCGCATGAGCGGCGCGTGCTCCAATTACCATAAAAAATAATAGCCCCAAAACACAAACAAATTTCTTATACTTCCCCATAATACCCCTCCTCATATTCGTGTAAGGATAAAATTCGTGCAAGGATAACGTAAAGCTGAGGACCGCAAATTGTATAACGGCCCCCATCCTTTGTTAAATGCGCGTTGCTTATTTCTTCATTTGCGCTTGTTTCGCAACGGTCTCCCATAAATCTTTCAACATGAAACTGCTGTCCTTACTGGTTTTATACCACTCGATGATGAAGTCGTCCATTTGTTTGCCGCCCGCTTTATCCCATGCAGTCTGAACGTCCTTGTAGGCTTGATCAGCAGAATATTTGTCCCCGCTTATGACTGCTTTCAACCACGTATCGGTAATTTGCTTTTTGACGGTGTTAAATGACGGTTGCAAATCCTTGGGGAAAGTCGGTATAAGCTCTTGCAAGGTGACGAAACGGTATTTTTTAGTCGAATCGAGATATAAGGCCCCGGCTTTGTTGAACATGTCAAGTCCGGCTTTTTGTTCCGGAATCTCAGGATTGAATTGATTTTGTATGAACGCACACTTCCCGAGCAGCAAACGGGAATAGAAATGAGCGTAGTCGTCCGCCCAGCTAACTTCTGCTTTACTTTTATTCGGGTCGATGATTTGCGGACATCCGTTTGCATCCTTCTTATAATGCGTGCCTTCCACTCCGAAAAGCAGGCTGGTACCCGTCGAGACACGATCCATATAGTCGATATATTTGATCGCTGCAACCGGGTCTTTGGTCTTTGCATTGATCGCAGTTGTCATTTGCACTGGACTTGTTACGTCCGGAATAAATTCACCTACTGGACTTTTTGGCAGTGCGATAGGGATCACATCGGCATCTGGGACAGCCTTTTTCAAGGTTTGTATATCCGTTACTGTCGATTCGAACCAACTTCCTACAAAAGTCGGGTAAATACCCGTCTTGCCATTCAAAAAGTCTTGTTTGGCCTTTGCTCCATTTTTGTCATTCACGAAGTCTTTATCGATTATCCCCTCATCAAACAAGCGTTTTTTGAATTCAGTCGCCAATCTCGCATTTTCAAATGCACGGCTCGGTTGATCGTTTACAAGACCATACAGCTCAACAGGGTTCCCGAACATCATATCGATCGCAAACTCCGAACGAAAACTCAATGCCATTCCGTATGTGTCCTTCTTTCCGTTGCCGTCAGGGTCTTGCTCCGCAAACGCTTTTGCTACTTTATACAAATCCTCGGTCGTTTTCGGAACGTCCAGATTTAATTTTTTCAACCAATCTGCACGAACGAAGACCGCATAACTTGGAACTGATTCCAGTACCCGTCCAACTTTGTACATATTCCCGTCGGGACTGGTCGCTACTTTCTTCAATGCGGGATAATCCTGAAGAACCTTCTTGTATTCAACGCTGTTCTTTTCGATCAGGTCGTTTAGCGGCATAAGCTGTTTCTGATCGATGAGCGGGTTTAGTATATTCGGATCAAACTCGTTAATAATATCAGGCGCCGATCCCGAGGCAAACAGTACATTGAATTTTTGAGCCGCCTCGTTGCGCGGAATTGGAACATATTTGACATTCGCAGGGCCATTTTCATTAATAAACTTTGACCAACGATTATCTTCTAATGTTCCTTCTGCAGCAGGAATTTTTCCGCGGTCATAAACCGATACGGATATATCGCCTTTCTTGGCTGGCGTTGTTGATGCTGTTGGAGTTGTTGAATTAGCAGAGGAACTCGGTTGTACGGTAGCTTTCGTACTGCATGCCGTTAGAACCATTGAAGTCGATAATGCCATCGTTAGTGATGTCGCAAACCATTTTTTCATGTTTGATAACCCCTTTTAAAATTTGTTATTTGTTATTCGTTTGCTTAAGCTTACCTCATCGGATCTTTAAGAACCACATTTCCCTTTGTAGCACCACCTCCTTATCGCCATCATCTCCTATCCTTTCACAGAACCAAGCATAACGCCTTTGACAAAGTATTTTTGCAAAAATGGATAAACCACCAACATCGGGGTAATCAGGACGATCACGCCTGCAGCTTTAATTCCTTCCTCCACCACATGAACCTGATCGTCAGGCTGCACTATCGAGGATTGCTGCAGCACGCTCTGACTTTGAATCATTTGCTGTACGAGCACGGTTAAGTTTTGCTTATCGGTATCGTTGATGTAAATCAGCATACTAAAAAAAATATTCCAGTACGCAACACCATAAAAAAGCGTTAATGTCGCGAGAACAGGCATAGAAATGGGCAATACAACTTGAAGTAGAAGACGTACTTCGCTGCAGCCATCCATTCGTGCCGCATCGTCAATTTCAGACGGGATGTTCTCGAAGTACGTGCGTAGAAGCAACATGTTATACGTACTTACTAAACCAGGTAACCAAAGAGCCCAATAGGTGTTAACTAGTCCCAAACTTTGAATAACCAGGAAAGTAGGGATAATGCCTCCTGTAAAGATCATCGTAAAGATCATCCAAAGCGTAAAAAAACGTCGTGCATAAAAGTTGGGACGCGATAAAGGATATGCGGCCATAATTGTGGTGAGCATACTTAACGTAATACCTACGAACGTGATCACAGCACTGTTGCTGAATGAGCGGATGAGCGGTGTTCCCTTGATCAAAACATTAAACGTATCCCAGGTGAAGCCGATGGGCCACAGATTTACTTTCCCAGTTTCGACGGCGGACGAACTGCTAATGGAAAGCGCAATTAAATGAAGAAGTGGAAACAAGCTTGAGCAGGCAATTAAGGCTAATACAATATAATTTATGATGTAGAAGATTTTATCTCCATTGGATGCACGCATCTCGATTCCTCCTTTCTAAAATAGACCCTGCTGAAAGCGACGTGCAATCCAATTGACAGAGAGCAGTAGAATTAAAGCAACGACTGATTCAAACATGCCCATTGCTGTAGTTAAGCTAAATTGCGCACCTTGCAGTCCAACGCGATAAATATACGTGCTGATGACATCCGAAACGTCGTTCACCGCAGCATTTTTTAAGACGTAAATGGGGTCGAATCCGACTTCCATCACGCGCCCCATAGAAAGAATAAAGACCAAAATGATGGTCGGCGCAATTCCGGGAATCGTAATATGAATAATCTGTTTCCATTTATTAGCACCATCCATACTTGCTGATTCGTAAAGCGACGGGTCGATTGTCGTCATTGCCGCCAAATAGATGATGGCACTGAAACCCATATCCTTCCATATTCCCGCACTAACAAAGATGGTGATCCATGATTTGATATTGTATAAGAATGGAAATGGTTCCATCTTAAAAAGGGTCATCAAATGACTTAACCAGCTTCCTTCGATTCCGAAAATACTAAAGACGATCCCACCGACAATAATCCATGAATAAAAGTAAGGTAAATAAACAAGCGTTTGAACGATCTTCTTGAACCACATTTTTCTCACTTCGTTCAAAAGAATAGCTAATAGAATCGGAAACGGAAACCCCACGAATATGTTTAGACTGCTAAGTAGAAGCGTGTTTCGGATAATTTTTAATGTATTTGCGTCATTGAACAGCTTTTGAAAATGTTCAAATCCAACCCAAGGACTGTGAAACAACCCATCAAAAAAGTTATAATCTTTAAAAGCAATGATCAGTCCAGCCATTGGCACGTATTTGAAAATTAAGTAAAATAAAATGACGGGTATGAACATAAGGAGAAGTGGAATATTCTCCCTTAATCTCTTCATGTCGACTCCCCTTCGGTCTATTGCTTTCATATCGTTCCCTCTTTCTTTGTTGTAGCCTGCGATCTAACTGTACAACTGAAAAGTGAGGTAGAACAATCGTTCATTTTCCCTCGATCAACAATATTCTCAAATAAAAAAAGAACCGTCATCCCTGGCTTTTTCTCCAGTGAATCCGATTCTATCGCAATCCAAATCCTATGAATCAACAAAAAAACACCAATCAACAAAGTTCATCTTTATGATTTCACTTGAGCAGTCTTCCGAAAGTCTCCTGGTGTTTGACCAACCAGCTTTTTAAATGATCGAATAAACGTGTTCGGATGCAGATATCCAATTTTGACCGTAATCTCTTGTATGGAATGCTCGGTATGAACCAGAAGCTCTTTAGCGTGCTCCGTACGAATTCGCGTCAAATAATCAATAAAATTTTCCCCAATTTCTTCTTTAAACGTACGACTGATGCTTTTCATTTGCACATGAAACACATCACTTAAATGAAGCAATGATAGATCCGGATTCTGGTAATGTTCCTCCATATACAATTTAATTTTGCGGATAAGCATATAATTGCTGCTCATCTCACGCAACGTCGCGATTGCTTCTGTTGTTTCCGTAAGAACATTTCTCAACATATGCTGTAGTTCGTCCACAGTGTCCCAGTCGTCTACCGCTTTTTGCAGTTTATCCTGCACGCCGTTTGCCCATATTTTTTGCACATCCGCTGGTAGGTCCGTAAACTCCTTATCAAGAAAAAATATCATATAGTTCATTAGGTTGTCCAATTCCTTACGTGCATACAGACCAGCTCGTACGCCATCGAAAAGTTGTGCGAAGCTGCCCTGCCAATCGCCTTCCCCCGTTCGTAATGAAAAGGCAAGCGCGCGGATATATTCGAGCAGATCGAGCGACTGCTGCTTACCCTCAGGATTAATCTCCCAATAACAAATCACGCTATCCTCACCTAGCGAAGGTTTATATTGAAGTGCTTCCAAGGCTTCGACATAGGCATAATGTACAAGCTCTATGCGATCGACTCCTGAACCTATGCCCATTGTAATATTAAAATCAAGGTAGGTCTTCACCCATTGCATCATGTCATTCGCTATTTCACTCGCGATCTGCTCGGGCTTACTCTCAGGCGAAACTTTCTGGACCAAGTGCAGCAAAGTCAATTGATCCTTGGACGTCCACTCGATCCATATGGTTACATTTCGGCCAATTGCGATTTCCTTTACTACGCTACACAAAACGAATTTAAGCAAATTTTGATCATGATCTGAATAAAGACTAGCGAATTTACTGTATTTATTAATTTCGAGCACACTTACACATAACGAGTCAAAATCGCAAGGCATTCCGAGACTCTCCATCTCCTGTTGCCACTCTTCATACTTCAAGGGGCGATTCCCTTCCATCCATTCGAAAAAGAAATGCTTTCGCTTAAAAACCAAATCTTCCTCATGCTGCTTCTGATAGGCATTTGACTGCTCCATCAAATTCACCAAGGCGGTATCGATGAACTTAAATTCATCATGATTGCCTTTACGGAACAGTTCGGCGCTTTTTTGCTGGGAGAACAATTGGATACGCTGTATGATCGTTTCTACAGGCTTATAGTTCCGTCGAGTAACCACAACAATCCATAAAACGCCGATAAAAAAGAAAATGATACATATGAATATCCAATATTTGGATATTGCAGAGACAAGGCGAAACAAATTACCATTCGCCACACTGCTGGAAATGGCCCATTCGGAATAATCGGAGTGCATCTCCGTCATTAGGGGATCGTTTCCATGAATATCACCATAAATAGGCGTACCCTCGCGGTCATGAAGGCTGATATGATTGGAGTTTTCCGTCGTTAGTGTTTGAACGAAGCGGACAATCGCTTGAAGCTGCACATTGACAACAATTAGACCGTCATTACCGGAATTTAATGGGACATATCGCACTAAGGATACGAAATCGGTAGAATCGCCTTGCTCCGTGTAACCTTTCCGAACATTTGTCCAAAGACGATTTAGCCCAGACTGCTTCAATGCTTCCACAATCAATTGTTTATCGTTAAATACAGCCAGCTTGGAAACGGAATATGGTGTCTGCACCGTGTCATCCGATAGCCTGTATAAATAGATCGAATCGATGAGAGGCATTGTTGCCATGAGACTATTCACTTTTAAAGACGACAAATAGCCCGAATAATAGCGATCGTTCTGCAAGGCAGGATTAAAAAACCCAATAGCGTATCATCGCTAGCGATCTCATTCGTGATCGTGTTATCCATCAGCTTCAGCTGATTGTCAACAGATTGGAGCACTTGCTTGGTGAAAATTTCATTCGATTCAACAGCGGTTTTTCGCGACAATTCACTGAAGGCCATCAACAAGATAAACATAAGAAGAGGTACAATAAAAAGGAAAATCGTGACATAGGAGAACAGGAGACGACGAAACCATGTCTTGTTCAGCGAGATATTCTTTATCATCGTTTGCTCTCCTTTTCTCAAATATTTTTGTGGTCAGTGTCGGATCACCCGTACTTGTTGCGGGAAATCCTGGGCCCACTGTCCATGGTTGTAAGCAAGGCGAATCAATCCGGAAGGGACGCGGACTTGCAGCGTAAAATGCTCCCATTGTGCCGGAATTTTTGGTGAAAAGGAAATTTCCTTCCACCCGGGTTTGGCTGGCTTCAGTCCGATGATTTCCTCGATCAGCAAAGGTACCGGAGCGCTTGCCCAAGGGTGACAAAGACTCGTATTCCACTTTTGTTCTTTCCCCCAGGCCTCAAAACAAGTCGTAGCGCCTTCTTTCACCATATTTCCCCAAGAACGTTCTTCTTCGGAGCTCATAAGCTCGTACATCAACGAATGTTCTCCAACGCTCGCCAAAGCTTTTAGGACAAAGTAGGAAAAGTACACACCGCACGAAAATCTTTTCTCGCGAATCTGATTCACGATGAATGGAACGGATTCAGCCGGAGCCAGATTAAAAAGCAATGGCAGCACATTGGCGTGCAGCGCATGATGCCCGCTTCCCTCTGCGTCTGTAAATAACCGATGGGTCGGATCATAAAAAACTTCATTGAATCGTTTCTTTAACCGCGGGAGATCATCCTCATAAGAAATCCCAAGCAAATCACGCAGCTCATTTACCGCTTGCATGCAGCCGAGATAAAATGCATTAACCACGTTATGGCAGCCAGGACCTACCGGCTTCGTGAGCGCATAATCGTATTCGTCGCGCAGCTCCATTGGCCAATCGACCAAATTCCATTTATCGGTAACTTCGTGCAACAATCCGTCGCCTCGATCGAAAGCTTGAAAATGACGAAGAAGCTGCTCCGCATACGGATACATGTCCCGCAAAAAGGTGATATCCCCGCTGTATCGATAATATTCCAGCAGCTGCATGGGCCACTGAAGCGAAAAGTCAGCAATTTCCTGCATAAAGTGTCCCGGAACTACGGACATGAGACCCGGGCAGGTGGAGGAACTCAGAGCAAACTGCTCAATCGCCTTACGGTACAGCCGCAGATCGCCGCTAAGGAGCATGTGAGAGTGCCCGATTATGGTATTATCACCCAAATATTGTCCTTTCTCACGGGTCGGACAGTCTACAAAGTTTTCTTGGGAACCATACTTGACTCCATTTTTACATATTTGAAAAATTTGGTTCATCAATTCATCCGAGCTTTGAAAACGACAGCTTTCTTCATTAAAAGGATAGTGTCTGACGACCGCTTGGAACGAATCGGGACGTATCGCTTGTTCGGGGCCAAACACTTCCACGTATCGAAAGCCTTTGTAATCATAACAATCCAATGTATCGCCGTTCCCAGATAACGTCCAGCGCTCCTGATAAGTGCAGTTGCAGCGCATAATAAATCTTACCGCTTGTCCATCTGCTTCCAATTCTTCCCCGCAGCGAATTTCGATTTCCGTTCCCGCTTCTCCATCCGCACGCATGGTAAACTGACCCGTAATTTCCTCTCCAAAATCAATCAAATAATGCCCGGGAGCCTTTCTTTCTACCGTTTGCGGTTTTTTCTCATAAACCGATAAGACCGGTGTCGGCTGCTCTATAAGCGAATAGTCCGCTTGATCATTCGTCTGGACGGGAAGCCATGCGGAGTCATCAAAGGAAAGATCCTTCCAGCCTTTTTCCGACTTTCGGGCATCGATATGCTCTATAAATTGAGTGGAGTAGCCAAAAGTGTCCCCTTTTATGTATTCTTCTGCCCGTTTTGCTCGCCAAGTCTCATCGGTTTTTACGAGAACACGATCGCCCATTTTCAGCTCTGCGATAAGCCCCTGCCTGTAATCGCCGCTATTATATGCCCGATTAACCAAGCCTTGGTAATACACGTGGACAGCGATGACATTGTTCCCCGTTTGGAGAAAGGGACTAACATCGATCCGATTGTAATAGTAGTGGCCGGCATCATTTTGAGCCGGACCTTGAACGACAAAACGACCATTTAGATAGAGTTTGTAGTAATCGTCTGCCGTGATGTCCATATAAAGGGAAACGGTTTCAAGATCAATAGACTCTAGATTAAATGTGTTCCTCACAAGCCAATGATGATGCTGCAAATCTTCACGATGCGTCTCTGATTCAGACGTGTGCATTTCTTTATGATATAAATCTAATTTTTCTATCGATCCAAATGGGGCATCAGTTATCCAACGTGCTTGCCAAAGCTTAGACAATCTCATCTCTCCTCTAAAGTTGAATTCGAATACTTGTAGTTTAACAGATAATCTAAACATCTCAAATAGCCATAACAAGCAAGCCGCTTTTAACAAACTATGCAAAAATACTACCTTTCGTTTGAACATAAGGAGCAGTGGAATATTCTCCCTTGATCTTTTTCTTTGAAGTAACCTGCGATCCAACTGTACAACTGAAAGGTGAGCTTTAACAATCGTTCATTTTCCCTCGATCAACAAAATTCACAAATAAAAAAAGAACCGTCATCCCTGGCTTTTTCTCCAGTGAATCCAATTCTACGGCAATCTAAATCATATGAATCAACAACAAAAAAAGTTCATCTTTATGGCTTCAATTGGCAGTCTTCCGAAAATCCCCTGGGGTTTGACCAACCAGCTTTTTAAATAATCGAATGAACGTGTTCGGATGCAGATATCCAATTCTGACCGTGCGTATAGGCATATAATTGCTGCTCATCTCACGCAACATCGCGATTGCTTCTGACGGCAGTCGCCAGCCGGATATTGTTCCCAAATAAGTTGCACCTTTTTAACCATTGGATAATTATTCAGAAGTAACTGTTATAATATGGTATAATTTTTAAAAAGGAGGTTGCTAAATGCAACAAATTTCTGATTATTTGTTTATGGGATCCTTATTTCTACTCATAATAACTTTGCTTTTTAAAGGTGTAGGCTCAAGAGGAGCCTCTAATCCTTCTGGAAACATCGATTTACAAATGCAACAAAATCATAGAAATGATTTGAAAAAACAGGATACAATTATCAAAAGTATATTGAAATCTTATTTCGTATGGATCTCAACTGTCGGCATACTTATTTCTATATTTTTGTCGAAAATATGAGAGCTCTTCAAAAATGAATTAATATCCCCCGTTTATAACTAACTCCCGTTAACGTAACGAGGCTGCCGATTATTCATGGCAGCCTCGTTGTTTGAACACTACCAATAATGGAAATAGTTTTCCTTACCGTTGCCTCAACAGCTATCATAATTATTAGGATTGTAATTTTTGAGTACCACTTTTTTGATAAATCATTATCATCCAGCTTATCAGTTTACGAAACACATAAGAAAGATACCATGCCCCGATAAAAACTATAAAAAACCCAATAAATGTGTATAAATTATATCCCCAGATTGAACCAGGTGCTTCATTGAAATATTTGTATGAACTCAGTAAAAATGGATGAGTTAAATAGATACCAAATGAGTAACTACTAATCGAATTAAGCCAACGAATTGGCGCATATGAATTATTTAACAATAAGTGCCCTAGCCAAAGAAAGGATACCCCAATTCCAACTGAATATAAAAGAACTGAAATATCATACCATGGTGAATTTTCAAAAAGTAAATTAGAATAGTGACTTGCTATTAGCAATCCGACATAGGTTATGCCTGAAATAAAAGTGATAAACAATATCCATATGATATTTCTTTCCGTCCACGATTTGAAGATTACGTAGTTAATACCGAGATAACCTCCAATTAAAAAGTAAGCGAAATATGTAGGTGACAATAAGCCATCCGCTGCCCCACATCTGCTTGTTCGGGAAATAGTCCCTTACCCAGAACAATCTGGCCAACAAACATCATTGGGCGGTTATCCCGCCTGCACTTAGAGGCCAATGTGGCTCTGTCAACCATACCGGCTGTCCGCCAATCTTCATCACGGGGGTTGTGATCGGCTTTGAGACACGGTTTATACTTTCGATTACAGATTTGGTTATCATAAACTCCGCCCTTCCACATGATTTGGTATCCACTTACGATTTGGAAACGATATCCTGAGCACATAGTACGGCATTCGTAAATATAAATTGACCAAAGTTACTATCCTCACGTGTACTAATCACGTACAAATCTACTGAATCTGAACTGTCATAGGGTTGAATCGGTCCATCCCCACTCTTGTCGTTAACCAGATTATACAAGCTTCCTCGCTATCTACTATTGGTTTGTTAAATTGAAAACCAGACGATACTTCTAGTAAGTTGAAGCGGAGGTATGGTTTATGGAAGAATATGAGAACG
>NZ_VRTT01000087.1 GCF_008017805.1 Paenibacillus sp. N3.4 | reverse complement strand
TTCCGTAACGCGGAAAAACAGCTTTACAGCTCAATATACCGCACGTTCTCTCTTTTTCTTTCTCTGTAAGCACATTTTTTCGTGCTTACAGCGTCGCTGACCGGCCATTTGCCCTCTGTAACGCGGAAAAACGGCTTTACAGCTCAACATATCATCCGTTCTACATTCCGAAAACTTATGCTTACTATCAGGTTGAAAAAAAGAGACTGCATCCCATAAACCGGATGCAGTCTCTTAATTAACTATAATGTGTGGTTAGCATTAAAAGCTGTTCACTGCCGCAGCATCGATCCTATGTTTTGCAAGGCTGATGAGGACGGACACCTGTCTATGGAGCAGGCAGGAATGGTGTCAATCGGCCTACATAACAGACATCCAGATGATGGAGGGCACGGGTACATGCTGTGTAAAAGAGTTTGCGCTCCTTGGCTTCGGCATAAACGGCCTCGCCAGCATCGTAAAGGATGACGGCGTCGAATTCTAACCCTTTGGCCAGATACGCCGGCAAAATCATCACGCCTGCCTCATAGTGCAGCGTTTCCTTGGTGATGCGCGTTAATCCAGGCAGCAGCGCCTTAAGATCCTTATAGGCGTGCCGCGTCTCGCGCTCGGTTTTGCAAATAATCGCGACGGAGCTTGCCCCATCGTCACGGCGCCTTGCTGCAGCTTCAGCTACTAGGCGATGAAGCTCAGTTTCATTCGCCGCGCGGATCGTGCGCGGCGCCTCGCCGCTGCGGCTGAGTGGCTCGATCGGCTCGCCATTCGGCAGCACGCTGCTTGCGAAATCGACGATTTCGCGCGTCGAGCGATAGCTCTTGACGAGACGAATCGTCTCCGTCTCTTCTTCTTTCATCAGCTCGCTAATGGAGGCATACTCGCTCGTTTGCGAGTCGTCATCCGTACTCACATTGGCGTGGGTGAATATCCCTTGATTCCAATCGCCCAACAATGTAAAGCGGGCACGCGGAAACAGCTTCTTCAAATAGGCATAATGGAACGGCGAGTAATCCTGCGCTTCATCGACCAGACAATAACGGATCGTACTTACCCGTAATTGTCCCTCTATCAGACCTTTTAAGTAAACAAGCGGCGTCGCATCCTCATAAAGCAGTGTCCCTTGGGCAAGTGCATCAGCTGTGAAGGAGCTTATCGTGTCCCAAGATGCAGGTACGATTTGCCCAGCTTTGTGCGTCAATTCCTGGTGCAGCTCTTTATTCATATACAGATTCTGATACATCCCGAGCACATCCACATAAGCTAGCTTCCGCACCTTCTCTTTAAGCGGAGCAATGGCTTTGTGAGCCTTGGCTTTGCTCATTCGTTTCATTTCCGGTTCAGAGCCTAGATACTTGGGTTCCCTTACCATTTTACGATAGAATCTTTTCTGGACATCCACTTGGATCTCATCCAACTGTCCCATAATCCAATCAGATAGATTCTCCATACGTTCTCCAAGCGCCAATATGGAAGATTTACTATAAAACCGCTCATAGAGGTCAGCAGCTGTGATCAGGACCTTCTTCCCTACAGATAAGTCAAGGAAATGGAGGCCGCCGTTTTTCAGCTTCTCCCCGTAAACATCAATCACTCGGAGAAATGCCTCGGAGGTCTTGTAATGAATACTTTGTAAACGAGCGGAATAGGCAGGATCTTGTTCTGTGCCCGTCAGGATAAATTCCAGCTGATCATAAGGGTCTTCGAGCGTAAGACCGGAATCGCTCAGCTTGTGCGTTAAATAATCTTGAAAGGTTGTCTGCTGCATCGTCGCTTCGCCAAGCTCGGGAAGAACATGAGAGACGTAATCGCTGAACAATGAGTTCGGCGAGAACAGGATCATATTGTCGGCGCTGAGCGTCGTCCGGTATTTATAGAGCAAATAAGCAATGCGCTGCAGAGCAACAGAGGTCTTGCCGCTGCCGGCCGCGCCTTGCACGACAAGCACTTTATGACGATCATCACGGATGATCTGATTCTGCTCGCGCTGGATCGTCGTAACGATACTGTGCATTTTTTCATCGGCGCTGCGGCTCAGCATCTGCTGAAGCATCTCGTCGCCGATGCTGATGCCGGTATCGAACACATCCTGCAGCACACCGGCCTTGATGATGTATTGCCGCTTGAGCATCAGTTCACCGCTGACGTCCATCTCGGGTGTACGGTATGTCGCTGGCCCCGGTGGATAATCGTAAAACAAGCTGGCAATCGGTGCACGCCAATCATAAATAAGAATCTCATCGGTCTTCGCATCGATGAAAGAGGTCAAGCCGATATAGATCTTCTCGCGCTCCTGCTCTCCCTTTTCCTTAAAGTCAATACGGCTGAAATATGGCGCATCCACAACACGCTGCAGCTTGCGCAGCGCATCTTGCGCCAGGCGGTAGCTGCGCTCCTGGCCCTGAAGGACATGCTCCTGCTGAGCCATACTTGCAGCCGTCTCAATCAAATCATCATCATTGTCTGCATTCACGGAGATATCATCCCAGAATGCGCGTCCGATTGCGGTAGCTTCTGATCGACGTTCATCCACCGTCTGACCCAATTCTATGATTCGTTGCTGGATATTCGCACGTACAGAGGCAACGCGCTGCTCTTCCTTCTCGCGTTCTTTATTCTCAATAGGCATGATGCTCTCTCCCCTAACTATTTATATATGCCGTGAATAACCTCTTCGAATTCAGGCTCTTCCATATGTACATCGTCCATATCGCCCCAACTGCTGACGACTCGAAGTACATCCATCGCCTTCAGTTCCTGACGGTTACATGCAATGGTAAGCATACTTGCTTCCCGTTGTACGATACGAAACGGAAGCTCCCAGCTCTCCGGCACTTG
The DNA here is from genome assembly GCF_008017805.1 of Paenibacillus sp. N3.4. Taxonomy (GTDB): domain Bacteria; phylum Bacillota; class Bacilli; order Paenibacillales; family NBRC-103111; genus Paenibacillus_E. The sequence goes on along the minus strand of NZ_VRTT01000087.1, from coordinate 25,639 downwards.
AATATCCCCACGGTAAGCTACTTTCATCATCGTGGGCAAGCCAATCCGCTCACGCAGTTCATCGATCGAGCCGTCGTAGCCGATTTGCCCATGATTAATGACGATCACCCGTTTGCATAACTGCTCAATATCATCCATGTCATGGGTAGTCAGCAAAATGGTTTTACCAAAATCACGATTTAATGACTGAAGGAAACCTCGAATATTCCGCTTAGCCACAACATCCAGACCAATCGTCGGTTCATCCAGGAATAAAATATCCGGATTATGCAGCATGGAGGCTGCCAAATCAGCCCGCATTCGCTGACCTAGCGATAATTTACGAACAGGTACATCCATCAGCTCTTTAAGCTCCAGAAGCTCAGACAACTCACCTAACCTGCGACGTGCTGAGCCTTCATCCACACGATACATCGCGGCAAGGATTTCATAGGAATCTTTGACCGGTAAATCCCACCAAAGCTGGCTTCGCTGGCCGAAAACAACGCCAAGTTGGTTTACAACCCGTCTACGATGCTTCTGTGGACTATATCCATTAATCAGCACCTCACCAGAGGTAGGGTGAAGGATGCCGGTGAGCATTTTGATGGTTGTCGACTTTCCTGCGCCATTAGGTCCAATATACCCGACGAACTCCCCAGATTCAATCTCGAAGCTCACATCACGTACGGCTTCCTTCTCTTTGTAGGCTCTCGAGAACAACGTTCGAATACCCGCGAACCTGCCATCTTGGACAAGAGGTGTTTGAAATGTTTTACGTAATTTCGTTACAGTGATCATATAATCCCTCCTTCTTGAACACAACATCCGATCAACTTCCGGTACTTTGATAGCGAGTTAATCCTAGTTTCCAGTAACGCATAGCCAACCAGAGAGCGACACATGCAACGGCCATTGTACCAAGCAGCATGCCCATACCCCCTTGGTGCCTCAGGACATATAACGCAGGAATGTAATTAACAAAGCCCACCGGAATGAGCACTAACAACGTACCTTGCAGCCATTTGGGATACAAAGAGAGCGGATACCGCGATGCGGTTTGAGATGCGTCCTCAGTTAAATTTTGCAGGGATTCAATGCGTGTTAGCCAAAAGCCTGCGGCTGCTGTAGCCAGTCCAATAGCAAACAAAATAACAGCACCGGTTAAGATGATTAACCCTGTTAAAGGTATGGCCGACCAGCCAATTTGCCCATTAGCCATCAAAGCCTTCATCACAATAACAAGCAGTAAAATACCTTGGCCGATTTCAGCAAATAACACGCGACTATTCTGAGTCATGAGTGCAAGTAAAACGGGAATCGGTCTTGTAAGAAGCGCATCGAGATCTCCAGATACCAGATATTTCTCTAAATGATGAACATCGGAAGCCAGTGTACGATAAATCGCTTTGGATATCATCATGACGCCATACAAATAGCAAACCTCATACAACGTCCAGCCCTTGATATTTCCGAAGCGCATCATAACTAGCGCAACCATTAGAAATTCCGAAATATGAATAAAAGAAGCCATCGCTGTTGAGAAAAAGAAATTGAATTTATACTGCATCCGGCTTCGCAGGCTCGCTTTAATCAGCAGCATGTATAGCTTAACCAACATCATCCGCCCTGCACCTCCAGCTTTCTGCGTACCCCTGCCGTGACTGCCAAACAGACACAAGTAAACCCGATGCTCCATAGAAGAGCGCCGAGCACAACAGTTCCTTGTTCTAGCTGCATGTAAATGCGAGTCGGGTAATAGAGTAAATAAGGATATGGTGTGTACTGACTGATCGTGCGAAGCCAATTTGGCAGCCATTCCAAGGGGATGAAAAAACCGGAAAGCAGCATGCTGAACGAATAATTCAACCAATATAACCAACGAGATTCCGTTGTCCATAAAGCCGCAACGCCAATTAAATAATTCGTACAAAGTGAAATGTAGGCCGCTAAGACCAGCGCAAAGGCGGTCCAGCCATAAACAGAAGCTTGTTTCGGGAGCTGTAAGGAGAAAATGAAGATGTAGAGGACATAAATCGGAATAAATTTATAAAGAAATTGATAAAGAATCTGGCCCCATTCCCGGCTCATGGCCTGATAAAATAAGTGAACGGGCCGCATGAGATCAACAGCGATTTGACCAGTACGAACCGACTGTTCCAGCCCGAGTCCATTCGTCGTAAATTGTGTGATCCACAGAATCGCTTGGTTAAAAGCTATATAGCCTACAATTCCTTGAGCGCCGTAATCTCCGAGTGACGCATCTGTACCCAAGCCAGTCCAAATGCTTGCGTAAATGAAGCCAAACACAGCGCTCACTCCATTATGCAGCATATGAGAGCCGCGATACTGCAAGTTTCTGGCATAAGCCTTGCGTGCCAAAACCGCAAAAAGCATGAAACACCTCCAACGTTTTTTCGTTCAAAAAAACAAGTTTTTAGATGCAGCCGCCGTATAGAGACAGAATTATATATTACCAAAATTACTCTGCCGTTGGCAATCATTATTTGCGATTGGTGGAACAGGGTTTCATCCATACAAAAGAGCTATCCCATTAACTGACTTGGGATAGCTCTTTTGATTTCTCGCGTTTAAGCTTGCGATAGTGTAAGAGTGTCTTACTCTACGCTTGCAGGCTTTGCAGCTGGTGTAACGGTGCTTTCTCCCGCTGCACGCTCAGTAGGTTCATCATTTCCGAATTCTTCATTATAGGTAGCTTGAGCTGTCTTCGTTAAATAGTCATGGTCAACATACTCAGCTAAATACTGCTTGCCAAAAAGCATGTCATACTGCACATTCCGGTAGTCCCCGATTATCGCTTTGGCCGGTTCCGGTGCCGTGGCGTACATTTGTTGGTAATTATCCACGACAAGGTTGCTCAATAGCCCAGGCACTTGTGCAGCCACTTCACCATTCAACGCGAAATTCGCCGGCTTCTCCATATGCAGCATATCTAAGACGTGTGCACCGAGAAAAGAATCACTGAGAAGCGGAATATCCTGCTTCGGCATGTCAAAGTTCGACCAAGTTACAAGCGGAACGCTATGCATTTTCTTAATTTCATCCAACGACCATTGGTTCGTATTACCGGATTTAATAAAGCCTGCTTCTTGATACACTTGGTAGTCAAAGCCTAACATGGGCAAATGATCACCATAGAAGACGATCATGGTCGGCTCATCTGAGTTCTCAAAGTGATCGATTAGCATTTGCAAGCTTTGATCGGCATCATGCGCGCCTTGTGTGTAGGTTTCCAAGATGGATTTAGCCTGAGGTGTCAAATTCCCCTCAACCTTGAATTGATTTTCGCCGTACCGCGGATCGTCGTAAGGTCCATGATTTTGCATGGTCACGGTGTAGATAAACATGGGATCTTCCGTTTTATCTACTTCATCGATAATCGTTCTGGATACCTCAGCGTCGGAAATAAAGTATCCTTTCGTCTCCGGATTCACAAAATTCTCACTGCTTTTAAAGGAATCGAAGCCGAGTTGTTTGTATACGTTATTGCGGTTCCAGAACCAACCTTCATACGAATGGATCCCCATGCTTTTGTACCCTTGACCTGTAAAATAACTCGCCAAGCTAGGCACCGGCTTACTAATATACTGTTGATAGGGAATGGATCCGCCCGGAAGGAAACTCATGGAGTTGCCCGTTAGCACCTCGAATTCCACATTACTCGTACCGCCTCCGAATTGCGGAGAAAGCAGGTAGCCTGATGTCGATTCTTTTTGAAGACGATGTATTGTTGGCAGCGGGTCACTGCTAAAAGTCACATTCGTAAGCAGCGTAGGGTCCCAGAAAGCCTCATTCATAATAAAAATGACATTAGGCTTCTTCCCGTTTAATGGGACTGAAGCCTTGGAGGCTTTGGGTGCTGTTGGGCTCTTCATCGTGGCCTGCTGGATATTAGCTGCAACTGCAGCTATGGATTGGTCACTGTAGCTTTCCGGTTTTTGCACAATAGAATTTTTGACATTCAAGGTAAATGCCAAGACCGTTCCATTATTCGTATAGTTCTCATGCTGATTCCAAACGATTTCGTTTACCCCATAATGGTCCAAAATTTTCCCGGCGAGCGGTGTTTTAACCCCAAATGCATACAAGGCATAAAATGAAAACAGCGCCACGCCAATCCGAGCAATAATAGGCAGGGTTACACGAGGAATCACCCATCTTAATGCAAGTACGAGAATCACAATAATGAGCACAGCAGCAATTCGAATAAGTGCCGGTTTGCCCGTTACAAGTGAAGCAATATTCATACTCTCTTTATTCAGCAAAATATCCCAAGGGAAGAATGGCTCCCCAATCATTTTCACCTTCATATAAGAAATAAGCGCCATGATGCCAAGCACTAAGGTAGAGATCGATCCTGAAATTGCCAGTGATCCTACTACGGCATAAATGAAAGCTAACAAACAAAAAGATAATCCGACATTTAATAAGAAAAACGATTGATTAGAAGTTATCCATTGGATAGTTTCGTGTAAATTACCACGCTCTAGGAATTCCATGCCGGTGATAGAAATGAACGGTAAGCCAATCATAAATAATAGTAACGAAATCGTTGCTCCCAGACGATTTGGTCTTATCTTCACAGGAAGACGTTTCCGGGGCTTCAAATTCAAGTGCATCTTACATCACTCTCCTCTAGCTTCCCATTATAAAGTCCAATTGTGAAGAAATTATGTAGGCAACCTTAAAATAAGCTTAGTCCTCCACCTATTCCCTTTATTTCATACCCTCAAGCCATACGGCCAACGCCTTCAATTCTTCCTCCTTCAAAGCGACTTGGAACGGCGGCATCCCGCCACCACCCTTTTGAATGCGCTTAATGAGTTGATCTTCATCCAAGCGTTCACCCACTTTTTGGATATTAGGACCTTGTCCGCCTTGTAATTGATTTCCATGACAAGAGATGCAAAAATTTTTATAAATCGTAGGAGCATCTGCTTTCACCGCAGCGGGCTGATCTTCATTTTGTTTGCTTCCGCAAGCTGTCAAGCCGAGAACCAGAAAAAGTAGAACCAGAAACTTAACTTGCATGAGCCGGAGCTCCCTTCACCTGTTTCCTTTCATCATAACAGAGCCTAGATTCAAAAATAAAGCGATATACGATTATCCGAAGTGAGATATGAACAAAATAAGACATAGCAGGAGTTGTTTACTTTCTCCCTGCCATGTCCTATGAATGAGAGTCTCAGCCTCTATTGAAGCTTTAAACGAATAACGTTCCAAGATGCCTTGCCAAGTGTCGCTTGTATCTGACCATTGCCAGTCACTACCGCATTACCACCTGTATGAGGCTTCACTCGATCCTGTGCATCCATGGTATTCGCTGCTTTAAGGTCATCGTTCTCCAGCACGATATGCTCAATGATTCGACTATTGCCAAAGCTGCGAAGATCCAGTTCAAGCGGGAGCTGTTCCTGCAAATGACGATTGACTGCAAAAATAGTTACTTCCGCTTTCTCTTCCTGATGAACAGCAACAGCTTCCAAATAAGGTACATCCGTGTAGTCCTTAGCATCATATTTCGGTGATTTGATTAAAGGCACAAGCACTGTTCCTCGGCCAAACTCACTCGTATGCATATAAGGATAGTAAATCGTTTGTTTCCACGCAGCACCGCCGTTCGCCGTCATAATCGGCGCAATAACGTTGACTAGCTGTGCCATGCAGGCCATTTTCACACGATCGGCACGTTTCAGCATAGAAATTAGCATACAACCGACAAGCAAAGCATCTTCGTGATTATAAATGTCTTCCAGCTGCGGCGGCGCTATGGACCAAGGCTCGATTCGGCGGTCAGAGTCGTTAGAATGGTACCATACGTTCCATTCGTCAAAGGACAAGTTAATCTTCTTCTTACCGCGTTTCTTGGCTTGCACATAATCGCATGTCGAAATGACCGTATGGATGAATTGGTCCATTCCCAGAGATTGGGCCAGGAAGTTAGCGGAATCCTGATCGCGGTTGCCATAATATTGATGAAGTGACATGTAGTCAATGTGATCATAGGTATGATCAAGAACCGTAGCTTCCCAATCCGGAAAGGTTGGCATCGTCAAAGCTGAACTTCCGCAAGCGACTAACTCAATCGTAGGATCAACCCATTTCATTACTTTTGCGCTTTCACAAGCAACGCGGCCATATTCCACTGCTGTTTTACCGCCGATTTGCCAAGGTCCGTCCATCTCATTGCCGAGACACCAGGTTTTGATGTTATGAGGGGCTTGATATCCATGTGCAATCCGCAAATCGCTCCAATAGGTGCCTCCCTTAATATTCGAATATTCGATGATATCTCTGGCCTCATCCGGTCCACGAGTCCCCAGGTTAACAGCCATCATCGCATCTGTGTTCGCCTTGCGGCACCAATCCATGAATTCGTTGAGTCCAATCAAATTAGGTTCAATCGTACGCCATGCCAGATCCAGCCGTCTCTTGCGCTCGGCAAGAGGTCCTATGCCATCCTCCCAATGATAGCCCGATACGAAATTACCCCCAGGGTAACGCACGATCGGCACATCTAACCCTTTCACTAGCTCCAATACATCGGTGCGAAAACCTTGTTCATCCGCAGTAGGGTGCCCGGGTTCATAGATCCCGCCATAAACAGCCCGACCCAGATGTTCAATAAAAGAACCATATATTCGTGCATCTACTTCTCCGACCTTAAAATCCTTGTCGACAATCATGCTGGCTTTCATAGACATCACTTTCACTCCTTAATTAATAAAATTATAAATCGATTAATAAAAATATTATCCTAATAAGCCCATTAAACAATATTACCTTAAAAATTTCAAGCTTTTCATTTGTATTTTAATGAATTAGTATATTTATTAATCAGTTAAATCTTTAATCATGAGGAGTTTTTACAACATGATCCAAACGACAACCGATCGCAAATGGCTGCCGCTGTATGAAGCATTAGCCAGCGAGGTGCGTCTTCATATACTGGAACTGCTTTCAGAAGCAGAAATGAATGTGAAAGATATTGCTCAAATGCTTGGCTTAAGCAGTGCCATCGTAACCATGCATGTCAAAAAGCTGGAGACAGGCGGACTTATCAAAACCGAGCTGGTTCGCAAACAAGGCGGCACGCACAAAATATGCAAACTCGCGATTTCGCGCATTGATATGGTCCTTCCAAAAACAAACGAGCTAAGACGAGCTTTCGACGAGGTTGTTGTGCCTGTGGGACATTACACCCGCTTCGACGTGCATCCGACCTGCGGCTTGGCAACTACCCGACATTTGATTGGGCAATACGATGATCCTCGCTATTTTCTCGAGCCTGAACGGATGCATGCCAGCATTCTTTGGTTTGGTCGCGGCTTCGTCGAATATCGCATCCCGAATTATGTGATGCCCAGTCAAAGGTAGATGAGATCGAAATCTCTCTGGAAATTGGTTCCGAAGCTCCGAATGTGGCGGAAAACTGGCCATCTGACATTCATTTCTATGTGAATGATACCTTGCTTGGCTATTGGACAAGTCCGGGAGATTCGGGGCAGGGCCGCGGGCAGTTCACTCCTGCCTGGTGGCCGGATGTTATCAATCAGTACGGTTGGTTAAAGGTGCTCCGAATTACAGAAATGGGCACTTTCCTAGACGGACAGCAGCTATCGGATGTCACGATCCAAGATATCCGCATGTCCCGCAATGAATGGACTTTGCGTCTCGAAGTACCTGAGCATGCGGCCCATGTGGGGGGCTTAACCTTGTATGGCGAGGGATTCGGCAACTATAACCGCGATATCGTGTTTCGCGTGTATCGACGCTAAGGGCGGGGGGCCGGAAGGCCTGACTTTGTTGCAGAGCTGCCAACAGATCGTTTGAGACAAGTAAACAAGAAAAAGCTGTAACGAGTTTTTCATCGTTACAGCTTTTTCTTGATCAGTCTTAAGTCTGCGCAGCAGTCACTCCGCTAGCCGATGCTGCGGTGCTTTGCTTATGCCGCTCGGCTTGGCGCAAGTACTTCTTTTGCCGCCAACGGATGAACACCAAGATGCCTCGCAAGTACTCGTCACAAATCATAGCAACGTAGATGCCCGCGAGCCCCCAGCCCATATGGATACCTAGCACATAAGAGAGTCCTGCAGCTACGCCCCACATCGAGAATAACGAGACCACCATGTTGTAACGCGTATCGCCTACTGCACTAAGCGCGTTCCCAAACCCCATATTAAGCATTCTGCCAGGCTGCAAAATAACCGTTAGTACCAAACACGAAAGCCCAAGCTTAATAATTGCTGCATCCGAGGTAAAGAAACCGAGGAAGCTTTTGCCGATAAAAAACAGAATTGCGCCATTGAATGCGACCAGTGCGAGCCCAATCCATGTTCCACGATACCCGCTTTTATAAGCTTCTTTAATATTTCCGGCACCATAAAGATGCGCGATTTGAATTTGTACGGCCAGAGCAATCGAATAGCCTAACATAAAACAAATCGACTCCAATGTATTCATATAAGTGCGTGCCGCTAATTCCTTGGCTCCCATAATCGCCAAAAATGTATAAATCGTCAGCTGCGACAACACCCAAGATGACATATTTACGCCAAGTGGCCAGCCAATTTTCAAAATGTCGCCAAACAATTTACGGTTAAATGTAAACAGGTCTCGCCACTCCATCCTCCGATCGAACGCTGATAGAAACATAAATATCAATAAACACGTCGCCAACAAACGGCTCACAAGCGTCGAGATCGCAACTCCTGTTAAACCCAGCTGAGGGAAGCCAAAAGCACCGTAAATAAACCCGTAATTAAACACAATATGAATGATATTCATGCCAATCGCGGTAATCATCGGCCCCTTAGTGTTGCCTGTATTCCGAATGACCGTACTAAGGGCAGCCATGACTGCCGTCAAAACCATCCCGCTCCCAACGATGGAGATATAGCTTTGCGCCAAAGGAAGAAGCCGCTCCTCCAAGTGGAACAGCCTGGCTAAAGGCCTTGCTTCTGTGAATAAAATAAAGCTGAGCACCAAGCCTATCGCTGCGCTGACGGTAACAGCCATAATCGCCACCGTGCGAGCTGTTTCATTCTGCTTGGCGCCTATTTTCTGCGCAATGAGGATACCTGCGCCGCTGGCTACTGTGACGAATAAAATCATCATGGCTTGAAATAGCTGATTAGCTAAACCAACCACAGCCACAGCATCATCCGACACCCGGCTCACCATCAGCGTATCCACAACGCCAAGCAGGAGCTGAAGCAGCAATTCGACAAAAATCGGCCAAGCCAAAAGCCATAGCGAAAATTTATTTTTCTCTGTCTTCATGGGGCTTCCACCATCCAATTATGTTCTCTATTTTTGTGCAAAATAAACTTAGTAGTCTGCTCAAATTATAGATGCTATACTTGGATTCATGTATAATGATTGCAACTCAAACTTTCAAAATTCCAACTTCTATTTTCCGGAAAGAAAAGGTGACCGCAATGGCATTTATTGAAATCACCGTTCCGCCGCTGCCTCACTATATAACAAGCGGTTTTAGTACCATCGGCAAGGGAAACAAGCATGTGACCCGAAGTCATATTCAAGTTTTCGATTTGCTGCTTACTACTTACGGATGTTTCTATATCGGAGAAGAAGACAAACAGTTTGAAGTGGCTGCTGGGCAAGCTGTTATTTTACGGCCAGACAGCTATCATTATGGAACACAAGCGTGCTTCGAGGAAACAGGGACCTACTGGCTGCATTTTCACATAGGAGGCCCGTGGTCTGTCGTTGACCATCCAATTCCTCCATTACCTCTCGAAGACCCTAGTCCGATACTCGTCGAGCCGTTTGCCGTGGAACCTTTCACGATTCGCATTCCACAGTTCACAACGCTTCTGCAGCCCGATAAAACGTATGACTTGTTCGAGCAGCTCAGCCAGCTCCATCCGAAAGCTCACGTCAATGGCATTCGCTGGACACAACAGCAGCTTTTTCAGGAAATTCTGCGACAGCTTTCCGCCTCCATAGACAAAGATACCGCGTCTCCATCCACAGCCTGCGCCGAGAAAGCTGCCTCTTATTTACGGCAGCATTATCGTGAACCTATATCCGCCAAAGAGCTTGGCGACAACGTCAACTTCCATCCCGTGTATATTGCACGATGTATGCAACGGGAATACGGGTGTTCCCCCACGGAGTACATGGTAAAATTGCGCATTCAACAGGCCAAGCTGCTGCTGCTGCAAACCGACCTCCCCATCGCTCACATCGCGGAAGAGGTGGGATTCGAACAACCGGCCTATTTTGCTACTTGCTTCACGAAGGTAGAAGGCATTTCTCCGCGCAAATATCGCCAACGCTTCTCTCGCGGCTAACCCAAACAACCAACCCTCCGATCATGGAGAGTTGGTTGTTTGGGTTGTTCGCATTCACTACTACTGCAGCTTCATCCAACTGGACCCTGCCCAGCTTTCGAAATAGTACCAATCGTTCCACTTGCCGAAAATGTGAATCGATTGCGGGGATATTTTACCCAAGACCGGTAAGCCATCATCGGGCTTTGCATAAAAGGAAGTCTCTTTGGTCACAGTTATTTGCTCATTCAACTCCTTCATGCCTATCGGTAAATCCGTATCTGGGAGAGGAGTTACTTGCAATTTTACCGAAGCATACTTGCTAAAATCCCCTGGCCCTACGGCTTCAAATCCGCCGATCCCGCCCGGCGCGTTCGACCAATGCCTCTGCGGTAAAGTAGTCGTTCCTAACAAGACACCGTTCCCATCCATAAATTGGAGAGTCAACTTATAGTTGCCCGGCCTCGGCAGCTGATTGGACAAATGTCCCAGGACCTGCGTGTATACGCCATCTCTGCCGCTATATCGGAAAGCGCCAATATCCCCTAATGCAATATCAGGCATGTGCTCATCTTTCACATTCAACTCGCCGGGAGGGATTGCATAAGAAGGGGCGTGTTTATACCAAACGTCCATTGTCACGACAGCATAATTAGAAAGATCGCCTTCTCCTTCCATTTGAACCGTGTTGATTTCTCCTGATTTCATCGTCGCGTTGTAACTAGCCGTTCCCATCTTTTCCCCTTTGTTGCTGTAGAAGTTTAAAATCAATCCTATACCTAACTCACTGCTCATATTCTGAAATTGTCCCGTAACACGCGTCTTGGTTTTATCTTCATTCGGGACTGCTTTTAAATTACCTGCGCGAATACTATGATTCCAGGTATTCGTTAGCGGTAATCCTTCGTCTGTTACATAATCGATGCTAATCGTTTTGGTATCTTCCTTCCATCCTACAGTTGCTCCCATTTGTTCTGACAAATAACGCAGCGGCACGTAGGTTTCACCATTAATGTTTACGACAGGATGGCTATCATCCGGTTGTTTGGCTTCGCCATTTAGCTGTATGTTTACCGGAAAAAGCAAGGCTTGCAAGGAATCGGATGCCACTGCCGTTGTTCCAGCGAAAACAAGGATGGCACATGATAAAAAGATAAACCAGTTTTTCATAGTTTCGCTCCTTTATGAAAGATGTTAAGGACAAAAGTCGCATTAATTCCATAATAAGGATATCAGATTAATGTGACGTGAGCGAATTTTTTTAATTACATGGAGCACTGATTCTGACGATGAGCCAAAATCACGACACATTTATAGCATAATTGAACAAAATCTGAATAAAGTTACCTAACAAATACTCCTTAAGGAGGCTGATATTGAACATGGGAACAGATCCAATCAATGATCAACCGCAGCAACAACCTTATGGCTTTCAACCGGCACCATCCTCACCTGTCGTCAGCTTACAAGATTGGCTGATCACTATCTTGCTTCTCGCCATACCTCTTGTGAACATCATTCTGTTGTTCATTTGGGCTTTCGGCAATGACACGAACCCCTCTAAAGCCAACTATGCGAAAGCCAGTTTAATCTGGATCGGAATTGTTCTTGTTTGTTACGTTCTCTTCTTTGTCATTTTTCTCGGTGCCATGGTTTCCAGTCACACTTAACTTACAGATTAGATCCGAATGAAAAGAGCTATCCCCTGAGCGAAAGATAGCCTCGCTTAAGAATAGCTCTCTTTGTATGCTATACTGGAATGAAAAAAAATAAGGAGTCTTTCTATGCCTGCACCCTTACCTTGGAAAAAGTCACTGTGGATATTATGGGTGGCCAACTTCTCCATTACTTGCGGCATGAATCTCGTTCTTCCCTTCCTGCCCCTTTATATTGGACAGCTTGGGGTTCATGATCTTGGCGATGTCGTACGTTGGACAGGCTGGATCGTAGCTGCACAATTCATTACATCTTTTCTTACACAACCGCTTTGGGGAGCTATTGCCGATCGGCGAGGCCGCAAAATCATGCTGCTTCGCGCCGGGTTCGGCATGGCCATCGTCACTGCGCTCATGGGTATCGTCACATCGCCTTGGCAATTGTTGTCGCTGCGCCTTTTGAATGGTGTGTTCTCGGGGTTTATCTCCATGGCCGTATCGCTTCAGGCTTCTGTAACACCTCCCGAACACTCGGGTAAAGCGCTCGGCACACTGCAAACAGGAGCCATTGCCGGATCGCTAATTGGCCCTTTAATTGGAGGCTTGCTTGCGAGCTTCATTGGCTACAGCAAAGTATTCTTTTTCACCGGAGCTCTCATGCTGTGCGCAAGTATTGTCGTCATGCTCTTCATTCGGGAAGAGCGCAAGCCACCTTCTACGACTAAAAAGCGGCAGCGTACGCAATGGCGACTATTTCGTCCGCTTCTCCCTGTATTCGCTGCTTCTCTCATTACACAGATTGGCATGATGAGCATTGAGCCGATTGTTACTGTATACGCGAAAACCTTATATAACGGCAATCACTTAGAACTGCTTGCAGGGCTTGTCGTGGCCATTACAGGGATAGCGAACCTATTCGGAGCTCCTACACTTGGAAGAGTCGGCGACCGGATTGGTCAACGAAAGACGCTTATCATTGCCTTAACGATGGCAGCGCTCGCCTTCATCCCCCAAGCCTTTGCCCTTAACATTTCTATGCTGCTCATCGGAAGGTTCCTGCTTGGTCTGTTCATAGGCGGTATGATTCCTTCATTAAACGTGTTGGTCCTGAAACTGGCCCCTGTCCAGATCCAGGGAACCGCTTATGGGTTCAATACCTCTTCGCTGTTCCTTGGCAATCTGATTGGACCTCTGGTCGGCAGCCATCTCGCGGCAGCTTACGGTTTCTCTTCCGTCTTCTATGTGACCATGGGCATTCTGCTGCTCAGTGCTGGCTTCGTTTATGCCAATCGTAGTTTGGAGCATCAACCGGATGTTAAGACTACTTAATCTGATCATATATATACCTAGAGTCAAACGATCTTACAAAGAATAAACAAACCATTTGAGTATTCAACTGGTTTGTTTCCCGTATCCAGGAAATTAAAAGGAAATAAAAGGAATTTGTTGATTCATGTCGAATAAACCATTGATTCATATATATATATATAAAAGGAGCTGTCACTCTGCATGGAAACACAACCGTTCGTGCAACAACAACCACAAGGCCTTCCCTTTCAGGTAGGCAACAACACCCGCGTAGTTAGCGTAAAAGATTGGATGATAACTATTCTTCTGCTCGCTATTCCAATCGTCAACATCATCATGCTGTTCGTTTGGGCATTTGGTGGAGAAACCAATCCTTCTAAAGCCAATTATGCGAAAGCCAGTTTAATTTGGGCGGCTATCGGGATCGTCATTTACCTTATTATTGTTGTTCTCTTCTTCGGCGCCTTCGCAGCAATGTTTAACAGCACCAGATAAATTTTTCCACATAAGAGCTATCCCCAAGAGGCCTAGCCGCTTGAGGGTAGCTCTTTGTGCTTGGAACAAGCATGAAACTTGAATCTATATTATAATGGACATAGTTTTTCAATAACGGAAAGATATGGAGGAAGTTCATGAAACACGAAATTCTTTATCAAGGCGCATTTCCTTTGCTTAAAGTAAAGCTTGAAGCTGGCGAAAACATTAAGGCTGAGGCAGGAGCCATGGTTTCCATGTCACCCAATATTGAGCTGAAAGGAACTGTCGATGGCGGTCTTGTTCGCGGATTAGGCAGAATGCTTAGCGGCGAGAAATTCTTTTTTCAAGAATTAACACCTACTAGAGGACCCGGCGAGGTTTTACTCGCGCCTGCAGTCATCGGCGATATTGAAGCTGTAGAGCTCGATGGATCGTACAAGCTTTATGTTCAGAAAGATGGTTTTCTCGCGGGAACCTCAGGTATTCAAGTAAATACGAAAATGCAAAACCTGATGCGTGGCTTCATGTCAGGCGAAGGCTTTTTTATTGTCGAAATCAGCGGCAAAGGCACTGTCTTCCTCTCCTCTTACGGCGCTATTCATGCGATTAATCTTGCGCACGGGGAAGAGGTTATCGTCGATAATGGACATCTTGTCGCTTGGCCCGACTATACACAATATACGATTGAAAAAGCAGCCAAAGGCTGGCTGTCCAGTATAACGAGTGGAGAAGGCGTTGTTTGCCGATTCCGCGGCGAAGGCGTCATCCTCATTCAAAGCAGGAATCCCCAAAGCTTTGGGGGCTGGGTTAAGCAATTTATTCCCGGCGGCAAGTAAAGAGATCATTAAGCTTCCCACCTAGGTTGAAATCCAACCAGGTAGGAAGCTTTTTATCTTTTTACACCCTATTCGCCTCAATTGGTGATGGTTGAAATTAAATTTTATCGATACTCGGAATCAAATAACTGCTTCACCTTTGTAAAACTTTTTTTACATCTGCTTCCATGTCACCATACTTGTATGGTAGTATGGTAATTAATCATTATTTGAAGGAAGTGAAGCATGGACTTTTTTAAAAAGCCGATCATTAGTTCCACCCGTGATGCCGTTTATCATACGTTGAAGGAGCAAATTCTTCTGCTCGAATTGCTGCCTGGCAGCGTGATATCTGAGAAAGAAATATCACTTCAATTTCATGTGAGTCGGACTCCTGTCAGAGAAAGTTTCGTGCAACTATCTCAAGAAGGTCTGCTGGACATTTATCCGCAGCGTGGCACCGTTGTGTCGCTCATCGACTTGGAACGCGTAGATGAAGCGCGATTTATCCGAGAGCAGTTAGAACGCGCCGTAATCGGCTTAGCATGCGAGAATTTCCCTGCTGACTCGTTCAAAACACTTCGTACGAATCTAGCACTGCAAAAAATGTGTATGGAAGAACAGGACTACAAAAAGATGTTCGAGCTTGATGAAGCCTTTCATCACAGCATTTTCGAAGGCTGCAAGAAGCTGAATACCTGGGCGGTTATTCAACAAATCAACGTCCATTTGAACCGTACTCGCATGCTGCGGCTTGCAACCGACCACCAGTGGGATGAACTGTTCAGCCAGCATCAGCATATGGTTCATGCGATTGAACAGCATGACACTAAAAAAGCTGAGCAATTGATGCATGATCATCTTCATATGGGCATTGCTGATCAAGCTCACTTAAAAGAGAAATTCCCTACTTATTTCAAATAACGTTACGAATCAGGAGGCAATCGAATTCCGATGAAAATGGTATTTCGCTGGTTTGGAGAAGGCAACGATACGGTTACACTTGACCAGATTAGACAAATTCCAGGTGTCGAGGGCATTGTTTGGTCCCTTCATGATGTTCCTGCGGGTGAAGAATGGCCGATGGACAAGATTCAGCAGGTGAAAGCGCAAGCCGATCGCGCCGGCCTTCATATGCAAGTTGTCGAAAGCGTCAACATTCATGAGGATATTAAGCTTGGACTTCCAAGCCGTGACACCTATTTGGCCAACTATAAGAAAACAATCGTGAAGCTTGCCCAAGTTGGTGTGAAAGTGATTTGCTACAACTTTATGCCGGTGTTTGATTGGGTGCGTACGGATCTACATAAACCATTAAGCGACGGCTCGACGGCTCTCTTTTATGAGAAAAGTAAAGTGGCCGACCTTGATCTATTCGAGCAGGTCGAGCTAATTAATGCGAATCCCAAATTCAGCATGCCAGGCTGGGAACCGGAAAGATTGGCTCATCTGACAGAACTATTCGACGCCTATAAAGAAGTGACAGAAGAACATCTTTGGGCAAACGTGAAATATTTCTTGGATGAAATTATTCCTGTTGCTGCTGAGCACGACATTCGAATGGCGATTCATCCGGATGATCCACCTTGGCCCATCTTTGGACTGCCTCGGATTATGACCGGACAAGCGAATATTCGCCGCTTCCTAGCGCTGAATGATAGTCCTTACAATGGGCTAACGCTATGCAGCGGTTCACTTGGCGCTAATCCAAGCAATGATATCGTTGCGATGGTTCATGAATTCGCTGACCGAACACCTTTTGCCCATATCCGCAATGTGCGCGTTTATGAGAATGGTGACTTTGTCGAGACCTCTCACCGAACAACGGATGGGACTGTTGATATCGCAGGAATTGTAAAAGCGCTGCACGAGAACAATTATGATGGATTTTGCAGACCGGATCACGGCAGACACATTTGGGATGAACAATGCAGACCCGGATATGGCTTGTATGATCGGGCTCTAGGCATCATGTATTTATGGGGACTTTGGGACGCGAATCGTAGAGGGATAGCCATAGAAAGGACGGTTGGATAACCATGAGTGAATTAGCTAAATTTCCATCGTTACATGGGAAAGTCGTTGTTATTACAGGCGGGGCGGGCGTTCTATGTCGAGTTATGGCCGTTGAACTGGCGAGGCAAGGCGCGCGCATAGCGATTCTGAATCGGACATTAGATAAAGGCTTGGAGGTCGCAGCGGAAATTCGAGCTGCTGGCGGAGAAGCGATTGCCGTATCCTGTGACGTGACAGATGCAGATAGCGTAGTGCTGGCTTGCGAGAGCGTGACTGCACAGCTAGGTACGTGCGATATTCTAATTAACGGAGCCGGCGGCAATCATGCCAGCGCGAACACAACAAATGAAACGTTTAAACTAGCAGATTTACAAAATCCTGATATCCAGACCTTCTACGATCTGAGCGTAACAGGCTTCCGCAACGTGCTTGATCTGAACTTCGTTGGCACTCTCATTCCAACCCAGATATTCACCAAGCAAATGATGGGCAAAGAAGGCGCAACGGTCATTAACATTTCCTCGATGAGCGCACCTTCGCCTATGACCAAGGTCCCTGCATACAGTGCAGCGAAAGCAGCTATCGATAACTTCACGCAGTGGTTAGCCGTTCATTTGGCAGAAAGCGGTATCCGTGTGAATGCGATTGCCCCCGGCTTCTTTTTGACCAAACAAAATGAAAAGCTGCTCGTTAAGGAAGATGGTTCGCTGACTGAGCGTTCCCATAAGATTATTACCCACACGCCGATGCGCCGCTTCGGTAAGCCCGAGGATCTGCTCGGTACATTGTTATGGCTAGCGGACGCTGACATGTCGGGCTTCGTGACCGGAGCGACCATTCCGGTGGATGGTGGATTTATGGCGTATTCGGGTGTGTAGATACAGCAGCAAACACGTTCTAAAGCCTGAAATCCCACTAGATTTCAGGCTTTTTTACTCAAACACAAATAAAACGCCTGATCATCAGAATTCAGTAAAGAATCCTTTTCAGACGTTTCATTTCTTGCAACCCTCTATGTGCGGCTCCAGCGCTGCCATCAACTTTGGGATAAACCCTTGCAGACATCATCTTCGCTCCTGTATACTTTGGCGGTATCCAGGCGCAACTAGAATCGATTTCAACCCGCCTAGTCTGCTTCTAATTCTATAGAGGGATGTGCTTTCTCATGACCTACATCCAAAATATCGGCCTAAATGAGATTCCACTCTACTTTACATATCGACGAAAAAGTGAAGGCAACGAACAATACCAAGGAACGTTTCATGCCCATCAAGGTATCGAGATCCTGTTCGTTCATGAAGGCAAAGGGACTCTTATCATTGGGCAAAAGAGCTATGAACTGCGAGCAGGTATGATCTGTGTGTTCCAGCCGTTTCTACTTCATCATATTCAGGTCGAAATGAATCCAAGCACGCCCTTCGTTCGTTCCATCGTTCATTTCGAGCCTTCCTTATACGAAACTTATTTCGAGAAATGGCCAAGCCTGTTGGCCTTCTTTAAGCATATTCATACAAGCAAGCTGCCTTCTCCCTGCATCTATGACTTGGGCGAATCACAACAGCTGCTTTCTCTGTTTCAAAGCTTGGAGGAGCGGCTGCCATCGCTGTCGAAAAATGACTACTTCGAAGAATTTTCTTTGTTCCTCATCGCCTTTTTCCGCGCTTTCAAGCCGTTATGGGAACGCAATGAAGTCCAATTAAGCACCGGAACCACACGGAAGCCGCATCAAGCGGAGCGGATTCTTGGATGGCTGGAGGAGCATTATACCGAACCTTTGCGTTTGGAGCATATGGGGAGCGAACTCCACCTATCTCCTTATCACTTGTCTCATCTGTTTAAAGAGTGCACAGGCAGCAGTATTTCCGACTATGTGACTGCTCGCAGAATGCAGCAAGCGGTCATGCTGCTGTCTTCAACCGACCAGTCAACTGCACAGATCGGTGAAAACATCGGCATAACCAACTGCTCGTACTTTTGTAAAATGTTTAAAAAACAAATGGGCATAACTCCTCATCAATACCGCAAACAATGGCAGAAGAAACGTTAATTATCCTTGCAGAGAGAACCTGATGATGATTAATCGCCACTTGCCCCTGATTACTACGTGTTTTCAATTCGAATCGCGTCACGTTGAGCGATTAAACATAATTCAGCGGCTTTGAACGCACGCTCCTGTGTCATCGCGTTCTCTGTTCGGTTCAAACAATCGAGGATCAATTGGCCGAAGTATGGGAAGCCAACTTGACCATTCACCGCAAAATGCTGCTCACCGTCTTTGTTAACCAAATACACATGGTCACTCGTCTTATCCCTGGCGATATCCACGTATTTACGCAGCTCTATATACCCTTCTGTACCGAGGATCGTCATCCGTCCATCTCCCCAAGTACTTAAACCATCCGGTGTTAACCAATCCACGCGAAAATAGCCCGTTGCCCCATTATCGCCAATCAGAGTGGCATCGCCGAAATCTTCAAAGTTGGGATGTTGCGGGAAGTTATAGTTGGCTACTTTGCTGTGAACAACCTTCGCATCTTTCGCCCCAGTGAAATGTAGAAATTGCTCGATCTGATGGCTTCCGATATCACACAAAATACCACCGAATTTCTCTTTCTCGAAAAACCAATCCGGTCTGCTTGACAGACTAATCCGGTGCGGCCCCAGTCCAATGACCTGCACCACGCGTCCGATTGCTCCTTGCTCAATGAGCTGTCCAGCATAGATGGAGCTTTCTACATGCAAGCGTTCGCTGTAATATACGGAATATTTCTGACCTGTCTCTTTCACTTTGGCACGTGCTTCTTCGAGCTGCTCCAGCGTTGTGAATGGCGCTTTATCCGTGAAATAATCTTTGCCGCTCGACATCACCTTGAGTCCGAGAGGACCGCGATCCGAAGGAATAGCCGCCGACGCGACCAACTTCACCTCAGCATCGTCGAGAATTTCTTGCAGCGAGCTGGCCACTCGAACATTTGGGTACGTGCCTACAAACTTATCCACTTTGACCGGATCTGGATCATAGACCCATTTGAGCTCGCCCCCCGCTTCGCGAAGTCCGTTACACATGCCATAAATATGTCCATGATCCAAAGCTGCTGCTGCGAAAATAAATTGTCCCGGTTCGCATACCGAGTTAAAGGTACCGATCGGTGCGTAGTTCATACCATCACTTTTTTGCATATAAGTTGAATCTCCTTTGTCATTTATAATGGCTCCCTGTGGAAATAGGGGTGGCTGCGAAATTTTCAATAGATTTATTTTTCTCATAAAAATGGGTGGCATGGGCTTGAACACCGCTTCTAGTATAGAAAGCATCCGCAGGACCTATTGGAAAATTCACGAGTTCTCCCGTACTAGCTGATTTATAAATACCGGTTATCAATTCCAACGTTCGGCGTCCGCTAATTCCGTCAATAAGCACGGCAGCGCCCGTTTCGATCGCTGTAAGAACATTATCGATTTGCCCAGCGTGACCTTCGTACATGACTTCCGGCAAGGCATCATAATAAGCTTGAAGCTGCGCCTCTAGTTCAACATTCGGTTCAGGAAATCCATTCGCCATAGAGGTGGATGCTTTCACCTTCCAAGGTGTAGAGACACGCGCCTTAGCTCCTTGGAAAATAAGCTGCTGCTCCTCTCCATGATGAACAACCGAACTCGTCAATTGTCCAAGTGAACCATCGGCATAGCGCAGCATACCGATCGAAAGATCTTCAACCTCGGCATTATGATGCGAAACATTACTCATAAAGGCTTGCACTTCCGTGGGTTCGCCCATCATCCAGAGCAAAGCATCAATATGATGCACCGCATGATTTAGCGTTGGGCCACCGCCCTCTTTCTCCCACGTCCCGCGCCACCATAAATCGTAATAGGAATGTCCACGCCACCAGAAAGAATCGACCTGCACATGAACAATATTCCCCATCAGCCCGCTCTCGAGAACAGACTTCATTTTCATCATCGGAGTTTTGAATCGATTTTGCGCAACGACGGAAAGAATTTTGCCGGTTCGCTGAGCAGCTTCGTTCATCATGTCGCATTCCTCCAGCGACGAAGCCATCGGTTTTTCAACCATGACATGAGTGTTAGCCTCAAGAAATTCCACAGCTAAAGAAGCATGCGTATAAGGAGGCGTGCAAATCGAAACGAGATCAATATCTTGACCAAGCAGCTCTTTATAGTCCTTGACAGCCTTTGCATTCAAATGATACTGATCAATGCGAGCCTGTGCTTTGTCCTCATAAATATCACAGATCGCCACAATCGTACAGCGCTCGGGAAATTGTAAATAGGCTTCAATATGAGAGGTCGATATTGCCCCAGAGCCGATAATTGCCACCTTAAGCATCTGTTTATCCTCCTAAGACTTAATAGGTAAAGCTTATCAAGAATACGTTTTCAAATGTGACTCGATCTTGTGCAAAAATAAGACGACTTTGCGGTTTTATATGAAAATAATAATCGATTTACAAATTAAGTTTTGAAGTGGTTTATATTTAAGGCAAAAAAAAACGGCACATCGAATGTGCCGGCAAGATGAATTCTCCCAAATATTTTCTTATTTACTTGAAGCATCATGCGGAACTGAGACTGTAGCTGTGGCATTCGTTTGATTTCCAGCTCTGTCCGTAGCCGTATAAGTTATGCTATAGATGCGGCCAGTACCGGAACCGGATCGTTCTGCCCGAAGGTTAAAGGTGGTATCATTAATGATCTGGATATCATTGAGTTGATTTCCGTCACCTAGTCCATTATCCGGTTCATTGCTGGTTATTGAAGTTAAAACGACTGATGCAATTCCGGAAATACTGTCATTCGCATCAACCGCAGCATTTACGGTAACAAGCTTATGGTTTGGTGCACCAAGTGTCGTTTTATCGAGAACGATGCTAATTACCGGTGATGTTTTATCAATATTAATAGTTATTGACTTTACCTGTTCCACATTGCCAGCGTTATCAGTTGAACGGAATTCTAAAAGGTTTTTCCCTTCTGCTGTGATCGTAAAAGGTCCACTATATGCTGTCCACGTACCGTCATTGATCCGATATTCCGTTCCGGCAACTCCAGATAAATTATCGTAAGCACTAAAGGTTACCGTCACATCGGATTTGTACCAGCCATTATTATTGGGTTGTGCCGGGACGGAAATCACTTGCGTCGTCGGTGCCGTTTGATCCACATCACCTACAAAAGTTGTAACACTTTGGGCAGGAAGCTGGGCTGTAAAGGAACCGCCCGACACATGGATGGAAGATCTGGCTGCAAGATTCCTGCTGCTGTCCGTTACCCATACAGATACCTGCGATGTATTCCCATTTTGAAGAACAAAGTTTTGACTTACAGCTGAGGTTCAACGAAAACTGTGTTTCTATTACAACTAATTGATTGGATTAAACAACATGAATGTACTCACGTTGCTATGGAAAGCACAGGGGTATTTGGGAAACCTATTGTCATTTTACTTGAAGCTGAAGGAATTGAATTTTTAGTTGTGAATGCTCAGCACATGAAAGCACTGCCTGGACGCAAAACAGATGTCAATGATTCGGAATGGATTGCCAAGCTTCTTCGTCCTGGACTCCTCAAAGCAAGTTTCATTCCAGATCGAAATCAACGGGAGCTTCGAGAACTTGTTCGGTACCGTCGCAGTATCATTGAAGAAAGAGCCAGACAACACAATCGAATTCAAAAAGTGCTAGAAGGAGCTAATATTAAGCTCGGCTCTGTTGTGTCAGATATTATGGGCGTTTCTTCTCGTGATATGCTGCGTGCCATTGCAGATGGTGAAGATGATCCTGAAAAACTAGCGAGCTTCGCTAGACGTACTATGAAGCGAAAAAAGGACTTGAATCGAAGGATTCCTTGATAATAACTAGAGATTATAATATGGCCTGTGTTTAGATCTTGATTTTATAAAAGAGTTACTCGACCCGTGAAGGTTCTTTATGATTCCCTTGGAGTGTATGCTAAAATACGGATAGGCAGAATAATATACTGCGTATGCTAGCGCACAGAGATTTCCAAAATTTTAATTTGGGAGGTTATAATATGAATGATTATTTTTTGGTTAAGGACGGTAGAATTGTACGCTGGGACGGACTAACACTAGGGGGAAGCAAAATCCGAGCCGATGAGCTAATAGAGTCTTTTGGACGTAAGGCTCTTGATGAAATCGAACAATTTGGATTTTACACCATAAAGAAATCTTAACGAACTTACCTATTAACGTAATGGAGGCTGCCGTTTGTGCCGGCAGCCTCGTTTCGTTCTGTCTTAAGCTATCGTGTCCGTTAGTTGAACAAACCAGCGTCCCTTTACGATTGTCCGTTAGTGTATCAATGTTCATGAGCAAGAATGTTGATAAGGTTACCAAACGGGTCGCGGACATAGAATCGTCGAACGCCCCAAGCTCATCAACAGGCCCATACTCTATCGGAAATCCAGCTCTCTTCATGCCTTCTAATGTAGCATCGACATCATCTACTTCAATCGATAGATCAGGCGTAGGCGTTTCTGAGCCACCCTGTGAGGCGAAACTAATTTGAATGCTCATCTCCTCGTTTAAACCATAAGTTCTAATCCAACTATGATCCATCATTAGATCAAGGCCGAGCACATCCTGATAGAAGCATTTAGCT
Source organism: Paenibacillus sp. N3.4 (assembly GCF_008017805.1). GTDB lineage: Bacteria > Bacillota > Bacilli > Paenibacillales > NBRC-103111 > Paenibacillus_E. The sequence continues at coordinate 2,426 of NZ_VRTT01000087.1, read as the reverse complement.
GCCGTGATATCCTTCGTATTTATATTGGCGACGATTCGTTTGACCTTCATTTCAAACCTCCCAGACATAAGCAGATTATCCTTCATTATAGAATACATTCGACATATAACAGTTAATTCTTCTTTGATATTAACAAATCCCCGTTTACTCCGTTATTCTGCCCGTTACTTTAATGAACAAAAAGAGGAGCTACCGCGAGGTAAGCTCCTTAACTATCGTTCACCGTCCCTCACTTCCTCCGCTTTACCACGTATCTCCTTTTTCTTGTGATAAAACATAACCCGCGGTGATTCTAGATCACCACGGATCGCCACTCCCAGAAAACCGCCGCCTCCGAAACTACCTGCCTGGAGGTCTGGCTTTGTTCAGTTCACTAAATAACTTTATTTTCTTTCGCCAACAGATAATTTGCATATTCCCGCCCCATGCGTTACTATATTTACATCGACAAATTTGCAGGTCTATACAAGGAGGTTCATGCGCCTATGTGCCCCCGTACCAAAGAACAAAATGAGCTCATCCGCATGCAGCGCAGAGAACAGATCCTGGACGCCGCCGCGCGCGCCTACTTCCGCACGGGCGGCAGCTTTGATATTCGCGACGTCGCCCGCGAGGCCGAGCTCGGTTACGGCACGGTATACCATTATTACCCCAACCGGCATTTATTAATAGAAGATGTGCTGGGCAGCGGCTTCGATCGATGCGAGCAGGCCCTGGCAGAATGGGCAAACATCTGCGGCGGCAGCCCGGATGACAGGCAGCTGTTGCCGTATTGCAAAGCGCTGCTCCGGCTGTGGCAGTCGGACGCCCGCGCATATCTCGTCTACAAAATGGCGGCGGAACATTATGCAGGCTTGCCTGAGAAGGATCGGCACCCCACCAAGAGACGATTCATGGAACGGCTGTACGTTCCGCTCCAATCGATCGCCCAGCGCGAAGACGACAGCGTCGACCATATGCTTGCCGTGTTGGTCGGCTGCTACGGGCTGCACTATTATGCGGGCAATTCCGACCTGGACGTCGATCGAATCGCTCAACTCGCTATGCAAGCTATTACGAAGGAGTCCTGATACGAACATGGTCATCTTAAAAAGCAAGCATGAAATCGAGGCCATCCGCAAGGCATGCCAAGTGGTGGCCGAATGCCATCGTACAATCGCCCCGCTCATCAAACCGGGCATCACGACGAACGAGATTGAGCGCATATTCGAGGACATTATTTTGAAGCATGGCGCCAAGCCATACGAGAAGGGCTACAAGGGCTATCAATATGCGACCTGTGCCTCCGTCAACGACGTGATCGCGCATGGCTTTCCTAGCGATAAGCCACTTGAGGAAGGCGATATCGTGACGATCGACACGGTCGCGGAGCTCGACGGCTGGCTCGGCGATTCGGCCTGGAGCTATGCGGTCGGGAAGATCTCGCCGACGGCCGAGAAGCTGATGCGCGTCACTAAGGAATGCCTTGACCTCGGCATCGCGCAGGCGCAGCCCGGCAATCGGCTCGGCGACGTGACGAACGCGATTCAGCAGCATGCGGAATCGCACGGCTTCGGCGTCGTGCGCGACCTTCTCGCCCATGGCATCGGCCGGGACCTGCACGAGGAGCCGACTTATATGCATGTCGGCAAGCCCGGCAAAGGCCTCCGCATCAAGGAAGGTATGGTGTTCACGATCGAGCCCATGATCACCGAAGGCACCTACTACATGACAATCGATCCGGATGGCTGGACCGCGCGGACGCTGGACCGCAAGCTCGCCGCCCAATACGAGCATACGATCGCCATCACGGCTGAAGGTCCACAAATCCTGACCGCGCAATAGAATAATTAGAGGCCGACCACGAGATGGTCGACTTCTTTTTTGCGTATTCGGCATAGCATCTTTCTTCATCCGAAACATGCGTTCATCCGCTCTCTTATAGAGCTCAAAGGCATTTTCCGGATAATGGCTGGCTCCGATATTAGGTAATCAATAGCTCGTTCCCGTCTTCAAGCCGAAGCAGGTTCGCGGACAGCGTATCCTCAAGGATCGTGATCGTTATGAGGCTGCTAGCCTGGGCGCGATCACATGCCAGTACGACGAATTAATCTCCGGCGAACCGCGCGACAAAATCGGAAACGCCGGCTGACTCGGACAATAACCGGGCCAGATGACGCAATGCAAGGTCTCCCGCATGATGGCCATGGGTGGCGTTAATCGAGCAATTCTGTCCTTTATTTCGACTGCGGTCCCATTGCGTTATTCTGCCCGTTAGTCATAATGAACGAGGCGGCCCTCATTCGCCTAACGTAGGTTGCTTTTGGTTAGAATGAGTAGTGGATTCCACTTAAAACCAAATGCAGAGCTACAATTCGAAAGGAGCCGCTATTATGAAGGATTTCACAAAATTTGTTGGTTTAGACGTTTCAAAAGATTCAATTTCT
>NZ_VRTT01000086.1 GCF_008017805.1 Paenibacillus sp. N3.4 | reverse complement strand
TTACACGAACTGTCGGAACGACAGGGATAGCTTGGTAAACTTCTCTTCGTTAGAAGAGACTACCCAAGAATCTCGTGACTTTAGTCATGAGAGGTTCAATGCTAGTTTTTGTTGGCCCGTTTCCCCCAGATAACGACCCATGAATTGCTGAAGTGTTTGCTCACACATGCGTGAACGCTCTTTCACATCATCGAATGAGAAGCGTAGTATTTTCCAACCGTCGATAATAAGATGGTTTTGACGATTCCATTGGTCGGAAAACTGTGAACGGCTGATTTGGGAGGAGTGAGATCCATACCCATCGATTTCAATAGTCAGGCGAAGTGATGGACGGAGGAAAGCGAAGTCAAGAAATCGTGTTCCATCACGAAAATCCTTAATCTCATATTCTGGATGAAGATTATTGAAATTACCAAATGCTTTCCACCATACGTGTTGGAGAAACATTTTTTCGGCATGTCCATGACCTTCTTTAAGTCTTCGTAATCGTTCCCCACTTCTCTTTATTGCATGCTCGGATAAAAATGCTTGATGTGCTTCATGAAAATAATCGTTCATAGGTCGCCTCCTATTAATGAAATAAGCCGCTTATCGCGATCAGCTAGATGCTGAGCGGGATAGCGGCGTGTGCTTCACAACCTTATATAACAGAAATATTCCATTTCGCAGAAGAATTTCCGTTAATTGAAGAAAATAATAACACATTAATTGAAATCCAGGAAGTGTCTTGTTTTTAGTATAGACGTTAAGGCAGCTGGGTTTAGATTATTATCTTTTGACTGGGGCGAGCAGCTAGAAAGGTGAAAAGTCAGTAGGGTTTTGATTTACTGATAATAGATCAGTCAACAGACCAAGTAATGGACTTGAAAAATGGAAATGGGAACAGACCAAGTAATGGACTTGGTAAATGAATCTGGAAAACAGACCTAATAATGGACTTTAACATGGATTTATGAACTGACTCAGTGATCTAGAAAGGATCTGGCATTGGATCTAACTGGCAATTGCTCTGACGAGAGATCTAGTAATAGACCTGGTAAAGGATCTGGCATTTGATCTGGCCAGAGGATCTGGAAATGTTCAGGAAATAGACTTTCAATAGACCTGGCAACAATCTAGTAATGAATCCTGTAATGGATCTGAATCAATCATCAAAAAGTTGTTGGATAGGATAAAAAAGTATAAATTCAATAAAATGTTGACAACAAGTCCTGTCATGGGTATAATATAAAGATTGATTGAAATGGACCATATAAACACATCAGACTAGACCTCATTTACCCCACACGAACGATTAGCGAGAAGAAAGTAACCCCCTCTCCTTGTTTGTTTTTCTCCCAATGCGCATGGAAATCAGCTCATTTATGGTAAACCCGAGGCCACGTTAACGTGTTTCGGTAGCAGGTGTTTGTAAAGCAATTCGCACTGGCGCGGTCATTGGAGCCGCAAGGATGGAAGAGAGGTAGGGCTTTCATTGTTTTGATTCCAACACATTAATTATGCAAGTTCATAGATATCAATGATAGTGAGGCTATTTTCATCCATATCGGATGAAGGTAGCTTTTTGTTTTTATATGTTCGTGTTTTTGTTTATAACGGACGAATACCTACTAAAAAAAGATTAGGCAAACAATCCCGAATCTTGTAGAATATTGTCTATATTGTGGTAAATAAAGGAAGGGGAATTACTGCTTTGAATAGCTTGTTGGTTCGTATGGTTTTGTTTTTCTCTGGCTTGATCGTAGTAGCTGGAGCGATTCTTGGTTTATCGATGTATAAAGCGTCTACGAATTTGGTAGAGAACTCGATGGGTCTTCAGGCACAGGCAATAGCCGAACGGGCAGCGAAGCTAATTGATCTAGATGCATACGCGAAGCTGGATCCGCAGCTTGGGGAGACGGAATATTACAACAAACTGCGGGCACAATTGAATGAACTTCGGGAAACCAATGGCTTGAAATATGTGTACACACTTGCAAAAGTAGATAAGGATGGCAAGTCTTCTTACCTCTATATGGTCGATGGGGCTCCAAAAGATGCTAAAGGGAATGACTTTTCACCAATGGGAAAAGTCGAAGATAATGACTATCCGGGTATGACAAAGGCCTTCAAAGAAGAGAAACCAACTCTGGGCGAGCTTACGAAGGATGAATATGGGGCTACTATAACCGCATACGTACCTTTTAAGGGGAAGGATGGTAAAGTCGCTGGCGTTGTGGGAACGGATTTTGATGCGACGGCGGTTTATGCGCTGATGAAATCTTCGCGGCAAACAACGATTGTTGTGGCAACGGTCATTTTCATGATCAGCGTGTTGTTGGTTTTCGCGTTAGCACGTTTTTTAACGAATCCGTTAAAACGTTTGACCGTACAGGTAGCCAAAGTAAGAGATGGCGATATGACGGTAACGATTGATGTAAATCGTAAGGATGAAATAGGGCGTCTCGCGAGTGCATTTCAGCAGCTGGTCTCTGATACCGGAAGTGTGATTGGGACGATTATGAACAATTCGGACAAGCTGCTTGCAGCTTCAGAAGGGGTTTCGAGTCACGCGAAGCAAACGACTTCGGCGAGCCATAGTATCACAACAAACATTCAGGAAGCTTCACGCGGAGCCCGGACACAGGTGTTGCGAGCTACGGAAATGACCAAAGCGATGGAGGAGATGTCGGCTGGCATGCAGCGCATCGCCGAGTCTTCCTCCATTGTGAGCGAAATGTCGCAGCAGACGACGAATGCCGCGCAGCATGGGAATGATGCGATCGTGACGGCCGTTACACAGATGGAGTCGATCGTGCGTTCATCGTCGGAGATGGTGACGGCGACGCATCATCTTGAAGGACGATCCGGTGAAATCGGAGAGATTGTTTCCGTGATGGCAGATATTGCGTCGCAGACGAATCTCCTCGCCTTGAACGCGGCGATCGAGGCGGCGCGCGCCGGAGAGAACGGCCGCGGCTTCGCCGTCGTGGCCGATGAGGTGAGGAAGCTTGCGAATCAATCGCAAGCTTCCTCACAGAAGATCGCCGAGCTGATCGAGGCGATCCTCGAGCAAACAGCGCAGCTGTCCGCCAGTGTGGAGGCCAGCTCAGCAGAAGCGCAGACCGGCCTTCGCACGGTTAAGGAAGCCGGCGGCGCATTCGGCTCCATTCTTGGCGGTCTGAAGCAGATGACAGAACAGCTGCAGGAGGTTTCATCCGCTTCGGAGGAAATATCCGCAGGTTCTGAAGAAGTGGCGGCTTCCGTCGAAGAGATGGAACGGATCTCACAGCTGTCCGCGCAGCATTTTCAAGATATCGCCGAGTCATCCGGTACACAACTCGTTTCTATGGCGCAAGTAAGTGAGTCCGCAGAATCCTTGCGTGGCATGTCCAGCGAGCTTCGGTTGTTGATTAACCGTTTCAAAGTATAAAAGAAAGGTCGTTTTCAGGTCCGTCTCAGGGCAAAAGAAAACGGCCTTTTCCGTCACATTTAAACGGTGTATTGGCAACCGTCTACAACTGGTACAATTTCTCAGATACCTTTACAATAAAAGTACACGTATTAACGTAAAGGGTGGCTACCGACTTGTGGAACAATAATTGGACATTTCTGCTGCTAGCGATCATCTTTGAAACAGTGGGAACGACGGCGATGAAGATGTCGTCCGGTTTTACGAAAATAGGACCCGCAATCGTTATGGGGATTTGTTACATCTTATGCTTTACGCTGTTGACACTTGCGTTGAAACAATTAGACGTAAGCTCTTGGCTTATGCCATCTGGTCAGGTGTAGGGACAGCGCTCATTACGATTATCGGTATTTGGTGGTTCAACGAATCGATATCTACGCTAAAAGTAATTTCCATTCTTTTGATCATATTAGGGGTTATCGGTCTACATGTCAGCAGCAATAATGAGGACAAAGGTCAAGCCGAAATCCAGCAGGAGCAAGGCTTACAGGGAACAGTGAAGATACGCCATGAGGACATGTGAGAGGGGAAACAAAAGAGGATTTTATCCCTCTAACAGGTAAACCTATCCCTAGGGGAAAATAACGGTCATTTATAATAAAAGGGTACAGATCAGTGGCTCCAGTGCTTAGATGGGGCCTGATTTTGCTTGGAAGGAGCCAGCGATCGTTCGTGAATTTGAATAAAAAAGTGTTTATCGGTTTTCTTATGTTTATTATCATTCCTTTGTTCGTGTTAGGCTCGGCGGTGTATACCGTTTCCCAACAGTTAATTGAAAAAAAATACGGTGATTTAACGGAAGTCACTTTACAAGCGATTTCTCGCAATATGTATTATATGTTCAAGGAAGCCAATTATTTTTCCGATTTCTGGATGGTGAAGGAGAGCATACAGGGTATCTATCGAACGATGGATGACGTAAAGCCGAACGAAGAGGTACTTTCTTCCTACGATTTGAACACATTTGATACACTGCTTAGAGGGTCCATTCTGACATACTCGCCAATCCAGAACGTCGTTATTTATAACAATTCAGGAAAATCGTTTAGTGCCGGCCGTACAAGCGGCAGCTCTCTGCCTTGGGCGGATCTGAAGAAAAGCGCGGCATTCCAACAAATAGAAGAGTTGAACGGAAGCCCGTTATGGATAGGACCTTCTGAATATAAGGAGTTCGCGGCGGGGCACAGAGATTTCTATCAGGCAAGGTTGGTAAAGGATTTTTGGACCATGGACAATCGCGGATATATGCTGCTGCGGTTTCGATTTAATGAGCTGGATCAAATATTCAAATCGTTTAAAACTAATGTGGAAAGCTCTACCCGATATCTACTAGTCAATAACAGCGGGCTCATTTTCTATGACAATAAGCAAAGTCTTGAAGGGGCGAATGTGCTACAGCTTCTGCCTAATAAACTGGATCTTCAGCTTAGCAACCACAGCTTTCAGTCCAATTTTCAAAATGAGAAAAGCTTGGTGTCTCTCTATCACCTGAACATTAACAATATGGGCGTACAGAATTGGAGTGTTGTGTCAATTACTTCATGGAAGTATGTCGCAGGGGAAATTGAGACGATCATGACGTTGGTAGCCGGAATCACATTCGTCTGTATATTTTTTGCTTTGGTGTATAACTTGGTATTCGTCAGGCGGATTATTCAGTTGATTCTGCGTATGCTTTCATCGATGAAAAGGGTGGAACGAGGCGATTTAACTGCCCGGATGGTGGAGAGCGGGAAAGATGAAACTTCAGCATTAGCCAGAGGGTTCAATAGTTTGGTTGCTCGACTGGAGGATCTTTTGGAAGAAGTGAAACGTCAGCAGGACCGTAAGAACAAGGCGGAGCTTATGCTGCTGCAAGCCCAAATCAAGCCTCATTTTCTATTTAATACGTTGGAATCCATTAATGTATTAGCGATCCAAAACCAAGGAAAAAAAGTGAGTCAAATGGTGTACCGACTTGGTAATTTGCTCCGTATCGGGATGGAAAGCAAGGAAGAGATTACCCTTAAACAAGAGTTGGAGCATCTGAAAAGCTATCTTGAGATTCAGGAATTTCGCTTTGAGGATCAATTTCAATATCAGATTGAGGCTCCCAGTGAGCTGCTTGATGTCTATATGCTCAAGTTAACTCTGCAGCCATTAGTTGAAAATAGCCTTCAGCATGGTTTCGAACCGATTGCGTATAAGGGATTAATTACGATTAAAGTGGTTAATGAAGGGGAGCGCATAGGCATATATGTAACAGATGATGGAATTGGCATAAGCGCAGAGAAATTGGCCAAGTTTCATTACAAGACAGAATTGGAGACGCCTATCCATGAAATTATAGGGACGAATGAAGAGCGAAGAGGGCTTGGCGTCAGTAATGTTGCCGATCGTATTCGCATCCAATATGGCGCTCACTATGGCCTGTTTATCTGTAGTCAAGAAGGAATGGGGACAACAATGAAAATCGTAATTCCGAATCGGAAAGGAGCAAGCTTGTGAGAATTAAAGCCATTCTGGCAGATGATGAACCGAACATTTTACGCAATTTACAAGTGGTCATTCCTTGGGATGAATTGGGAATTGATATTGTTGGCACCGCAAAAAATGGGCTTGAGGCTCTTGAACTTTGCGGCTTGCATATACCTGATCTGGTGATGAGCGACATCCGCATGCCGCTAATGGATGGCATCACGTTCGTAGAAAAGCTGCGTCACTTGAATAGCAATTGCACCGTTCTGATGGTGACTGGTTATCAAGATTTTGAATATGCACGTTCGTTAATGCGAGTGGGTGTGAGTGACTATATTTTGAAACCCATTAATTATGAAGAATTAGAAAATAGCATTCGTAAAATGTCCGCAGAAATTAGATCCAGGAAGCAAAGTCAGCAAGAGGAACAACAAAAGTTGGGTACCATGAAAAATTTGGCCTATGAGAAAATCATGCAGGATGTCCTTTTGAATTATACAGAAATCACGCGGAATACACTTTTGCCGATTGATGACAGAGATTTTGAAACGCTTACGTATTTGTTTGCCATGATCGACGTAGATGAATATTCGCAGCAATCGCTGCATTGGTCCGAGCATGAACGTAGACTCTGGAATTTCGCGGTGCGAAATGTGATGCAGCATTCTCTGACAGATGAGAAAGTGAAGTTCACTGTTCTGCAAATGCGCGAAGGGGAGTGGTGCCTGCTGATTCAATGCGATGATAGAGACAGCACGCTGTCCTCAGCAAGCTTGCAAAGACTAGTTGTACAGCTGCAAGCTAATGTGCGGCAATCGGTTAAATTGGGGATTAGTGTAGGCTTATTCCCCGCAGCAGTCGGGCTTCATCAACTATCTGAAACCTATAGAAAACTGCAGTGCTTCATGCAGCTAAATCTCGGTAAGCAGGAAGCTGTGCTTTTCTATAAGGAAGTCAAAGACTCCCCAGATACAAGCAGCACGTTATGGTATTTGGTTGAAGAAATGGTGACGGGCCTTAAGCAATTTAATCGTCTGAAAACGGAAGATGCACTACAACGCTTGAAAATGCTGCTTGAAGGGCTGCCAGACAGTTCCTTTACCCGGGCTTACCAGATGCTGCATTTCCTCATTTTACATCTACTCCGTGAATTAAGAGAAATGAGTTCTCTTGATATTCAAGAGGAAGAACAGATATGGCGTCAATTAGATAAAAGTGAGAGCATACAGCATCTGCTGCAAATCATGACTCAGCTTGTATCCATTGGCCTAGAAGGTACGAGTAAGAAAAAAATAGTGAATTGCTGATGGCCGCCGCGAAGGAATATATACGGACACATTATTCAAATGATTTTGGTATTGAGGATATTGCCAGCTCACTCCGGATTAGTTCAAGTTATTTTAGCTTGCTGTTTAAACAGCATTTCAGCGAAACTTTTGTTGAATATGTAACGAAGCATCGCATGGAACTGGCGAAATCGATGCTTCTGCTCAGCGACAAAAGCATTACTGATATCGGTAAATCAGTCGGCTATAGCGAACGGCGATATTTCACTAAGGTTTTTCAGAAGTTCACAGGTGAGATCCCTTCGGAGTTTCGTGAAAAACGTAAAGAAGGACATTCCCCTTGTTAGTAGAGGATTTTACCCCTCGATAAGAATTGGTGCGGGCCTAACCGCCCCTCCAATGCAAAGTATAAGTTTTCGGCATGCCGAAAACAGCTTACTTATTGGCGAATAAACCTTCCTCTATACGCGGTCGCTCATCTTCGAAAGACCTCGATAGAGGTTTATCTCATAATTATTTAGCAAGCTTAAAGGAGACCTCTCATGGTGAGAAAAGGAACGTTGAATTCGGCAGTCGGTTTGGTTGCAACGATATGCTTGTTATCTTCTTGCAGCAGCACGAATGGGGTCAAGGAGCGGAATCCCGGCAATGGTGGGGTGAAACCCACTACCGCAGGGTCAGATAAGGTAGAGTCGATTTCGTTAACTATTCGTCATACGCAAGTTAAGGATACGCAGAAGAAACGACTAGTCATGCTGCAAGAGGTTGTGAAAGCAACGGAGTCCAACGTTCCCGGTTTGTCCATTACTTTAGACGGTGTGGAGGATAAGGTTAATCGCTTTGATAAATTGAGATCGGAGATGGCTGCGGGGAATCCACCGGAAATATTTGATTTGTTTGGCGGAACGGATACGAAAGACTATGTCAAAGCAAACCGCTTGCTCGAGCTGACACCGATTTTGAATGAGTTGGGATTAATGGATAAGTTCACTAATTTCAATGAATTTACGGTAAACGGGAAAATTTATGGGATTCCGATGGCCGGATATGTAGAGGGCCTCTACTATAACAAAAGGATACTGGCCGATCAACATATCCAACCGCCTCAAACGTGGGACGAATTGCTGGCTGCTGCCGAAACATTGAAATCAAGAAAAATAACGCCGTTTGCACTGGCTGCCAAGGATTCTTGGGTGATCAATATGATGATCAATACGATGTGGGTGCGTACCGCAGGCAGTGATTCTGTCGAAGGTTTTCTGGACGGCAGCAGGCATTGGACGGATCCGGATGTTGTAGATGCTTTTAACAAGTACAATGTGTTAGTCAAAAAAGGCTATCTGCAAGATGGCAGTTTGGCTTTGGCTTACGCCGAACAGCAAAATAAATTTAGCAGTGGTGAGGCGGCTTTCATGTTCGATGGCAGTTGGTCCAACACACCGCTTGTTGATCCAGAGAAATCTACGATCGTTAACGATGTGGGCTTTATGAGTTTTCCCAATATGGGTGGACCAGGTGATGGGTATATCAATGGCGGATGGTCTAATGCCTATGGTTTTTCAAAGAAAGTAACGCCTGCGCAGTTGGTTGCCATCAAAGAGTTTATCAGACAGATGTATAACGAACCGATGCAAAAAAGACAGCTCATGGAAGAAGGAATGCCGCCTGCCATGAAGCTTGAGGATACGAGTAATGTAAATCCGGTTATTAAAGAAATATTGAATGTATTTGCAAACAGTAAAGGAACGTTCCCGGCTTTCGATTCACGCATTCAAACGAAAGTCAGAGAGAAGCTGGAACGGGGCATGCAGGAGCTAATAGGCGGACGAACGGATCCGGTCTCATTGATGAAGGAAATTCAGAAGCAGCAAGAAGCTTCCAACAAGGAAGAAGCCCATACCAAATAGGAACGCTTCAATCATAAGGAGTGAATAACTGATGTCCTCATTTAGTCATAGTCATCCACAATTAACCTTACGTCAAAAAGTAGGCCAATTGTTTATTTGCGGCTTCCAATCCGAGGAGCCAGATGCGCAAATCACCCAACTAATCGAAGAGTATGCGTTAGGCGGAGTTATTTATTTTCGTCGTAACGTGAAAGACGCTCTTCAACTGGCTCATTTGTCGGCTGAGCTGCAAACCATCAACCTTAAGTATGGGGGACAGCCATTATTTATAGCGGTGGATCAAGAAGGCGGCATGGTGTCCCGGATAGAAAAAGGAGCAACGCTGCTGCCCGGAAACATGGCATTAGGTGCCGCTTTTGAACCGGAAGGTGCCTATATCAGTTCCAAAATAATGGGAAAAGAGTTACGTCAAATGGGCATTAATATGAACTTTTCGCCTTGTTTGGATATTAATAATAATCGGTTTAATCCAGTCATAGGAGTACGTTCTTATGGGGAAACAGCGGAGCTTGTCAGTGATTTGGGCGTGCATGCGGTGAAAGGTCTTCAGGACGAGAATGTTATCGCCACCGTCAAGCACTTTCCAGGCCATGGTGATACGTCAGAGGACTCCCATCATGATCTGCCTGTTGTCCCTCACCCGATGGAACGGTTATTGGAACTCGAACTGGCTCCATTTGTGAAAGCCATAGAAGAGGGCGTAGATGCAATAATGACAGCCCATGTCGTTTTCGCGGCCCTCGAAGAGAAGGGTGTTCCTTCCACATTATCCTACCCTATTTTAACGGAATTACTGCGTGAAAAGCTTGGGTTCCATGGTTTAATTGTGACTGATTGCTTGGAAATGAAAGCTATCTCTGAAGGGATTGGGGTTGCCGAAGGCGCTGTACGGGCCATTGAAGCAGGCTCTGATCTTATTCTTGTCAGCCACCAGTTGAATCGACAAATCGCAGCCATTGAAGCAGTAATTGAAGCAGTTGAAAACGGACGTATCCCAGAAGCGCGCATCGACGAGTCTGTGCAGCGGATTATGACAGTTAAGTCCAAGAGGAATATTCAGAATGACTATTTTACCTCTATCCCTGCAGACCCTATCTCAACATCTGAGCACCAGGTACAAGCGAAAGAACTTAGCCGTAAGAGTATTACGTTAGTTAAGGATGAAGTCGGCCAAGTATTGGATGTGAATGAACCGACGCTTGTTATCTGGACAGAGGTTCAGGCTGGGACGGAGATTGATGAAGTTGTAGACCGAATTGGGACATTAGGGAGCTTGTTGTCTGAACGATCTGGTCAAGCTATTGATGAGGTTTACATAGGTCTGTATCCTACAGAAGCTGACATAGCACTTGTACTGCAAGCATGCGAAGGGAAAAAGCAAGTGGTTATGGTCACGTATAATGCAGCGTTTTCTGTGGGGCAGAAGAGCCTCGTCCAGCAGTTGGCAAGTAAAGAAGATCTGATCTTTATCGTGGCTGCCGGCCGGAACCCTTATGATTTATTGGAATTCCCTGAGGTGAAAACCTACTATGCTTGCTATGAAAATCGCCCACTCGCTATGGGATCGTTGGCGAATGTTTTGCTGGGCAAAGAAAAAGCTGTGGGGCGGCTCCCAGTAACGCTGTCTGAGCAGTATCCGCTAGGTTGGAGGCATACCTAGAGTCATATGACGGTCACATGACCGATTGCACTAGACGAAGAAGCTCCAGTTAGGTACATTAAAATAGGTTATGAAGAATCGCTTTTCACTACCTAGTTTATAGATGAAGGGGTGTTTTTCAATGTCTCAAGTCGTAGCCCAGACGGCTCCTACGATGCGTGAATTTTTCAGTAATCGTTTTGTGCAATCGATTTTATTATCCGGCGTTTTTCTTCAAATAGGCATATGGATCCGAAATTTTGCCGTGCTGATGTATGTGACGGATATGACGAATAATAATCCGAATGCCATCTCCTTAATTTCGGTAGCAGAGTTTGCGCCCATCTTTATTTTTTCTTTTATTGGTGGAGCCTTTGCGGATCGCTGGAGGCCGAAGCTAACGATGGTTTGGTGCGATATTCTTAGTGCTGCTTCCGTCTTTGCTGTCATGCTGACCCTGTATTATGGGTCATGGAAAGCGATCTTTTTTGCCACTTTAGTGTCGTCTATCTTATCGCAATTTTCCCAACCTTCCGGCATGAAGCTGTTCAAAGTTCATGTGCATGAGTCCCAATTGCAGCTCGGTATGTCGATGTATCAGTCCATGATGGCTATCTTTATGATTTTGGGACCGATGATGGGGACCTTCGTCTATTTTCATTACGGAATTAAAGTTGCCATTGCGATTATGGGTGTTTGCTTCCTGCTTTCCGCGCTGGTACTTACCTTTTTACCGGCAGACCGCAAGGTGGAACGAACAACGGGCGAACCCACAACGCATATTATTACCGAAATGCGTCAAGGGTTTCGCTATGTGTTGAAAGATAAAATGCTTGTTACCCTAGGTGCCTGCTTCGCTGTAGCGGGTCTTGCTCTGGGACTTGTCAATCCGCTAGGATTGTTTATTGTCACTGAAAACCTAGGGTTGCCTAAGGAAAACTTGCAGTGGTTTATGGCTGTGAATGGGGGCGCTATGATTATCGGGGGTGGCTTAGCAATCGGCTTCGCCAAAAAAATGTCGCCGCAGGCGATGTTAACACTGGGAATGGCAGTCAGTATTTTCACCATAGGCATTATGGGCATGACCCATATCCTGTGGGTAGCCCTTCTGGCACAATTCATCTCCGGACTCGTCATACCAGCCATTCAAATCGGTATTAATACGATGATTCTTGGCAATACGGAGGAAGCTTTCGTAGGCCGGGTCAATGGTATTTTGAACCCGTTGTTTATGGGAGCCATGGTGATTACGATGAGTCTAGCCGGAAGCATGAAGGCTTTATTCTCTCTAGAAGGGATTTATTTGACGGCAGCCGGCCTATTTCTGGTTGGCGTACTCATCATGCTGCCTTCCCTCACGTATAAAGCAAAATTAAAGCAATAAATGCGTATTAAAAAAGCTCGATTCCTCTGTTCAACAGCAGAAGGATCGAGTTTTTTTGTTGGGTTATTTTAAAGGAAAGGAGCGCCTGCTTCTTTAAAAGCATGCTTCATCTCGGAAGTAATAGCGGAATCACTAATGATGCCTACCGTTTCTTGCACTTCTCCGATGACAAAGAGGGAGCTGCGGCTAAACTTGGAATGATCCGCAACTAGATAAGTTTCCATCGACTGCTTCATCATCCTACGGTTCGTTTCCGCTTCCAGCTCATTATAAATCATCATGCCGCGGGACAAGGAAATGCCATCCACGCCCATGAATGTTTTGCGAATACTCAAGTTATCGAGTGTTGCGTTAGCGAGCGGTCCGGAAAGCTCGAAGGTTTGGGTACGAATGACGCCACCTGTGAGGATAAGCTGCAATCCGGATGTTCCGATGAGTTCATAAGCGATATTGACTGCGTTGGTAATGACGGTAAGATTTTTGAATTGATTGAGCTTTTTAGCGATAAAGGTCGTTGTGGTGCCTCCGGTTAAGCCGATGATATCGCCATCTTCAATATAGCGTAGAGCTTTGTCGGCGATCTCTTTCTTCTCATCGGTATTGAGGTCCATTTTATTAAAAAAGGGAACTTCCACCTTCAAGCTTTCGAGGACGGCTCCGCCGAATGTGCGGATGCAGCGTTTTTCTTGCTCGAGAATTTCTAAATCTCGTCTTGCCGTTGCTTCGGATACAGCAAACTGCTGGACGATATCGGTTAAGGCGATGGAGCCTTTATCTTTAATGGCGTGCATAATTGCATCTCGCCGAATGTCAGTCTTTCCCATGGCCCCTCCTGCATCGATCATTTGACTAGATAAACGTTTACTTGTATCTTATCATGTCGATGGATGAACCGTCTATGTATCGGACACCGGCTCTAGGAGGAGTCCTAGGAAAAAAGCCTCCCTAGGGGAGGCTTTGAGATGTATCCGTTAAACCACGGCTTCGGTTAAATCTAGCCAAGCCATCTCTTGCTGGGAAAGCTTCAATTGTGCACCTTCAAAGCAGGACTTCATTTCCGCTTCATTGCGAGGACCGATAAGTGCGCAGGCAGGGAACGGCTGGTTCAGGACGTAGGCCAGCGCGATCTGAATGGCTGTAACGCCTTTTTCTTTAGCCAGCTGTGTGGCGCGTTCCAGACGCATCCAGTTGGCGTCGCTATAGAAAACGCGGACGATGTCTTCATTCTCGCGATTATCCGGCGTGAACTTTCCGGTGAAAAAGCCGCGTGCTTGCGCAGACCAAGCGAGCAGAGGAAACTGCTTCGCTTCATGCCAGCGCAGCGCTTGCTCGTCACTGGACACGCAGCCGGCCCAGAATGGCTCGTTTGGTTTGGCTAAGCTTAGATTCGGACTGCTGAAGCTGAAGCCTACTAAGCCATGCTGCTTCGCATAGTCGGCAGCATCCTGAAGCCGCTGATGCGTCCAATTGGAGCCGCCAAAGGCTCGAATACGCCCAGCTTCAAGATGCTCATTGAGAGCCTCTAGAATGACCCCGACCGGTACAGACGGATCATCCCGGTGGAGCGCGTAAAGATCAATATAGTCAGTACGCAAACGCTCTAGGCTGGTGAGTAAATCACTATGAATGGCTTCCTTATTGACGCGTGGACCCTGCTCATCATGATGGGCACCTTTGGTAAAAATGTTCATCGCATCACGGTTTCTCTGCTGTTCGAGCCAAATGCCAAGTGCCTGCTCGCTCTCGCCGCCACAATAGATGAACGCGGTATCAATGGTGTTCCCGCCAATAGCTAAGTAATGTTCCAGAATGCTGCTCACTTCATCGCCGTTATTCAATTTGAAAAAATCAGAGCCCATAATTAATTGGGATACGGGCTTATCAAGTCCTTGAATCTGAATCTGCTTCATGATTATTCATCCTCCGTTTCTATTTAAGTGTGATTAAGAACAATACGCGCGCGTTCTTGAGCCGATTTCAGACAAGCGTCAATGAGCTTCATATTAAGGACGGCATCTCTCGGAGCGAATCGGAGCGGCTTATCTCCCCACGCGGCATGAGCCAAATCATCAACTTGAAGGGCATATTGATCAAGGAAAGGGACTTTTTCTTCACGGCGCTCATTCCCTGTGTATACAATAAAATGGCCCAAATCTTCTGTATGCGTCATAAAAGCCGAGGGAATCTCAATGCGCCCCTTCGAGCCTAGGATCTCGATCGTATTGCGGAACGCAGCCCACATGCCGCAGTCGAATGTTAAGGCAACATTGCCGCTGAACTCTACGAGTCCAGACATCATCATGTCGACATGGTCATGTTCAGGTGAAAAGAAAGCATGTGCCGTTACGGCTTCCGGTTCTCTGCCCAGCAGCAGCCGGGCAGCACTTAGCGGATAGCAGCCAACATCGTAGATAGATCCTCCGCCCCATTCACGGACGAAACGCACATTCTTCGCGTCTTCTGGATTACTAAATGTGAAGGCCCCATGGATGCCGCGAACATCACCAATTTCTCCGGAATCAATGATTTCCTTGATGCGCTCGTAACGCGGATGGTGGCGATACATAAAAGCTTCAGCGAATAGAACGCCAGCTTGTTCACATGCCGCAACCATCTCTTCCACTTCAGCGGCATTTAGAGCCGCAGGTTTCTCACATAAAACATGTTTACCAGCCTCAGCCGCACGAATGGTCCATTCTTTGTGCAAATGGTTGGGAAGCGGTATGTAAATAGCATCAAGGGTCGGATCGGCAATCAATTCTTCATAGCTCCCATAGGCAGTTGGAATATCCAGCTTGGCAGCGACTTCCTGTGATTTGTCTAAATTTCGGCTAGCAATGGCGGCTACGAATCCGGTTTCAGAAGCCCTAATACCCGGAATACATCTGTTGATCGCGATACCCGCACAGCCTAGAATTCCCCAACGAAGCTTTGTCATGATTATGAATTCTCCTTTGCAAAATAAATTTCATAACGTTATATTGTTATTATAAAAGGGCTGAACTAAAATGAATATAATAATATATTGCATTGACTAGCGTAATATTGTCATTACACGATGGAGGGTTCGGGATGCAAAGACATGTGATGCTGCCCAAGCTGCAGCAGTCTTCTTATTTCATATTTCCGGAATCTGTTGGTTGGTATAGTGATCAGCCGAATCATATCGTGAGCCGACCCGAGGGTGCTTGGACTACTTATAGTTTGCATTTTGTCATCTCGGGCAAAGGCTATGTGGAGTTGGATGAAGTTGTTCATCCGATTCAAAAAGGCGATGCGTTTCTGTTTTTTCCTTATCAAAAGCAAAATTACTATAGTTCGAAGGATGACCCTTGGAATGTGCGATGGGTGCATTTTTATGGAGAGCATTTGAAGGAGTTTTTGTTGGAAAAGGATTTTTACGCAATTTGTGGACGTTGAAGAGGTGGAATGAGCTGGAAGAGGCTTATCATGAACTCTTATTGGAGGCGGAGGCAAATCAAATTCTTCATACAACGAGACTCACTACGCTAACTTATATGATTTTGAGCGAATTCATGAGCTACGCGGCACCTTTAACGGTAAATAGGGGAATGGAGTCCGTGGATCGTATTCTCGCTTTACTTCCGGCCATGCAGCATAGAGCCTGTGAGCCCTTTATTTTGGAAGATTGGGCGGAGCAGGCAGGGGTAAGCACCTATTACTTCTGTAAATTGTTTCGCAAAGCGATGTCGATGACGCCGCTCTCTTTTATCACTTTGTGTCGCATACAGTTTGCTAAACAGCGGCTCATTGAGAAAGAGAACTGGCCAATCAAGGACATCGCGGGCGAAGCCGGCTATACAAGCGCAAGTTATTTTAATCAGAAGTTTCAGGAGCACGAGGGAATGACGCCTAGTGAATTTCGCAGCCTATATGCCAGAGGATTATTTGGCTAAGCGGGAACGAATCGGTTGACCATCCCAAATGAGCTCAGTAGCCGCTTGGCGGGCTTTCACTTCGGGCTCTTCGAGAAGGAGGAAGAAATTTTTTGTAGGAAGTTCGCCGAGTTGATGTTTAACCGAGAGTAAGTCCAAATAGGGACGCATATGATCATGCTGACCCGACATATTGTTGCCTTGTTGGGAAAATGCATAAAGCACACTTGCAATGGGTGCACGCTTGACGAGAAACCGTTCTGCGGTTCTTAAGAAGAAGTCCCAATCCCAGTAATGGAATACCTCTGTGTCAAAGGGCCCCAATGCCTCGATAAGCGCAGGACGAAACATACAACCTGAAGAGAAGAAAGTAGAAAATTTCCGCATGGCCGGAAGATGACATTCATAGGCAAAAACAAACCGATCCGTCATTAAACGCGTATTGTTTTCATACACATAATCAAAAATTTCAACATCCGGATACACGAGATCAAAGCCTTCGATTTCTTGGAGCATTCGCTCGACATGGATGGGAAGCAGCAGGTCATCATCATCACAGAGCATGATAAAATCACCCTTGACCTCTTTTAATCCCCGGTTGCGCGCATGAACGTGCTTCATGTTCTGTGGCATATTAATAATTTGGATATCTAGCTCCGGGTACAAGATCTGAATGAAATCGACCGAGGGTCCGTCGTCGTTAACGATGATGATTTGCAAGTTTTTGTATGTTTGGCGATATAGGGATTCAGCAAGCTCAGCAAGCTCAATTTGGCGATTGTAGGTTGGAATAATAACGGAAACTAAGGGTTGATAAGTCAATGTAACCACCTCCGATCTCTATTATAGTCCAAGCTGATCGGAATGCAAAAGTAAAGGAGGAAAATCATGGAGCTGCAAGCAACCTCTTTATTCATCGACTCGCGAGATCTTGATTTATGGAAAAAGGATACTTATCTAGAACATCTAAGTGCAGACTTCGTGAATATTCGGCTGTTAAGTTTGGATATTTTTGATACCTTATTATTTCGAACTTGTGCTGGCCCAACGGATGTATTCATGAAAGCAGCTGTGAAAGCCTTGCAGTCAGGCAGTCTATCAACCTCTATTTCGCCAACAGCTTTCAAAGAAATGCGGATTCTGGCTGAACATAGAGCTCGAGAGCGGCAACATAACCTATCTGGTTTTGGCGAGGTGACTTTAACGGATATCTATGCTGAGCTGCAGCAAGGGATTGGCGATAAGCAGCATCTCGCTCGTTTAGAAGTGGAAACCGAAGCCGAGGTTTGCTATGTGAACCCGCACATAGCCTCATTGTTGTATGCCTGTAAGGAACGGGGGATCCCCGTGGCGCTGTTATCCGATATGTATTTAGGGTCGGAGCAGCTTAGGATGATCCTGGCGTCGGCAGGTCTTGATTTGTCTGCTGTAGATACGCTTCTTGTTTCGTGTGAGGAGCATGACGGGAAGTCATCGGGGCGCTTATTTGCCAGACTGAAAGAGATTTATCCACACCTTCATGGCAGCGATATCGTCCATATTGGCGACAATGTGGCAGCTGATGTGGAAGGTGCTTCCAAACAAGAAGTAAGGGCTGTTCATTACAATGTCGTTCCTGAACAATTTGAAAGTATCCATCACTGGGAATATGTGCAGCATGGCCATGTGCTGCCCGAATGGAAGTCGTTACGGAAACTGGTTGAAGCCTCAGATTGGTTCGTCGCGAAAACGGATGCGAATCGGCCTTTTTACCAATTTGGGGCCAACGTATTAGGCCCCTTTCTGCAATCGTTATGCGATTGGGTCCTAGATACGTGTGCAGCTGAGGGAATAAAGGTAGTGCATCCGCTTATGCGAGAAGCGTATTTGCTCGGTCCACTGCTGGAAAATTGTGCGCGTATGCGAGGCATTCCACTTGATGTGAAGCCGCTTTATGTTTCTAGACAAGCGACATATTTGGCCTCGCTCGAAAGCTTTGGGTTAGATGAGTTGATGTATTTGTTAGCCATCCATGGGGTGAAGGTAGGCGAGCTCTTCGAGATGCTTGGTATTCGTGAAGAACGGATGTTCTTTGCCGAGTATGTAGAGGAACAAGCCGAGGACTGCAAACAATTGAAGGATGAACAAGGCCAAAATGTATATGAAAAGTTAAAAGATTTTCTGCTTAGTGAACGTATAGGTGGCAAAATAGCATCCGCGATCGAGCGGAGTAGACAGCTTATTATCGCATATTTGATACAAACTTGCGGTTCACCGGAAAAATTGGTGACGATCGATATCGGCTTCAATGGCACGATTCAGACATCGTTAGAGAGGATCGTGAGCCAGGCAGGATTCCGGCCGCAGATGATGCATTTACTGGCTGTTGGAAGTCATCGGTTAAGTGCTCTGAGGCTAAATGGCACGGATATCCGCTCCTTACTTTATTCCGGTGCGGATGGTAGTGAGGAGGGCAAGAGAATCTCTAGAACTCCTGCATTTCTGGAGGAGCTGATGATGGGGGAATTTGGATCTGCATTAGGGTATGAAGAGGATACATATGGACAAATTCGGCCCATTCTGGCTGCCTTACATCGCAGTGAAGAGGAGCACGCTAAGAAACGATCTTGTCAGGAAGGTGTATTGGCATTCCAAGGCTACTATGATTATCTGTTAAAGCAAAAGCAAGGTCAATTGAAACGGGCATCCGAGGAGCCTATCTCTTGGAGTAAGCCGCTTCATCGGGCATTGGAGATGCCCAAGCCGGAGGAAGCGCAGATGTTGGGTGATCTGACCCATCAGGATAATTTCTGTACGACCTATACGGCACCGATTTGTGAAGAGGTCTCGGAGGCATGGTTTGCGCAAGGTCCAATAGCCTTCCTGAATAGCTGCAATTACGGTCCATCGATCCTGAATGCCAATTGGCCGCAGGGTATGGTTACCAGACGTTTTCCTTATGCGTTGTATACCTATTATTTGAGGCAAAGGGATGGGTTCGGGACTCAGTCCATGCTGTTCACCTTATTTCAAAAGGTGAAGCAGAATGGGATGTCCGCTGTTCATGTATATGGCACGGGAGCCTTTGCTGAGCAGGTGCTTAAGGCAGCTTGGTTTCACGGAATTCAAGTTCCGTATTGGATCGATCCGCGTGTGGCTGCAGGTACCGAACCTTGGGGGCGATTCACTTATACTTCATTGGAGCAAATCAAGAAGGAAAGTGTGGTGCCGCATTTGGAGGATGGAACGGACAAAAGCCCGGAAAACCATACCTATATCCTAGCTACGCTTTCTGATATGGCTGCTTACAGACATGTAATATTGCGCGAGTATGAAGGAACGGGGATCACTCCGACCATCTACGAGCTTCTGCCTTAAAAAAACGACCTATTGCTTCGCACTTGTAAGGTGCGGCTGCAACAGGTCGTTTTTACATATGCCGGTGGGTTAGCCAATCGTATTCACCGTATTCAAGCAGGCTGATCTCAGAGTTCTTGTATCAAGCAGTACGTAACCAAAATCCCCCAATGAGTAGTTATGCCGACGTTGACCATCTTCATCTGATAGGCCATAGTCGCGGGGGAGGGGCAATGTTATTTTGGAAGTAAAATCCATCCTATATATGTTGAACTAATGGTTCTCGTTTCAATGGAAAGGATTTATTCCAGAGCAAGGATTGTGAAGAAAATGATAAAAATTACTGCAATTGTACATCTTTTTTTCTCCGCATCGATTCGCGTGATTACATTCATGCGAATCTACATGTTTTCTCCGCTCCCGTTTGAGTTGGGTCCATAATCCGTGCGAATTCCTGCACTTTTGCAGGAATTCCTCATGAATAAGCCATTTCGATTAAAAAAGCCTGCACGATTGCAGGAATTTCCTTTTCGTTGTATCCTCTACTGGACAATGTATACTCTTGCTATTCCTCAGGCATGCGGGATTCTTTCGTTCAACTTATATAGTTGTACGAAGTAAATAAAAGATTTTCATAAAGCTTAGTTGACGGGCAGTATTTATTAATTAAAATGAAATTTTCAATAGAACCTATTTATTGTGTAATGGTAAAGTATAGATAACTTTGATCAAAAAGGGGACCATATGGAGAACCTTAACTTTTGACAAGGTGAAAAAAAGATCAAGTTAGGAGTTTTTGGTTACTATGAAACAGAACAAATATGATGATCTCGGATTTCGAAAATACAGTCAGATGCCTCGTTCGATCGGTGGACTAAATGCTGCTGGAGAATGGCCTGTACTTCGTACGATGCTTCCTGAACTTCACGATAAAAATGTGCTTGATCTTGGATGCGGTTTTGGTTGGCATTGCCAATATGCGCGCGAGCAGCAGGCCAGGTCAGTGGTGGGGGTAGATCTCTCTGAGAAAATGTTAGCTCATGCCAGAGAAATCACGATCGATTCCGCGATCGAGTATCGTCAGCTGGCGATTGAAGACATTGACTTTAGAGCTGGGGAATTCGACGTGGTGATAAGCTCGCTTGCCCTTCATTATGTCGAACGTTTTGATATCATTTGCCGTAAAGTTCATCATTGTCTTGTACAAGGGGGCAGCTTTATACTCTCAGTTGAACATCCGGTTTTTACCGCACTCGCTGCACAAGACTGGTATTATGGTCCGCAAGGCGAGCGATTACATTGGCCTGTTGACGACTATCAGAGTGAAGGTCTGCGAGAGGCAAGATGTCAGCAAGTACCATCGAACTATCGCCACCTATATGAATGCGTTAATTGATTCGGGATTTACAATTACCAAGGTATCCGAACCTCAACCAACACAGGAAACACTGGCGAAGTATCCCGAAATGCGAGACGAAACCCGTCGTCCGATTTTTCTGTTGATCGCAGCAGATAAGAATTAATAATTGTGATAGACCTCTGTTTCTTGCCGAAGCTATGTACAGTAGACTATTCATTCGCTATTTTTAAAAAAACCAGTCAATAACACGAAGTGTTAAACTGGTTTTTGTCAACTTTTAAAACTCTGTTGAGTTTTGTTTCTGCGCAATTTTGGCAGATTACTTAACAAACGACGAAACATGCCGTATACTCGTAAAAAACGGCAAAGGGTTGGGGTAATGAGAAAATATATAATAGGATTCCTCGTAGGAGCCATTGTGACGGCTGCAGGAACGGCTTACGCAGATGAAATTGCGAGTATCGTAGGAAAGAAAATCGAGGGTCAGTTCCCGGTAAAAATTGCCGGCAAATCTCTGACGACACAAGCTGTTGTCTTGGAGGGAACGAGCTATTTACCTGTTCGGGCCATCGGAGAAGCGCTGAACATGGATGTGATGTTCAATGCTGATTTGGGCATTGAGCTCAAAGAGAAGGCAGCAGCATCGCTGCCCGCACAGCCGCTGAAGTCGGTGCAGGACCAGATTGATGAACTTAATAAGAGAATAGACGGAGATAAGCATCTTATTGCATTTAATAAAAGTGTGGTTATAGCCAATTCGAATTTATTAAAGGAATCCACTGTACCTAAGGAAGATATACAAAAGGTCATTATTGAAATGAATAATCAAATTTCAGAAAGTGAAAAACGCATTGCCGACTTTGAGGCGCAGATTGCGGCCTTGCAAAATAGTTCGGATCCAACGATCATCCTTAAAGGACAAATCGATGTCTTAAGTCATGAAATAGAATCGCACAAAAGTATCTCGATGACCATGACGCCAGTGAGTCTGAATATAGTAAGATTAGTGCATTGCTATTTGACAAAGAAAAAAAATTAAAAGAGCTTCAAAATCAATTGAATCAACTGCCTAGAGTGAAATAAAGAAGGAGCCCTATGAGGCTCCTTTACTAATTATATGTTTCTTTCTTTTATAATCGAATTTCGAGCGATCCGAAACAAACAGACCTACCAAAGTGAGAAAGGCTCCTACTAACGCTACCCATGTAATTCTCTCCTGCAAAATAAGGGAAGAAGCCGCTATTGTAATGATAGGCACAATATAAATATACAAGCTTGTTTTTACGGCGCCCAGAACCCCGACAGCCCAGTTCCAACTAACAAAACATAAGGCGGAAGCGGCAAAGCCCAAGTATAAAAGGTTCAGTAAATTAGGCATTCTTGTGAATCGATCCATTCCGAAGTTGAATTCCAGCACAAACAGAGCAGGTACCATGAACAGCAATCCATAGAAAAATACCTTGCGGGTGCTCCCGACGGTGTGATAACCGAAATGGCTTATTTTTCGCATTAAAACGGAATAAACGGCCCAAACGATGGAAGCGAAGACCGCTAAGAGGTCCCCTAAAGGGTTCAGCTTTAATAAAAAACTGCCGTTGAATCCAACTAAGATAAGACCTATGATAGCGATGATAAACCCTGCAAAAAAAGGAAGGCGAAGCTTTTCACCCTCTAAAAAGAAGTGCGCCAAAACAGCTGTGAAAAACGGTGCTATGGAAACGATCACACCTGCATTCGAAGCAAGCGTGTAGGTAAGAGCGATATTTTCCAGTAAAAAGTAAAGCGTGACGCCACAAAGCCCTGCTGTGATAAATAGCAGTTCCTCTTTAAACGTTTTTGTCTTTACACGATGGCGATAAACAAGCAGCAGCGTCACATAACCGATTATAAAACGGAAAAACAGTATTTCTAGGGGAGTAAAATCAGTCAATAATACTTTGGTAGATATAAATGTTGTCCCCCAAATCAAAATAGTAATAAAAGCTGACAAGTGCCCGGCTGATATCCGGCTGGAATCCATAATTATTTTTCCTTTCCAATGAGCGGATGTGCTTGTATCTCAGGTGTAAAAATCTTCAAGTATTGCTTCGGCGTTAAACCAATTAGCTTTTTGAAAAAGTTTGAAAAATGGCTTTGGTCGCTGAAGCCTGTTTGAAAGGCGACCTCCATAGGCGGGATGCCACGCTCCAAAAGCTTCTTTGCATGGCCGATCCGAATCGTTTCGAGATAACTGTATGGAGAGATTCCCTTCTGTTTGGTAAAAGAACGCAGCAAATGGTATTTGCTTAATTTCGTTAAAGCACTCAAGTGGTCAAGCGTAATGGTTGTTGCGTAATTAGATTCCAAATAATCACAAACCGCTCTAACTTCAGAGGTCGTCTCGTGTATAGGTTGTGTAGAAACAGTATCCGCATATTCCTGAATCAGCTGCTCGATAAGAAACAGAAACAGTTCTTCTTTTTTGAAATCCTTATCTTCCTGATAAATCATAAGATGCAGCTCTCGTAAGGAGGCGGCAAGTTCATTTTGATAGAGAACATTTTGCGTAAAACGGGGCAGGTACTCCCGGCCTGTGATTTCCCGTACGGTCTGACGCATAATGTCGACTGATATGTTGATGCATCGATAGTCCAGTGTTTTTCCGTCCATTTGCTCGCAAGCGTGGGCATCCTTTGGATTAAATAGGATCACATCGCCGGAGTTGATGATATATTCCTCATTTTTACATACCAAATAGCGCTGACCCTTTTCTATAAAGCCAATGACATAATAGTCGTGAAAGTGATTGGGAAACTTCTGCATAATGCCTTTAAAGCGATAAGCTTCCACCTTTAAATCTTTATCAAAGCATACCTTTCGAACTTCATGTGCCATAGGGTCCTCCTTGTTGTCTAATCATGTATGGATAACATACCATAAAGATAAAGACAGTTCTTGAATGATGTTGCTCAAAAATAAAGAATACACCCTGCTTGGGGTGTATGGGATGGATCAGTTCTGGCATCAAGAATGTATTCTTGCCTTCGCTGTTTTTGCATATTCGGATGGTGACATGCCGGTCATTTTCTTGAATTCTCTGGAAAAATAATGAATGCTCCCATATCCGAGTATCGCGGAAATTTCGGTCACATTATATTTTTGTTCGCGGATTAAGGTTTTGGCTTCTTCTACCTTTAGGTGCTTGAAATACTCCACGACTCCTGAGCCTAACTGACTTTGAAACATATCTTTCAGTCTGCTTTTTCCTAAGTGAAAAGCTCTGCATATCTCATCAAGTGAGAGCGAGCTGGACATATGTTGTTTCATATAATCAATGATTTGCTGAACAGCTTGTTGTTCGGCTTTTTCTTTTTGTGCAGAGGAAAGTTTGGTCGTTGTTTGTCGGCCGGCATTGTCTTCATTATCTCTGATCAAATTAATGAGTAAAATTTCTAAAAAGGATTTAATCACCTGCTCGCTGGCGAATGGAGCGTTTGGATTTCTTTCTAAATGATGAATGGCAGGATTATCAAACGGTGGATAAAAAGTTTGAAATCCTTCTTGCAAAATAGAGGAGAGCAGGTTCCGCTCCCGATCCTTCAGTGCAATCACTTTGTTGTGAAAATAATCCATCGCAGGCGACAAACATTCGAATGAAATCACAATGAGGTTTGGAGGTTTATGCTCCTGATTGACTCGAACGGTATGAAATTCATCAGGCTTATGAAAGATCATGTTTCCTTGGCGCAGCTTCAGGCTTCTATCATCCGCTTGTACATCAACTTCCCCTTTGTCGACGTACAAAAATTCCCAAAAATCATGCTGCTCTCCATCGAACTCATACCCTTTGGCATATTCAAAATAATGAAAGGAGATCAGCTTTTCAATCGAAATCGATTCTTTTAATGATGTTCTGACAAACTCCATGTAAGTCATCCTTTCAAATACATGCGACTCTTTGATTGTAGCATATGGAGGGCTAAGAAGTGCAAATAGTTCGGCTTTTTTGGTAAATGCGAGCCTCCCTTTTTCCACTATAATAAGCAGTGTGAGAACAGGAACAGGAGGCTGATGACGGTGAAAAAAGGGATAAATATATGGTCTTTTCCGGGCGATATGAAAGTTGCTGATTGCATAGATCTAGCTGTAGATGCGGGGTTTGAAGGAATAGAACTTGCCTTGAATGAAACGGGAGAGCTGAGCCTTGCAAGCAAGGAGTCCGAGATAAGGGAATATCAGAAGCGGGCTTCGGATGCAGGCATCGAACTAACGAGTTTGGCCAGTGGCTTATATTGGACGTATTCCCTAACGAGCTCTGAATCGCATACTCGGGACAAGGCTAAAAACATCGTAAAAAAACAGCTTGAAGCTGCTGCGATTCTTGGCGTGGATACGATTTTAGTTGTTCCTGGTGCTGTTGGTGTCGATTTTATTCCTGATTCAGAAGCAGTGCCCTACGATAAGGCCTATGATTTGGCTTTAGAAGCTCTATCGGAGTTGGCAAAAGAGGCACAATCCGTGGGAGTATCGATCGGTATCGAAAATGTTTGGAATAAATTTTTGCTCTCTCCACTTGAACTGAGAGATTTTATAGATAAAATCAATTCCGATTACGTTGGCGCTTATTTTGATGTAGGCAACGTATTATATGCTGGATATCCGGAACATTGGATTTCTATTTTGGACAAACGCATTAAGAAGGTGCATTTTAAGGATTATCGTCGTGAGGCTGGGGGGCTTAGCGGATTTGTGGATCTTTTGGCTGGTGATGTTAACTACCCGGTAGTTGTAAAAGCATTACACGCAATAGGCTACGATGATTATGTCATTGCCGAAATGATTCCGACCTATAAGCACCACGCGAAACAAATCGTTTATAACACTTCTGGCTCTATGGACGCCATATTGGGGAGGAAATGACGTATGCTGAAAATTGGACTAATCGGCTTAGGTTTTATGGGAAGAAC
The DNA here is from genome assembly GCF_008017805.1 of Paenibacillus sp. N3.4. GTDB lineage: Bacteria > Bacillota > Bacilli > Paenibacillales > NBRC-103111 > Paenibacillus_E. The sequence continues at coordinate 3,571 of NZ_VRTT01000086.1, read as the reverse complement.
GCATCTTGAAAATTATTTGCGACTTGAGCAAGAAGGCCAACCGATTCAAGTAGTCGCCATCTGTGACGTGGATATGGAAAAGCTGAAAGGTAACTCTGCGGGTGGAAATTTGGATACGGGCTCAACGGCTATTGATTTCGAGCGTTTTAACCGATACACAAGCGTTAAGGAAATGCTGGAGAAGGAACAGCTTGACTGTGTGGATATAACACTTCCGACTTTTCTGCATAAGGAAATAGCGATTCAATGTTTAAACAAAGGGCTGCACGTCCTATGCGAGAAACCAATGGCGTTGAACTCCGCTGAGTGCAAGGAAATGATCGATAGCGCAGAAGTGAATGGGAAGCACTTGATGGTTGGACAATGCCTTCGTTTTTGGCCGGCTTATGAATATTTAAAAGAAATGATAGATAATGAAACCTTTGGTAAGGTAAATAGCGGCTATTTTTATCGCGGTGGCAGCACACCGACATGGGGTGCTTGGCTAACGCAGAAAGAGAAGAGCGGCGGAGCTATGCTGGATATGCATGTTCACGATACGGATATGATCCATTGGTTATTTGGGAAGCCGGATGCTGTATCTTGTCTGGCGAGAAATGTCGTATCGGGCAGCGGCTACGATGTTGTTTCCACGAATTATTCGTTCCCGGATGGCAAGGTTATCAATGCTCAAGCGGATTGGACTCTGCAGGGGGACTATGGTTTTGAGATGCATTATCGAGTTAACTTTGAAAAAGGCAACCTTGTTTTCCATAATGGTCGCGTTCAAGTTAATCCGAATGAAACTGCCGGCTTTACGCCTGAGTTATCATCAGATTTAGGGTATTATTATCAGCTTAAGTATTTTGTCGAATCTTTATCGAGGCAAGAGCCGCTTCATACAGCTACACCTGCGAGCACGATGGGCAGTATTGCCATCATCGAGTCGGAGATTGCATCTGCCGATCAATGTGGCGCTTGGGTACAAGTCAACTAATAGAGAGATTCTTGCTTGGAACGAACCATTAAAATGACTTTAGAAAAATCATGGGCACATCCTCCCTCATCTGGGGGGATTTTTGTTTTTTACGATATAATGGACGTAAGCATTCGAAGACTTTAAGTGTTTTATGAATAGAGGAAGGAATATGTTTATGAAATATGATTGTTATTTTTTCGATGATCCGCCAGGACAGATATCGTGGCACCGTATCGAGTCAATAAGCTTAGTAGAGGTTGTTACAGGTGCGGCTCCTAGGCTCGAAACATCGGTTAAAGCTTGTTGGTCCGAAGAAGCGTTGTTCATACGTTTTATGTGTGAGGATGATCATACTGTGGCGACGATGACTAATCGGGATGATCCGTTATTTCTTGAGGATGTAGTGGAAGTGTTTCTAGACCTTACAGGTACTGGGGAGATGTATTACGAATTTGAGGTTAGTCCGCGGAATGTTGTATTTGATGCCATGATCAAAAATGATCTTCAAGGGCATATCGATGTCGATACATCATGGGATGCGAACGGGTTAGAGACGACGGTAAGGCTTGAAAGTAATGGGAGACGAACGTATGAGATGAAAATTCCATTCACCGATATAGGGCAGCCACCTTCAGATGGAATAGAGTGGCGTTGGAATGCGTTCCGAATCGATGACGATCCACAAGGAAACCGACATTATTGGGCATGGTCTCCTACAGGAGCCGTTCAGTTTCATTTACCGAGGAAGTTTGGGATTCTCGTATTTCATCGATAAGTTGTTGGGTTTGACCGCCGCCATGCGTCGGCGCCACAACGCGCGCCCATTGAAATTAAAGTTCTGACTGAAAGGAATTCGATGTCGGAAATGAAACGCAATCCTCTAAATAGCGATCTGATTTCGATTCTCCCAGAGATTGAAAAAAGCGGGAGAGTAGTTGAACGTTAGTGAACTTCTGGCGATTAGGTAAATGGGTCAAATCTTGGTAAGATGAGTAGAGGAAAGTTATGGAAAGACAGAAACGTATTCTGGATGGAGGTTTTGGATGGCATGATTGAAGAATATGAGGGAAATGAAGAACATAATTGGCAGTATTTTTATGTGGGATCTTATACGGATGAACAACACCCAGATGGTATTGGTCTGTACAAGCTGGATCCTGTCAGCGGAAGCATAAAACAAATAGCATCTTATTCAGACTTGCCTCATGCATCCTTCCTTGCGCTCAATGAAAAACGTACGATTCTGTATGCCGTTAGTGAAGCTGAGACTTTTCAAGGTGAGCTCGGCGGCTCGGCGGCCGCGTATCAGATTGAGCCGGAAACCGGAAAGCTGAGCAAATTAAATGAACAGCCTACGCATGGTTCAGCGCCTTGTTATATTAGTTTGGAGGAGATAGGCAATCACGTGTATGTTGCGAATTATTCAAGTGGCAGCGTGACGGTTTTCCCTATTGAGGGAGACGGCAGGCTTGGGCAGCATACGCAATTGGTGCAGCATGAAGGGGAACTGGGGCCTCAGACGGATCGTCAAGAGGCTCCGCATGCGCATTCGATTGTTCCGTCACCGAACAATCGGTTTGTGATTTCAGCCGATTTGGGACTTGATCGGCTGCTGGTTAGTGCCATTGACGCGGAGAGCGGCTTGCTTCATCCGCATAGCGAAGCGGCGATGAAGCCGGGGGCGGGCCCGCGGCATTTGGCTTATAGCGCGGACAGCCGGTATGTGTACGCGATCAATGAGCTGGACAGCACGGTTACCGTGCTGCACTTTGAAGCAGACGCGGGAGTTTTGACCGCGTTCCAAAGCATTTCGACGCTGCCCGAGGGCTTCAGCGGCGAAAACACATGTGCGGACATCCATCTCTCTGGAGATGGCCGCCATGTGTATGCATCCAACCGCGGACACGATAGTATCGCGGTGTATGCGGTAGACCGAGCCAGCGGCACGCTGTCGGTCGTGGGTTGGCAGGCGACGCTGGGGCGGACGCCGCGGAACTTTGCTCTGTCGCCGCAGGGGGAGTTCCTCCTCGCGGCGAACCAGGACTCGAACAGCATTACGGTTTCCGCGTGGATGCGGAAACCGGGATGCTGCAAGAAACGGGGCAATCGTCGCGGTATCGCGACCGGTTTGCATCAAGTTTCTTTAGGGAAAAAAGGAAGGCTCCAAGCATGCGTCAGCGGCTTGGAGCTTTTTGTTTATGGGCGAGCATGCTTGACAGCTTTGGCGCACGTTTAGTAGTAAATTGATTCTGACGACAGCAGGTTAGGTGCGCCTGTGAATGCGAAAGAAGTACTGTAATGCTGTATTCCGGTCTTACAGACGGGAAAACTTGCGTGATTCAAGCTGTAAAGCTGAAAGCCATGCTTACAGCGGAGGGAAAGGCGGAAACAGCGGCGAAGGTGCGCTGTAACGCTGTTTTCCGGTCTTACAGACGGGAAAACTTGCGTGATTCAAGCTGTAAAGCTGAAAACCGTGCTTACAGCAGGAGGGAAAGGCGGAAACAGCGGCGAAGGTGGAAGCGTCAAGAAGTTTGTGTAAGGTAGGATTATCCATCGGGACGATGGATAAAAAATAAGCAAATAAATTTCAAGTATAATGATCAGAATTTTCAG